>NZ_ARYL01000026.1 GCF_000685295.1 Hyphomonas oceanitis SCH89
TAACGGACCACTTTTCGGGAGGCAGACCACCTCGGCGAGACGGTCTCGACTTATGTCCGCTATTTTCTGACCGTGACGCCGCCGGTGCCGGCCGACCAGCTCGATGCGGCGCGGGCCAAGGGTGACCTAAAGTTCGATTTCTTTGTTCGTCAGGTGGCCGAAAGCGTGCGCTCCGGCGACAGGATCCTGCAAAATGCCATCGAGGAGTTCGTTGCTGCGCCGTCCGACTTTGTCAGCGAAGCCGAGCTCGACCGGCTTGGCGTGCGGAGCGGGATCGATGCGTGAAGCCCAGAGCCTTTCGCGCACCCGTGACATGCTGGCCACCGCGTTCGGGCCCGTCATCATGGCGGCGCTTGCCGACGCCCAGGTCGTCGAGATCATGGTCAACCCCGATGGCCGGCTCTGGATCGAACGGCATGGCGCGGGGCGTACTGCCTGCGGCGCGGTGTTGGCACGGGCCCAGGTCGAGCGCGTGATCCGGCTGGTCGCAACCCATATGCGGCGTGACGCGACGGCGGACGCGCCGCTTGTGTCGGCCGAGCTGCCCATGGGAGGCGAACGGTTCGAAGGCGTCCTGCCGCCGGTCGCGCCGGGCCCCTGTTTCTCGATCCGCAAACCGGCCGGACGCGTCATCCGGCTTGATGAATATGTCGCCTCCGGCGTGATGAGTGGCCACCATGCCGATGCCCTGCGGCGCGCAGTGCTCGACAAGTCAAACATCCTGATCGTCGGCGGCACCGGGTCTGGCAAGACAACACTCGCCAATGCGCTCCTTGCTGAAATGGCCGAGACCGGCGACCGGCTGGTCATCCTGGAAGACACGCGCGAGCTTTCCTGCGGCGCACCGGATGTCGTGCAACTGCGCACGCAGCCGGGATCGGTCTCCCTGTCAGACCTTGTGCGCTCGACCTTGCGTCTCAGGCCCGACCGGATCGTAATTGGCGAAGTACGCGGGGCCGAAGCCCTCGACATGCTGAAGGCCTGGAATACCGGCCATCCGGGCGGGATCGCGACCCTGCACGCAAACTCTGCGCTGGCGGGTCTTTCCCGACTCGAACAGCTGGTCGGCGAGGCGGCCGTGAACGTGCCACATGATCTCATTTCTGAGACGATAGACAGTGTCGTGTTCATCGCGCGCCAACATGGGTCTCGCCGGGTCGAGACCGTCGCCTCGCTCTGCGGGCTCGGTCGGCATGGTTATGACCTTCGCCCGATTGTGCCCGACCTACAGCTCGTCCTGCCGAACCTGCCGTCGCTCCAGCCTTCTGCACTCCACCACTGAAAGGAACACGACCGATGAACCGAGATATGGGCAAAGCCCTCAGCCTGACAGCGCTTGCTGCCCTTCTTGTCCTGCCGGCCCATGCGGCGGGTTCCGGCATGCCCTGGGAAGGACCGCTGCAATCGATCCTGGAATCCATCGAGGGCCCGGTCGCCAAGATCCTCGCCACGATCGTCATCATCCTGACCGGCCTCGGCCTTGCGTTCGGGGAAAGCGGCGGCGGGATGAGGAAGCTCCTGCAGATCGTGTTCGGCCTGTCGATCGCGTTTGCGGCCACTTCGTTCTTCCTTTCCTTCTTCTCGTTCGGCGGCGGGGCGACGCTCTGATGGCTGGCCGTTCGTCCCTCCCTGAAGGCTATGTGACGCCGGTCCACCGCGCGCTCACCGAGCCGATCCTGATCGCGGGTGCGCCGCGCATGGCGACCATCGTGAACGGCACGCTCGCCGCAGCGCTTGGGCTCGGTCTCCAGCTCTGGATTGTGGGGCTCGCCTATTGGCTGATCGCGCACGGGCTCTGCGTGTTTGCGGCGCGGCGTGATCCGCAATTTGTCGACGTTCTGATCCGGCACGTCCGCCACAAGGGGTATCTCGCATGCTGAACCTCCGTGAATACCGCGCCCGCCCGGCGCGCCTCGCCGACCACCTCAAATGGGCCGCGCTGATCGCGCCCGGCATCATCCTCAACAAGGATGGCAGCCTGCAGCGGACGATTGCCTATCGTGGCCCTGACCTTGAGAGCGCGACGCCGGAAGAACTGGTCTCCATCTCTGCCCGGATGAATAATCTGCTGATGCGGTTCGGGTCCGGATGGGCGCTCTGGTTCGAAGCAGACCGGCGGGATTCGACCTCGTATCCGGACAACAGCTGGCGTGATCCGGCCGCCTGGCTGGTCGACGCGGAACGCCGCGCCCAGTTCGAAGAGGTGGGCCGGCATTTTGAAACCGATTGCTATCTGACCCTCAGCTGGATGCCACCAGCCGACCGGACAGCCCGCGTCGAGCAGCTGTTCATCGAAGATCCAGCCGCAGCGCCGCGCAGCTTCTTTGCTGAAAACCTTGACCGTTTCGAAACCGAGACAGTACGGGCGCTGGACCTCATGGCGGACCTTATGCCGGAGGCACGGTTTCTGGATGACGATGAAACGCTGACCTACCTGCATGGCTGCATCTCCCTGAAACGGCATCCAGTTCGGGCACCGGAGGCGCCGATGTTCCTCGACGGCCTGCTTGCCGACACGGACGTGACCGGTGGGCTCGCCCCCATGCTCGGCGGCGAGACGCTGAAAGTCCTGACGGTGCGCAAGTTCCCGGGGACGAGCGAGCCTTGCCTCCTGGCGGAACTTGACCAGCTCGGGTTCCCGTACCGCTGGGTGACGCGGTTCATACCGCTCGACAAAGCGGACGCGGAGAAGATCCTCAACCGTTACATGCGGGCCTGGCTGGCCAAGCGCCGTTCGCTCGTGTCGTATGTCCGGGAAATCCTGACCAATGAACCGGCCACCCAGTTCAACACGGACGCCGACAATCAGGCCTCTGATGTCGACGCCGCCCTGCAGGCGCTCGGCGCAGGCCATGTCGCGTTTGGCTATTACACGGCAACGCTCGTTCTCACCCATGCCGATCCGCTGGTTGCCGAAGAACGTATCCGGGCTGCCGAACGCGTCATCAATGCCCGCGGCTTTACCGCCACCCCGGAAACCCTCAACGCCCTCGATGCCTGGCTCGGGACCCTGCCCGGCGAGGCCTATGCCAATGTGCGCCAGCCGATCCTGAATACGGTCGACCTGTCCCATATGGCGCCGCTGTCGACCCAATGGGCCGGGCCCGAGCGCAATGACCATCTGGATGGCCCGCCGCTCCTGATGGCACGTTCGGCCAGTTCCACCCCGTTCCGGCTGGTGGCGCACCAGGGTGATGTCGGGCACATGATGATTGTCGGGCCGACAGGGGCCGGCAAGTCGGTTCTTTTGTCCCTGCTCGCGCTTCAGTTCCGGCGCTATGAAGGCGCCCAGGTCTTCGTGTTCGACAAGGGAAAGTCGGCGCGCGCCATGACGATGGCGCTGGGCGGTGACTGGTATGACCTAGACCTGGGCGGCAGTCACGCGTTCCAGCCATTGAGTGAAATATCTGATGAAGGATCGCTCGCTGCCGCGCAGAACTGGATCCTGGCACTGATCGAACAGGAAGGCGTCACGATCATCCCGGAAGTACGCCAGGCCGTCTGGTCGGCGCTGAAGAGCCTGGCTGAAGCCCCGCGCCGCCAGCGCACGCTGACGGGGCTGACGGCTTTGATCCAGTCGTCGGCTTTGAGGCAAGCGCTGCAGCCTTACACGCTGGACGGGCCCTATGGCGTGCTACTCGACGCAGATGCGGACAGTTTTGCAGCGTCAGATCTGGCGTGCTTTGAAATGGAAGCCTTGATGTCGGACAGGCGCCTTGCCGCGCCTGTCCTTGCGCATCTCTTCGAGAGGCTGGAGGCGCGGTTCGACGGCCGTCCGACCTTGCTCATCCTCGACGAGGCCTGGCTCTTCCTTGATCATCCGCTGTTTGCAGGACGCCTGCGGGACTGGCTGAAGACTCTTCGCAAAAAGAACGTCTCGGTCGTGTTTGCGACACAGAGCCTGGCGGACATTACTTCGAGCGCGATTGCACCGGCCCTGATCGAAAGCGCGCCCACCCGGATATTCCTCGCCAATGCACGGGCCGAAGAACCCGGACAGGCAAAAACCTATGATGCGTTTGGTCTCAATGCCCGGCAGACCCAGCTGATCGCGCGGGCAACGCCGAAACGGGACTATTACCTGCAATGCCCGGCGGGCAACCGGCTCTTCGATCTGGAGCTGGGTCCCGTGGCGCTCGCATTCTGCGCGGCCGGGTCGAAGGCCGATCAGGTGCAGATGGATGAGGTTATGGACGTCGTGGGACCGGACGGGTTCGCTGCCGCCTGGCTCGCGGCGAAGGGGCTCGATTGGGCCTCTGACCTCATCGCTGACAGGGAGGCCGTGCCATGCGCCGCAGAGTGACCGCTGTACTCGTGGGGATGTTGGGACTGTCCCTGACGGTGCCGCGCGCAGACGCCCTGCTCGGTGTCGGTGACGTCGTGATCGACCCGACGAACCTGGTGCAGAACATCGTGACGGCCACCAATACGCTGGAGCAGATCAACAACCAGATCACGCAGCTCCAGCACGAGGCGCAAATGCTGGTGAACCAGGCCGAGGACCTCAAACGCCTCGACTATGGGTCCATCGAGCATTTGAAACGCCTGCTAGAACGGATCGACACGCTGATGCGTGAGGCCGACGAGATTTCCTACGAAGTTGAAGAGTCAGAACGCCGGTATGAGGAGGCCTTCCCGGAGAGCTACGAGGACGTCTCGAACGCAGAGATCACCGCGCAGGCAAAAGATCAGTGGCGTCTGTCGCGGGGGAGTTTTGCGGGCGCTGTGCAGGTCCAGTCAGGGATCGTGTCGGCCATTGCTGATTCTCAAGGCACGCTGAGCGAACTTGTCAGTGAGAGCCAGTCGGCTTCAGGCAATCTCTCTGTGGCCCAGGCCGGCAACCAGCTGATCGCCCTCTCTGTCGAACAGCAAATGCAGATGCAGCAGCTGATGGCGGCCCAGTACCGGATGGAGGCGGTCGAGGCTTCCCGGCGCGCCGCGCTCGAAGAGCAGGCGCGGGTCCGGCACGAACGCTTCCGCGGCGACGGCGCCGCCTACACCCGGAACTGATGGCCATGGAGGATCTCAATGTCATCGACCGGTTTGTCGCGACCTTCTCCGCCTATATCGATAGCGGGTTCGGCCTCCTACAGGGCGATGTCGCCTGGCTGACTTCGGTGCTGATCGCAATCGATGTGACGCTGGCCGGTCTCTTCTGGGCCATGGGACCGGACACGGACGTCATCGGCCGGTTCCTGAAAAAGGTCCTCTATGTCGGCGCCTTTGCCCTGATCCTCGGCAATTTCGCCCTGCTCGCCGACGTCGTGTTCCGAAGCTTTGCCCAGCTTGGACTCAATGCAACCGGCGGGACACTGACGGCAGACGACATCGTGAAGCCCGGCTTCGTCGCGGCGACCGGATTTGATGCCGCCTATCCCCTGCTGGATGAAATCCGGAAACTGACAGGCCCGATCGCCTTCTTCGAAAATATCGTGATCATCGCGGTCCTCTTCCTCGCCTGGCTGATCACGCTCCTCGCCTTCTTCTTCCTCGCGATCCAGCTCTTCGTGACCATCATCGAATTCAAGCTGACAACGCTGGCGGGCTTTGTCCTCATTCCCTTCGCGCTCTGGAACAAGACTTCGTTCCTCGCCGAGAAGGTGCTCGGCAATGTGATTGCCTCGGGCATCAAGCTCATGGTGCTCGCCATCATTGTCGGCATCGGATCCACGATCTTCACAAGCATCACATCCACGTTCGAGCCGGACAATGTGACGCTTGAGCAGGCGGCTTCCGTTATCCTGGGGTCGCTCGCCTTGCTCGCCCTCGGCTTGTTCGGGCCCGGCATTGCGACCGGCCTTGTTTCCGGCGCACCGCAGCTTGGCGCAGGCACGGCGGTCGGCACGATGGCGGGGGTTGCAGCAGGCACGGTGGCCGGAGGGACGGTTGCGAAGTCAGCCGTTTCCGCCGTGGCCGGGGGTGGCCGCAGCGCAGTCGGTGCCGCAGCCTCGATGGCAGGCGGCGCGCGTACAGCCTATTCGCTCGGCGCGGCGCGCTCCGGCAAGACGGGCATGGGCGCCGCGGCTGCGGGCGCCCGCGGCGTCGCAAGCGCAGGGGTCCAGACCGTGGCGTCAGGTGCTGCTGGGTTCGCCAAGCGCGCCTTCGGCAATCCTGGCGCAAAGGCTCAGGCGGGCAGCCGCGCTGCCTTTGCCGCGACCGGCGGAACAGGCGCCGGCCCTTCCGAGCCCCCAGCCGCCAATGACCGGTCAGCGCCCGATTGGGCAAGCCGCATCCGGCGCAGCCAGACAACCCGTGATGCCGGCATGATGGCCGCCTCTGCCGTCCGAGACGGCGACCAGCCAGGCGGTGGCACATCCGTTCAGCTCCGATCAGACGAGGATTAGACAGAGATGCTTTGGAAACGCACAACCTGCCGATACGGCGACACACCCGAACCTGTCACACCCTACCAGCGCGCGGCTCAGGCCTGGGACGACCGGATCGGCTCCTACCGGGTTCAGGCCGCAAACTGGCGCCTCGCGGCCCTCGGATCGATTGCGCTCGCGTTCGTGCTGGCAGGCGGGCTTGTCTGGCGCTCGACCCAGTCTTTTGTGACGCCGTATGTGGTTGAACTGACGACAGACGGCGCCGTACGCGCCGTCGGCCCGGCCGAGGGGCAGTACGAGCCGACCGATGCACAGATCGCGTATCATCTCGCGAACTTTGTCACAAATACGCGCTCGGTTTCCATTGATCCGGTCGTGGTGCGCCAGAACTGGCTGAAGGCCTATGCCTATGCGACCGACCGGGCCGCCGCGACACTCAACGATTATGCCCGTGACAATGACCCGTTCGCCGATATCGGACACCGCTCGGTCTCGGTCGACGTGACCAGCGTCGTACGCTCCTCCGATGACAGTTTCACCGTGCGCTGGCGCGAGACGGCATTCCGAAATGGCGCCGAGATCGACCGGTCACACCACACGGGCATCTTTTCCATTGTGATCGATCCGCCCCGCGATGTGGAAACCCTGCGAGCCAATCCGCTGGGACTCTACGTCCATGGCCTCAACTGGTCGCAAGACCACAAACAGGAGTAGATTTCCATGAAACGCCTTGCCCTGATCCTTCTCGGTGCGACTTGCCTTACGGCTTGCGAAACCTTTCCCTCTGGCGCTGGGGCGCCCGACATCTTGCTTGATGCGGAGCTGCCGGATGACACAGCGTTCGCCGAAGACCTCTTTCTCGAACCGGAAGAAGACCTGGACGGCGTGCCATCACCTGTTGTGCTGACGACCTACCACCCGGTGCCGATGCCGGGACAATTGAAGCCCCTGCCTGTTGCTGCCGCTGTCGCGTCATCGCTCAAACCCTTTGAGGCGATTGAGACTGCCAACAGCAAGGCGTCCATCGAACCCTCGCTCGACAATTACATGAACGCGATCCAAGTCTATCCCTACACAGTCGGAGCACTCTATCAGGTTTATTGCGCGCCAGAACAGGTGACCGACATCGCGCTCGAACCCGGCGAGGAGCTCTTGTCAGTGTCGGCCGGTGACACGGTCCGCTGGGTACTTGGCGACACCGTGTCGGGCACTGGCACGGCAGCGCAGGCTCACATTCTCGTCAAACCGATCCAGCCCGGCCTCCGGACAAACCTGATTGTGACGACGTCACGCCGCGCCTACCACCTCGAGCTTCAGGCATTCCAGGAGACATATATGGCCGCCGTCTCCTGGCGTTATGCGGACCAGCAACTCGTGACCCATGTTGCCAGTGCCACGTCCCGGGCTGCGGAGCCGCATGCACCGCAGGGCCTCCAGCTGGAACGCCTGAAGTTCCGCTACGAGCTTGCAGGTGACAGGCCGCACTGGCGCCCGGAGCGCGTATTCGACGATGGCCGAAAGGTCTATATCCAGTTCCCCGCCCGGCTTGACCAGGGCGATACACCCGCCCTGTTCGTGATTGGCCGCGACGGGCGCTCCCAATTGGTGAACTACCGCATGTCGGGGAATTATTATGTGGTCGACCGCCTGTTTGCGAAAGCCGAGCTCCGCCTCGGCGAGAAGAAGCAGGATGTCGTGCGGATCGCACGGTCCGATCTGGGAGATGCGGGCCGATGAGCCAGAGGTCTTCCCCAGCCTCTGAATCTCTGGAGATCCGCGGCAAGCCCCGGCCGGTCCGGCGGTTCTCGAAGCGCGCGCTTGCTATCCTGCTAGGGACAGCCAGTGCGGTCATACTCGGATCGCTGGCATTTGCGCTTCAATCCCCGGAGAGGGACAAGGCCACGGCCGGACGCGAGCTCTACGCGACCGCGAGAAAGCCGACGGCCGAAGGCCTGGAAGCGCTCCCGGCAAGCTATGGCGACGTGAAGCCCGAGGCGCCGGAACTCGGGCCGCCGCTGCCGGGTGACCTTGGCGGCCCCATCCTGAAAGCCCGGCGCGAAGGACGCATGACGTTTGATGAGGCCTATGATGCTGCACCGCCGACAGAGGTCGATACGGCCCGCCAGATGCGCGAAGCGGAACTTGCGGCGCGGGAGGCGGCCATGTCCGAAGCCGCACGCGGCAGCGGCGTGTTCTTCTCCGTTGGAGCAAGCGGGGCAAGACTGTCATCGGTGTCAGAAACAGCCGATGACAAGCGTCCCGCGCTGCAAATGCCGGACCTGTCAGCGTTCGCGAACTCTGCGTCTGGCGTGTTTGGCGCGTCGCTCAGCGAAGATCCGAACCGGCAGGAACGGAAGATGGATTTCCTCGGCGAGACGGATGACACGTCGATCTACAATCCGCACCGGCTCGAGACGCCCGTCTCCCCCTGGCAGCTGATGGCCGGGACAGTGATCCCTGCAACCCTGCTCACGGGGGTGAACTCCGACCTGCCGGGCCAGGTCATCGCGCAAGTGACGAACCCGGTCTATGATACGGTGAGCGGCGAGACGGTGCTTGTGCCGCAAGGCGCCCGCGTGATCGGCCGCTATGACAGTGTCATCGCATTCGGCCAGTCACGCGCCCTGCTTGTCTGGACGCGTATCATCATGCCTGACGGCACGTCGATCCGGATCGACAATCTCGCTGGTGTCGATGCGCGCGGATATGCCGGTCTTGAAGACAAGGTCGACTATCACTCCTGGCGCCTGCTGCAGGGCGTTGCGCTCTCAACGCTGCTCGGGGTCGGCTCCGAGCTTGCGAGCGATGATGAGGGGGACATCGCACGCGCCCTCCGCCGGTCGGCCCAGACGGGCGCAAACCAGGCGGGTCAGGACATTGTGCGCCGCAATCTCGACGTCCAGCCGACCATCACCATCCGCCCCGGCTGGCGGCTCGGCATCGTCGTCAACAAGGACATTGTCCTGAAGCCCTATGAAGGAGGCCAACAACCATGAGTGAAGTGAGTTTAAAGATCGGGCCGTTGCCGGACCGAACACCGCAGAAACTATCGATCAGCGTGGAGCCGGCGCAGGCGGCAGACCTCGATGCCTACGCCCGGGTGCATTCTGGCACCTATGGGGCTGAGACATCTGTCGCGATGCTGGTGCCGCTGATGCTCGAGGCGTTCATTGCGAGTGACAGTGGATTTCGGAAGGCACGCGCGCGTAAAGGTGCCTGACCCGACAGTATCAATTCAACAAGTGGAGTGTGAGGAATGGCCAGATTGATAACAGCAAAGCAGGTTCTCGACCTGACCGGCTACAGGAGCAGGACCACCCTTTGGAGAAAGGTGCGCGCAAAAGTCTTTCCAGCACCTGTGAAGCTGCCCGGCGACGCTGTCCGGTGGCGGGAGCAGGAAGTGCAGGACTGGATAGAGGGGGCACCGCGCCAAACCTATTCCGACAAATGAATCAAAATTTTGGTGACCGACACAGTCAGCGCCAAAAACAACCCGTATGTCTTTGACCTGGACAGTCGACTTGCACCTAAGATTTTGGATCTGGGGGGCCCGCCTCCGACACTAGGCTACTTCGCCGACGTGGCGTATTGTGACCAGGATTCCATGAGCTCTCGACGTCGTTCGGTGGCAAGATCACGTCGATAGGCCGCTTCGACAGACCCGAGCTGGTGCGCAAGTGCTTCCTCTGCGAGCTCTCTCGGGAAGGATGTCGCGTTGCCCGCCCAGTCACGAAATGTGCTTCGGAAGCCATGGATTGTATAATCATTGGCGCCAGTACCGCTCATAAGATTTCGCAAGGCAGCTTCTGACACGTGACTCGCAATTGTCGGCGATTTGAAAACGAAACCAGAGGTATCCAGCGAGCGGCGCTCGACCAAAAGCGCCAGACACGCAGAGCTCAGGGGGATGCGCTGTTCCTTGCGGGCCTTCATCCGCTCTGGGGGTATGGTCCAGACAGACTTTTCAAAGTCGATTTCCGACCAGAGTGCACCCCTGCCTTCAGATGATCTGACAGCCGTCAGGATAATAAATCGCAGGCACTGGGATGCGCAGCTGTATCTGCCCGACAGTTCCGCGAAGTAATCCGGTAATTTTGAATAGGGCATTGCCGGATGGTGCTGTCGAAGCGAGCGCATATTAGGCAAGAGCAGATCGAGATTACGCTGCCATTGTGCTGGGTTTTTGCCGTCTCTGAGGCCAAGAACCTCAGCGGCGGCAAGCACGCGTTCGATCCTTTGTTGCACACGGCGGGCTGTTTCCGGTTTCGTTTGCCAGATCGGCTTCAGACAGTTGAGCACATGTTCCGTCTTGATCTCGTCTACAGGCAGACCGGCAATCGGCTTCGCATAGTCGCGAAGCGTATTGTACCATTGCTGTCTTGCCTTTGGATTGGAAAGGCTGACCAGGTTCTTATCCATCCAATCTTTCGAAAATTCGGAAAACGTAACGCGAGCCTCCTCCTTTTGTGCGGCCAGGCGTTTTTCTTCGCGTCGCCTCATCTGTAGCTGGTGATGAGCCTCGCTGAGCGAGGTTTCAGCTGTCACCAGTTCGGCCAATTCGCCCTCTTCGAACTGTTTTCGAAGTTCAAATGCCTTTGTTCTTGCGGCCGCGAGCGTTACTGCGGGATACGCTCCCAATCCGAGGACCTGGCGTTTGCCGCCATACGTCTTCATGAAGATAAAGGTTCGAGACCCACCGGGTTGAACCTGAAGATAAAGACCACCTCCATCAGCGTAACGACCCGCCGCTTTTTTGGCATTGATCGCTCTGTCACTCAGTTTATTTATCCCCTGTGCCATCACCACTCTCGTAATTTTGTCGCAACTGTTTAGGCACGCTAGTGCTTTGCTAGTGCATTTTCTAGTGCACTCGTGACGCTGGTTCGGGATGAAATCAAATGAAACAAGCTGCATCAAAAGTTCCCCACTACGGCCTTTACTGCATTGTTATTTATTGGCTTATTGTCTAATATTGGAACAACAAGGAATGGGATGAGGTTCCTATATGACGGCCTCCTCCTCCGCCACCCCCGCGATTTCCCTCTATGACCCGATATCGCCGCCGATCAGCGCACCACCACCATGCGGTAGAGCGAAGAGCTGTTTCCGCGCTATTGTCCGACTCTTCCGTGTCCAGGCCGACAGCGCGGTAGCTTTCGACCAGATCAAGACCTCCCTTTACGTCCGAGCGAACGACCTCTTCTGATGAAACCGGCCGTCCGCGCCTTGCCGCCCCCCCGGTCGATTGACGCCAAATATGAGCCAACAGCTTAGCCTTTCCCAGAGCGGAAATGTTCTGGGCAGAACGTGACGGCGGGACAAGACTTTTAAAAAATCTCGATCCGACCGCTCGCTTTATCCGTTTGCAACGGGGCGGCTGGATCGAGAAGGCTGCCTCGGCAGAAGCCTCAGCCGAGAAGCGGGTAGTCCGTGTAACCCTGCTCGCCACCCACATAGTAGGTCGCGGTGTCGGAAGGAGCCAAGGCGGCGTCGCGACGGAAGCGTTCGGGGAGATCAGGGTTGCTGATGAAGAGCGTTCCGAACGTCACTGCATCGGCCAGACCGGTGGCTATCGCCCGTTCGGCAGTGTCGCGATCATATCCAACGTTCACGATGAACTTACCGGTAAACCGCTTTCTTGCTTCGGGTGCGAGCAGATCGAGACCGTCCGGAAGTTGGGCCGGTTCCATGAAGTGGAGCATCCCTACCTTCCGCGCCTCGAGGGCTTCGACGGCAAACATGTAGGTGCCTTCCAGGTCGCTATCGCCCATGTCGTTATAAGGGATCCGGGGCGAAAGCCGGACAGACACGCGGGATGGCCCAAAGACCCGGATGGCGGCATCGGTCGCTTCGAGCAGGAAACGGGCTCGATTTTCGACAGGGCCACCATAGGCGTCGGTTCGTTTGTTGGGCCCGTCTTCGAGAAACTGGGCGGGCAGATAGCCATTGGCACCATGCACTTCCACGCCGTCGAAGCCCGCAGCCTTTGCTGCGCGTGCGGCGATCTCGTAGTCTAGGATCGTACTTTGGATCTCCTCCACGGTCATCGCCCTGGGGGTTACGGTAGGCTTCGGCCCCTCGGGCGTGAAGGCTTGGCTGTTGAAGGGGAGCGCCGACGGCGCAACGGGCAGTGCGCCGCCGTGAAAGTCCGGATGCGACGCGCGGCCCGTATGCCAGAGTTGCGCGAAAATGAGGCCTCCGGCCTCGTGAACGGCCTGGGTGACCTTTCGCCACCCTTCGATCTGTTCGTCGGTGTAAATCCCGGGCGTATTCGTCCAGCCGATCGCTTGCTCACTGATCTGCGTGCCTTCCGTGATGATGAGGCCAGCCGTGGCACGTTGGGCATAATAGCGCGCGGTCAGTTCATTCGCGACACGGTCGGGCGACCTGCCTCTCGTCATGGGAGCCATGAAGACGCGATTTCTGAATTCGAACGTATCGGTTTTCAGCGGGGACAGTAGTTTCAGCTCAGTCATTCGACGCTCCAGTTAATCTGGACGTCTAGGTATAACTTGTAAACCTGGTGTCAATTAGGAACCATAAGGTAACCTGGTAGGGCTGAGGTAACCTGACATCCGACCCGCCGGGTTCTAGTCCGTGCGATTCCCCACCTGGACGCCGCCGAAAGCGTCGTCCGATTGTCGATCATCGAAGGTCTCGCGTGCCGCATCGACCTCCGCGAGATTGTCCAGCGTCCACTGGTGCAATGCGCCCAGCGGCTTTTGCAGGCTGCGTCCCAGCGGAGTGATCTCGTACTCGACGGCCACCGGTGAGAGGGAGATGACGCGACGGTTGACCAACCCGTTGCGTTCAAGCCGGCGGAGACATTGTGTCAACGCCTTCTGGCTAACGCCCTCCAATCGCCTGCGAATTACATTGAACCGATGCGGCCGAGCGGACAGGATCGCCAATACCATTGCCGACCATTTGTCGGCAATCTGATCGAAAAGGCCCCGGCTGCGGCAGTCCGACGAAAAGCAGATCGATTCCAGTTCCATGGGGGCGTGCACCTAACGTTTCATCCAAAATCAGTATTTAACGCGCCCTAGTATACATTGTAAACTTCTGTATCTCGGCGCTCCGCTCGAATCTGGAACGTCGAGTTCCTGCCGAGTCAGCACTTGTACTCTCATACCGGCGGACTCCCCCGCCGATGCCTAACGCGTTAAGCTCCATGCTCCGGTGGCGGGAGCGTCAGCTCTCGCCGGAAGCCGCCCTTCAATGGGAGAGGCCGGAATGACGGCTTCGTCCCAGTTATTGCCGTTTGATTAAGCGGTCGCGCAGGTTTGCCAGACCGGCAGATCCAAGGAGCAAGTGCGCGGCCCGCCACGTGGCCTTATGGATACCCGGCAGTCCTTTTACAAATTTCAGATAACGCAAAAGGCGGTTGCAGATTTACAAGACATGATGAGTGGCGCTTCGGTCGGGAGAAAGCGGAACTCCAATCAGTGCCGGGTGGCTGTCAGATCGGCGCCTTAGTTGCAAGGAGCCCGGCAGCACTCTTTCCCAACTGTCGCATACTTGCTCGCTTCTAAATCGCATCTGCATCAGCCTGCTGAAAACCTGCTCAGGCTGATGGCTCTCTTGGGCTCATGGTTCTCCCCCCTTGCAACGATTAAGTATTTGGTGCGTTGTGGATCTATGGGTGGCAGTACAGTTTTCTTTGATGAAATGCGTGGACCGGATGAATCGGCACGTCAGCCCTACGCTGAATACTGTGCCTGGCTCGAATCCGTCAAAATAAACGAGCTTCACAAGAAGTCTCGCGAAGCCGAAACATTCTTCAGGCGCACCGGCATTACTTTTAATGTTTATGGCGAGAAAGATGCTGACGAACGGCTTATTCCGTTCGATCTGGTTCCCCGCATCATAGATGGCAAGGAATGGCGCCTGCTTGTTCGCGGCATCGAACAGCGGGTCAAGGCGATCAATGCCTTCCTGCACGACATCTATCACCGTCAGGAAATTCTCCGTGCGGGTCGGATCCCGGAACATCTTATCGCCAATAACGAGGCCTTCCTGCCCGAAATGATCGGTGTGACCCCGCCCGGCGGCGTCTACACCCACATTGTCGGCGTCGATCTCGTGCGCACCGGGGCCAACGAGTTCTACGTTCTGGAAGACAATGCCCGCACCCCGTCGGGTGTGTCCTACATGCTCGAAAACCGGGAAACCATGCTGAAGATGTTCCCGGAACTCTTCTCGCAGATCAAGGTCCAGCCGATCAGCAACTATCCTACCCTTCTCCGGCGCTCGCTCGGCAAGTGCGCCCCGGTGCGCAGTGAAGGGCGACCCACCGTGGCGGTCCTGACGCCTGGCCTTCACAACTCTGCCTATTTCGAACACGCCTTCCTCGCCGATCAGATGGGCGCCGAACTCGTCGAGGGCCACGACCTGCGTGTGGTGGACGGTCGTGTCGCCATGCGCACCACCCAAGGCTACCAGCCGGTCGACGTCCTCTATCGCCGCATCGACGACGAATATATTGATCCACTGAACTTCAACCGGTCCTCAATGCTGGGCGTGCCGGGCATTATGGACGTCTATCGTTCTGGCGGTATTACCCTTGCCAATGCACCGGGTACGGGCATCGCTGACGACAAGGCCATATATTCCTACATGCCTGATATCGTTGAGTTCTATACCGGCCAGACGGCTATCTTGAAGAACGTTCCGACCTATCGTTGCTCCGAAGCGGACTCGCTGAAATACGTTCTGGAAAACCTGCACGAACTCGTCGTTAAGGAAGTTCACGGCTCTGGTGGCTATGGCATGCTTGTTGGCCCAGCCGCGAGCAAGCGTGAACTCGCAGCTTTCCGCGCGAAACTCATCGCCAAGCCATCAAACTATATCGCGCAGCCGACGCTGGCCCTCTCAACGGTGCCCGTCCTGACCCGCAGCGGCCTCGCGCCGCGCCACGTTGATCTACGGCCCTACGTGCTCGTCTCGCCGGATAATATTGACATAACGCCCGGTGGGCTGACCCGCGTTGCGATGAAACAGGGTTCGCTGGTCGTCAATTCCAGCCAGGGTGGCGGCACCAAAGACACATGGGTGCTGGAGGAATGACGTCATGCTAGGCAAGACCGCCGGTGGATTGTTCTGGCTCTCCCGTTACCTTGAGCGAAGTGAAAATACGGCGCGGCTGGTCGAAGCTGGGTTTCGTATGGCCCTGACGCGCGCCGCCGCTGGGGAAGACGAATGGGCCTCCGTTCTGACCACGGTCGGGTGTCTCAATGCCTACAGGGCCAAGCACGAAACGATCGCGCCCAATAGCGCCGTCGACTTTTTGCTTCGCGACAAGACCAATCCCATGAGCGTCTACAGTGTTATGCAGATGGCGCGCGATAATGCCCGCGCGACCCGTACGGCCCTTACCCGCGAAGTCTGGGAAGCGGTGAATGATGGCTGGATGGTGCTAAAGGAGATGTTGCGGAGGCCGGTCGCTCAGGCCGACCTGCCAAATGTCCTCTCCACCGTGCGTCAGCAAAGCGCGCTTGTGCGCGGCGCCCTCCAGGGCACGATGCTTCGCAATGACATCTTCAGTTTCTCGCGCATCGGTTCGCTGATTGAACGCGCCGACAATACGGCCCGCATCCTTGACGTTAAATACTATGTTCTTCTGCCCACTGGCGCCCCTGTGGGTTCGTCGCTCGACAATGTGCAATGGGAAATGATCCTGCGCTCCGCCTCGGCCGAAAGCTCCTTCCACTGGCTCAACGCCGGCAACGTCACACCGAAGGCGATTGCCGAGTTTCTTATACTTGACGCGCGGATGCCGCGTTCGCTCGCTTTCTGCTATGACGGGCTGATCGATTCACTGCGGGAACTTGGCGTCGAATATGGCGACACGCGCCCAAGCCACGATCTCGCGGCGAAACTGGAAGCGCGCCTAACCGGTCGCACGATCGATAACATCATAGACTCCGGTCTCCACGAATTCATCCGGGAGTTCATCAAGGCCAATGCGGCGCTCGCCTCTCAGGTGGAGCAGGATTACAGGTTCTACGAGTAAATCATGAGACTGCATATCAGCCACACGACACGCTATTCCTATGACCAGCCCGTCCCGTACGGCCTGCAGCAGATACGGCTGACCCCAAAGCCCTGCGACAGCCAGACAATAGACAATTGGACCATCGAAATTGAAGGCGGTCGCGAGGAATGTGCTTTCAATGACCAGCACGGGAATCGCGTGCAACTACTAAGCCTCGACCCCGGTGAGAACGGCATTTCGATCACCTGTACCGGCGATGTCGACACAATTCCGACTAACGGAGTGGTCGGCCTTCATTCCGGGCATGCGCCCCTCTGGTATTACAAGCGCCAGACGGCGTTGACCCAACCCGGCAAACTCATTCGCAAGCTCGCCAGCGACATGCCTGAAAATCCCAATACGATTGAACGTCTGCATGACCTGTCAAGCACGATACGGGAGGCCATCGGCTACGAAACGGACCGGACAGATACAGGTACAACCGCCGAGGAAGCGCTCAAGGTCGGTCATGGCGTCTGCCAGGATCACGCGCACACCTTCGTAAGTGCGGCGCGCCTTCTGGGCTTTCCTGCACGCTATGTCAGCGGCTATCTGATGATGAATGACCGTATCCATCAGGAGGCAAGCCATGCGTGGGCCGAGGCATTTGTGCCTGATGTTGGCTGGATCGGCTTTGACATCTCAAATGTGATCTCGCCAGACGAACGTTACGTGCGCATCGCGACGGGCCTGGACTATGAAGAAGCCGCTCCCATCGCGGGAATAGTCTTTGGGGATGGCGTGGAATCCCTGCTTGTCACCCTTCAGGTCCAGCAGTAACCCTTGATGTCCAATCAGGGAAAATCGGCGGGGATCGTATGACCTACTGTGTGGCACTGCGCCTCGACGAGGGGCTTCTGTTCATGTCCGACACGCGCACAAATGCGGGTGTCGACAACATCTCCACATTCAAGAAGATGTTCACATGGTCCGTCGAAGGTGACCGCGTCATCACAATCATGACCGCTGGCAACCTGGCCACAACACAGGCCGTAATCAGCTTGCTTGATGAGCGATCCGTGATCCCGGCTGATCGCAAGCAGACCTTGCTGGCAGCGCCGACCATGTTTCAGGTCGCGCGTCTCGTAGGTGACACGCTGAAGGAAGTCATCCACTCTCAGGCCGAAGGCCAGCAGGAGTCAGAAAGCACCTTCAGTGCTACCATGATCGTCGGCGGCCAGATCAGAGGCATGGAGCCACGCCTCTTCCTGATCTATCCGGAGGGCAACTTCATCGAGGCCAGTGAGGAAACCCCCTTCTTTCAGATCGGGGAGACCAAGTATGGCCGCCCCATCATCCTGCGCGCCTTTGATCCGTCGATGAGCTTCGAACAGGCCATCAAGCTGCTCTATGTCTCATTCGACTCGACTCTGAAGGCCAATCTGGCTGTCGGCATGCCCCTCGATATGCACGCCTACAGTATCGACACATTTGAAACAGGTATTGTGAGCCGTATTCCGCCGGAAGATCCCTATTTCAAGGTGATCTCCTCGGGTTGGGGCGAAGCCCTGAAGGAAGCCTTCGACAAGCTGCCCGATTTCAAATTCTGACGATCTGCCCCTGGCTCTGTCTTTCTAACGCTGCGTCAATCGCTTCGTGTGAGGGCACAGGACTTCCCTTTTCATTTCCGAGCGTCCAACCTCGTGCCAGAAAATTGAGAACCGGCACAGGGATTGAGGAATGCTCGAAGGATTGAAAGTCATTGAATACGCGACCTACATGGCCGCGCCGGGAGCCGGGTGCATTCTGTCCGACTGGGGCGCAGAGGTCATCAAGATCGAGCCACCGGGCGGCGACCCGATCCGGAATTTCTTCCGCACCATCGGCACCGATTACCAGGACAATCCTGTCTTCGACTTCGACAATCGCGGCAAGAAATCCATCGTCGTCGACACAACCACCGAAGAAGGCCAGGATATCGTCCGCAAGCTTGCCTCCGACGCTGACGTCTTCCTCACCAATGTGCGCCCCGGCGGCCTGGCACGGTCGGGCATGGACCATGAAAGCCTACGCAGCCTGAACCCGAAGCTCGTCTATTGCTCGCTTACCGGCTACGGCCTTGAAGGCCCGGACGCAGACCGCCCCGGTTTCGATATCGCGAGTTTCTGGAGCCGAACGGGCGTTGCGCGTCTCACCATTCCCAAGGGCGAAGATCCCTACGCCCTGCGCACCGCCTTTGGCGACCACACCACGTCCATGTCTGCCGCCGCGGGCATATGCGCCGCCCTTGTCGAGGCCCAACGCACAGGCAAAGGTCGCCTCGTGGAAGCCTCCCTCTTCCGCACCGGCCTTTATGCTATGGGCTCTGACTTTGCGATTCAGCTCTTCTTCGGCCGCATTGCCTCTACCAAAAGCCGCACCGAGCAAATCGTCCCGATCTCCAACTTCTACCAGACGAAAGACGGCCACTGGATATGTACCGTCGCTCGTCAGGGCGACGTCGACTGGGTCCCAATGTGCAAGGTGATCGACCGCGAAGACCTCGCCGAAGACCCGCGTTTCACCACCTCCAAGGCTCGCCGGCAGAACATGGGGGAAGTAATCGCCCTCATCGACGAAGGCTTTGCCAAATATACCAAGGCGGAAATCTCCGAGCGGCTCGACGCGAACTCCATCGCCTGGGCTCCCGTCCAGACGCTGGGCGAAGTTGCCGAAGATCCTCAGGCTTTTGCGTCCGGCGCCATCGTGCAAACGCCGAGTTCCAAAGGTGATGGGTCGACCTATGCGTCGCCTGCGTCGCCGGTCCGCTTCCCGGGCGCAGACGATGGCCCCAAGGGGCCCTCCCCGCGCATGGGCGAGCATACGCGTGAAGTGCTTGCGGGGCTTGGGATGGAGGAAGCCAGGATCGACGCGCTGCTCAAGTCCTCCGTCGTGGCGTAATCGGCCGGTGCGGATCAGAACTCTGCCTGACGCTTTTTCACCAGGTCAGCCAGATAGTCCGACAGGACCCTGATCCGCGCCAGCGACGCCACATCCTCGTGAACGGCGAGCCAGAATGACCTTTTGACGTCGATCTCATGCGCCAGAACGGGCACGAGCTCTGCGTGTCGTGACGCAATGAATTTTGGAAGGATGCAAAGCCCCGCGCCCGCCCGCGTCATTTCCGTCTGCGCGATGATGCTCGGGCTTGAGAGCGCATGATTTAGCCCCGGCAGCACATCATCGAAATATCTCAGCTGTGGCGAATAGATTAGATCGTCTACATACCCGATGAGTTTATGCGAGCCAAGTTCGTCGATGGAATTGATCGTCGGGTGCGCGGCCAGATAGGCTTTGCTGGCATACAGCTGTAGCGAATAGTCGGTCAGCTTACGCACCTTCAGCCGCCCCGCTTTGGGCCGTGTCAGCAGCACCGACATGTCAGCTTCCCGCTTCGGCACGCTGACCAGTCCAGAGAGGGCGATAAGGTCAATCGCAATGCCGGGCCACTCCGCCACGAAATCCGCAAGCGCGGGCGCGACGAAGGCCGTTCCGAAGCCCTCCGTCACGCCAAGCCGTACCTTTCCGATCAACGATCTTTCGCCATCACCAGACTCGCCGACCGCCAGTGCCAGCGCTTCCATAGCTTCCACGCGCGCCGCAAGCGATTCACCTTCAGGTGTGAGTACGTGCCCCCGTCGCGTGCGTTCAAACAGAGTCTGCCCCACATCCGATTCCAGTCGCCGCAGCCTCCGGCTCAGCGTTGTTGGATCCTGCTGGAGCTGGGCCGCCGCAAGGTCGAGCTTCTGCTGCCGACTCACCACAAGAAAGAGTTTAAGGTCATCCCAGTTCATCAAAATCTACCTGCATAAACGCAGCCACAAGCTGCATTTATGTACATTTACCAGACTATACACGGGTCTTAGACTGGCCAAATCAGAAGACAAAGGGAATTCAACGCATGCGCGACGTCCACCATTTCATCGACGGCAAACAGGTCACCGGCACATCGGGCCGCTTCGGCGACATCTACAATCCGAACACCGGTGAGGTTCAGGCGCGCGTGCAGCTGGCAACGGAAGCCGAACTCGACGCAGCCGTCCAAAGCGCTCAGGCCGCCTTCTTCGGCTGGTCCACGACCAATCCCCAGCGCCGCGCGCGCGTCATGTTCGAATTCAAGCGCCTGCTCGAAGCCAATATAAACGAACTCGCCGAACTCCTCTCCTCCGAACATGGCAAGGTCGTCGCGGACTCCAAGGGTGACGTTCAGCGCGGTATCGACGTGGTCGAATTCGCCTGCGGCATCCCGCACCTCCAGAAAGGCGAATATACCGAAGGCGCAGGCCCCGGCATCGACGTCTATTCCATGCGCCAGCCGCTCGGCGTCGTCGCCGGCATCACGCCCTTCAACTTCCCCGCCATGATCCCCTGCTGGATGTCCGCCGTCGCCATCGCCTGCGGCAACACATTCATCCTGAAGCCCTCCGAAAAAGACCCGTCAGTTCCCCTGCGCCTCGCCGAACTCTTCATGGAAGCAGGCGCGCCAGCTGGCGTCCTGAACTGCGTCCACGGTGACAAGGTCTCCGTCGATGCGATCCTCAAGCACCCTGACATCAAGGCCGTCAGCTTCGTCGGCTCGTCCGACATCGCCCAGTACGTCTATGCCACCGGCACAGCTCACGGTAAGCGCGTGCAGGCCATGGGTGGCGCGAAAAATCACGGCATCATCATGCCCGACTGCAACATGGAACAGGCCGTCAAGGATATCGTTGGCGCGGCTTACGGCTCCGCTGGCGAACGCTGCATGGCCCTTCCTGTCGCCGTCACTGTCGGCAAGAAGACCGGTGACGAGTTCGTTGAGCGTATGCTGGATGCCGCGCGCGGCCTCACGGTCGGCATCTCGACCGACACAGAAGCCCATTACGGCCCCGTCGTCTCTGCGGCCCACAAGGCCAAAATCGAATCCTACATCCAGATGGGTGTCGATGAAGGCGCCGACCTGCTTTTGGACGGACGTGGCCACACACTGCAGGGCCACGAAAATGGCTTCTTCGTCGGCCCGTCGCTGTTCGACAATGTGAAGCCGCACATGCAGTCCTACAAGGAAGAGATCTTCGGCCCCGTCCTTCAGGTCGTGCGCGCTGAAACCCTGGAAGAAGCTGCCGCGCTTCCCTCCAACCACCAGTACGGCAACGGCTGCGCGATCTTCACGTCCAACGGGCGCGCCGCGCGCGAGTTCGCTGCGCAGGTCAATGTCGGCATGGTCGGCATCAACGTGCCGATCCCGGTGCCGGTGAGCTATCACACGTTCGGTGGCTGGAAGCGTTCAGCCTTCGGCGACACCAATCAGCACGGCCCCGAAGGCGTCCGTTTCTGGACGAAGATCAAGACAATTACCCAAAGATGGCCCGAAGGTGATATCGGAGACCAGGCATTCATCATTCCGACCATGGGCTAGTCTTTATGCAAATGAATCAACTGCGGAAAATTCACTATTGGTCCACGGGTCTGCTCAAGCGTTTTTTGATTCTCTTCCTCGCTATCCACGCTTCAAGCGCGTGGGCAGAGGAGCGCAATATTACTGTCATAGGTGAGTTGCAGATCGAAAGTTCAGGGAGTCTGACCGTTAGCGATCCAAAAACGGTCATTGATTTTGCGTTGCTCTCCATACTCAGTGAAGACGCGACCATAGGTGGAGCATATGTTGGCAATGCCCCGTCGATCTCTGAGGAGACGATAGAGGTGTCCTGCGCTAATCCCAGTAGTATTCGCTTATATCGAACTGTCGGATCCAGTGACGATCAGATTAGTTTCTTGATGCAGTCTTCAAATGACTGGCCCCAATACGTTCATATTTGGCTGTATTCTCAAAGGGACTTGCCGGAAATCGCTTCTTCAATTGCGTTCAAATTTCAAAATGGCGAACAATGCCTGCTCCCGAAAGAATGACGTCTAAACAATTATCACTGAAAACGGTCCAAAATCATGAGTAACTTTGACACGATCACCTTCGAGCATAACGGGCGCGTCGCCCTCGTCACACTGAACCGTCCCGAGAGCCTCAATGCGCTGAACCAGCAAGTGATGGCCGAAGTGGCGACCCTTTTTGCCGAGATCGACCGCAACCCGGATATCGCGGTCACCGTGCTCACCGGCGAGGGCCGCGCCTTCGCCGCCGGGGCCGACATCAAGGAGATGCAGCCCCAAGGCTTCTCCGACATGTATGTCGAGGACTATTTCGCTGGCTGGGACCGTTTTGCCGCCTGCCGCAAGCCCGTCATCGCGGCCGTTAATGGCTTCGCCCTCGGCGGCGGCTGCGAACTTGCCATGATGTGCGACCTGATCATTGCCTCAGAGAAAGCCAAGTTCGGCCAGCCCGAGATCAAGCTCGGCGTGACGCCCGGCATGGGCGGCTCGGTCCGCCTCACCAAGGCGGTCGGTAAGGCCAAGGCCATGGACATGGTCCTGACCGGCCGCATGATCGACGCCGCAGAGGCTGATCGCATCGGCCTCGTTTCCCGCGTCGTGCCCCATGACGAGCTGATGAGCACTGTGATGGAAGTGGCAGAGACGATCGGCACCTACTCCCTGCCCTCGATCATGGCCGCCAAGGAAATGGTCGGCCGCGCGCTCGAGCTACCCACAACGGAAGGCGTCCGCTTCGAGCGCCGCCTCTTCCAGGGCCTCTTCGGCACGAAAGACCAGAAGGAAGGCATGGAAGCCTTCACCGCAAAACGCGACCCGAAATTCACGGATCGCTAGGAGTAGAAATGACACGCATTGCTTTCATCGGTCTCGGCAACATGGGCGCCGGCATGTGCGCCAATCTCGCCAAGGCAGGCCACACCGTCCGCGCATTCGACCTGAGCAAGGACGCCATAGCCAAAGCCGAAGCATCCGGCGCCAAGGGCGCGGCGAGCGTTGCTGAAGCCGTCGCTGACGCAGAAGTCGTCGTCTCCATGCTGCCCGCCGGCAAGCACGTCCTCAGTGTCTATTTTGGCCCGGACGGCGTCGCCGCCAACGCGCCGAAGGACACGCTCTTCCTCGATTGCTCGACGATCGCCGTCGAGGATGCTCGTGAGGCCGCCCGCCAAGCCGAAGCTGCCGGTTTTATGATGGTCGACGCGCCCGTTTCCGGCGGCACGGCCGGTGCCGAGGCCGGCACGCTCACCTTCATGTGCGGCGGTCCTGATGCCGGATTCGCCCGCGCCAAGCCGCTTCTCGAGAAAATGGGCAAGAACATCTTCCATGCGGGCGCTAGCGGTAATGGTCAGGCCGCCAAGATCGCCAACAACATGCTGCTCGGTATCTCGATGATCGCCACGTCGGAAGCGTTCAACCTGGCTGACAAGCTCGGTCTCGACGCGCAGACATTCTTCGATATCTCGTCCACGGCGTCCGGCCAGTGCTGGTCGATGACCTCTTACTGCCCCGCCCCCGGTCCGGTGCCAACGTCACCCGCCAACCGTGACTACAAGCCCGGATTCGCCGTCGCCATGATGCTGAAGGATCTCCACCTCGCAGCCGATGCCGCCCACGCAGCTGGCGCCGACATCCGGCTCGGCGAGATGGCCGAAACCATCTATGCCAAGCTGGACGAAAAAGGCTTCGGCGGTCTCGACTTCTCCGGCGTCATCAAGGACGTGCGCGGAGAGCTCTAGCGGCCCTTGAACTCGGGCTTGCGCTTTTCGAGGATCGCATTGACGCCTTCGATATGGTCTTCGGTCTCGTGCATCAGTGCTTGTGCCGAGGCCGACAGTTCCATGATCGTGTCATATGAGGCCATGTTGGCCTGACGCATCAGCGTCTTGGCAAGCCGCAGGGCTTGTGGCGGCTGCTGCGCAATGCGTTCGGCCAGTTTCATCGCCTCGTCCATCAGCTGGTCTGCCGGATAGATTTCCGAGACAAGCCCCCATTCCTTCGCCGTCGCCGCATCGATCACGTCGCCGGTGAACAGCAGCTGCGCCGCACGTGATGCACCGATCAGGCGCGGCAGCAGCCACGCGCCGCCATCGCCCGGGATCAGGCCCAGTTTCAGGAACGTCACGCCCAGCTTTGCATGGTCTGCCGCGAGGCGAATGTCCGCCATGCATGCCACGTCACAGCCAAGGCCAATGGCCGGGCCATTGATCGCCGAAATCAACGGCACTTCCATATTGTAGAGCGACTTCACGATGACATGGATATTGTCGCGATAGCCGCTCCGCACGTCATAGGGCGAACCACCGAACGCGCCCGACCGCTCCTTCATTGCCTTCACATCACCGCCCGCCGAAAATGCGCGGCCTGCACCCGTCAGAACGGCGCAGCGGATCGAGGCATCTGCCACCACTTCGGCGCACACGGCAGCAACGGCCGGGCCATCGCCTGCCTGCCCCAGCGCATTCATCATGTCCGGGCGGTTGAGCGTCAGAACGGCAATCGGGCCGCGTTTTTCGAGAAGGAGGATCGACATGTGTTTCAGGTCCCTTGGTTTCTTGCTTTGTCCGCTGTGCTGGCAGGCAGCGCAGCGTTTGTCTACTGCTGGGGCACCATCGTGCGCCGCGCGCCGGGTGCAGGCGGGTTCTCCGGCGCCCCTGCAAAGCACTGGGCAAAACCCATCCATTGCGTGGCCACCGGGCCAGTCACCTTAAGTTTGGTATCGGCAATATTGCGCGTCTGCGTCACCACTTGGGCAAACTCATCAGCGCGCCCCTCAATACGCTCTGCATCATCTGGCTCGCCATACGTCCACACCTCGCCAGACGGCGCCGTCAGCGACACAAACGGCATTGGCTCGGGTACATCCAGCTTCCGGTTCCGGAACGTCCATCCGAACGTATTGATGCCCAGCACGACGATATTGCGGATCCTGTCTTCGTTCTCCCGCACGACGCCCAGCTGGTCATACACTTCCTGCCCATGCGCCCATGTTTCCATCAGCCGCGCCGTGATCGATGAGCGCGCGCTCATGTCCGGCCCGGCCCATTTGAGGCGCGCCTTCGGATCTGCATCGGTAAAGGCCGCTGCGGTGGCTTCTGCCTGCTTTATCCAGATCGCCACCAGGTCCTGCCCTGCCGCGCCATCCACGTGTGCGATCTCGACCGGCCGCATACCGCCTGCTCGCGCCATAGCCTTCATCTGGGCCACCAGCAGCGCTTCGTCATTGAGCTGCAGCCAGGCCATCCAGTTCCAGTAGTGGAGGTGGCGCAGCACATCATTGATCGTCCAGCCCTTGAAGGCCGTCGCCTGTCCGAATGCGGCATCGCCCAGCGGCGCGATCAGTGCATGCAGGGCCTTGCTCTCATCCAGGAAATCCCGCGCCTGCGGCATCTGCTTGTTTAATGTGTCGTTTCCTTGAATCATGTTTTGCGAAATCCCAGCATCAGCGAGACGGACTGGGCGTCGCGGCGCTTTTCCGACAGGGCGGGCACAGAACTGTTCCAGTTGAACATGGCCTGGTCCGGATTGGTCGCAAAATCAGATGCAAAACGAACGCGTGTGTCCGCTGGCGACCGAATGAACGCGATTTGCGGGTTCTCGCTCACGATACTCAGGTAGAGGTCGAGGCGCCGCTGCGCCACGGTATTGTTGTCTTCTGCCAAGCCGGACTCGACATAGAAATCGATCGCGTGAAAGGCCAGTCCGCCGCGTTTCATCACCCGGAAATGATCGGCGAAGAATGCTGGTAGGGCCGGATTGGGGACATGCTCCATGACAGAGACGGAAAACATGATGTCGAACGTCTCGTCGGCGATCAGGCCAGCGGAATCGCCAATGTAGGCATCAATGACCTTCACGCCCTTGATGGAATGAGAGGATTTTGGGCCGTTTCCCTCCCCTTCGAATTTCTCTATATTGAACAATGTATTGGAGCGTTTCAACAAAGGCAGAATGCGCGAAACGCCGCCGCCAATCTCACCGATCGTCTTGCGGTCGGCATCGGCGATCTCCTTGAACACGGCAAGGTCCTGCCATGTTTTGAGGTGTACGGCGTCAGCCTGCCACTTCATTTTTTGCGGGATGCCGGCATGGTACATCCCTTCGACGTCGCGCTTCCTGATAAATTCCAGCATGTCTCGGCAACTCGCTTGTTGATGGCAGGAATGCATCATGGCTTGTGCGCGGGAAAAGACTACCCCTTGTTTGGGTCGACGTCGCGGCGCTAAGCCTCGAGCGCCGAGATCATGTCCACGCGCAGGGCATGTCGCCCACCCTCGAACTCCGCGGCCAAGAACGCATCGACAATATCCAGCGCCAGTCCCTGCCCCACAACGCGTGCGCCGAGGGAAAGCATGTTGGCATCATTATGCTCGCGTAGCATCCGCGCCGAGAACGTGTCGGCGCAAACACCGCAACGGATGCCCTTCACCTTGTTCGCCGCCATCATGATCCCCTGCCCCGTGCCGCAAAGAACAATGCCCAACTGGCAATCGCCCGACGTGACGAGACGCGCCGCCGCTTCACCATGCGTGGGATAGTTTGTGCTTTCCGTTGTCGTCGGTCCAATATC
This sequence comes from Hyphomonas oceanitis SCH89, assembly GCF_000685295.1. Classification (GTDB taxonomy): domain Bacteria; phylum Pseudomonadota; class Alphaproteobacteria; order Caulobacterales; family Hyphomonadaceae; genus Hyphomonas; species Hyphomonas oceanitis. Next base: position 26,774 of record NZ_ARYL01000026.1, read on the forward strand.
GACCGCCACCCAGCCCCTGGACGTGACATGCGCGGCAATCGCCTGGCGAAGCTCAATCGCGCCATGATCGCTGGAAAGAACGATCCGCTTATTCACTGTCATCTGTAAGTCGTCCGTCTCTTTGGCCTGATCCAGCCTATTCCCACTCGATGATGAACGAGGATAAAATACTAAATCAAATCAGTGTTATACAGAAAGCTGTGGATAAACGTACCGTCATTCCACAGATTATCCAGCTTGGCTGGGTTCTCGATGATGAACGCCCGGATCAAGATACAAGTTGACAGACTTCTGATCAACGCAGCAACCTCTTCACTATCGAAAAGTCATATTGCAGATCACCCAATCTGTGTCTCCAAAACCACAGCCCCTACCCCGCCCTCAATCTCCTCCTGTTTGGACAACTACACGCCGGACAAAGGATGAAATCGCGAGCGGGATATCGATCTATTACCTCTGATTCTGACGGTATCTCTGACTTCTCCGTTCCAATTCGATCACTCGTCATCACGACCTTAGCGGCTATTCCTTATCATAGACGACCCGGAAACCGATATGGTTGGCCGAAAAATCGAGTTCTTGGAAAATCCTTGCCGCAGGGCGGTAGCGGCGGCAAAAATTGTCAGCACAGAGAAAGGATCCTCCCTTGAGCAAGCCCCGATTGTGATCGATATCTTTGTCGGCTACCCACTCCCACACATTGCCCGTCATATCATATAGACCGTAGCCATTTGGTGGATAACATCCCGTTGGAGCGGATTGTACAAACCCATCGCTCCCTGTGTTTGTGAATGGAAATATGCCCTGCCATGTATTGGCACGATATGGCTCTAAGCTTGGCGCCACCTCGCCCCATTCATATGTAGCGCGGTCCAACCCGCCACGAGCAGCATACTCCCATTCCGCCTCCGTTGGTAGACGCCCGCCCCTCCAGTGAGCAAATGCAAGAGCATCGGCGTAGGCGATGTGAACAACTGGATGCGCCCACTTGTCGTCGAGCGATGAGCCAGGCCCCTCGGGTTGCCGCCATGAGGCCGCGCGGACGAAGCGCCATCCACCTGTGTGTCCATCACCGGAAAGAACAAACACGGCTGAGCCCGGCACCAATAGCTCATTGGGAATGTCCGGGTGCATGCCAGTTGAGGGCTTGCGTTCAGCCAGCGTCAGATAGCCAGTGGCCTCCACGAAGTTGGCGAACTCCCTGTTCGTCACTTCTCTTGCATCGATCCGGAATGCTTCAACTTCAACAGTTCTCACCGGTCTCTCGTCAGGAGATCGGTCAGAGCTATCCCGTACAAACCGTCCACTGGGTAAGTCGACAATCGATTGTTCATGTTCTCCTGGACAGGTCTTAGAAACGTCCGCGTTTGCTGCGGCACCATGTGAAATCAAAAACACGCACAGAAGGATGTATCTCCAGACCGTCAGTTTGGTATATCTAGGACTCAATGTCGAAATCCTTTTGAATCTTGGTCCAAGGGCGACATGCACACATGAAGAATCCTCCGGATATATCGGTTCAGCTCATACTGAATTGGCTTTGATTGGCAGGTCAGTTGTCTGCCGCAAGCCATAATATATATTGTTCCAGCCAAGCCGCACTGGTGGTCCCCTTCCTCAATGTACCAAACCCGTGGCCGCCGCGGCTGTATAGATGGAACTCGAGGGATCCCGCCATCTCTGACAGAACCTTTGGGAGGCTGAACCCTCCCTGCTCGAATAGTGGATCATCAGACGCGATGGCCAAGAATATCGGAATTGTCAGGTCAGATTCGATCGATTGTGACATGGGTGGATAGATCAGGGCAGCCTTATCTATGAAAGTTCCGCTCGCACCATTCTCCAAGGCTTTCATCACGGACATACCCCCTGCGGAAAAGCCGATCAGACTTACTTTCCCGGACGTACAATCGTATTCGGGGCAGCTCTCCGACACATAGCGAATGGCAGTTCCAAGATCCTCAATCGCCGGATGATAGGGTTTTCGGTCCTGCTTCCCAAGATTAGCAAACTGCTTGGCCATCTGATCCAGAAACTCGCTAGGCGATCTTGGAGTCTCTCGGGTCCGATATTTCAGAACAAATGCCGTATACCCCTCTTCGGCTAGGCGCTGTGCAACAGGAAAGCCTTCATTCTCAACGGACACGAAGGCATATCCACCACCGGGTACGACAATGACCGACTTGCCATTATTGTTTTTCGCTGAGGGGCGCACTGGATACAAGTCTGGACTGGTGACATTCCGGACAATAAGCTGGTTCAGGAAATGTTCCCATTGCTCCTGATTCTCGGTCCCTAAGCCCAACGTGACGACCTCTGCGTCGGGCGCCGACACTGGAACTGGCACATCAGGCAATTTTATCTGCCGCGCATCCTCCTGGATGGGCGCGAGGGTTTCAGGTGTCTGGCACGATACAATGCCTGCCATGATCAGACCAAGCGCAATGCTTTTGCTCCAAAGACACATTTTATTCGTCCACTTCGTGAGTCCCGCTCGGAAGGAGCACCTCATCCGAATACATGCATTTCGAAGCATTCACGCTGGCTTCATATCCATAACGAACAGCTTTGACATCAATGCAGGCGATTGCCGGTATTCGGGTGCCACCAGTATAGACGCGCCATTCCGTGTCGCTTTCGCCTTCATATCGCCAGGCCAGTGAGGCGCCCTCTGTTGGCGAGGATAGTGTTATATTGACGGCCTGGTCAGACATTTTTTCAATTCGAAGGTTCGGTGCAAGGGTCACAGGCTGATGACCAGCAGGCCACATCATCTCAACCATTTCCCGCTCGGTGACCGCTGACCAGTCCGGTGTCCTGAGCAGCCAGTCGTCAAGTGCTCCCGCCAGTCGGTTCTGGACGGCGGACAGTCTCTCCTCACCCGCAAGATTGCGCGTCTCTTCCGGGTCCCCCAGCGTGTCATACATTTCGACCGTCGGACGAGGTGTATCGAAATAGCTATTCTGCAAACGGCTCAGACCGTTCGTCGCGCTCAATGCACGGAAGGCCTGCATCGACCGGAGTTCTTCCCGAAATGCGATCCGCGGCAGCAATGGAACCTCCGGCCGGTAATTCCGGATTAGCTTGTATCTTTCATCCCGAACGGCCTTCATGCGGTCCATCGCGCTGTCCATGCGGTCACTTGATGCAAATACGTATTGATTTGGGAAATCGCGGTCAGAGCCCAGAAAATCCCGACCCTGAATCCATGCGGGCACGGACGTGTCCGCCGTCGACAGAATAGTCGGAGCAAGATCGACAAAACTTACGAGCTCATCGCGCACCTCACCTGCGTGCTCGCCGCCCGGCAGACGTATCATCAGCGGCACACGAATACCCGAATCGTAGAGGGAGCGCTTTGCGCGCGGAAACCCATCGCCATGGTCCGTCGTCACAATCACAATAGTGTTGTCAGCCAGGCCATCCGCCTCAAGATCGGAAAGCAGAACTTGGAGTTTCTTCTCCGTAAAGGCGATGTTGTCATACTGGGCCGCGATCTCTTGCCTGACCTCGGGTGTATCGGGCAGCCAGGGAGGCACGATGACGTCGGCGGGGCGGGTCAGCTTTTCTTTTCCGGCGAGCAGTTTCGAATTTCGAGCCGCTGTTTTGACGGCAAGATCGGTCGTGCGCACAGCTTGCTCGGGGAACAGGAAGGATTCATGCGTCGTGGCAAGCGTGACCATGCCGAAGAAAGGCTGCCCAGAAGCCCGCCCGCGCCAGCTCGCCTCCACACTGTCGTCATCCCAGATCGTAAATGGCGTTCCGAACTGATAGTCTTTCTTGTTTGAGATGACCCAGCCACCATACCCAGTGAAGGTATAGTATCCAGCCTGTCGCATGAGCTCTGGAAAGGCCTTCACCTCAGGTGGTGGCACGGCCGTATACCCAATCTCGTAGCCTGAAGGCTCGTGGGTCGTTCCAAATGCGTGCGTGCGCATATGCTGCGCGCCCAGGCTTTGCTGATGAACGCCTGTAATGAGAGCCGCGCGCGAGGGCGCACAAACACCCGCTGTCGTGAACGTATTGGGATATAGGATACTTTCCTCGGCAAACGCATCTAGGATCGGTGTTGTGGCAATCGGATCGCCGAAAGCCCCGATTTTCTGGCTCATGTCCTCAAACACGACCAACAGAATGTTAGGCGTCGCCGGCGAGTTCAGCCCAGCGCCCGGTTGAGCCTGGCAGCTGGCAAGCCATGACAGTGCACAGATCAAACATATCCGGAGGCTCATGAATGTATCTCCCTGTCCTTCAACAGTGCCACAATCTGTTCGTGGCGGTCTCTCTTCATGGGATAAAACTGTACAATCAATGCAGCTACGGCCACCCCCATCGCGGGCAGCAGAAAGCTCGTCACCCGCAGGCCGGCAATCGTTTCAGGCGCCTGTTCAACATTCGCTACATACCCTATTGCCTGCAGGATCATGCCAACTGCCCCGACGCCCAGTCCGGAGGCAGCTTTCTGGGAAAACTGGAACAGGCCAAAGAATATGCTTTCATCTCTCACCCCCGTTTTCCACTGTCCGTATTCGACCGTGTCCGGGAGCATGGCCCAGAACGCTACAATTGTGGCGGCCGTCCCGACCCCCACCATCGCGGTCAGGGTGAGAAAGAGAGGTTTCGCCTCAGGCGCCTGAACATAGAGCAGCAGCAGGATCGCGGCATTAATCAGCAGACCAGTCGTCAGCACGAGGGACTTGGATGTGTACCGGGCCATCAGCATCCATCCCAGCACCGCCGCTGAAGCTGCCAATGTGTATAGCGTCAGCGCCTCACGCACGGCACCCACCTCTCCGATGATATAGCGCGCATAATATACGATGGACTTCGTGAAAATCGTGGACGCGACGGTGTTGACCACGACACCCGCAAACAGCACCCAGAAAGCAAGATTGCCTTTCACGGCCCTGAAGGTTGACGAGAGCGTCAGACTTGATCGCTCCGTCTCTATGCGCTCCTGCACGGACGCGAATGCAATGAAGAAGACGATTTGGGCGATGACGGCATAAATCATGGCTGTCAGCAGGTAACCATTGGCCAGATTGCCCCGACCAAGCAGTTCGGCGAGCCAGGGCGTTAGAAAGGCGGTCGTAATGGCCCCAAGCGTCGCAAACTGCATACGCGCGCCTGACAGGGACGTACGTTCCCTGCCGCTTGTCGTCATGGCGGCACTGAGCGAAGCGTAAGGAACGCCGAAAATCGTGTAGACAGTTCGGAAGAAAAGATGCGTCAGAAAGCATGCGAGTACTGCAGCGTCTGGCCAAAGCACGGGACCGGCGAAAAGCAGGACAAAACTCGCCCCTAGTGAAGGGCCGATGAAGAGAATGTATGGCCGGTATCGCCCAAATCGCGAACGGGTGCGCGATGCAACAATTCCCATGAACGGATCTGTCACTGCATCCCACAGGAGGGCGACCATGAAGATGGCCCCTGCCACACCCGGCTCAAGGCCGACGACGTCTGTATAGTAAAACAGAAGATAAAGATTCAGGCCCGTATAAAACAGGTTTAATCCAAAATCTCCTGAGCCGTACCCAATTATGGAGCTCGCCCTCAAAGGTCTTCCACTGTCCGCCATCGGCTTTCGCATCACCCCTAATTATTACTTATTTCGCAGGTTTAGACCAATAGTTCATCCAATTGGAAGGTTTTTCTGTTGCAACCTGCACAAACCGGCAAGACGCTTTAACAACCTATCTATATAAATTTCTGGTGCTGAAGGGAGAAATAAGATGTCCGGCAAAATGGCGCGCAAGCCCGTTCAGGCAAGAGCTGAAGCGACCAAGGCTCGCATCCTTGTGGTCGCGAGACGTCACTTTGCGGAGCGCGGCTTCGATGCCGCCAATACGCGCGACATTGCGAACGAGGCTGAGGCCTCCCACGCAATGATTCGTTACCACTTCGGCACCAAGGACAAACTGTGGCGAGAAGCCGTTACGGATATGTTCGAGCGCCTGCGGGCCGAGCTCGGCTTCGAAAATGGCACCCCTCCAGAGCTCAATACACTTGAAGGCTACAGAGCATTCCTTCGCCGATATATATATTATTGCGCAAAGCACCCTGAACACGCGCGCATCATGATTTCAGAATCAGTTCGCGGGGGGGAGCGGCTGCGATGGATGGTCGAGAATTTCATTAAGCCCGGTCATGCCGTGTATGCTCGACCTACTCGAAAACACATGGAAGATGGCAACCTTCCGAACGCTTGGCACCCATCCCTGATCTTCATGATCACGTCCATCTGCCAGATGCCCTTCGTGCTCGCGGCCGAGGCCCACGAGCTATATGGCGTCGATATTCTCTCCGATGCCGCCATCGAAGCCCATATCGATTCAGTTTTTGCTTTCCTCCTCAGGGATCCCTCGCGCATGCGCAGCGACTGGCCGCCTCTGCCCGCTTGGCTTGGCTCCTGACTTAAAGTCCCGAGATCCTGGTTGACAAAACTTTTTCGACATGAAAACCATCCATTCGGATGAATAACTGGAAAACCAGTCTACCGGGAGGATAATTTATGCTTACTACTCGCCTGGCCCTGACGGCCTCATGCATTGCACTGGGAACCTGTCTTGCAATGCCGACCTCGGCTCAGGACTCTGTAAATGACGAAGAGCGCAAGCTGGACACCGTTATGGTGACCGCTACCAAGCGCGCTGAAACGTTGCAGAATGTTCCTGTGGCTGTATCTGCACGATCCGGGGAAGACCTGGAGAAATCGGGGGTCTCCTCGATTGAGGGACTGGCCACACTGGTGCCCTCCCTGACATTCACTCAGAGCTCGAATGACCTGAACAGCTCGGTCCGAATTCGCGGTGTCGGAACAGAAGTATTTTCTTCTGGCGTCGAGCCAAGCGTTTCCTTTGTCATTGATGATGTTGTTCTCGCCCGTCAGGGCCAGGGCTTTCAGGACCTGGTCGATGTTGAGCGCGTCGAGGTTCTGCGCGGTCCTCAAAGCACCCTGTTCGGCAAGAATGCATCAGCAGGCGTGATCTCGGTCACAACGCAGGCACCAACGGACACAATGACCGGAAAGTTGGATGCCACGATTGCCGAAGGCGATGAATATGCCCTGCGCGGAACGCTCGCGGGGCCTTTATCGGACACCGTTTCCGGAAGGCTCACGGCCTTCACAAAATCCTTGAAGGGGCACATCAAGAATGCGCCCGACGGACGCGACCTGAATGGATATGACAATTGGGGGGTGCGCGGCAAACTCCTGATAGAGCCCGGCAACGCGCTCGATCTGACTTTTATCGCCGACTATCGCGATACCCAGCAGGATTGCTGCGCCTACCAGATACGTGACACGTCTACAGCGCTGAACCCGGTCGTCGGCGCCACCCTGGATGCCCTTCTCGATCCCGTAATTGCCAGCCCCGAGAACCGACAGACCAATCTGAATGCTCCAGTCTACAACAATAGCGAACAGTGGGGCATGTCCGGCAAGGCCGAGTACATGTTTGACAACGGGTTCACGTTCACCTCGATTACCGCCTACCGGGAATGGGATTTCGAAAACAATATCGACGTCGATGCTCTGAATTTTGAAGATCCTATCCCGGGTGTCATCACATTTGATCTGAACAGTGGCCAGACCAGCCTTTCACAGACTTCACAGGAGTTTCGCCTCGCCTCGCCTGAATGGGACCATTTCGACTTCATGATTGGAGCATACCTTTTCGATCTTGATCTCGATCGTTCTTTCCGGCGACGCCTCGAAGCCATGACCGCTCTAGGCATCGCCGGACAGAGTGGCCAGTTCAACGGATCGGTCGGCAACAAGAACTATGCTGTTTTCGCCAGCGGCAATCTTCGCTTTGGGCAGGGCACAACGCTTTTCGGCGGACTGCGCCTGATCGATGAAACGCTTGAATATCAGGTCTTCCGCGATCCCGCGAATACATTGCAACCGGGTGATTTCCCACTCGGCGGAACAGCGGGGACACCCGCTGATATCGATGGAGAAACGTCTGACACCGCACTTGTAGGTAATATTGGCCTGCGCCATCAATGGAATGACGATGTCATGACCTATGTACGCTATGCCCGCGGTTACAAGGGACGTGCTTTTGACGTGATCTTCACCGCGCCGCAGGATACGGAGCCTGTCAATGCCGAACTGTCTGACAGCTATGAAGCAGGGCTCAAAGTGCAGACACCAAATAGTCGCTTGCAGTTTAACGCTGCCGTCTTCTGGACTGAGTATACAGATTTTCAGGCGCAGGAACGGGACGTTGCCGCCTCAACCATCGTCGTCGCCAACGCTGGGGAAGTCAGTACGAAAGGGCTGGAGCTGGACGCCAGCGCGCTTCTGACCGACACGACTCTGCTTCAGGGCGGAATCGCCTATACGGACGCCAAGGTCGAAAGCTTTCCCTTTGCACAATGTTACAGAGGCCAAAGTGAACCGGAAGGCTGTGTAAATGGCGCCCAGGATCTTTCCGGCGAAGACCTTCCGAATTCTCCGGACTGGCGATTCACTGCCAGCCTTCGCCAGGACATCCCGCTTAGCAGCCAGGTCTTTGACGGCTTTATTCAACTCGACGGCAGTTGGCAGAGCGAAGTGCAGTTCCAGATCGATCAGAACCCGAATACGGTTCAGGATGGCTATGGCCTTCTCCACCTTAGCGCTGGGATTGAAGACGAGGACGGCGCCTGGAGTGCCTCTGTTTTCGTTCGCAATTTGCTGGACGAAACTTACGCCGCAAACGTTTTTTCAGATCCGCTCTACGCAGGCGTTATCAGCCAGTATTTGCCGCGCGATTCCGAGCGATATGTCGGCGCGCGGCTCACAGCTTCCTTTTGATCTAACCTCCACTCCCCGGGGCCGGCTGTAGCCGGCTCCGGTTTTTTTAAGGAACCTACATGCCTTCCGATTCACACTGGCGTGAAAGCCCGGCGCACGCCATGGATATCGATGCTATCGTCACTGAGCTGACGCTTGAGGAAAAGATCGCGATGATGTCGGGCAGCGGTTTTTATCGCATCCATACAGAGTCCAAGAAATGGGGTGCAAAACCATATCCTGCTGGCGCTGCGAACGAGCGCCTTGGCATCGAAGGTTTCAAATTCAGCGATGGACCGCGAGGCGTGATCGTCGGTCACTCAACCTGTTTTCCCTGCTCCATGGCCCGGGGCGCGACTTTCGATCGCGACCTTGAGTGGCGTGTTGGCGAAGTGATGGCGATCGAAGCCCGCGCCCAGGGCGTGAACTTGCTTGGGCAAGTCTGCGTGAATTTGCTGCGCCACCCTGCCTGGGGCAGAGCGCAGGAAACCTATGGAGAGGACTCTTACCACCTGGGCGAAATGGGCGCCGCGCTTTCTAGCGGCACACAACATCACAACGTCATTTCTACGGTGAAGCATTTTGCACTGAACAGCCTGGAAAATACGCGGTTCGAGCTTGATGTCCGCGTAAGCGAACGGACGCTGCGCGAAGTCTATCTACCTCACTTTCGAAAGATCATTGAAGCCGGATGCCTGTCCGTCATGAGCGCCTATAACAAGATAAACGGCACCTATTGTGGTCAGAACGCGTATCTGCTGACAGATATTCTGAGACGTGAGTGGGGTTTTGAGGGTTTCGTTCACTCTGACTGGGTTCTTGGTGTTTATAGCCCGCATGGCGCAGAAGCTGGACTTGACATCGAAAATCCCGAACCAGCCTGGTACGGTGAAAAACTCCTCAAGGCTGTTCGCGAAGGTGCTATTGACGAAGCTGTCGTCAACCAAGCCGTGCGGCGCATGCTGCAGACATTGAAAGTCATTGAGGAGACTGCAGATCCACGGGAGAGCTACCCTGCCAGCCTCGTTGCCTGCGACGTTCATACAGGACTCGCATGTGAAGTTGCTGAAAAGTCCGCTGTTCTTCTAAAGAATACTGGGACATTGCCCCTGGACCGAACCACAATACAGAATCTTGGAGTATTTGGCAGGCTCGCCAACTTTGAAAATACTGGCGATCGCGGGTCTTCCCGGGTCAGTCCCCCCTATATTGTAACCCCTCTGGAAGGACTGACCGCCTGTCTTGGTAGTGAACAAGTCACATTTGCCGGCGACGAGTCAGCCCCTCAAGTCGCCGGCCTGGCATCGAGATCGTTCGACGCTGCAATCGTTGTCGTGGGGTACACTGCTGCGGAAGAAGGCGAATTTATCCCGCAGGATATCAATCTCGGGCAGGACGATATTCCTGAAAGTCTGGCCGCCATACTGGACGGTGCACGCGGTCGCAATGATAGCCCCGCCATTGGCGGCGATCGCACTTCCCTTTCGCTGCCTGCAGATCAAATTGACCTGATTTGCAACATCGCCAGAGAAAACCCTCAAACGATCGTGGTCATCGTCGCTGGCTCGGCGGTGATGGTTGAAGAGTGGATCGATGATGTGCCCGCTGCGCTACAGACCTTCTATGCCGGTATGGAAGGAGGTGCGGCCCTCGCACGCCTACTCTTCGGCGATGTGAGCCCCTCGGGACGGCTTCCCTTCAGCGTAGTACGCGATGCTACAGATTATCCGCTTTTCGACGGTACGGCCATCACGCTGGATTATGGCTACTGGCACGGTTACGCACTCCTCCAACGCCAAGATCGCGAACCCCGATTTCCGTTCGGCTACGGCCTAACCTATTCGACATTCGCATATTCCGATCTGCGTTCTCAGCGCGTACTGGACGGAGGGCTGGAAGCTTTCGTGACTGTTGTGAATACAGGAAACCGGCGCGCAATAGATACGCCTCAACTTTACATTGGCTGGCCTGGAAAAGCTGCAGAGCGCCCGCGACTGAGCTTGCGAGGCTTTGACCGGGTCGAACTCGGTCCTGGCGAAAGCCGGCAAGTACGGTTTCGCGTCGAACCAAGAGACCTGGCCTGGTACGATCCTGAAGCGTCCACCTGGAAGATCGAGTCTGGCTCACACAAGATCGTAATTGCAAGATCCGCGAATGACCCTGAAAATCTCTGTGTCGAGGTGGAGTTTGAAGAGGAGACATGCCTTGGACGTTAGGACTATCTGGCTTCCGCTCGTCTTCATTCTCTGGCTTACGGCATGTGGGGGACCTGTCTATGTTCCGCCCCAGCCCCTTGAAGCGTCAGACGAAACAACAATCGAAATCCGGTCGGGAACGATTGTCGGCGGAAAGACCGACAATGGTGCCCGCGCATGGCTGGGTATTCCATACGCCGCGCCGCCCATTGGGGATTTGCGCTGGCGTCCGCCTCAAATCGCAAATACTTGGGAAGAAACCTTTCCAGCGGTCCAGCACGGGACGTGGTGTCCGCAGATAACCAACGGACTAGATGCGCTATCGGGCCTGCCGAAAGGCGAAATGCGTGGAGATGAGAACTGCCTGTTTCTTGATATCTACGCCCCATCCGGTTCGTCTCCTGAAAGCGAGCTGCCCGTCATGTTCTGGATTCATGGCGGCTCAAATGTATGGGGGCGCGCAGAACAATATGACGGAGCGCGCCTTGCCGAGACACAACAGGTTGTCGTGGTCGTCGCCCAATACAGGCTCGGTCCCTTGGGGTGGTTCGCCCATCCCGCGCTCGAAGATGGCATTGCGAACTTTGCCCTGCTGGATCTTGTCATGGGTCTGGAGTGGGTCGCTGAGAATATCCACGCATTCGGCGGCAATCCCGCTCGCGTGACCCTTTTCGGGGAAAGCGCCGGAGGCAACAATGTGCTGGCGCTTCTGGCGATGCCGGACGTTGACGGGCTTTACCGCGCGGCAATCGTGCAAAGCGCGCTTCCATCCAGCTTGCCTCTTGATCTTGCGCGAAACGGCATCGCAGGCGTCGCTATCGGCGCAGTGCCGGCAGCCGAAACCTTTACGGCGGATAGCGATCCCGATGCAGAGGATTTGAGAACAGCCCCATTACAGGCAATATTTTCCGCCTTTAAAACTGGACGTACCCCAACGGTTATTCAGGATGGTCATACCTTACCTGCCATCTCGCTTGGCGAGGCGGTTGTGATACACCAGTCCGGCGCTGATATTCCCGTCATACTCGGCTCGAACCGTGATGAAGCAAAATACCTGTTGGCTTTCGACCCTGCTTTCACAAAAAAAGTGTTCGGCGTTTTCCCGAAAGCCCGAGACGCTGAATATTATGACAGCACATCTACTTACATGACGGGGCTGTGGCGCGTTATCGGTGTTTCATCCTTTGCCAGTGAGCTTGCCCTTCATTCGGCTGGCCCCGTTCGGACTTATCGCTTCGACTGGGACGAGGCAGGCTCCGCAGGCCCGACCGATCTCAGCCATCTGCTCGGCGCTGCCCACAGTCTTGAAGTGCCGTTCGTGTTTGGGCGGTTCAGTAACTTTCTGGGCCGGCTTGACCGGAAGCTGTTCACCAGTGCCAACGAGTCCCGTCGAATTGAACTGTCTGAGATCATGATGGCGTGCTGGGGGCAGTTTGCCCATCAAGGGTCTGGGGAACGGATTTTTTCAGCCCCTTGCCAGCATTGGCCTGTCGTCTCCGATGATCATGACCTTCAGCATACGATGGTTTTCGACACGACCGCCGACGGCGGCGTGCGGCCCGTCCCGGAGACATTGGGATTGGACGCTCTTCTGGATGCAATCGATCGGGACCCTGCTCTCGATACAGACGACCGCCGTTGTGACCTGGTCGAACGCCTGCAGCGAGCCTACGGCATGGTCGCTTCGGCCAACACCTTAGCGGAGCTCGCTCAAATCTGCGACCCCTTGAAAAGATAAGCGGCCCAAGCCAGCAAGGACTGGCCATATATGAGTGCGGCCAGTCCGACCAGTTCAGCGTCGCTCAAGTGCGAGTTTCTTCGCCATCACACCAAGCACCGGCGCCTTATGTATTCGAGCAAAGTTGTTGCGCGAAAGCGGCCAGTTCCGGTGCGGCAAGACCAAATACCTGGTTCATCTCCATTGCCGTGCGGCATTTCTCTTCTGCATTGATTGCGCCGGAGCCGGACAGGTCCGACATAATGTCTTCCAGAGAGTCGTCGTCTGCCGACATCCGCAGTCCTCCATCCCAGCTTGTATCCAGGATCATCGTCTCAGGTCCAAGGACACTCGCCGCAGATTGCCACAAAGGCAAGTTGCCGTTTCGGCCTCTTCCCGGCGCACCGGTATAGGCGAACTGGGCCCAGTATGACATCATCTGCGCGGACAATTCGAGCCGGCGGGCTTCATTGCGCGCATGATAGATCATGGCGGAAGCATCGCCGAAGAAATTATCGAATGTACCGAACACAAATGGAACCTCAATGATATGAGTCGCCCCGAGAAGGCGCGAGACATCCACAATCAAGTAATACCCCTCCTCGTCCCAATCGAACTGATAGGTGTACAAACCATCGAAAGCATCATCGATGAGTTGCTCAGTAGGCTCCACAACACCGGTTACGCGCCATGTGCGGCTAAGCGCTGACGTGAATGTGTCGTAGAATTGCCGGTCCCGGATGAAAGGGATTCCCGCCAGCGAACCGGTAAACTCCTCATCGAAACCGAAGAAGAGTTTGGCTTCGTCCCGGTTCGAACCAATCATCAATGGGCGATTGTCAAAACCATTGGGTGACGCGAGTGTCTCAAAAACACCAGCGTCCGGTATTACAATGCCGTCTTCGATCATCGACGGTACGCTGAAATTGACTTCATCATTTGGGCGATAGGCATCGAATATAGTGTCCAGAGGCAATGTCCTCAAATCATCTCCATCGTGCGCAGGGTTTTCAGGGAACCAGCTATCAATAACCTGAGAGGATGGATTTTTGGTTCCGCTGCCACCGTTCTCTGCACGATCCACGGAGATGCTTATCGGCACGCCGCTCTGTGCAATTGCGCCCTGGAACAGGGTCTGGGTAAGCGGGGAGACGTGCAGGCCGAGCGTCGCAATAGCTCCCGAACTTTCGCCAAACAGGGTCACACGTGCGGTATCGCCACCAAATACCCCAATGTTGTCTTCAACCCATTCCAGCGCGGCAACGGCATCGAGCAAACCGAAGTTGGGTGAAACATCGTGCGGATCTTGCGGTGATTCACGCAGAGCTGGCGTTGAAAGCGCACCCAAAGGGCCAATCCTGTACTGAGGAATGACAACGACCAGATCCTGCTCCTCGGCGAGGATAGACCCGTCATACTGTGACGCGCGTCCCCAGATATTTGCACCGCCATGCAACCAGACCATAACCGGCCATCCTTCTGGCGGCGGCGTGCCGGACGGCGCATAGATGTTCAGGTAGAGACAATCTTCGTTGCCCCTGAGCTCGCCCTGGGTAATCCCGTAAAACTCATCGAGCTGATTGGTAATCTGAGGACACCAGTCAGGCTGTACGACAGCTTCCATGACCCCTGTCCACGCTGCTGGTGAACGCGGTGCCCGCCAACGCAAATCCCCTACAGGGGGTGCGGCATAAGGGACACCCAACCAGGCGGGGCCGCCATTGCCAGTCCTAAATCCAATCAATTCTCCCTGCCCTATGGTCCTCGATGTCGTCGGGTCCTGCGTATGAACGGTGTCCGCTTCCTCGTCGCGGCACGCGCCGAGCAGTGCAATCCCAGCTGCCGCCACGATTACTTTTGTTTTCTGCCATTTATCAGTCATTTTTGCTCCTCCCTAAGGGCATTTTTTTGTCGTCCCAAAAGACCTTTGCCGTGATCGCTTGTTCACGCTTTGCAGGTAGCCATCACTGGAATACCCGGCATTTCGCGACACTTTACACTAGCAGGACTTAAAACCATCCAATAGGATGAAAATATAAAATGTCGTGCAAAGTTACGCTTTCTGAGCATGTATTGTCTGGGTGTATAAGGGATTGGTTCGTCAGCAGAGCGACCCGCAAACAGGCGGCCGAAACTGTTCCGTAAGTAACGTTGCGCAGTGTCTATCTATGTACTGATTTCCGTAATTGTTGCATCACCATGATATGCGGAGTGGTCTCAACCTCCTCCGAGGACTGACTGATAACTCGCCGACATGGGAAAGAGTTGCAGTATAGCTATGCGCTAATCTTCAGCCGTGCTTCCCGACGGTGAAATGATCTATCCCCAGCAGGTCAGAAATAACGGACAAGCGCTATTTAGCTGTATGTACAGGGCAGAAAATTCCGCTAGACCGGCACGCATGCGCATGGAGTTTATGCCCCCATTGTGGTCTCTGTCTCGGGCCAGGCAATGATATGCATCAGCTTTTCCCGGAGCCATAATTCTGCAGGCTCATTGTCCGTCTGCGCATGCCAAACCAGGTAAAGCACGATGCGCGGCAAGGGAAAATCAGAAGTGCGTGCCTTCACCGCGTAACGGCGTTCGCAACTTTCCGCAAAACGTGCCGGAATAGTGGCGAGAGATCCGGTCCTTTCAACGACCGCAGGGATTGAGGCAATCGTCGGCATCCGGAACCGTATATCGCGTCTTACACCTTGTAAGGCCAGACTGCGGTCGAGGACACGGGCCCTGCTGACCGGTAGCGTGAAACCGACATGCCAGCGTCCGGCATATGTTTCCAGCGTCATCGGCATATCGCTTGCCCGCTTGGCTGCGTCCAGGATGACAAGATCCTCTTCGTAGACTTTCGCCCATCTCAGAGCGCGATTGTAGCGTGGTAATCGGGCTTTTTCGCCGGGAGCGACAAGGGCATAGTCGATAACGAGATCGACACGTCCGTCTTCCAGTTCCCTCTCAAGGTCAGCGGGGCTCGCCGCAAGCGTCGAAAGTGAGATGTCAGGAGCCTCACGGGAAAGAAGCTGCATTAAGGCGGGCACAACGATGTCGTCTCCGCCGCCGGATATGCTGATCGTGTAAGTTCGCGATGCCTGCACCGGATCGAAGGGAGCCGGTTTCGCAAGCGCCGCAGTCAGCGACTCCAGTGCGGGCCGGAATTTCCGTGTCAGTTCCAGCGCATAAGGCGTCGGCTGCATCCCCCTCCCTGTCCGCACCAAAAGCGGATCCTTCCAGAGCTTGCGCATGCGCGACAAGGCCTGGCTGACGGCTGACTGAGTCATCCCCAGCTTGTCGGCGGCAACCGTCACGCTGCGGTCCTCTACGACCGCGGTCAGGATGGGCAGCAGGTTGAGATCAACACTCCTGATATGCATAATGCTCATAACCTTGCAACTTCATATTCATTTGAATTCATTAAAGGCATGTCGGAGGCTTCCTGCCAAGACAACCGCGAAAAATGGCGGAACGATTGGGGAGGAACAGCTTTGAACACCCGTAATACATGCAGCGTGTTGGCGATTATGCTGTCGCCCGCATTGCCGGCCTACGCTCAGGACAGTGCGCAGCAGCCGGTATCAACCAGCCAGCCAGATCGTGAAGATTCCACCCCGGCAGAAACGGCTAACACGCTTGACGTCGTCTATGTCACGGCGCGGCGCCGCACCGAGCGGCTGACGGACGTTCCCGGCTCTGCAACGGCTCTATCATCAGACTATTTGCAACAGCGTGGCAGCCCGCGCACAGCTCGCGACATTCTGGCCGGCAAGGCGGGTGTCCGCTTTTTCGACACGTCGTCTCCAGTCAATTCAGAAGTGTCCATCCGCGGCTCGTCAACTGCACGGGCAACCAATGCGGATCCGAGTGTCGGGCTCTATCGTGACGGTGCCTATATCGGTGGCGGGCTGATCGGCGGGCGCAGTTTCGCCCGGGTCGATATCTTTGACGCCCAGCGCATCGAGGTGCTTCGCGGCGTACAGGGAGCTCTTTATGGCCGAAACGCCGTCGGCGGAGCGGTCAACCTCATCACCACCAGGCCCCAGTTCGAGACTGGCGGCTATGTGGACTTTAAGTACACGGCGGAAACCGAGGCCGTCGAGGGTCAGGCGGTGGCCAATTTCGCACCTTCGGACTCGTTGGCCTTCCGGCTGGGCGTCGATGGCGTCACCCAGGATGATGGGCTGTTCTATGACCGGCCGAATGACGTCTTCTTCGACGACCGGGATGGCGGAAGTGTGCGGGCGCAGATGCGCTATCGCAACGACCGCCTCGATGTGACCTTCCTTGGAGAGCATCAGGATCTGGACGTGCCCGGCATTACCTACCGCGTTTCGATCGCCCCCGGCGGCGTCTTTCCCGTCGGCTATGTCCAGGATCCGTACGAATACCCGCACAGCACAGCACCAACGGCCACACAGGATATTACGACCGGACAGATCAATCTCGAATACGATCTCGGCTGGGCCTCGCTGTATTCAACGACGATGTACCGTGAGCGGAAATCCGACTACGTCTTCGATGCGGATGGAGCCACCCCGGAGATCCTGGCGCAGCTCTTCGCCGAGGGCGTCATTCTCGTCCCCTTGAATGGCGGCAGTTTCGGCGGCGCGCAAGACAAGACGGAAATCTTTACGGAAGTTGCCTATCTGAGCGGGACGGCCTGGCAGGACAGTGTCGAATGGCTGGCCGGCATAGAATACCTGACCCAGACGAGTGAGGGGTCCGATCTTGGCGGCACGACCAATCCGGTATCCGGAACCGTCACGGGTTTTCGTGGTCCCCTCGTCGTCGATTATGATTCCTACGCGGTTTTCGGTTCTCTCCAAGTCGATCTGAGTGATCGTCTGACCGCGACAGGAGAACTGCGCTACACGGATGATGAACGCAGTGTCGATGCCAGCCGTTTCGATTTTGCGAGCGGCGCGCAGATAGGCGGGGATGCTTTCAATTTCATGGCCGACCGCACATCTGATAATGTGTCCTACACTGGTACCCTCGCCTACCGTTTCGCTCCCGATTGGCAGGTCTATGGCAAAGCCGGGACAAGCTATCGCGCCGGCGGCTTCAATGCCAATCTAGGCGTGCCGGAACAGCCCATCCCTATCCCGTCCTCATATGATGATGAAACCTCGACGGCTTACGAGGCAGGTCTCAAGGGGCGCGTAGACAAATTCTATGTGGCGGTCGCTGCCTACCTGTCCCAGTCTGACGATCTCATCGTCCAGCGCGACAATGGATGCGGTGCCACCGTTCCGGAATGCCCGGTCCTGTCGACAAGCTTCCTGACCAATACGGGCCAAGCCGAGACATGGGGCGTCGAACTGGAAGCAAACAGCCAGTTCGAGATCGCTGGCGGCGACCTGGCCGCGGCCTTTTCGCTGTCGCGCCAGGATGGTGAAGTGACCGGCGGGCCACTTGAAGGCCTGGCCACGGCCCAGACACCTGAATGGATCGGCTCGCTGAACCTAAATTACAGCCGCCGTCTGACTGACTCTGTCAACCTGATCTCGAACGCCTTCTACTATGGTCAGTCCGGCGGAGTTCAGGAGCTCACAGCAGCAACTCCCGACCTGGATGACTATCAACTTCTGAACCTTAGGCTCGGGTTTCAGATCGCCAATTTCGAGCTCGCCGCCTTTGCGAACAATATTTTCGACGAAGAGTATGTGATCTTCGAGAGCGCGACGACCGAGCGGCTCGGGCAACCCAGAACGACGGGCCTGGAGCTTCGATATGAATTCTAGCCGCCGGATTTGTCGATGACTGAACGATGGCCTCGAGAACACCTGTTACGTCGCACATTGCTTAAACAAATGACCATCGGCGGCCTCACAGCGATGAGCCCGGTCAGCTTTGCTGAAGGCCCCAAGGACATGAATGCCCAGTTTGATGCCGACCTCAGCAGTCTGGCCGCATTCGGAATCCTGAGGTCTGGAGGTGCAGGCGACGAAGCCTGCGGAAACTGGATCGGTCAGCGACTGGAAAAAGCCGGTTTCAAAATTGGCGAGCAGGCATTCAGCGTTCCCTGGTTCAAGGCAGAACAGGCCGTCCTTTCTGTCGGGGAGGCCACCCTGCCTGTCTGGCCGCAGGCTGTTGTGACGCAGCCGGGACCGAACGGGCTTGTAGCTCCGCTTGGCATCTACAGCACGGATGACGATCGTTCGCGTCTCGCGGACGTCATTGCGGTTGTCGATCTGCCCTACGCGCGGCATTCCTCCCTGAAGCAGCCGAATATTCTGAATCGCATAAGGGCTGCCGAAGAAGCCGGTGCGAAAGCCATTCTTCTCGTCACCAATGGTCCGACGGGCGATCCCCTGATGCTCAATGCTCACGCAGAGACACCTGCGGCGCAGGTACCGATTTGCATATTGGGTCCCTCCGTGGCGGGCCCGGTATTCGAAGCCGCTGCGCGAGGCGACAGTGCCCGTCTTATGGTGAGGGGGCAGAGCGGGCACCGACTTGCCCGGAATATTTTCGGTTGGCGTGACGGCACGGGTCCAGTTCTAGTCGTTTCAACACCGCGCAGCGGATGGTTCACCTGTATCGGTGAAAGGGGGCCAGGAATTGTGAGCTTCCTGCAACTGGCCGACTCCTTGCCCCGGCTGGCCGGCGGGCGTCCGGTCCTGATGGTTGCCACAAGCGGTCACGAATATGAGAATCTTGGCGCAGCAGAGTTCCTCAGTGCAAAAGCGCCCGATCCTCAAGGTGTCGAACTCTGGCTGCATCTCGGCGCAGGTTTTGCGGCGCGTAACTGGCATGAGGCTGCAGGAACTCTTGCCCCGCTTGACAGTCCGGATCCGCAGCGATTCCTGCTCGCATCCGAAGGGCTTGTTCCCGTCCTCCAGCAGGCATTCTCCAAGCTTAGTGGCCTGCGTGCACCTTATGAGCTAGACAATACTGCCGCTGGCGAAGTCGGAACAATTGTCCGTCACGGCTACAATCGGGTCTTTGGCCTGCTAGGCGCGCATCGGTTTCACCACTCTCCCAATGACGACCTAAGAATGACAAATGGCCATTTCATTGCGCCGGTCGTCGCCGCCATTCAAAATTCGCTGAAGGAGTTACTGCCATGAAAAGGTTCGCTTCCCTCGCCGCGATACTGTTCGCATGTCTGTCGACCGCGCATGCCGACTCCGACGCGCCCACTGCGATGACCAAGACCGGCATGGTCATGGGCAAATCCGACGCAGGTATGTCCGCATTTCTTGGCATACCTTATGGCGCTTCGCCTGCCGGTGAGCGGCGATGGACTGCACCGCAGAAACCTCAAGGATGGGAGGGCGTGAGGCAGGCGCAGGCATTCGGGCCAGCCTGTCCGCAACCGGTCTCCCAAGCTGTCCTCTTGAACGAGGATAACGACCAGAGCGAAGATTGCCTGTCCCTGAACGTGTGGACGCCCGATACCGACGCGGAGGATCTGCCCGTCATGGTGTGGATCCATGGCGGTGCCTTCTATCTCGGCGCGGGCGGGGCGCCGATCTATGATGGTTCGGCACTTGCACGCGAAGATGTGGTTGTGGTCACGCTGAACTACCGGCTCGGCATGCTCGGTTTCTTCGGCCATCCAGGCCTGGCAGACGAACAGGCCAATGCTCCGCGCGCCAATTACGGCTTCCTGGACCAGGTCGCGGCACTCGAATGGGTCCGGGACAACATCGAAGGGTTTGGCGGCGATCCGGACAATGTCACCATATTCGGGGAATCGGCGGGCGGTGTGAGTGTGCTCCTGCATCTCTATTCTCCGCTGTCGGAAGGCCTGTTCGACAAGGCCATCATCCAGTCGAGCGGCGGCTGGCGGCCACTGAGCGGTGCAGCCGATCTCGACAGCGACGGGGCCGCGCTGGCCGAAGCGGTCGAAGCCAGCACCCTCACCGAACTGCGCGATGTGCCCTTGCCTGACCTTCTGTCCGCGCAAGCAGGCAGCGGGACCGAGTGGTGGCCCGTTGTCGAGAAAAACTCGGTGCCAATGCAGGTGCCCGCTGCGATACGCAAGCGCAAAATTGCTGATGTGCCGCTCATGATTGGGACGAATAACTGGGAGGCCAGCCTCTCTCGCGCCAGGAAGACAGATCCCGGGAGCATCATTTCAATAGTGCCGGAAGACATGCGCGACGAGGCTCGGGAAGCCTACAAGGCCGACCACCTGAGCGATCAGCAATTTGCCGACGCACTTTACACTGATGCCGGGTTCGCCGCGCCAGCTCGCTGGATTGCCAGGCTGACATCCAAGGGAAAACCGGCCTATCTCTACCGCTTCGAGCAGGTGCGCGAAAGCCTGCGCGGCAACGTTCCGGGTGCCGCCCATGGCGTGGATGTTGTTTATGTCTTCGGCTCTGCCGGAACGCTCGCTTCAGCTGCCGAATTCGGCGAAGCCGACACGAAGATGTCCGATATCATGATCGATTGCTGGACAGGCTTTGCAAAAGCAGGCGAGCCTGCATGCGGGACCGAATGGCCTGCCTACAAGCGAGGGACCGACAAGCTCATGATCTTTGACAATGGCATGGCAAGCTTCGAGAAGGACAAGCAGACCGAGCAACTGAACTTCCAGGAGAAGCTTGCCCTGCGGCTCGCCCGCTCCTCTCGCCGGTAATCACGTCAACCGGGCTGGAAAGCCGTAATGCCGGGCATCAGCGCCATTCCGGCCAGGACCAGCCCAAGGATCAGCAAGGTCTGCAATATCAGCACCAGAAAGGGGCCTGCGCCAGAGGCCATGACCCCCGAAACCGACATCCTGACACCGAGCGCTGAAACAGCAATCACCAGGAACCATTCCGACAAGCTGGTCATGCTCTCCGCGACCGCATGCGGAATGATACCAAGACTCCTTGCCGCCATGGCCGCAAAGAAGCCGATCACAAAAAGCGGCACCATGGTGAAACGCTTCTTCTCCGCGCCGGCATGATTTCTGAACATGAGCGCAACAATAAAGATCACGGGCGCCAAAAAGCTGACACGGACCAGTTTCACGATGGCTGAAATGGCGCCTGCCTCGTCCGAGATGATGTAACCGCCGGCAATGACCTGAGCGACACCATGGATGCTTGCTCCGAGGAAAAGACCGGTCTGGCCATCTGTCATGCGCAGAGCTGTGGCGAGCGACGGGTACAGGATCATGGCCAGAGTGGAGAGCGTGGTTACCCCCGCCACGACGATCACGACACGCCGCTCATTGTCCTTCGTGGCAGGCAGGACAGACGCAATGGCCATCGCTGCGGAGGTTCCGCAGATCGCCACGGCCCCTGCCATCAGGATGGCATAGGACCAGTCGAACCGGGCCAGCCGGGCGATCAGCGCGCCGCCCGCGAGCGTTCCGGCGACGGCCAGCGCGATGACGCCAAGTGCCGGCAGGCCAAGCGTGGCCGCGTCGGAAAAGGTCAACGCCGCGCCGAGCAGGGCCACCCCGGCCTTGAGGACTGTCCGGCTGGCAAAGGCCAGGCCGGGCGCGCAACGGGGCTCATGGGACAGGAAGTTGAAAGCCACACCAAGCACAAGGGCGAGCAGCATGACCGGTCCGCCATACTGGGCCGATACGAACCGGGCGGCAAGTGCGATGGTCACGGTCAGCAGAAGTCCGGGCGCGAGCGCCCGCACGCGGCGCACCCTCTCTGCCGCTGCGGGGCGTCCGACACGGAAGTGCTTCAGCATTGTATCGCCGCCCCCTTACAACGCGCCCGGAATGTCCTTTCGGCCTGCAAACCGTTTGAACCGGCCGTCCCGCGGACCGGGAGGCGCCCACAGGACAACCGGTCTGGACGGGCCGTCACCGGCCGCCGCATAAGGACGGCCACCGGATCCGGGCGGCCGCCCTGTCATGCCTCCGCCTCAGAACCGTACAGTCAGCGTGGCGCCATAGGTGCGCGGCGGATTGTAGTTCTCGTAGCCGAAGCCGAGGCTGGTCAGGTCGACCCCCTGGACCTTGTAGGCTTCATCGAAGAGATTCTTGCCCCAGAGGGCCAACTCCCAGCCATTATCCGCCGAGGCGATGGCAAGCCGGCCGTTCCACAGATTGTAGGCGTCGGCGGCGATGACCGGATTGTTCAGCGCATCCTTCTGCGTCTCGCCCGAATAGCGCCCGTCGACCTGGATGATGCCGCGCAAATTGTTGCCGACCGGGCGTTCATAACGGACCATCGTGTTGAGGGTCAGCCCCGGCGCGTTCGGGAACTCCTTGCCTTCATCCACCGGACCGGCCACGGCGAGGAAGGCGCCAAGTTCCGATTCCAGCAGGCCGAGCCCGCCCGTGATCGTCAGGCCATCAATGGCAGGCGGCAGAAAAGTGGCTTCCAGATCGGCCCCGTACAGGGTGGCTTCATCGACATTGCCGAGCCGCTGGAAAGGTACGGCACCCGACTCGTCGCGGACATAGGTCTGGATGTCGGAATAATCGTAATAGAACGCGCTCGCGGCAAATTGCAGCGCGCCATTCGCCGTGCGGTTCTTCATCCCGACTTCATAGGAAATCAGGCTTTCCGGATCGAAGGGTTGGAAAGAGCCGCTATTCGTCGTGAAGCCGAAGAAGAAGCCGCCGGATTTCACCCCCTGCGACACGCTCGCATAGTAAAGCGTATTGGCGGACGGCTTCCAGTCGAGGCCGAGTTTCCAGGACAGGTTATCGTCTTCGATTTGTAGATTGTCCGCCGACGCAAGCGTCACGCGGCCCGTCGGTCCGGGCGTGCAGGTCGCGCTGATCAGGCAGCTCGTGCCGAATGGATTGTCGTCAAAGACGCGCGCGGTGTATTCCTTCTTCTCCCAGCTGAAGCGCAGGCCGGTGATCAGCGAAAGCTGGTCTGTCAGGGCATATTCCCCGTGGCCGAACACAGCAGCCGCATCAGTGGTCTGATCGCCGAAGCCGCTGGTGCGCGTGCTGAACAAGTCATCCGAATAGCCCGTTGAACCGACCTTGATGCGATCATGCGATCCGAAAACACCAAGCAGCCAATCCAGGCGGTCATTCATCGTGCCCGACAGGCGGAACTCCTGCGAATATTGCTCGACATCCGTGGTCGGCACGAATTCCAGAGCGGTCGCAGGCGATGCGTCGAGATCGGTATAGGCCTCGCGGTAATGGTCGATATAACCGGTGACACTCGCCAGTTCGGCGCCGCCCAGATTGAACGTGCCTTCCAGGGTCGCCGCGATCTGGCCGGCATCATAGAACGGGGCTTCAGCCCAGTCGCCTGTGAACGGATCGCCGTCCGGATCGCTATAACCCTGGGCGTTGGTACAATCCGGGTCGGTTTCACCGCGTGCCAGCGCGGCACAGGCAAAACCTGGCGGATTGGTAAAATCCAGTGCACCGAAGAAGGCCCCCTGGCCGAGCTCTGAATCATTGTCGAAACCGTCAATCTTGAACGTGACATCGGTATTGCTGTCAGGACGCCAGCGAAGCTGGGCGCGTCCGAGGAAGATGCTCTGCTCACCAAGATCCCTGCCGGTCGTGCGGTTGTGGAAAAAGCCTTCCGTTTGCCGAATGATCTTCCCGCCCAGCCGCACTGCGAGCTGATCATTGACGGGGAGGTTCGAGACGCCCTGCACTTCCTGCGTTCCGTAATTGCCATAGGTCGCCGAAACGCTCGTCGAGGCACCGTCAAAATTCGGTTTCGCGCTTATGAAATTGATGGCGCCGGCCGTGGAGTTGCGCCCGTAAAGGGTGCCCTGCGGGCCTTTCAGCACTTCGACTCGTTGCAGATCAAAGAAGTCGAAGCTCAGAAGCCCGAGCGATGAAAGATAGACACCATCGATATAGACACCCGCGCTCGGATTGTTGGTATTGCTGAAATCGTTCAGGCCCACCCCGCGAATGGTAATCACCGGCAGGGTGCCGGCGGCCTGGTTCCGGATATCGACATTGGGCACGTGCGCCGGCAGGTCACTCATCGTGTTGACCCGCGAATCCTTCAGGGTCTGCTCGCCGATTGCGCTGACCGTCGCCCCGACATCAAGAATGTCCTGTTCCCGCTTCTGCGCGGTCACGACAACGACGTCGAGGGCTCGTGATGCCTCTGTATCCAGCTCCCCTTCCTGTGAAAGGGCGAGGCCCGGAAAAGACGTGGCAAATGCGATGCAGGCGGATGTCGCCATTAGCCTTGTTTTCATTGTTTCCTCCCTTGCCCCTTGGTGGGGACTATCCCGTCCCGATGTGCCCGGAGACGTCTGGACAAGTGTTTATAGATTTTATGTCGATTATTGACAATATGCTTCAGGCCGGATTTTTCCTTTTGTCTGCGAGACCGGAAATTGCCGCCAGATAGTGGACGGCTCTGCGGAGTCCCGCCCGTGTCAGAGAATCGCGTCGTAGACGGCTTTTTTCATCAGGTCCCGCAGCGGCAGCGTCCCTGACGGGAACAGCTGTGTCATCAAGGTCGCTTCGAGCCCGATCTCCGGTACCGCAATGAAAGTGGTGCTTGCCGCGCCGCCCCAGGTGTATTCACCCCTGACCCCCGGCACACGGGACGCCGCCGGATCAGTGAGAACGGCGCCGCCGAGCGCCATTCCCATTCCCTTGCCGGATCCGCCGGTCGCAAAGCCCATGAAACGGCCGAAGACGGGACCGAGAACAGCCTCGTCCACATGCGGCGACATCATCGCGCGCGCGCGATCCTCGCTGAGAACGCGCACGCCGTTCACCGTCCCGAGGCCGGCAAGCATGGCGGCGAAGCGTCCATAATCATCCAGCGTCGTGACCAGGCCCGCCGATCCGGACTCGACATAAGGCGCCTTGAGGAAAGGCGAGCTCTCAGCCGGTTCCTGATGGACAAGCTTGTCCTCCTTCAGGGCGTAGACCGCCGCAAGGCGACCTGCTTTCTCCGCAGGGACATGGAAACCCGTATCCGGCATGCCCAGTGGATCGAACATCTTTTCCTGGAGGAAAGCCCCGAAGCGCTGACCTTTAATGCGCTCAACGACAAGCCCCGCAATATCCGGCGAGATGGAGTACAGCCATTGCGACCCCGGCTGAAATTGCAGGGGAATCTCCGCCAGCTGCCTTGCCACTTCCGTAAGGCCGCCCGCGAAATCCGGGTCGTAGGGATAGGACGCCGAGACCAGCCCAGCTTTTTGGTAGAGCGGCGCGAGCGGTCCGGGCGTCCAGCTATTGCTCAGCCCCGATGTATGAGCGAGCAGATGGATGATCCGCATCTCACCAGCCGGCACTGTCTTCACAGGTTCGCCATCCGGCGAAGCAAGCACGCGGAGATCTGAAAACTCCGGCACGTATTCCCTTACCGGGTCATCGAGGGACAGTTTGCCTTCATCGGCCAGCATCATGATGGCTGCGGCGGTCACGGGCTTGGTCATGGAATAGGCGCGATAGATCGTGTCCGGCCGGATAGCCTTGCCGGACGCGATGTCCGCCTTGCCGGCATGGTGCGTGTAAAGAACCTCGCCCTGCTGCGATATGCGCAAGGCCCCGCCTGCGATCTGACCGGTCTCGACCAGCTGATCGAGGAATTGCCCCGTCCCCTGGAAGCGGACACCACGCAGGGGAACAGGCCCCCGTCCGGGTGATGCGCAGCTCGCAGCCCATCCCGCAAAAGGCGACGATGCCGCAAGAGCCAGCATTCGCCGGCGGCTGGTCAATTCCATGATGATGTTCCTTCCACTTTCGGCCTCTCTTAACTCTTATTGTCTATTATTGACAAAAAATGTCGCGCAATGGAAGAGTTCTGTCCGGGCATCGCATGTGACCCCGAAACGGTCGCCCGCCCCCTGCCCCCTTACGGGCAGGAAACAAGAACAGACATGGAGGAAACGATGACCCTGATCAGGATGAGCTGGCGGAAAGCGTCCGGCCTGTGTGCCGCGATATCGTTGATGGCAGGCCCTGCCCTCGCGCAGGACACAGCCAATTGCCCGCCCGCCCAAGGGGCCCTGCCGGACGGATATGACTGGAGTGATGTCGAGGACGCCCTCGACAATTCGTCCTTTCTGCGCGGCGCCCTCATCATCTATCACAAGGGAGATGTGGCCTACTGGGGCGGTTTTGGCGGATGGAGCGGCGACGATACCTGTGCGGAAATGCTGAGCCACAATTTCAACGTCGCTTCCCTGTCCAAGACCATGACGGCGGCAATCGCCCTTTCGGAAACCGGCGACACAACGACCGGCTTCTCTCTGGACGACCTTGTGAAGGAACACATTACAGACGCAACGACACTCAATTCATCGGAATATGATGACGGCATCAGCCCGCCCGAACAGGGAGAACCCGCCTATGACCACATGACGATCGGCCATCTGATGAGCATGACGACCGGACACGATCCGATCCAGGCGTTCCCGCTCAACCCGCTCTCCTGCATCAACAATACGGCACCTCTGCTCGGTTCCGATTTCGAGACCTGCGGCGAAGCGATGATTGCACGCGCCATCGAGGCGGATGCCGACCCGAACAATGATCCGGACTATGTCTTCAAGCCGGGCGATGCCTTCTCCTACGGGCCGATGGCCTGGCAGATACTCGGGCTTGCCAGCCTCAACGCCCATAATCTCAGCTACACTGAGGACGTCACGTTCACCGAACTGGTCGAACACTATCTGACCGGCCCGGATGCCTGCAATCTTCCCAATACGGTGATCATGCCGGAGGACAATGAATGGCCGGCGGGCGGCTTTGAAACGGATCTGTTCGATGGCGGCGTCTTCGCCCAGGCCCTGCTTAGCGGCCAGTGCAACGGGAAGACCCTGCTAACACCCTCCTCGCTGAACGATATGAGGATCACCCAGGCACCGCTGACAAGCAGTCCGGAGGATATCGAAGTGGTCAGCACCCCGGCCAAGAAGCTGGATCTCGACTATGCACGAGGCCTGTGGGTCTATGAGCCGGAGGATACCGGTCTCTCGAAGCTGTATCTCGGCGTTGGCGCCTTTGGGGCGATCGCGTTCTTCTCGCCAGACCGCGACTGGGCCGCCTACATCCATCTCAACGACCAGTTGCTCACCGGCTATGTGGATGCGACCGAGCTGATCATCCTCGATGGCGGGCTCGGCGAACTGATCGATGCGCAGGCTGATGCCAATCCCTAGGCGCCTGCCTTGACATGGCCTGATGGGGGACGGCGCACCCGTGCGGCGTCTTCCCCCGCATCAGGACGCAGAGCTGTGGCAGGAACATTTTCTTCAGAGGACAGCCCGATACTGTATTGCAGGATAAATCAGTATGGAAAATCGGGCACTCCGGTCATAATCACAGGTTCCGCCGGACCCGTCCTGAAGGCAATAACGCAAACGACATGATGAAAAAATCGCCCGAGACCCATGCCTCTGCCGAAAGCCCGCCCGGCCAGGACGGATCGAGCGCGGCTGCCGTGGCTGAGGGTCTGCGGGCGCTGATCATCGATGGCGAGCTTCCAGCGGGTGCACGCATTACCGAACGCGCCGTCGCCGAACGCTTCGATTGCACCGCTTCCACGACCAGAGAAGCTTTTCACCTGCTCGAAAAGCAGGGCGCGATCATGGTTTCGGCCCGGCGCGGTGCCCGCGTCATCGATGCAGACTATGCCCCGCCGAGAGAACTCTTTGTGGTCTGGGACCGGCTGAGATGGCTGCTCGGAGAAGAGTTGCGGCGCCACGATGCCTCGGCGGAGCCGGCAAGCCAGCCGGAGAAAGCCGCCCGGACACGCTCGCAACGTCTGAAACTTGTCGAAAGACAGCTCGCATTGCTGAGCAGAGTGTCCGGCAATCCGCGGCTCGCCGATGTCATGGGCCAGGTTGCCCTGCATGTCTGTATCGTCGCGCCTGAACGGCTTGCCGAACTGGAGGAAAGCCTGAGCCAATGAGCGCTTTCGACCCCGATATCCGCGCTTTCGCCGCGCGTGCCGAAGCCATCGCAGGCGTTGGCCAGTTTCCGCCCCCGACCCTGCCCGGCCACATTGCCGCGTGGATCGCCGACCGGATCCAGTTCGGCGACTTCAAGCCGGGCGAAGCCATCCGGGAGCTGGCGATTGCCGACCATTTCGACGTCAGCCGCGGCCCCGTGCGCGAGGCCCTGCGTCTACTCGACCGCGACAGGCTGATCACGCTTCGCGGCCGCAAGGGAGCGATCGTGCGCGAGCTGACGCTGGAGGAAACCCGATGCCTGTTCCTGATCCGCGCTGAACTCTTTGCCGCCCAGGCCGGTCTTGCCGCATCGGCCCCGGCGCCCAGTCCGGCAGCCCTCGAGGCGATGACCGATGGCATGGATCTGTTGATGAAACTGGCCAATGCCCCGCAGGAAACGAATGTGGGAGAATATATCATGGTCCGGCGGGGGATTGCCACGCTGATCGTCGGCATCTCAGGAGCCTGG
Organism: Hyphomonas oceanitis SCH89; assembly: GCF_000685295.1. GTDB lineage: Bacteria > Pseudomonadota > Alphaproteobacteria > Caulobacterales > Hyphomonadaceae > Hyphomonas > Hyphomonas oceanitis. The sequence goes on from NZ_ARYL01000026.1 coordinate 55,750, forward strand.
TATCTGGCAAAATTCTCCCGCGCCTTTGAAAACGAAGTCGCCATGCTCTGGGCGAGTATCCTGCGCCCGGAACGGCGCCGCGAATCGGCCTCACGATGGGCCGGCCTCTGCAAGGCGATCGCGAATGGGCGCCGCGGCGAGGCCGAACGCCTGGCCCGCGATCTTGTTCTGGAGAGCCTTGCGGAGATTCATCGGCTTACGGCCGAAGCCGAACACGCCGCTTCCGCCCCCTGATCACGCCCGGCCGGTGCAGGGAATCCTTTGACAGAAGCCCTTATTGTCGATTATTGACAATAGTTGTCGGCGCCGCGCCTGGCTGACCGCACCCATCTTGGCTTTTACGATACGGACCCAACAGGAATGCAGCAGAGCACGCAAAAACCCGGCAACGCCCCGGTGCAGGGGAAGGTCGAGTCAGAAGGTTACCGCCATATGGAGGTCAGGAAGGTGACCCCCGTCATTGGCGCCGAAATTCACGGCGTCGATCTCTCCCGCAATCTGCCCGATCGGGTCGTGGAGGAGCTCCACCGCGCCTTCACGGAAAACCTCGTCATCTTCTTTCGGGACCAGACCCTCACGCCAGAGCAGCAGATTGCCTTTGGCCGTCTTTTCGGAGAGCTGCACACCCACCCCGCCGCCCCGGGTCTGGGCGATTACCCGGAAATCATGATCATCGCAGCGGACGAAAATTCGGTCCGTGCCAATGGCGAAGCCTGGCACACCGATGTCTCATGCGAGGAGGAGCCGCCGCTTGGCAGCATCCTCTATATCAAGGAGTCGCCCCCGGCTGGCGGCGACACGCTCTTTGCCAGCATGTATGCGGCCTATGAGGCGCTGTCTCCCCGGATGAAAACCTATCTGGACGGTCTGACCGCCACCCATGACGGCGAACATGTCTATCGCGGCCTCTATGCGCATCAGAATGTCGAGGACAAGCCGAGCTATCCCAAAGCCCACCACCCGGTCATCCGCACCCACCCCGTCAGCGGCCAGAAATCCCTTTACGTCAATTATGCCTTCACCACGGCGATTGACGGGATCCCGCATGAAGAGAGCGACGCGCTTCTGCGCTTCCTCGTCCGCCATGCCACCCATCCGGCCTTCCAGTGCAGGTTGCGATGGCAACCCGGCTCGATCGCATTCTGGGATAATCGGTGTACGCAGCATCATGCGATCTGGGATTACTGGCCCCATCGCCGCTATGGGAACCGCGTCACCATAAAAGGAGACCGGCCTTATTGACTTCAAATTTGCTTTTCTCTTTAGATTCATTCACCTGTGTGGTATTCAGCGTTCATTAGGCTGTATCTATCGAATATCAGGCTGACTAGACGGCTGGTACGCTCGACAAGCAGCAGGCGGTCCGGCAGACTTGGCTCGTCGACCAGAGCGCGGCAAATGCCGAGAACGGCTCGCGACGCCACGAACATGGTCAAGTCGTCATGACTACCTTCTCTTTCCTCTCTTACGAGACTGACGATCCGTTTGATCATTGATTGGGCGCGGTGCGAGTGTTCATACGCATACCCCGCTCCAATATGCCACGACATCACAATACGCCTGAGCTCGCGATCTGCCATGTGCCTGTCGACGAGCACTTCAATGAGTGATCGGATTGGTTGATCACAGTGTTCGACGGCTTCTAGTACTGCGGCCTCATCCGCAGATAGAATGTCTTTTGCAAGCGCCAGAAGGATCGCCTCCTTGTTGGGAAAATAACCATACAATGATCCAATCCCGATACCGGCCGTTTCTGCAATGCGGTTGGTATTGAGGCCAACCATACCGTCCTGTCTCAAAATCCGAGCAGACGCCTCCAAGATCGCTGCCACAGTCGCGCGCGAACGCTGCTGCTGCGGCTTTCTCCTTTGGTTATATTGATTTTTTCTCTCAAAACTCATGTTCAAAGGGTCACACGATCAATTCGAGTTTAGAATACGAGCAATCCTCGTATAATGTCAAAACCAGCTCAGAGGAGACGTGTATGAGATATGCAAGTTTGCCCCTTCTCGGCCTGACTGTGGTCGCTTCCTGGTCTGCCTCCCGAAAAGTGGTCCGTTAT
>NZ_ARYL01000027.1 GCF_000685295.1 Hyphomonas oceanitis SCH89
TAAACACTGCAGATCGCGTCAGGCGGTTTTGCGTGTTCACTCTTCACCGATCAGATGCAGACGCGTTTGGCGCCCATCGATGAACCGAACGGTTTTGCCGTCAAAGAACGCGTCATCCTCTGTGCGGAACGGGATTTCCTGCCCCCCCCATTCAGGAACAGCCTTCTTGGCGGCCAGTTCAATGGACCAGGCCGTGTTCGGTCGCAGGCGATAGGTGCCTTTGTCGGATGGTGCCTGGTTGTCCCAGAAGCCAATGGCCGACCCGGCGCCGTGTCCATGATAGCCAATCGGGTGGCTGTAGATCGTTGGCTCAAGACCGGCTGCGATGGCTTTCTGCCGGGCGCGCGCAAGTATCTCGTTGCCTGAGAGGCCGGTCTCGAAGGAGGAGATAAGCGCGTCCTGTACGTCATTGCTGGCCCTCAGACCCGCTTTGAGGCCTTCGGGGGCATCCGTCTCGCCATCCTTCAGGACATAGGCCATGTGCTGCGTATCGGTGTTGAGGCCAAGGTAGACGATCCCGAAATCGATCCAGAGCAGGTCGCCCTTCTCGATAACCGTATCGCCCGCCAGTTCTTCCGGCTCACCTTCCCTGAAAACGCTCACCGAGGTGTGAAACCACGGGGACAGGCCAAGATCCGAAATCTTCTGGCGTGTCCACCAGACAACATCATCTGCCGTGGTCTCGCCCGGTGTGATCACGCGGGAGGAGAAGGCTTCGCCGATGATGCTGTGAGCGGTGCGGACGATCTCGGGATAATACTCCATCTCGCCGGGAATGCGCGTCTCAAGCCATCCGGTGGCGAGTTCGAAACCCGAGACGATACGCTTCTGGTATTCCGGATCAAGCGCAGCATAGAAATCCGTATACTGGCTGCTTGTCAGTCCGTCCGCGAAGGCCGAGGCGGATGACACATTGACGGCGATCTTCTCTGGATTGCGCTCGGCAATGACTTCCGCAAGACGCGCCCATTGATCGTCGCCGCCTTCCGGATTCCAGGCTGCCTTGAAGAAGTCACCCATGCCATAGCGGCTGACCGTCAGACGCTCTACGGGCTCACCATTGCCGGGGTCACTGAACACAAGCACGGTGCGTCGGCGTGCCCGCATGCTTGTTGAATTCAGCATCGTGCTCAGCACAGGGTCTTCCATGTATTCGCGGGCGATGATGACCCACATGTCGATCTTGTGTTCGCGCATGAGGGCTGGGACCACAGTATCGAGGCGTTCGGCCAGCCAGCGGTCGTGGATCTCGGCCTGATCGCGCAGCGACAGGATTTCCGGTGTCTCCGGCGAGAGGCTCGTCTCGCCCTGTGCAGGCTCATCAGCGTGGGCGGCACCCACGGCAAGCAGTGACAGGGCAGACAGCGCGTAGAGAAAATGGCGCATTGTGGCATTCCTTCAGAAGATCAGCCCATGGGTAGGATGGACGGTGTTGCAGGGGTTTCGGGGCGGGCAGAAAATCGTTTACCGCCTCACTAGGTCTCGCTTGGCTCAGGCGGGTTGGTGGCGGGCTTAGGTAATGAATGCGTATCGGCAGATACTTGCCGTTCGATCAGGCGATGCACAACGGGCTTCTGTCCGTCCTTCATCAAGCGCCGTATTTCATCGCCAATGTCGGCATCCGCCTTGGTGCGGCGCTGCGTATTGCGCACATAATCGAGCCATGTCGGCACACGATAACGTTCGAGCCATTTGTCCGGATCGTTGAGGTCGCGCGCGAGGGTCCACCGGAAGGCGCCGTCGCGGCGGCAGATGCGGCGACGTTCGCGCATGGCCGTCAGAAATTCGGGGATGTTATGTTCGGCCACCCTGTACTCGACCATGATGACAATCGGGCCGCTGCGCTGTTCAATTGGCAAGACAACATCCGGCTCTTTCCAGCGCCCGAGCGGGTCGAGATCAATATCTTCCACTTGCGGCAGTTTCACAAAGAGGCCGACCAACATGCCAAAGGCCTGAAAGCCGGCCGCCGCGAGCAGCGCGTCCCGCACGCCATAGTGTTCCGACACATAGCCAAACGCGGCGCTGCCGAGCGCCATGCCGCCAAAGGCCGCCATCTGGTAGATCGAGAGGCTACGCGCGACGACCCATCGCGGCGCCGACAGCTGGATGGCCACGTTGAAGGTGGACAGCGCGAGCACCCAGCCCGCACCGGCAATCATCAGCGCCGGAATGGTGAAGAGGACCGATCCGCTGAGGGCCGCGCTCGTGACGCCGACAACAAGCGCCGTGGACGACAGCCGGATGATGCCGTCGGTTGACAGGCGCGCCCGCAGGCGGCGGCTCGAAAATGCACCCAGCACAGCGCCGATACCGAACGCCCCGAGCAGGCCGCCGTAAATCAGCGGGCCGCCTTTGAGCAGTTCCTTGGCCACAAGTGGCATCAGGGCCGGCACAGCGCTGGCGGCGATTGCAAACAGCGTGGCGCGTAGCAGGGTGATCTGGATTTTGGGGGAAAGCGATACGTATCGCAGGCCGGCCAGGATGGCGATGGACGTGGGTTCGCGGGGCAGGAGACGGGTGTGCTGCGGCGGCTTCCATTTCAGCAGCACAAAGATCAGTCCGAGATAGCTGAAAGCATTGACCATGAAGGCGGCGGCCGCCCCTGCCGTGGCAATGATGATGCCGCCAATGCCGGGGCCGACACTGCGGGCGATATTGAAGCCCATGCTGTTGAGCGCCACGGCGCTTGGCAGGACAGGGCGCGGGACCATGTCACCCACCGAGGCCTGCCAGGCCGGGCTGTTAAAGGCCGTGCCGCAGCCGATCAGGAAGGTGAATGTCAGCAAAAGGGCGGGCGTCAGGGCGCCCGACCAGGCAAAAAGGGTAAGGCCGACCGAGACAATCAACATGAAGCTCTGCGTGCACAGCATCATGATGCGCCGGTCGAGATTATCAGCCAGCGCGCCGGCCCAGAGCGAGAAGAGCATGATCGGCAAGGCCGTCGATGCCTGCACAAGGGCCACGTCCGTCGGCGAGTTCGACAGCGTCGTCATCAGCCATGCGGCGCCGACCGACTGGACCAGGCTGCCGAAGTTTGACGCAAGGTTTGCCAGCCAGACATTCCGGAAAATCGGGATGTTGAAAGGCGAAGGCGGCGCCTGGGCTACGGAATCGGGTGATATCTGTTCCACACGCCATTGGTAGTAGCGGTGGCTCAGATCGCAAGAATCTTTGTGCGATCCCTATTCAGCGGCGGGCAGGATCCGGACAGGCTTGTCGTCCTTTTTCACAGATTCGCGAGGTCCCGGTTGGGGATCCGAGGGGGGCTTTCGGGTCACAAAGCGCTTTATTCGGGTCATAAGGCGCATTATCTGGCGCCATAGCCAGAGGATAGCTGGAACCAGGACGCGCCGTGTCCAGCGGCCCACGCGGTGGGGCACAAGCAGCCAGACCGGCGTCACCAGCAGGATCATGAGCGTCGAGAAGGCGAGGCCGAAGACGACCGCGGTTGCCAGCTGCGTCCACCATTCCGAAGAGGCGCTGCCATAGTTGATGGCACCGGCGCCGAAATCCACGTTCAGCTGGAAAACCATGGGCAGCAGGCCGCAAATGGTCGTGCCGGTGGTTAGCAGGATGGGGCGGATACGCTGGGCGGCTGTTGCAATCGCGGCGTATTCGGGCGTGCGTCCATCGCTGCGCAGTCGGTTATAGGTGTCGATCAGAACGATATTGTTGTTCACGACGATACCCGCCAGCGCCACGATACCCGTGCCGATCATAAGGACCGAGACATAGGGCAGCACGAGCTGGATGCCGACCAGCACGCCGGCCGTGGAGATGATGACGGCCGTGAGCGTCAGGATGACCTGCCAGAAATTGTTGAACTCCCAGAGCAGGATGACGGCCATCATGAACAGGGCCGCCGCTGCAGCGCCCGCGAAGAATGCGCCAGCATCGGCGGCGTCTTCATCGGCACCTTCGAAGCGGACTTCCACATCGGACGGTATGTCTTGCTGGGCGATCCAGTCTTTCAGATCGGCGACGATGACGGCGCCTTCACCCTGGACCCTGGCATTCGCGCGCACATCAACGACTCGCTTGCCATCGCGCCGCTCGATCGAGCTGACTCGTGGGGCAGGCACGCGTTTGACGAACAGGGAGAGCGGCACATTGCCTGCCGGCGTTGCGATACGCAGTTGGTCGATGGCCGACGCACTCCGGTCGCCTTGCGGGAAGCGGACGCGAATATCGACTTCATCGGGCGCATCGTCGGGCCGGTAGCGGCCGACGAGGATACCATTGGTGATCAGCTGAACGGCCGCGCCGACCTGTGACACGTCCACGCCGAACTTGCCGGCTTCGGCGCGGTCGACTTCGAGCTGGTATTCAATACCAGGCAGCGGGCGGGTGTCGTCAATCTCCTGCACGGTGTCCATGCTGTCGAGCTTGTTGCGCACGAGGGCAGCCGTGGCGGCAAGCGCGGGACCGTCCTCCGAGAGGAGGGCGATCTGCACGTCCTTGCCGGCTGGCGGACCCTGTTCGCGGGCCTGGATCTGGTATTTCAGCGCGGGCACGGTCGACAGGCGCTCGCGCACCGCGATCAGCGTCTTGCGGCCATCATGCACGCCATCATCTGTGGCGAGGTCCAGCAGGATCTGGCCAATCGTGTCGACAGGCGCACTGCCGCCATCGCGGCTGAAGCCGTCGCTGCCTGGCCCACCCGTGCGTGTGGAGATGTCCTCGATGCCGTTAATGTCGCGAATGGCCGCTTCGGCGCGCTTCACGAGGTCAGACTGCTCGCTGGCCGAGAGGGCGCCCTGTGCCTGGATGAAGACATAGGCCTGTTCCGGCTCGATATCGAGGAAGAGTTCCGATTTGTGGGTTGTGCTGCCAAACCACATGAAGATCAGGATGACTGAGCCGATGGCGACACCTGTCACCATCAAGGGCCGCGCGATGAGGCCCTTGACCAGTTTGACGTAACCGCCGAGCCAGCCCTTGGCGAGTTCCGGGTCGGCATCGGCTGCGAGGGCGGCAAGGTCTTCATTGGTGCCGCTGGGGCGAGCGCCGATCACCGAGCCAAGCACGGGCAGGAAGATAAGCGCCATCACCAGCGAGGCCGTCAGAACGAAGATCAGCGTGATCGGCAGATAGGCCATGAACTTGCCGGGCATCGAGTTCCAGAACAGGAACGGCACGAAGGCCGCGAGCGTGGTCGCGTTGGAGGCAACAACAGGCCAGAACATGCGCTTGCCGGCGAGGCCATAGGCTTCCTTGCGGTTCAGGCCTTCAGCCATTTTCCGGTCAGCATATTCCGTCACGACGATAGCGCCGTCGACGAGGATACCAACCGCGATCACCATGCCGAACATGACCATCATGTTGATCGTGTAGCCAAAGGCGCCAAGGATCAGGAAGGCCATCACGAACGAGGCCGGGATCGAGATGCCGACCAGAAGGGCCGAGCGCCAGCCGAGGGCGGCGACGCAGATGATCATCACGAGCAGCACGGCGGCGACGATGGAGCTTTGCAGCTGGCCGAGCTGTTCGCCGATCATTTCAGATGCGTCAGACGTGACCTGCGCGCGGATCGTCGAGGGCCAGGACTTTTCCTCGTCAGCAATCTCACTCCGCACGAAATTGGCGGTGTCGAGAATATTGGCGCCGGTGCGCTTGATGACTTCGACAAGAATGGCGGGCTGGCCGTTGAAGGTCGCATAGCTGGTCGCGTCCTTGTACGTCCGGCGCACCTGCGCGACGTCCGAGAGCGTAACCACCGAATTGGCCGTCCGGCGGATCGGCAGGTCGAGCGCGTCCTTCGCGGTGCGGATCAGGCCGGGCACCTTGACGGCAAAGCTGCCCTCGCCAGTGTCGATCTGGCCAGCTGGCACCAGCTGGTTATTGGCGGATACGACCTGCAGGATTTCCTGATAGGAAATATTGTATGCTTCGAGTTTTACAGGATCGACGATGATTTCCAGAACGTCGTCGCGGCGGCCGACGATGCGGGCCTCAAGGATGCCGGCATTGCGTTCGAGCCGGTCCTGAAGGTCTTCGGCAATGTCGTTGAGGCCGCGTTCCGGCGCGTCGCCATACAGGTTCACGATCATCATCGGGAACTGGGCGGCGTTGAATTCGGTGATGATCGGCTCGCGCGCGTCGGCGGGGAAATAGCGCTTGGCCATGTCCACCTTGTCCTTCACGTCCAGCACGGCCTGGTCGATATCGGTATCAATCTCGAATTCCAGCACGAGCTGGCCGGCGCCTTCAGCGCCATAGCCACGGAAGGTCTTCAGGCCTTCCAGAGACTGGATTTCCTGTTCGATCGGTTTGACCAGCAAGCGCTCGGAATCTTCCGGCGTCACGCCGACCAGCGGTACAGTGATGCTGACAAAGGGAATCTGGATGTCCGGGTCAGCTTCCTTGGGCAGGCCGATATAGGTGACCGTACCGGCAATGATGGCGCAGAACAGAATGGCGAGCACCATGCGTGCCCGCCCAATGGCGCCGTCGATCAAACTGTTCATCGTTGCGCTCCACCCGACATGACTGGCTTAACCTTGACCCCTTCATTGAGATAGTCCTGCCCCATCGAGATGATGCGGACTGTGTCAGGCAGGCCCGTCACCCAGGCGCCGCCCGGACCTTCGTCGACGATCCGTACGGGGGCAAAGCGGACTGTATTGTCTGCCTCGACATAGCGGACGCCGAGTTCGCCGCTGTCTGAAAGGGTCAGCAGGGCTGGCGAGATCAGCGTGGCCGGCGTGGTGCCAATCGGGACCAGCAGTGAGGCAGAGACACCTGCGGCGAGCGTGGCGTCGCCTGAGTCAATCTCGGCTTCAATGATGAAGGTCCGTGTCTGGTCACTGGCCGTGCGCGACACATAGCGGATGCGCGCGGGATAGGATTCGCCGCTGGCCAGCTTGGCGGTAGCTTCCATGCCGGGCTTCAGCTGGACGGCATAATCTTCTGCAACTTCGGCTGCGACGATGACGGGGGTCATGTCGACCAGCACACCGCAGGCGCCGCCGGGGCCGAGATAGTCGCCGGCTTCGGCAAGCTGGGTCTCGAACACGCCATCGAAGGGCGCGCGTACCTGGGTCTTGCCGAGTTCGACCTTGGCTGAGTTGAGGGCTGCTTCTGTGGCGTCGAGCGAGGCCTTCGCGGCGGCTTCCTGGTTGGCAGGCGTCAGGCCTTTGGATGCCAGCGTACGGGCGGCTTCATAATCGATGCGGGCGGAATCGCGCCGGGCCTGCGCTTCGCTGACACGGGCGGAGCGGGCCTCGACATCCAGGCCGCAGAGCAGGGCGCCCTTGCGGACAAAGCTGCCTTCTTTTGCCGGGGTGGAGATAACGGTACCCGTCGTGCCGGCCTTGACCGTGACCGACTTGTCGGGCGCGGTGCGGCCTTTGGCTTCCAGCATGATCGCGTGCGGCGCTGTGGAGACTTCTTCCACAATTGCGTCAGGCGTTTTCACGGACGTATCGACGGCGGCTGCTTCAGTTTGGGAGCTGATACTGCCGCGCATGACGCTGCGGATGCCGAAATAGGCGAGAAGGACGACCAGAAGGCTGAGAGCGATGTAGGCGGAACGGTTCACGGGTGATAACTTTCTGGGAGCTGACTATAGCCAATATAGGTCGATACGTCGCCGGGATAAGCGCCGTTTCAACCTTAACTACACGAACAGCATTGAATTATGACAAACCGCGTGCGTCGTTTTCACGCTAGCCTGAAAGCTATGGTTAACAAATGCCCTAAGGGAAGGGCGTCGGATCAGATCCAGCGACGCCATCGGAAGATGGCCAGCATGATACCCGTAGCCAGCGCCAGCGAGCCGATTAAGATGCTGAAAGCCATCGGGCTATTCACGCCCGGAATTCCCCCGACATTGACCCCGAACAGGCCTGTCACGAAGCTGATCGGCAGGAACACCGCCGACAGGATGGACAGCACGAACAGGCGCTGGTTCATCATGTCGGATCGCTCTTCCATCACCTGTTCCTGCAACACGATGGAGCGTTCACGAATGGCATCCAGGTCTTCCGCGAGGCGTGTCACCCGGTCGACGGACTCGCGCAGGTAAAGCACGTCCGTATCCGTGAAGAAGCCCGCCGCGCTGCCCTCGCGCACCAGTTGGGACAAGGCTTCGCGCTGGGGCACGATATAGCGGCGCAGGGCGAGAACCTTGCGCCGGAATTCCGAAAGCGTGGCCCGACCGAGCCGAATGGCGGGATCAAGGATTTCATCCTCGTAGCCATCACAATGCTCGTCGAAGGTAGCAATCTCGGGTTCCATCCGGTCGGTCAATGCATTGGCGAGCGCCGATACGAGGCCACCTGTCGAGGCCGGGGCTTCGCCCGCTTTCACCAATGCCTCGACATCGCGCGAGGCCTGCACGGGGCGTGATCGGAGCGTGATCAGCATGCTTTCACTGGCCCACATGCGCAGGGCGATCATGTCTTCCAGATCCGCGCCGTCATTGAGGTTCACGCCGCGCAAATTGATCAGGAAGCCGTTGCCATGGCGTGTCGATCGTGGGCGCGTTTCTTCCTGAAGCAGGGATTGCACGGCGACCTTGTCGATGCCGCTCTTGCGATAGAGCCAGCCTTGCGTTTGCCGAGACAGGCGGTTGAGATGCAGCCAGACGCGTGGATAGGTGGCCAATTCGCCTGAAATCACGTCTTCCCATTTGAGGGGGGTGGCCGCGCCATCCGCCGTAAACCCGAAACCAAACAGAAACGGATCGATGCCGAGGACATCGTCCGAATCCGCATTGGTAACGGGGGCAGGTTCGATGATCATCTAGATCGCGACGACCCCTGGCAGTTTGTCGGCCCATGGGCGGGCTGCTTCGAGTTCCAGCGCCAGTTCGAACAGGAGCTGGTCGTCGCCGCTCTTGCCCGAGAACATCGAGCCGATTGGCAGGCCCTCGGGCGACCATGACAGCGGCACACTCATCGAAGCTGCGCCGGACACGTTCATCGGCGCCGTGAAGGCGGCGAACGTGATGACCCGCTCGTAGAGCGTGTCAAAAGCGACTGTCGGCGCCTGTTCGCCCAGCTTCACGGCCGGGCTGCCGGTTGTCGGCGTCAGCAGAAGGTCAATGCCCTGGTCCGCAAGGTCGGCATTATAGACCGCCTCGAATCCCTTGAGCCATTTCACCGTCTCTTCCATTTCGTCTTTGCGGCTCATGAACATCTGGGTCAGGCCGAGTGTCCAGGGTTCGACAATGTCGGGGCCAACCGGCTTGCCGGTATAGGCGCTGGCCTGTTGCGCGAACTCGGCTGCGCCCGCAGCCCAATACAGCAGGAACTTGTCGACAAATTCCTGTCCGGAATAGGTCGGCTTGTAAGCGACGATTTCATGGCCCAGCTTGCCACATAGCGCGGCCACATCATCCAGCGCGGCTTTCGTTTCCGGTGCGACCGGCGTGCCGGCGGGGGCGTCGGTCGTGAAGCCGATCTTCAGGCGGCGCTTGAGCGGCTGCAGGTTGGCGGCGAGCGGCGCAAATGTGCCGTCATTCATTTGCGTATCGCGGAACAGGTTGATGGAGTCCCGCACGGAAATCGTCACGGCGTGCTGGACGGAAATCTCAAGCGGCGCACTGCTTTCGCCTTGCGCAGGCAGCTGGCCGCGCGAGGGCTTCAGACCGAAGACGCCGCAGGTGCTGGCCGGAATGCGGATCGAGCCGCCGCCGTCACTGGCATGGGCAAAGGGAACAACACGCGCGGCGACGAGGGCCGCTGCGCCACCTGACGAGCCGCCAACGATACGCGTCGTATCCCACGGATTGCGGGTCTCGCCGGTCACCAGCGGTTCGGTCGAGGCCATCAGGCCCATTTCCGGGGAGGTGGACTTGCCGAGCACGACCACGCCTTCAGCGCGCCATTTGGCCGGCAGCGGGGAATCCTTCTCAGCGATATGGCCTTTGAAGGCGCGGCTGCCATACATGGTCGGCGCGCCTTTCCAGTCGTGAAGGTCCTTGATGAACGTCGGTACGCCCTGGAACGGCCCGGCGGGCGTTTGGCCAGCCTCGGCGCGGGCAGTGTCATAGATTTCCGATGCAATGGCGTTGATCTGGCCATTCACGGATTGGGCCCGCGCAATGGCAGTATTTACCTGTTCCAGCGAAGTTGTCTGGCCCGAGGCGATGGCGGCGGCCATGGCTGTGCCGTCCATCCAGGCGGACGATGCGGCGGCAGGGGCCGTCTCGGAAACTGGCGTGACATCTGCCTGTGCCGTGGGGGATTGTTTGCAGGCGGCGAGCGTCGCCATTGCGGTCGCGCCCAGCAGGACTCCGCGCCGTGAAATCTGTTTCAATGTCATTTCCTCTCAATTTTTTAGCTAGGCGCATCGTGAATTGCGCCGCCTTCAAGCGCAAGTGGCGCAAGTGCTGGAACACCTGCGCCACCGGGCCAAAAACTGAAAGTGTGTTTCTTAGTTGATAACGCCGCACGCAACCCGTGCGCCGGCGCCGCCGATGGGCTGCGTCATGGCATCATCTTCGCCCTCATGGATGAGGAGGGCCGAGCCGTCTTCGTCCTGCAGGTCAGACATCTTGGTCAGCGTTGTGAAGGCTTCGTAGCCAGCCGAGCCGTCAGCGGCGGCCCAGATGTTCGGGATGTCACCGCCTTCTGGCCCTTTCGGGTTCAGCAGGCCGTGGCCGCCTTCAACCTTGCCGACGTGGCCGCCGGATAGCTTGAACGTGCCGATGTCCGAGCAATCACCCACGGCATGCAGGTGAAGGCCATGCCAGCCGGGCATGAGGCCGCCCGGCGCGATTTCAACACGAATGAGGAGGCCGTTCGGGCCGCCGATAAGATTGCCTGTGCCGATCTCGGTACCTTCGCCACCGACGATGGATATGCTGGACTGCATCATGGACGGGTACACGCCCTCATCAGGCCCCGGCATCTCGGCGGGTGTGGGCAGAGGTTCGGCTGGCAGTTCCTGGGGCTCTGCTGCCTGCTGGCTGCAGGCGGCGAGTGAAAGTGCGAATAGGCCGATTGCGAAACGGTCAAGCATGGGCATGTCTCCTGTCGATATTTGGGGCAGTATAGGGCACAACGCAGCAAATGCAGGGGAAGTTTCATGAAATGAAAGAGCGGGCCGATAAACTCCTTGTGTCCATGGGCCTTTTTGACAGCCGGGCGGGCGCGCGTGCCGCGATTGAGGCAGGCGGTGTGACGGCGAATGGCGTGAAGGTGACCAAGCCATCTCAGATGCTCTCAGCCGCCGATTCGATCATAGCGGAGGCGGCGCATCCTTATGTGTCGCGCGGCGGGCTGAAACTTGCGCATGGGCTTTCGGCGTTCGGTGTGGACCCTTCAGGCCGGTATTGCCTCGATATTGGGGCCTCGACGGGTGGGTTCACGGATGTACTTTTGCGGGCAGGCGCGGCGCATGTGACCGCGGTGGATGTCGGGCGGGACCAGTTCCACCCCTCGCTACAGGGCGACCCGCGCGTGACGTCGCTGGAGGCTCAGGATGCCCGGACGCTGACGGTGGACATGCTGCCACAGGCGCCTGGCCTGCTGGTGTGCGATGCGAGCTTCATCTCACTGGAGAAACTGCTCGGGGTGCCGCTCAGCCTCGCGTCGCCGGGGGCGGACTTAGTCGGGCTGTTCAAGCCGCAGTTTCAGGTTGGCCGCGAGAATGTCGGCAAGGGTGGCATCGTCTCCAATTTGGCCGAGGCGGACGCGGCGGCGGAACGCTTTGCAGTGTGGATGAAAGAAAAAGGCTGGCCTATCCATGCCTGGACAGCCAGCCCGATTTCAGGTGGCGACGGCAATGCCGAACGCCTGTTTCATGCCGTGAAGGCCTAGTAGCCGCCGTAGAGTTCGTCGCCCTGCTGGCCATTATTGGCGACCGGGCGCCATGTGTCGGTCGGGCTGTTGCGGCAGGCCATGACATGGCCGCCATTCATGTAGATCTGGCGGCATTCCTGCTGCGAATAGGCCGAATTGTCCTGATAGCCGGAATAACCCTGATCATAGTCGGAATAGCCCTGATCATTGTAGCCCTGGTTTCCATAGTCCGGGCCGGGATAGCCGGATGTCGGATAGGCTGACGCCGGATAGGTGCGGGCGGGCGTTGGCGAGGCCGGGTAGCGCGGCTGCTGCATCACTTCCGGCCCACCATAGAGGCCGTCCGTGGTGCGCGGGATGGAGCCGCCCTGATAGGCGCCATTATAGCTGTTGCTCTCATAATAGCCGTTACCATTGTAGCCGCCTGAGGGCTGGTAAGGTGTCGGGCCTGTGGACTGGCAATCATTGTTTCCCGCCGCGAGGCTGCTGCCAGCGAGGCCGCCAACGACCGCGCCAAGCACCGCGCCAACGGCGACCTCGCCGCTATTGCTCCGGGGCTCGGAATAGTAATAGCCGCCGCGACCCCGTCCGCGCCCATGGCCGTGATGTCCGCGCCGGCCTGGGACATAGTAATAGTCGTCGCCTGCATCGATATTGTTGCCGATGGCACCGCCAACCAGCGCGCCAACCAGGGCACCGGCGACACCGCCGGCCATCTTGTCATTGCTGCGCTGGCGCTCGCATTGCGTGTTCTGCGGTGTGTAGTTGTTGTTATAGCCATAGCCCTGCGCGGAGGCAGCGGCGGGAATGGCCAGCGCGGCAAAGGCTGCGGCGCCGACAAACAGCGATCGTTTCATCATCGCGTATCTCCTTCTATGGCAGGCATGATGCTGCCAGATTGACGGCCAATGTGACAGGCGCAACCTGAACCGGAGCTGAAGGCTGGACCCGTGTGCAGGGCCGCCCCATATTAGCCTCATGGGAATTCTGGATACCGCCGCCAAAACCGCCGCCCGCGCCCGTTATGCGGCCCAGCAGGGCCTGCGCTCGGCGTGGTATGGCGCCCAGATGTCGGCCGCGCGGCGCAGTGCGAATGGCTTCAACCGGCCAGGTGAACCGGAATTCCGCCCGACGCGCGGAACACCCGACATGGCGGCGCTGAGAAAGGCCTATTTCCAGCTATTCATACAGGACCGGCTGAATGTGGAAGCCGGGCTTTACCCGGCGCCTCAGGACATGCGGGTGCGTGATCTGCCGGACGCGCTGAAATCGGCGCGCGCTTTCATGGCCGACGTGGCCGAAGTGGACCGGCGCCGGATCGCGCGGGACGGGACCGAGATACAGAGCCATATCCCGGAAGGCTCCAACCGCTATCCTGATTATTACCAGCAGAACTTCCATTACCAGTCCGGCGGCTGGTTCACCGACGAGAGCGCCGAACTCTATGACACGCAGGTCGAGGCCCTGTTCAGCGGCACGGCGGACGCGATGCGCCGCGCGGCGCTGGCCGAAATATCCCTCGAGTTGAAAGGCCGGGACCAGCGCACGGTCAGCCTGCTGGACATGGCGTGCGGTAATGGCCGCTTCCTGTCACGTGTGATGACGATTTATCCGCGCCTCAAGGCCAGCGGGCTGGACCTCTCACCGAACTATACCGAGGCGGCGCGCAAGCGGCTGGCCCGCTGGCCGCATGTGAGCGTGCTGCACGAGGCCGCCGAGGCGATGCCGCTGGCGGATGCGAGCCTCGACATGGTTGTGTCGATCTTCCTGTTCCATGAGCTGCCGCCGGAAGTGCGCGGCGCGGTACTGGCGGAAGTGTCGCGCGTGCTGAAGCCAGGCGGGCTGTTCATTCTCGCCGACAGTACGCAGTTCGGAGACTATCCGGAGATGGACGGCCTGCTGGAATATTTCCCGCACGGTTTCCACGAGCCCTATTACGAGGGTTATCTCTCCTGGGACAAGGCGGCGGCCTGCCACGCTGCGGGCCTTGTGAAGGAGCGCGAAACGGTGGCTTTCCTCACAAAAGTAACGACCTGGCGCAAGCCGGTCTGATCAAAGCCCCGGCAGCTTACCCGTGCCAATCAGCGGCATCAGGAAGGCCAGCAGGATGGAGATGATGAGGCCGAGGAAGGCGCGGCCCGCATCGCTGAGCACGTCGCGAACGGTCTCGCCCTTGTCACGCAGATGGGCGACGTAGGCGATGGCCAGTTCACGTCCTGCGAGCAGGCCGAGGAAGACCCAGGTCGTGCTCATCGGCACATTGCTCATCTCTTTGAAGACAAAGAGGATGATGCCGTAGAACACGTCGACGATCGTCGCGGCGCGCACGTCGACCGTGTTGACCTTTGAGGATACGATTTTCTGTATGTCGCCGCCCTTGGTGGCGAAGATATAGGCTTGGATCAGGACCAACAGCACTGTGCCGCCGATGACATAGGCCGGGTCGAAGCTGACATGCGTGACGCCCCCGGTGACTGTGACGGTGCGGGGCAGGTAGATGAAAATATTGGCGAGATCCTGCATCAGCCATTGCGACCAGAGGAAGGTTGTCGACAGCCACTGGAAGCTGACCCAGTAGGGAAAGGGCAGTTCTTCCTTCGTGTCGAACACCCAGCGCTCGAATGTCCGCGAGATGACGATCCAGATCAGGACACCGACGACGAAGGCGACGACATAGCCGAGCGCAGACTTGACCAGCATGCTCTGCAGCACGCCTTCGCTGGACGCCCCGCCGGACAGGGCGAACAGGGTGAGCACGAGGAACGTCGTGGAAACGGGAATGCCGTAACGCGTCATCACCAGCAGAACGACGGGCGGCAGCGCGTGCCACCATTGTATGCCGGGCATGAGCAGCGCCGTCCGGTCGCCTTCACCGGGGATGAATGACAGCTTGTCGAGCCGGTCGTAGGCGACGTCGCCATGGCCATGAAAATAGCCATAGGCGATCACGAGCACCATGATCAGACTGGCGAAAATCCACAGCACCCACCAGGGGCGTTTGGCATTCGAGGACAGGAATGTGCCCAGCGTCTGGATCGAGTCATTTGCCACAACGGCATAGGCGGCCACGGCAAAACCGATGACCCCGAAGATTTCCACGCCACCCATTTTGTCTGCCCGCCAGTCTGTTCAACTGGCACTTCAGTTAGCAGCTTGAAGGCATGAATCCGATGGGAGGAATTTGAATAGAATGTGACAGCGACTAGCGCCCCGTCTGCCCCCGGTGGCGCAGTTTCGCATCGGCCAGCACGCAAGCCATCATGGCCTCGGCAACGGGCACGGCGCGGATGCCGACGCAGGGGTCGTGGCGGCCCTTGGTGCGCACATTCACATTCTCGCCGTCACGCGTGACGGACTTCACTTCAGTCAGGATGGACGAGGTCGGTTTGATGGCGACACGCACGACCACGTCCTGTCCGGTCGAGATGCCGCCCGCGACGCCGCCATTATGGTTCGACAGGAAGCGGATGCCGTCATTCCCGGCGCGCATCTCGTCGGCATTCTCTTCGCCGCTGAGGGCGGCGGCGGCAAAGCCTGCGCCGATCTCGACGCCCTTGACCGCATTGATGCTCATCATTGCGCCAGCCAGTTCGCCGTCGAGCTTGCCATAGATGGGCGCGCCCCAGCCTGCGGGCACGCCGCTGGCATGGATTTCGACGATGGCCCCTGTGGACGAACCTGCCTTGCGGGTCGCATCGAGGAAGTCTTCCCATTGGGCTGCCGTCTCAGCGTCCGGGCACCAGAACGGGTTCTGGTCGACCATGTCCCAGTTCCACCTGTCCCGGTCGATGGCGTGCGGGCCGATCTGGACGACGGCGCCGCGAATGGTGATGCCGTCGCCGAGGGCGCAGCGGGCCACGGCGCCAGCGGCGACACGCGCAGCGGTTTCGCGGGCGCTGGAGCGTCCGCCGCCGCGATAGTCGCGCACGCCATATTTGGCGTCATAGGAGAAGTCGGCATGGCCGGGCCGGTAGCGGTCGCGGATCTCGCCATAGTCCTTGGAGCGCTGGTCGGTATTCTCGATCATCAGCGAAATCGGCGTGCCGGTGGTGACGGGGCCGCCGGTACGGTCGTCCTCGAACACGCCGGAGAGGATTTTGACTTCGTCGGCTTCCTGGCGCTGCGTTACGAAGCGCGATGTGCCGGGGCGGCGCTTGTCGAGGAAGGTCTGGATGAACGCGGGCGTCAGCGCGAGGCCGGGAGGGCAGCCGTCAACCACACAGCCGAGGGCCGGCCCGTGGCTTTCCCCCCAGGTCGTGACGCGGAACAGATGACCGAATGTGTTGTGTGACATGTTGTGCCGCACCCCTCGTTAAAGCTGGATGCCTCCTATATGAAAACATGAAGCCTAACAAACCCGGAAAAAGGCAGATTTATCGTGTCCCCAGTCATCCCCCCTTCGCCCAGCGCCGCCGATTATGCCTCGGAGCGCGACCGGCCGCTGATCCCGCTGGTCGATAATCCGATCGCCTTCTTCAAGGACTGGATGGCCGAGGCGCGCGCGGCGGAGCTGAATGATTCCAACGCGATGTCTTTGGCGACGGTGGATTCAGACGGCATGCCGGACGTGCGGATCGTGTTGCTGAAGGAGATTTCGGACGCCGGTTTCTCGTTTTTCACGAACCTGCAGAGCATGAAGGGGCGCCAGCTGGCGACGAATCCGAAAGCGGCCCTGTGCCTCCACTGGAAGAGCCTGCGCCGTCAGGTGCGCATCCGGGGCAATATCGAACAGGTCTCCGAGGCCGAGGCTGACACGTATTTTGCCTCCCGCGCCGCGCAGAGCCGCATCAGTGCCATCGCGTCGGACCAGTCGCGCCCCTTGCCGGACCGTTCCGTGTTCGAGCAGCGGATTGCCGAGGTCTCTGAAGTTTACGGCGACGGGCCGGACATTCCGCGCCCCGCATTCTGGGGCGGGTTCCGCCTGGCGCCGACAGAAATCGAGTTCTGGCAGGACCAGGCGTTCCGCATGCATGACCGGCTGCGCTATACGCGCGTCGGCGAGGGTTGGACGACGACGCGCCTTTATCCCTGAGCCGTCAGACGATCCCGTTCAGCACGGACAGGAGCCGCATGTGCGGGTGGCCGTCGCTGGTCTTTGCCCATGAGCTGCCGTCGGACGAGATCGTCGCTTTGACGCGCTGGCGGTAGGCCGAGAAGCTTTCGAACTCGACGACATCGACCGGCTCGTCAAAGTGCAGCGTCACCTCGAAGGCCGAGCCGCCACCAATGTCGCGCACGGCGATGACGACGCCTTCAAACGGCTTCTTCAGGTAGAGCCCGCTGACGCGGTCACCGACCTGCACCGGCACTTCGGGCAGGTTGGAGAGCCGCGCCGAGGCGGTGTTCCAGTCGCGATAGCCGAGTTCGGTCGCGACGCGTTCGAGCGCGGCGGAGTGCGAGATGGGGTGACCGGCCAGTGTTTCCACGGCGCGGATTTCACGCGCACGGGCCTTCGCCTGTTCGCGGGTATTGATTTCGGGTGACATGAATTCAGGTCCTTTACCGTCGTCCAGATGCGGTCGCGTCAACGCGGGGGCTCGCCTTGCCGCAGGACCGCTGGAAGAGGTTCAGCATCCTGATGGAAACAGCCGCTGTGAGGCGCCTGTGAGATCTTCACCTTCGGGATTTTGTCCCGGCGAGCGGCTGGTGTCTCAAACCGGGGCCGCAAATACGCCGGGTTTCCGCTTGCGTCAACGTCCGCATTTCTCGCGGGCGAGGTCGTCGGACTTGAGGGCGGCCGCGACGCGGTAAGGCTCATCCGTCGCGAGGAGGACGAGGCCATTGTCGACCAGGTCCTGGTATTCGCTGCCGTCGCCATCAGCCCAGTACTGATCATCGAGGCGTTCGCCCTTGCGGCCGAGCGTGCCGAAAGCGGGCTCGACGCCTTCCTGTATATCGCGGGCCCAGGCGGCATAGTCGGGTGAGCTGGTGCCGGTCCAGGCGACGAGGCGGGTGCGGTCGACACCGCGCGCTTCGAGGCGGCCAATGTCGCGCGAGCCCTTGGCGCCGGCGGTCATCATGAGGCCTGCATCAGCCGCGGCGATCTCGGCGGCTTCATCATCGGAATAGGAAATGAGCAGCACATTGTCGCCCGCCCCGGCGGCGCGGACGGCGGACGCGATGTTTTTGAAACTGGTGGTCGGCTTGCGGTCGAGTTCGAGGATGGCGCCGGACTGTTTGGCCCAGAGGAGAACGTCGGTCAGTTTGGGCGGGTGGAAATCGGTGCGCTGGTTGTCATCATCGACCATGCGCAGGCCGGCAAGGTCCGCCCAGTCAGTGTCGGCGACATAGCCATCGCCGGTGGTTGTGCGGTTGAGGCGGTTGTCGTGCATCAGCAGCATGACGCCATCGCGGCTCTCGGCGATGTCGACTTCAAAGACGCGGATGCCCTCGGCGAAAGCATGCTGGAGCGTTTCGAGCGTGTTTTCTGGATAGCCCGGCGCCGGGCCACCCCGATGGGCCGCGATGAGCAGGCCCTTGTTCTCGCGCACGCAGTCGAAATAGGCTGGCAGGGGAAGTTTCTTCAATTCGGACAGGCTTATCGAATTGGAACCGGTGTCAGAACTGCGTGTGCCGCAAGTATCGGGGAGTGGTTTGCCCGTGTCGGGATCGAGATCGCAGGTGTAGACTTGCCCTTGGGTCGCTTCCGGATTTTCACTCTCTGTCGGCTCGGGACTGCATCCGACTGTCAGCAACATTCCGCAAAGTAACGCAAATCTCAACATGGGTGCGACTCCTCATCCTTGCATGGCAGCAATACCGCGAATAAAGCAGGGGGCAACGCAGAAATCGTCGCCTGTCTGAGGCGCACCCCATGGAGGAGACCCGATGCTCGGCATCATGCAGGACTGGCCACTCACGGTTAACAAGATTCTTGAACACGCGAACACGATCCACAGTGACCGTGAGATCATCACGCGCCGCGTGGAAGGCAATATCGTCCGCACGACTTATGCCGACCTGTTCAATACGTCGAAACAGGTCTCCAATGCGCTGAAAGACCTGAACATTGGCATGGGTGACCGGGTCGCGACGCTGGGCTGGAACTCCGAGCGCCACATGGCCTCCTGGTATGGCACGATGGGCATTGGCGCGATCCTGCACACGATCAACCCGCGCCTCCACCCTGAGCAGATCGCCTGGATCGCCAACCATGCCGAAGACAAGGTGCTGATCTTCGACAAGACCTTCCTGCCGATTGTCGAAGCCATCAAGGACCACCTGCTGACGGTGAAGACCTTCGTGATCTATGCCGATGCCGACACGATGCCGGAAAACACGCTGGGCGCCATTGCGTTTGATATCTGGGTTGATGGCCGTTCGACCGAGTGCCGCTGGGGCGACTTCCCGGAAGAGACAGCATGTGGCCTTTGCTACACGTCGGGCACGACGGGCAATCCGAAGGGCGTGCTCTATTCGCACCGCTCGAACGTGCTGCACACGCTGATCACGATGTCGAAAGATGCGATGGGCATGGGCGCCGCTGACTCTGTCATGCCGGTCGTGCCGATGTTCCACGCCAATGCCTGGGGCCTCGCCCTCAGCTGCCCCGCGACGGGCGCCAATATGGTGATGCCGGGCGCGCAGATGGATGGCGCATCGATCTATGAACTGCTCGACACCGAGAAGGTCTCGATCACGGCAGCCGTGCCGACCGTGTGGCTGATGCTGCTCAACTACCTTCAGGAAAACGACCTGAAGCTGCCGCACCTCAACCGGGTGCTGATCGGCGGTTCGGCCATTCCGGAGAAGATCCTGCGGGCCTTCGAGGAAGATTATGAAGTGGACGTGGTTCACGCCTGGGGCATGACCGAAACATCGCCGCTGGGCACGCTCGGCTCGCTGCCGCCGCACCTGATGAATGCCGATATCGACACGCGCATGAAGCAGAAGCTGAAGCAGGGACGTCCGCCCTTCGGCGTCGAGCTGAAGATCGTTGACGATTCCGGCAAGACACTGCCGCGTGACGGCAACACATCCGGCAAGCTGATGGTGCGCGGCCCGGCGATTGCGTCCGGCTATTTCAAGGGCGATGGCGGCGAAGTGCTGTGTGATGAAGGTTTCTTCGACACGGGCGACGTGGCCAATATCGACAAATACGGCACGATGACGATCACCGACCGCGCCAAGGACGTGATCAAGTCCGGCGGCGAATGGATTTCCTCGATTGATATCGAGAACATTGCTGTCGGCCACCCGAAAGTCGCCAACGCGGCAGCTATCGGCATCTATCATCCGAAATGGGATGAGCGTCCACTTCTGATCATCCAGGCTGCGCCCGGCGAAAAGCCGAGCAAGGAAGAAGTCCTGAAGTCGCTCGAAGGCAAGATCGCCAAATGGTGGACGCCGGATGATGTGGCTTTCGTGGACGAAATCCCTCTGGGCGCGACGGGCAAGATCAACAAGCTGGCCCTGCGTGAGACGTTCAAGGACTATAAGCTGCCAACAGCTTAAGGCCTTTCCAGCAGCACAAGCGGCGCCTGTGAGGGCGCTTGCTTGTGGGGCTGAATTCTACGAACTGCCGCTGCCGGGTCAGGAATCCGGCAGCGGCAGGGCGGTTGCTTGCACGGCCGGATGGCGCGGCCCGTATACCGAGGCAACGCACGAATGCGCACTACAAGAAATGAATTGCACGTATGCGGGCTCAGGGTCTTCGCCGCTGAGCGCGGCGGCGAGCTGTGGCGAGGCATGGGCCGGTTGCGGGCGCACATGCGTGCGGTCGCGCGAGTCCAGATCGATCCAGATCAGGTGGACGCGCCCGGAATGTGTCGCGCCCCAGCAATAGCGATAGCCCCGCCCATAGGTGAGCCGAATCCACGCGAGCAGGACCTGGTGCTGCAGCCATATCCACGGCCAGATTGGCACGAGATGCGCAGGCACATAATCAGGGGGCATAAGCAAAGACATCACCTGTCATCATAAGCCCGCGCGCCCGGTGTCGGAGAGATTTTCCCGACATGCCGTGATTGTTACTGACCGCAACCAGAAAACTGTTGGATAAGGCGGGGGCGACAAGTTCGGCGGGTCGCGCTATCTGATGGGAAAATCGAGGGAGTTGAGCCAATGGCAGACATGAATGATGTATCGCAGGACGCTGGCTGGCGCGGCAAGTTTGCGGGCTTTGCCCTCGGGCTCTCGATCTTTTCGGTGCTCTGGTTCGCGATTGCGGCCATAGGCACCAAGCTCGGCCTCTGGGGCTGGCAGTTCGGCCTCGGAAAGATGACGATTGGCTGGGGCCCGATGCTGCTGATGCTGGCGCTTGCCGTGTCACTGATCGCCATCCTCCTCGCCGTGATCAAGTCGCCGCGCAAGCAGGCGCTGATGCTGGCACTGGGCGCACTGCTGATTTCCACGCTCGCCTTTGGCCGCGTGATTGCCTTCAAGGGCCAGGCCGAGCGCCTGCCGCCGCTGCATGATGTGCAGACCGACTGGGCCAACCCGATCATGCCAAGCGAGGTCCTGCTGGCTGACCGCGCCGAAACGGGCGCGCTGAACCCGGTCGAGGCTGCGCCGATTGTGCCGGAGGCCGCCGATGCGCGCTGGCCGGGCACGGGTGGACGGCTTGTGTCCGAAGTGCAGGAAGAAGCTGAATTTGATCCGGCGAAGCAATCTTCGCCGAAGAACGCGCCTTATCCCATGCTGGAAACGCTGGTCGAGCCGGCCGTCTCTTATGACATGGCCTATGAAGCGGCCCTCGAAGCGGTGAAGGCGCGCGGCTGGACCGTTGTGACCGACGACGTTCAGTCCGGCAGCATCGAAGCGACGGTGAGTTCCTTCTGGTTCGACTTCAAGGATGACGTGATGATCCGCGTCATGCCCGAAGGCGAAGGCTCGCGTATCGACGTGCGCTCGATCAGCCGGGTTGGCCTGTCGGACCTTGGCGCGAACTCGAAACGCGTCAGCGACCTGCTCAACGAAATCCAGACGCGCCTGAATTAGGCCTTTGTTCCGGGAGGCGGGCCATGCGCCAGCCGGATGGCGATCTGACGGTTCGCGCCTATCGGGGCGAGGACGTGCCGCGGCTTGCGGAGATATTCCGCGAGGCCGTGGCGGCGATTGGCCCTGCGAATTATAGCGAGACACAGGTGGCCGCCTGGCTCGGGCGTGTGCCGTCAGCGGATGCGCTGGCCGAGCGTCTGGGTGATGGGCGGCGCGTCTGGGTGCTGGCGGATCAGGCCGGGTGTGCCTTCGCCTTTATCGATCTCGAGCCTGACGGGCATATCGACCTGCTCTACGCGTCGCCGGCGATTGCCGGGAGGGGCGCCGTCGCGGTTCTGTTCGCAGAACTCGAAGGGCATGCGCTGACGGTGGGTATGGCGCGGCTTCATGTTGAGGCCAGTGCGGCGGCGCGGCGGTTTTTCCTGAAGCAGGGCTTTGCCGTGGTGCAGCGCCGCACGTTCGAGATCGACGGCGTTGAGATCCATAATTTCGCGATGGAGAAGGTGCTTTAGCGCTCTTTCGGGTCGAGCGCGTCGCGCAGGCCGTCGCCGATGAAGTTGAGGCAGAGCAGCGTGACCGCCATGGTAATGGCAGGCGCCAGCAGCATCCATGGCTTCTCGCCCATCGTCTTGGCGCCTTCCGATATCAGCACGCCGAGCGATGTCAGCGGCTCGTTCACGCCGAGGCCGAGGAAGGAGAGGAAGCTTTCCGCCAGGATCACGACCGGGATGGTGAGCGTGACATAGACGGCCACGGGGCCGATCACGTTGGGCAGGATGTGGCGCAGGATGATCGCGCGGCGCGACACGCCGGAGGCACGGGCGGCCTCAATGAATTCCTTGCCTTTGATAGCGAGGGTCTGGCCGCGCACGATGCGCGCCATGGTCAGCCATTCGATGGCGCCGATGGCAGCGAAGATCAGCACGATGTTCCGCTCGAACACGGTGAGCAGCAGGATGACGAAGAAGATGAAGGGCAGGGCGTAGAGCACGTCGACGATGCGCATCATGAAATTGTCGATGCGGCCGCCGAGATAGCCCGCTGTGGCACCCCATGTGACGCCGATGACGAGGCTGACAGCCGTCGCCACAACGCCGACCATGAGCGAGATGCGCAGGCCGATCATCAGGCGGGCGAACAGGTCGCGGCCCTGGATGTCAGTGCCGAGGATGTGCCCGCCCTCCAGTGTGGGGGCGATTGTCCGAAGGTCGGAGATTTCCTTGTAGTCATTCATCCAGACCATCGGCCCGAACACGGCGACGATCACGATGACACCAAGGATCCACATCGAGATGACGGCGGCCTTGTTGCGGAACAGGCGCGCGCGGGCATCGTCCCAGAGGGAGCGGCCGCCGACAATGGCCTGGCGGACGGGCTGGATACGGCCGGTCGGGTCGAGGAGGGGGTCGATATCGGTCATCAGTCGTACTTCACTTTGGGGTCAAGCACCGCATAGAGCACGTCGGCGACGAGGTTCAGGATTACGATCAGGCCCGCATAGACAATGATGGCGCCCATCACGAGCGTGTAGTCCCGGTTGAGGGCGCCGTTGACGAAATAAGAGCCGAGGCCCGGCAGGCCGAAAATTTTCTCGATGACAACGGAGCCGGTCATGACACGGGCCATGGCGGGGCCAGCATAGGAGATCAGGGGCAGCATGGCCGCCGGCAGGGCGTGGCGCACGATGACCTGCTGTTCCGAGAGGCCTTTCGAGCGCGCGGTGCGGATGTGATTGGAGCGCATGGTCTCGATGATCGAGGCACGCATGAGGCGCGAGATGATGGCGATCTGCGGCAGGGCGAGGGCGACGACCGGGAGGGTCATGTTGTGCCAGTTCATGCCGATGTTCGGGTATTCGCCAAGGCCGCCAACGGCGAAGATGCCGGCGCCAAGGGAAAGGAGGAGGATCAGGATTGGCCCTGTCACGAAGGTCGGGATGGATATGCCAGCCATGGCGACGCCCATGACGGTGAAGTCTGCCGCCGTGTTTTGTCGGAGCCCCGCAAAGACGCCGAGCAGCGTGCCAAGCCCGAGACCGAGCAGCATGGCGAGGGAGCCGATTGTAAGCGAAATCGGCAGGCCGTCGGCAATCAGCTGGTTAACGCTCTTGCCGAGTGTCTTGTAGGACGGCCCGAAATCACCCTGCAGCACACCGCCGACATAGTTGAAATACTGTTCGTGGAGCGGCTTGTCGAAGCCGAACTTGGCCGCGATGGCCTGTTCCGTGGCGGCGGGCAGTTTGCGCTCGCCATCAAAAGGTCCGCCCGGCGCGGCGCGCATCATCAGGAAGGCCATCGTGATAATGGCCAGCATTGTCGGGATGGCAATCAGGAGGCGCCGGAACGTATAGGCCCATGGAACGCGGCTGAGAGCTCTCTGGAGGGATGACAAGGGCGGGAGACTTTCTGTTGATAACACGGCGAAATCCCGAAAGATTGCGCGTGCCGCTTGGAAGGTTGCGCCATCCTCCTTAGCTTGTGTACAGAGCCAATCAAGACTGCGGCAACATTCAGGATATTTCCCATGGCAGACATTCGACGCGTAACCGACGCCTTTTCCGTCGCTCCGCAAATCTCCGAGGATGATGTGGAGGCGATTGCCGCCGCCGGTTACAAGACACTTGTGGCCAACCGTCCCGATGGCGAGGGTGGTGTCGACCAGCCCCGCATGGGCGCAATAAGGGCAAAAGCCGAATCGTTTGGCCTGAGCTTTGCGGCCTTGCCATTCTCCGGCGCGCCCACGCCTGAAATCGTCGAGCGGATGGCCAACATCCTGAACGAGGCGCCCCAGCCGGTTCTGGCATATTGCCGCACGGGCACCCGCAGCATCACGGCCTGGGCCCTGACGCAGGCCGGACAGGGCTCTGCTGACGATATCATTGATGCCGCAGCGGCCGCCGGATATGATCTGTCCAGTCTTGAGTCGCTGCTCTAGCGCGGGGCAGGCCACTTGATGACGCCAATTGTGATCAATTATTCACAATTGCGCCGCATTAAGTGTGTTGTCAGTGATTAACCGCCGTGCGAGGCAGACGGACCGAGGGTGCAGCCATCCGTTGTTCCCGCGACAGGAGTTGACCCGATGTCAGAGCGTCTCTGGATCACGGATTTCAAATACGACGAGGGTACGATCCTGGTGAAGAAAACCGGGCACCGGATTGTTCCGGACCTGTCGCTCCTGCACAGCATTTTTATCTGGTTCTGCTTCTATTTCTTTGCCCAGACATGGCGCACATGGCGCCGCGTAACGGGTCACAAGCGCCCGACCATCGCCTTTTATCCTGACAAGCCGCGCCCCTGGTATTTCATCTGGCCGGTCATGCACGTCTCCGGCGCCAAGCTGATTGATGACGTCTCGACCGCCGACATTGTTTTCCAGTTCGACGATTCCACCGAAACCGACAACGCCATTCCCGCCGTCAAAGAGGGCGCACGCCTCGTCAATTTCGGCTGCCAGGATGTGTCCAAATCCACCGTCGCCGAAGTGTTCGAGCGCGCCTCCGGCTATACGCTGAAAGTTGATCCGACCACCCATCAGGGACGCATGGTCGAGAAATCTGAAATGAATGCCGCGCATGACGGCCGCGTGCTGGAAGGCCCGCTCGATGCCCCGGTCGAAGGCAAGGCTTACCAGCTGCTGATCGATAACGAGATCGAAGGCGGACTGGTCGAAGACCTGCGCTGCTGCCTCGTCGGCGGACGCCCGACCGTTGTGTTCCGCAAGCGCCGCCCTCTGGAGCGCCGCTTCCTCAACGAGAATGTTGAAGTTTTGCTCGATGAGCCTGCCAATTGCTACACGGCTGATGAAATTGCTGTGATTGAGCGTTTTGCTGCAGAGCTTGGGCTGGACTGGGGCGGGGTAGACGTCCTACGTGACCGGATGTCTGGTCGAATCTATATCGTCGATGCGAACAAGACCGACATGGGTCCCCCAGTGGCGCTTAAACTGGCTGCGAAGCTTCGCGCCACGCGCCGCATGGCCCGGGCCTTTGCCGGGGCGTTCGCACCGAAGAAGCGCTGACCGGCGCAAGCAAGGCGAAAGTTCAAGAGTTATACAATGGCAATTCCCTACGTCCGCGGCATCGAATTCGAATATGGCGAGGTCCAGCAGGTCTCACCGCTGATCCGCCGTGTCATCGCCAACAATCCGGGCCCGTTCACCTATGTCGGCACAGGCGTCTACATTGTGGGCCATGGAGAGGTTGCGGTCATCGATCCCGGCCCGATGGACGAGACGCATTTTGCCGCCCTGAAGAAAGCCCTCGAAGGCGAGACCGTGACGCACGTTCTGGTCACGCATGGCCATTCTGACCATTCTCCGCTCGCCATGCCGATGGCCGAATGGGCTGGCTGCAAGACCTATGCGAAGAATTGCGGTGTGCCGACGGCCAAGGGCGAACTCGGCAGCGCTGACGATCTTGGCTTCATGCCCGATGTCATGGTCGGTGACGGCGACACGTTCTCCGGCCCCGGCTGGACGATCGACGTGATCGAGACGCCGGGCCATACCTGCAACCACCTCTGTTTTGCCCTGCGCGAAGAGAATGCCTGCCTCTCCGGTGATCATATCATGGGCTGGTCCACGACCGTCGTTGCGCCGCCGGATGGCGACATGGCCGACTATATGGACAGTCTCGAGAAGATCCGTGTGAAGGGTTTCGACACGCTGTGGCCGACGCATGGCGACCCCGTGCGCGGCAAGGACTTCGTCAACGAGTTCATCACGGAATACGCCAAGCACCGTCGCGCCCGCGAAGCGGCGATCCTCGAACACCTGCGAAACGGTCAAACGTCTATCCCGGCCATGGTCGAGATCATGTATGCCGATGTCGAGAAACGCCTCCACCCTGCGGCGGCCATGTCTGTGCTCGGCCACATGATCGCGCTCATCAAGACCGGTGTCGTGGTCTCGCCTGATGCGGAGCCCACCGTGCGGTCACGTTTCGAACTCGTCCGCACGGCGGCCTGAGGCCTAGTTTACTCGCCAGAATAGCCCCCATACCAGATCGGCGACGACCAGGCGCGCTCCTGCAGCATTTTCGGCAATTCCGGATTAGGCGGCGTGCCTGCACGCTCCGCATCCCAGGTTGACCAGCGACAGGTCGGGTTTTCCAGCACACGCACATAATAGGCCGCTTCAAGGTCCGGCGCGAAATCCGGGTCCTGCCAGTAGGCTTTCAGTTCGCTGGCGCCGCTGCCAGGCTTAGTGCTGCAATCGGAAATGTCGACGCTGGCCCCATTGTCCGGGCAGCGATGGGTTGTCGCATCCGGAACGGCGCCGCCGGAACAGGCGACATCGTGAACGGCCTCGTGCGTTTCTCCGCCATCGGACCAGACTTTCACGACCTGCGCCCGTTGCAGCGGCGCGCTCAGCGGATCGCGGATCGCCCAGACAAGGAAGCCCGGTGCAGCATCGCCGCTGACCTTCTCAAGCTGGCCGCCCATCGGCACGCCCTCCGCATAGGCTGTTTCAAGCAGCGCAGCCGAGCCCAGCATTTCGGGCGCGTAATCCATGCCGGCAAAGAAGCGCACCTTCATGCGCGGGCCGGATGTGCCGAAGGTTTCCTTGCGCCGCATGGCGTCGAAAATGGCCTCGCGCGTGTTGGACTCGGCCCAGACACCGGCCAAGCCGCTGGAGCTGAACTGCGTCGCGGTGATCTGCCGTCTGGTGCTCGGGTCTTCGGCGCCCTCCCATGTCGCGGCGCCGTTTGGCGGAACGGATCGGCGGGCTTCGGGGCTGGCACCGTCCTGGGGTGTCTTGCCCCAATGGAATTCCTCGACCAGCGAGGCCGCCGCAACATGCGTGTCGCTGGAGCTGATGAGGCCGAACTTGAAGGGGTTGAAGCCCTCGGTTTCCTGCAACGCCAGGCCGGCCTTGTAGGCGGGGCGAACAAAGTCGCCTGCGCTGGGCGTCGACTTGACCGTGCTGCCGATGAAATACTCGTACTGTTCGAAATCGGCCCATTCATCATTGGGCGACAGGGTGGGGGCGGTTTCCGACGTGCCCTTGACCTGTGACACTTCCACAAGTGGCTCGTTGCGCATGCGGGTCGTGGCATAGCCAGCGGTCAGGGGCTCGCCCTTGTATGTCTGCAGGGCGAACATCTGGCCGTTCGAGGCATTCGAATTATGCGGGATCGCAAGCACATCCCGGCCGTCTGCGCGCTCGGTCTCCATCCAGGCCCAAAGGTCTTCCGGATTGGTGGAATCGAGCGTCGAGAACAGGCGCGCGGGCGCCTCGCCACGGAAGATGACGTTGCGGTGCAGGTTCGCAGCGGCGGCCGGGCCATCGCCGGGAACCGGCAGCATGGAGGTGAATTCATAGCCCGAAAATGCGGTGAACTTGCCCGGCTCATTGTTGCCTTCAGCCGAGGCGATCGTCGCGGCCCAGACGGAATCGATGAGGTCGCGGTCATAGATTTCCTCAATCTCCTGTCCTGTCACCACGGTCATCCCAACGCGCAGGAAGGACGTGCCGGGATCGGTGGCGTCCGGGCCGAACACCGATTGCGCCAGGGCTGTCTGCGAGAGGGGGGACGAGGCCGTGTCCATCGCAGGGACCACGCCGAGATATTCGCCATGGTCCGTGACAGCGAGGAAGTCGAGCGGCGGGCCGGCGAGCTTGATGTCATAACCCGCCGGATGCCGGATCGCTTCGCCCTTGGCGAAGCGGTAGGCATCATCGGGCGTCGCCCTTACGCCGAAGATATAGGCGTCGAAGGAATTGCTGGTATGGACATGGACGTCGCCGAAATAGGCATTCCGTGTCGGGTTGGCGTCGACCGTGGCGGTGGCCGGGGGCGGCGGGGCCGCCTCAAGATCCGTCGTGATCTGCGTACTGGGCGCGCATGCGGCCAGGGCGAGGGCGGGCAGGGCCCATCCCGTAAATCTGCTCATGTTGTTTCCTCCCGTGTACCTTTTGCCGGTACTTGTGGGAGAGAGTGACGAATGGACCCTCGCTTGCCAAGGGAAAATCGAGGCGGCGCTATTGTTCCCGGCGAACCCGGAAGGCCATGCCGCCATCGATCTTCATCTTGTAGCTGCCAAGGGCGGCCGCATAAATACGGGCTTCGGAAGGATTTTTGGCGCGAATCCGCATGCCGTCATTCTGCACCCAGACCTGTCCGCCTTCGAGCGTGATACGCAACTTCCCTGCAGCGTCGCGGCTGACCGATTTCACGGCAAGCGTCACTTCGTCGAATTTTTCCTGCGAGCCGTCGTCATTCTTGAACCCGAAAGAGCGCAGGGACGGCATGGAGAATCCGAAGGTTTCGCGCTTGGCCTGCTCGACTTCGGCACGGGTGACCGTGGTCACTTCACCAGCCTCTTCAGCAGCTTTGAGGCGTCCGACGGCGGCGTCATAGCAGGCCAGGCGCTCGTCATTGCCGGTGATTTCGGCGCAGGCATAAACGTCCCCGGTTGAGGCATTTTCTGCAATGGCAGGCAGCGAAACAAGGCAGATCGCGGCAATCGCGCTCAGGAATCGGGTCATTTCGGGGCGTCCTCCATAATCGTTTTACGACGCAGGCTTCCCAAAGCTGCATCAGTCTGGCAGCAGTGTGGCAAATCTGGCGAGAGCCGGGAAGCCACCGGAGACAGGAAACATGTTGCTGAAATCCCTGATGAGTTCGACCCTCGCCGCTGCTTTGGCGCTCACACTGGCCGCTTGTGGCGGTGGTGGCAGCACAGCGGCCGACGATGTGCCGACCCTGCGCAGGGGTATTTCAGCCAAGGTCGACACGCTCGATCCACACAAGTCATCGGCCCAATGGGAGAATATTGTCATTGGCGACATGATGATCGGCCTGATGACTCATGGCCAGGACGGCAAGCCGGTGAATGGCATGGCCGAAAGCTATGAAACCACCGACGATGGTCTGGTCTGGACCTTCCATCTGGGGGATTATGTGTGGTCGGACGGTGAGCCGGTGACGGCGGGTGACTTCGTTTATGCCCTGCGCCGCATCCAGAACCCGACGATCGCGTCGCAGTATGCGTCGCTGCTTTACGTCATCAAGAATGCCGCCAAGGTGAATTCAGGGGAGATGGCGCCGGAAGAGCTTGGCGTGCGGGCCATTGATGACAAGACGCTTGAGGTCACGCTCGACTATCCCGCGCCCTATTTGCCGGGCCTCCTGACCCATTACACGACCTATCCGGTACCTCAGCACGTCGTGGAGCAATATGGTGACGCCTGGATTCAGCCGGGCAACATCGTCACCAATGGCCCTTACAAGCTGGTCTACTGGCGCACCGGCGACCAGCTCGTGTCGGAAAAGAACCCGACGGGCTTCGGCGCCGCGGATGTCTGTTTCGATCGTATTGTGTATTACGAACTCGAGGACCAGACGGCCGTCGAGAACAAGATTGAAGCCGGCGAACTGGACATCAACAATGCATTCGATGGGGCCCGCAAGGCCGAGCTGGAACAGAAGTTCCCCGGCTGGCCGCATACTTCACCGTCCCTGATCACGACCTATTGGTCATTCAATTCCACGCAGCCGCCGTTCGACGATATCCGCGTTCGCAAGGCCCTTGCCATGGCGCTGGACCGGGAGTTCATCACGCGCAACGTGCTGACCTCCGGCTATGTGCCGGCTTATTCCATGGTGCCTCCGGGCATCGACAATTACGATGTCGAGCGCCCGTCCGTCGAATGGAAGGACATGCCCCGCGCAGACCGTCTCGCCGAAGCCCGGCGCCTGCTTGAGGAAGCGGGCTATGGCCCGAACAAGCCTTTCCGCTTTGAATTCATTCACCGCTCGACCGACGACAACCCCAAGGCCGCCCCGGTCGCGCAGCAGAACTGGGCCGAAATTGCCCCATGGGTTGATCCGGTCATCATCAAGCAGGACACCAAAGTGCTGTATGCCCGCCTGCGCCAGTCCGACTTCCAGGTCGCCGATGGCGCCTGGGTCGCCGATTATGATGATCCGCTGAACTTCCTGTACCTGCTGGAATCCAATACCGGCCAGCAGAACTATGGCCGCTACAAGAACCCGGAATATGACGCGCTTCTGGCCAAGTCCAATGCTGAGATGGACCTGAAGACACGGGCCGAAACCTTTGCCGAGGCCGAACAGCTGATGCTGAACGACTATCCAATTACGCCGATGTGGTTCCAGGTGACCAAGAATCTCGTCGATCCCACCCTGACGGGCTGGACCGACAATGCAGTGGATCAGCACCGTTCGCGCTACATCTGCCGGGAGGGCATGAAGGCCGAATAGGGCTCAGCGTCGCGGGAGGGCGGCATGGAGCATGACATCGAAGCAGCTGGCGCTGCCTCCCTTGGGGGTCTGTCCAAGGGGGCGCATCACCCGGTGAATTCCGGCCAGCCGTGCGAGAATTGCGGCGTGGTGGTGCCCGACCGCTTCTGCTCGGCCTGCGGCCAGCTCGCCTCCAGCTTCCACCGGCCTCTATGGGCGCTGGTGACCGAGAGCATCGCCGACATGTTTGCGCTGGACGGGCGGCTCCTCCGGTCGCTGCCCATGCTGATGTTCCGTCCGGGGCGGATGACGCGCAACTATCTTGATGGCAAGCGGGCACGCTATGTGCCGCCGTTCCGCATGTTCCTGCTGGCATCGGTGATCTTCTTCCTGACGATCTTCACGATGAACGATACGCAGCGCTGGTTCGAGGGCTGGACATTCGACCCGTACAGCAAGAGCGGCATGGACTTCTCCCCCAGCGCAATTGACGCGGCCCTGGAAGCGCCGCCGGCTGACGCGCCTGCGGGTCCCGAAACGCCACCAGTGGATGACGTCGTTGCGGACAGCGTGCGGTTTGCCGACATCATGCAGCCGGACGGCACGATCGACCGGGCCAAGTTGCACGAAATGGTCAAGCAGCAGGCAAGTCCGGGGACGACAGATGCGGAGCTCAGGACCAGTTATCTCGCTGCCGACAAGGCCGCAACCGTTTACGAGAACCAGGACCGTTTCGGCGTTAGGTTGCGGCAATGGGCACCGCGCTTCAGTCTTCTCTTCCTGCCGGTTTTCGCGCTACTGTTGACGCTGATGTACGCTTGGTGGCGCAAGTTCTATGTATTTGACCACCTTGTCGCCAGCCTGCACTTCCAGACGTTCCTGTATATTCTGGGGACACTTGTGCTGCTCTTTACGGCCATTTTCCCCCATTTGGCCTATGCGGCGCCCGGAGCGGCTCTTCTGGCAGTTTTTGTTTATATTTACAGGATGTTAAGGGTAATTTACGGCTCTGGTCTTGTCGCGTCCCTGCTCGGCGCTACCATCCTCCTGATTTTCAGCATGATATTGCTCGTCAGCCTTGCTGTCGGCCTAGTCATTCTCAGCTTCGTGCTCACCTGAGGCAGGAAATACCCTCAACTGAGGCAAATAAACCACACCCTGAATCTAATAATGACGGAAAGGTAACGGCGCGTTGACGGCTACGTGACGAAAGCCCTATTGATACTGCCAAGTTCCGGAATCAGGGGTCCGGAACGCGCCTTGTGAGGAGGCGCCATTTTCAATCATTGGAGGTACCAACGTGAACGGGAATACTATTAAGTCCCGCCTGCTTGCCTCGTCCGTATTCGCGGGCGTTGCATTCATGGCATCGGCGAGCATACTCGCCACCGCACAAGAAGCAGATCCGGCAGTCGATACCGTCGCAGCGCCAGCCGCTGAAGACACCACTGCCCGTCAGGCAACTGTCTATGTCACCGGCACGCGCATCCAGAGCCCGGGCGTCGTTTCGTCCAGCCCGATCGCGACGGTTGGCCGTGCAGAGCTTGAAGTTGCTCAGACTGTTGAAGTCGAGCGTCTCTTCAAAGACCTGCCGATCACTGTCCCAGGCGACGGTCAGAACACAAACAACGGTACGGCCGGTGCAACCACCGTCAACCTGCGCGCCCTCGGCACGCAGCGCAGCCTGATCCTTGTTGACGGCAAGCGCATGACCCCGTTCGACGTGAACGGTCAGGTCGACGTTTCCGCCATCCCGGTGAACATGCTCGAGCGCGTTGACGTCGTCACCGGCGGTGCTTCCGCTGTTTACGGTTCGGACGCCATGGCTGGTGCGATCAACTTCATCACCCGTCAGGACTTTGCTGGCGTTGAAGTCGACTCCAAGTACACCGTCACCGAAGAGGGCGACGGCCAGATCTATGATATCGCAACGCTCTTCGGCGCCAACTTCGACGGCGGCCGTGGGAACGTGACGGTTTCGATGGGTCACACCGATCGTAAACCTGTTCTGCTCGGCGACCGTGAACTCGGTCTCTTCGGCATCGCGACGTCCGAAGGCCCGAACGAAGGCGGCGCACCTGCTTCGCCAGAAGCAAACTGCGACAACCCAGACACCACGGCGTTCAGTTCAGGTGTTGGTTCGACCACAACGATCCCAACGACACTCGATCTGACCGGCGGCTCGCTGCAAATCCGTAACGACGGCACAGTTGGCCCACGTTGCTCGCGCTTCAACTTCAACCCGTTCAACTATTACCAGACGCCACAACAGCGCTACAACGCGTTCACGACGGCACGGTATGAAATCACGCCGAACATCGAGGCCTATGCACGTGCATCGTTCTCGTCGATCAACGTGACGCAACAGGTTGCTCCATCGGGCGTGTTCGGTAACGTCTTTGAAGTTCCATTGCAGAACCCGTTCCTGTCTGATCCAGCTCGCACGGCGATCCTCGGCCAGATCAACACGTTCCTCGCCGGCAACCCAGCTGTTGGTTTTGATGACGTCGGCGTGAACGACCTCAACGACAACGGCATCTTTGACGATCAGGACTCGATAACAGTTCCTATCCGTCGTCGTACAACCGAACTCGGCACACGTTCGACTTCCTATGACAGCAACACATTCCAGATCCTCACGGGCCTCCGTGGCGATCTCGACAATGGCTGGAACTATGACATCTCGTTCGCGCACGGCGAATCCGACCGTACGAACACGAGCGCTGGCTATAGCAACGTTGCAAACATCGCGACGGCTCTGAACACGATCAGCGCCGACACATGTACGACACCTGGTGGTTCGACGACCGACGGCTGTGTGCCGCTCGATCTCTTCTCGACCGGTTTTGGTTCGATTACGCCAGCCATGGCTGCCTACGCGGGCGCAACGGCTCTCGAAAAGCGTAACTACACGCAGAACGTTGCTTCCGCCTCGATCTCGGGTCCGGTTGAAATGCTGACGTCGCCTTTCGCTGACAGCCCGCTCCAGTTCGCACTTGGCACAGAGTACCGTGAAGAAAGCGGCTCGACCACGCCTGACGAATGCTTGAAGCTGGCTCCAACCAGCTGCCTCGGCGGCGCCGGTGGTAACCTGCTTCCTGTTTCGTCGTCCTTCGACGTGATCGAACTCTTTGCTGAAACGATCGTGCCACTGATCAGCGGCAAGCAGTTTGCACAAGACGTGAGCCTCGAGCTCGGCGGCCGTATCTCCGACTACTCGTCGGTTGGTCAGAACGAAACCTGGAAGGCCGGTGTCAACTGGGCTCTTACAGACTCGTTCCGCGTTCGTGTCATGCAACAGAAAGCTGTTCGTGCACCAAACATCGGTGAGCTTGGTTCGCCAATCACCACCGGTCTCGGCGATGCGTCGTTCGACCCATGCTCCGATGGCAACCCGAACGCAATCGATGCCGATCTCGCAGCACTCTGCGTCGCGACAGGTGTGAACCCTGCGCTCGTGGGTATTGTTGGTGACATCGTGTCGGGCCAGATCAACCAGTTCCAAGGTTCGGATCCGAACGCTCTGCCTGACGCAGAAACGGCTGATACGTTCACAGCTGGTTTCGTGTATCAGCCGGGCTTCAACCTGGGTCCGCTTCAGGGCACCACGATCTCGCTTGACTACTATGACATCGAAATCTCCGACTACATTGACGCGTTCAAGCCTCAGGAAGTTCTGGACCAGTGCTATATCGTCGGTAACCTCGAAGAGTGCGCCAAGATCAACCGTATCGGTGGCTCGCTTGCAACGGCCGGTTCGGGCGTCGACACTTACACGACCAACCTGGACTATATCCGTACGGAAGGTGTCGACCTCGTCGCATCGACCGGTCTGGATTTCGACCAGTACGGCGCGCTTGACTTCTCGTTCTACGGTAGCTTCCTGATGACTCAGGAAAGCCTGTCCAAGGAAGGTCTTGACCCGATTGATTGCCTCGGCAAGTTCGGTAACGACTGCTACCCGACCCCTGAATTCCGCTTCCAACAGCGCACCAGCTGGAGCATGGGCCCTGCAAGCCTCTCGCTCAACTGGCGTCACCTCGGCGAAGTCGAAATTCAGGACAGCCAGAAGGCAAACACGTTTGACGGCTTCGAGAAAATCAAGGCTCAGGACTACTTCGACCTGACCGGCAGCTATCAGATCAACGACATGGTTGGCCTCACCGTTGGTGTCCGCAACCTGTTCGAAGAAGATTTGCCAGTCGTTGGTAACGAAGCTGGTTCGACGGATGCGAACTCGGGTAACACGTTCCCAAGCACGTACGACGTCTTCGGCCGTACCTACACGATCGGCCTGAAAGCCACTTTCTAGGCTTTCTGACCTAACCAAAATCGGAAACGGCGGTCCTTCGGGGCCGCCGTTTTCTTTTGGGCGAATGTCAGGTCTGGGGAGGGGTGGCTGTGACTTGCTAGCCGACAGCCGCAGCCTGTTCGGGCAGGTCCGTATGGTCTTCGGGGTGTTTTCGGGCTTTATCCGGGCATCTGTCCGGGGGGCGCAGCTGATGGAAAAGGCAGGGCCTTTCCTGCCTAGCTGGCGCGCCAGCGGGCGTAGAGGGCGGTTGGCAGAAGGCGGCTGGAGCCTTGTTGTGGCAGCGCCATTTCGCCCTGTTCCATGATGCCGCCAAAGGAGGCAAGCCGGTCGCCCAGCGTCTGCGACAGGGCGAGATATGAGAGGCGCACCGCATAGGCCGTTGCAATCACGAAGAGTGGCTTCTCGACCAGCAATTCCTTTATATTATCAAGCAGTTCGGGCAGGTCATGCTCGAAACGCCAGGTCTCGTTCTTGGGGCCGCGGCCGAATTTCGGCGGGTCGAGAACGATGGCATCATAGCGGTTCTCGCGGCGGATTTCGCGAGCGACGAACTTCATCGCGTCATCGGCGATCCAGCGGATCGTGCGGTCCGACAGGCCGCTCAGCGCCTGATTGTCCTTGCCATAGCCATTCGATTTGGGACTCGCATCGAGATGCGTCACCTCGGCGCCAGCAGCAGCGCAGGCGAGGGACATCATCCCGGTATATCCGAATAAATTCAACACTTTGACTGGCCGTTTGGCGGCGCGGATCTGCTCCTGCGCGAAGCGCCAGTGGACTGAATGTTCCTGGAAAACGCCCATGTGGCGGAAGGCGGTGCGACGGGCAGTGAAGGTCAGCCCGTTCCATCGCATCGGCCAGTCTTCGGCCGCGCGAGGCGACAGGGTTTCCCAGTTGCCGCCGCCATCTTCGTCGTCATTCTTGCTCAGAAAAGCGGCGTCCGCCTTCCAGCTATCAACAGGCCGTGCGGGCTCCCAGAAGGCCTGCGGGTCGGGCCGGATGACGGTCTGGCTGCCAAAGCGTTCCAGCTTTTTCAGGTGGCCGCTGTCGAGCAGGGCATAGTCGTCCCAGTCGTCGGCGATGAGGAGTTTGGTCTCGGTTTTCATGTGAAATCCCTCTGCCGCCAGGCCTCATAGGTCATGATGGCGGTGGCCTGTGCCAGGTTCAGGCTGTCCGCCCCGCCGCGCATCGGGATGAGGGCGAGCGTATCGCACTGCGCCTCAATCGCTTCCGGCAGCCCGGCCTGTTCATTGCCCATGATGATGACTGACCGCGCCCCAAAAGGCGCCTTGTCATGCCGCGCTGTGCCGTTCACCGAAGCAGCGGTTAGCGACAAGCCCTGCGCCTGGCGCCAGCTGTTGAACGCGTCGAACGAGGCGTTCGCAAATGGCATGTCGAAGATCGACCCCATCGAGGCGCGGACTGTTTCGAAACTGTAGGGATCACAGCAGGTTTCGAGCAGAACAACCCCGCTCGCCCCGGCGCAGTCGGCGGTGCGCAGGATGGTGCCCAGATTGCCCGGATCGCGTACTTCGTAGAGGGCGATCCAGATGCCGTCGCCGGTCTTGGTCAGGGCATCCAGCGGTCGGTGCTGCTGGTGGAAGGAGGCGATCACGCTCTGCGCATTGTCTTTGTGGGTCACCTTCGACATCAGCCGCTCAGGCGCCAGAACCACGCGCGCGCCGGCCGCGCTGGCGCGTTTGGCAAGGGCTGCCAGGTGTGGCCGCTCTGCCATGGTCGCCGTGATAACGAGCGTTTCTGCCTTCCAGCCTTGCTCCAGCCCCTGTTCGACGAGACGTGCGCCCTCGGCCAGGAACAGGCCCGTTTCGCTACGGCCCTTTTTTCTTTCCAGACTTTTCAATGACTTGATAAGCGGATTGGACGGGCTCGTAATGGTCTCGATAGGGTGGTTCATGGGGCGTCAGGCCTGCAGCGAAAGTCTTGCGATTAGGGGGTGAATAGGGCATCCCTGAAGGAAGGGAAGTGACTTCAGGGAGTAAGGCGGGGTCCCAATGAGGCTACTCGATCACCTGTTTGCACTTGTGTCTCTCGCCGGTCTCGTGGCGATGGGTTGGTGGGGCGTTTATCAGTCACCGCAGAATGCTGCAAATCTGCAGATGGAACTTCAGCAGAAAACCTCAGCTGCCCTCAAGGCCGCCGGTCATGACTGGGCCCTTGTCACCATGGATGGCCAGCACGCTGTCCTGTCGGGCAAGGCACCCTCAACCGATGCCGTACGCGATGCCGCACTCACCATTCTCACGGCCGCCGGCCCGGGCGGCCTGATCTTTGGCGGCGTCACGCAGGTCGAGAGTGTCGCCGATGACGCGCCGCCGGTTTCGCCCTTTGTCTGGCATGTAGAGAAGACACCTGAGGGCGCGCTGGTCCTGTCGGGCCATGTGCCCTCGCGCGCGATCCGGAAGGCCCTGCTCGCCGAGGCGCAAGCCGTTGCCGCCGGGGCGCCGGTGGAAGACCATATGCAGCTTGCCTCCGGCGCGCCTGTGGGCAATTGGCAGGGCATTGCGCGCCTCGGCCTGCAACAGCTGGCCAGCCTGGATTCAGGCGATGTAACGCTTGAGGATACGCGTCTGCGCGTGAATGGCGTGGCAAGTGACAAGGCCGTGCGTGAGGCCGTTAAGACGGAAGTTGCCAATATTGCCGCGCCCTTCCAGGGGCAGCCTCTGGTGCGCGGGGCCTCGCTCTGGCTGGCGCGGGTGTCGGATGAAGGCCTGCTGTTGAAGGGCAATGTGTCCAGCGAATCCGAGCGCCGGGAAATCCTGACGCTGGCCAAGAAGCACTACCAGGGCAAAATGGTGGACGAGATGGCCATTGCCGACCAGGTGTATAATGGCTGGATGGAAGGCGTACGGCGGGGGCTGCCGCAGTTCGTGCAATTCCAGAGCGGAGAAATGGATTTCGACCCGGATGGGGCGGGCTTCCTGATCCTGGGGCAGGCGCGGCCCAGCACGCTGGCCTACCTGAAACAGGACGTGGCAAGCCTGACCGCCCCTTATGGGGCAGAGATCAGGGCTGTCAGTCGTCTGCCAGCCCCTCCTGATGTCACGCCTGCTGCGACACCTGTCGAGACATGCCAGCGCCTCGTGGACGCCGCTGTGGCTTCCGGGGATATAAGCTTTGCAGAGGGCGCCGCTGAGCCGCAGCGAACAAGTGGGCCCGTTCTCGATGCCTTGGCGGCTTCTTTTTCGGCCTGCGACCCCGCGCTCGGATTCAGCATCAATGGCCGTTCGGAGGCCGCGAACCCCAAACCGGCAGATGTTGCTTTGGGCAGGGCACGCGCGGTGGCGCTGGTGGCCTTTCTTGAGGCAACCGGGGTGGATGCGGGGAGTTTGTCTGCGATTGGCTATGGCCCCAGCGCTGCGGAGCAGGCTATTGATTCAGCTGACGCCGGGGCAGACAGCCGGACAATCGAGATCACAGTACTGGAACGGAGCGAATAATGGCCTGGCTTCTGACGCACATGTGGATGGCACTTGCAGGCGTCGGCCTGTTCAGCCTGCTTTTCGGTTGGTCCATGCGCGGCATCCTGCTTGTCGGCAAGCTGCGGACGGCCCGTGTCGACCGCGATATTGCGCGCACTGAACTGGAACAGGCCAAGGCCGAAATCGAAGGGCTCTATGCGGCCCAGCGCAACACAGTGCCCGGCGGCGTTGCGCCGGCCACAATGGCCGACCCGTCCCTGAGGGCCGAATTGAACGTTCGCGAGAAGCGACTGTCGGAACTGTCGGCTGAGCTGTCAAAGTCCAAGGCTGAGCTGCAAGCCCTGAAATCCGGCGCCGGACGTAGCGCTGCACCTGTCGCCCCAAAAATGGCCAGCGACCAGACCGAGCCAAGCCTCCTGTGGCGCAACCGCCATCTTGAGAGCCGCGTGCAACATCTGGAGGCCGCGCTGCACGAGCAGGCCGCTGCACCGGCTCAGGCTGTCGCAGCGCCAGCCGCAGCTGCTGCTGTTTCGGCAGAGCCTGCTGTCGATCAGGCTGAAGTGGACAAGCTGAAATGGCAGGCTGACTTCTTCAAGCAGCGTGTCGAGACACTGGAGGCAGAACTGGCAGCCCAGCCGGCGCCTGAACCGGCAGCGGTTGCAGCGCCGATTGAAAGTGATGATGCGGGCGAGGAACTGGCCCGGCTGCGCTGGCGTAACCGCTTCCTTGAGGGGCGCCTCGCCTATTTCGAGGGTGATGCTGCCCCTGAGGACGCCGCCGCGCCGGACGTGGCCGAGCTGGTCGATCTTGAAGTTGAGACAGACGAGACGCCGGACGATGATGACGAGGTTATCTCTGCCACGGATGCCATCCTGCAGGAGCTGGAAGAGGCTGATGCAGCGGCAGATGCCGAGGAAGAGGGTGAATTCGACGACGACGTTGATGAGCCTGAAGACGACATGGCGGACGAGATCGAAGACGAGCTTGAGGGCGAGGATGAAGCCGATGAGCTGGAAGATGAAGACCTCGAGGACGAGGCGCTAGAGGATGACGACGAAGACGAGGGTGATGAGAACGCGCTGGACGAGGACGAAGATCTCGAACTGGAAGATGACGCGGACATCGACGAGGAAGACGAGGACGAGGCGGAAGCGGACGAAGAGTCCGACGATGAAACCGAGGACGACGATGCCTATGACGAGGAATCCGATGAGGAGGATCTCGACGCGGAAGATGAGGACGATCTAGAGTCCGACGATGAGGCAGATGAAGACGTCCTGGAGGACGACGAGTCTGACGAAGATGAGTCAGAAGACGATGAATCTGACGAGGATGATGAGGACGACGAAGTCGAAGAGGATGATGTCGAA
Source organism: Hyphomonas oceanitis SCH89 (assembly GCF_000685295.1). Classification (GTDB taxonomy): domain Bacteria; phylum Pseudomonadota; class Alphaproteobacteria; order Caulobacterales; family Hyphomonadaceae; genus Hyphomonas; species Hyphomonas oceanitis. Next base: position 40,023 of record NZ_ARYL01000027.1, read on the forward strand.
GACGACGATTCCGAAGAAGACGACGCGGACGAGTCTGATGATGAGGAAGACATCGACGAAGACGATGAAGAGTTCGACGAAGAGGCGCTCGACGAGGCGGACGAGGATGACGACGGCGAGTATGATGAAGAATCAGACGATGATGCCGACGAAGAGCTTGATGACGAAGACGGCGTGGACGATGAGGAGGCTGAGGCTGACGAGATCCCTGCAGAGCGCCCGATCGCCCTGCCTAAGGCCGTTGCGGACTCGCCTGACGACCTGACAATCATCGGCGGCATCGGTCCGAAAATCCAGGAAGTGCTGAATGAACTCGGCATCTTCCATTATGACCAGATCGCTGCGTGGACACAGGCCAACATGGCTTGGGTCGACAACCACCTGAATTTCTCGGGCCGGATTGCCCGTGAAGGCTGGGTGGAACAGGCCGCGATCCTGTCCGGCGACGTCGCCGAGGAATAGGCGCGCAATTCACGGTGCATTCATTCCGGATCTGGCAGGTGCGTCTTGGCGCTATTCTTGTGGCATTGCTTTTCAGCCCCCAGAGAGTAACCATGGCGCCAAAGGGTGAAGGAGTTTTTATATGGTCGAACGCATCGATTTTGACGGCGAAATTCTCGCGAATGCGCCCCGTATCAACATGTCCCGCCGGGCGATCATCTGCGGCATTGCCTCCGGTAGCGTGCTGCCTTTCGTAACCAGTTGCGCAACAAATCCGGCGACGGGTTCCAACCAGTTCATTATGTTTGGTGAAGATCAGGTCGCAGGCATGGCCGCATCGGCTTGGACCGACATGAAGGCGCAAGTGCCGGTGACAGCCAATTCCAGGCTCAAGAGCCGTGTGCTCAACGTGTGGAACCGCACAGTGCGCGGTGCAGGCCAGACCGGCTATGTCGACCCGAACGCTGATTGGGATGTCGCCGTGTTCGATACCGATGACGTCAACGCGTTCGTCATGCCAGGCAACCGGGTGGGCGTATATCGCGGCATAACCGAACTGACCGAGAATGATGATCAGCTGTCGTCCGTTCTGGGCCATGAGACGGGGCACGTCGTCGGCCGCCATGCCGCCGAGCGCCTGTCGATCACGACGGCTGCGCAGGCCGGCCTGATGCTGGGCCAGATCGCCATCACGCAATCGGAAACGCTCAGCAAGTATGGCACGGCCATTGGTGCGCTCGGTGGCGCGGCCATGCAGTTTGGTGTCGTATTGCCCTACAGCCGCCGGCACGAATCCGAGGCCGACCGACTGGGCGTCGATTACATGCACAATGCCGGCTATGACGTGAAACAGTCCGTGCGCCTGTGGGAACTCATGGCGGCCAACTCGGAAGTCCAGCGCCAGCCGGAATTCATGTCCACACACCCGGATCCGCTCAATCGTGCGGCGGCGCTGAAGCAATATATCAATGCCAAGGGCTATGCGCTGATGTAGGCGGCGCCTCAAGGCGAGACGAAACAAGCCCGGATGGCCTGCGCCGTCCGGGCTTTTCACATCCGGGCTGCTTGACCTGAAGGGGTGATTGGGCCATACGCCCGCTTCTGCGGAAGGCCCGCCAGCCGGACCGCGGACCCTCGATACCAATCGGGGCGGATCGAAAGACCACCGCCCCCTCGTAACAATTGTGAGGACACAATGGCTAAGAAACTGCTGGGGCAGATCAAGCTCCAGATTCCCGCAGGCAAGGCAAACCCTTCGCCGCCCGTCGGCCCAGCGCTCGGTCAGCGCGGCATCAACATCATGGAATTCTGCAAGGCGTTCAACGCCAAGACGCAGAGCATGGAAGAAGGCCTGCCTATCCCGGTCGTCATCCAGTATTACCAGGATAAATCATTCACCTTCGTCACGAAGACGCCACCTGCCACGGTGCTGCTGAAGAAGGCTGCTGGCCTGAAGCTCGGCAAGAAGCCAGCTTCCGGCTCGAAAAAGCCTGGCTTTGACACGGTCGGCAAGGTCACCATGAAGCAAATCCGCGAAATCGCGGAAGCCAAAATGGAAGACCTCAACGCAAACGATCTCGATGCAGCGTCCAAGATCATCGCAGGGTCCGCCCGCGCGATGGGCCTGACAGTGGTGGAGTAAGAACGATGGCGAAACCAGGAAAGCGCTCACGCGCAATCGCAGAAACGATTGACCGCGAAAAAGCCTACACAATCAGCGAGGCCGTCTCGGTGGTGAAGGGCAACGCGAAATCGAAATTCGACGAAACGATCGAGATTGCCGTCAATCTCGGCGTCGACCCCAAGTACGCTGACCAGATGGTCCGCGGCGTGGTCAACCTGCCAGCCGGCACGGGCAAGGACGTTCGCGTCGCCGTGTTCGCGAAAGATGCCAAGGCTGACGAAGCCAAGGCTGCCGGTGCTGACTTCGTTGGCGCAGAAGACCTGATGGAAAAAATCCAGGGTGGTTTCATGGACTTCGACCGCGTTATCGCGTCGCCGGACATGATGGCTATCGTCGGTCGTCTCGGTAAGGTCCTCGGCCCACGCGGCCTGATGCCTAACCCGAAAGTCGGCACGGTCACGCCAAACGTCGCACAGGCTGTCAAAGACGCCAAAAGCGGCTCGGTTGAATTCCGCGTTGAAAAAGCCGGTATCATCCACGCAGGCGTCGGCAAGGCAAGCTTTGCCGAAGCTGACATCGAAAAGAACGTCAAGGCGTTCCTCGATGCGCTCGTCAAGGCGCGCCCAAGCGGCGCAAAAGGCACGTTTGTTCGCAAAATCTCGCTGTCCTCGACGATGGGCGCGGGCATCATGATCGATACGGCCGAAACCAAATAGGCTCGCTTCGGCGGCTAATTTGCTCGAAAATCAGAAAAGCCCGGTGCCAAAAGGCGCCGGGCTTTTTCCTGTGATAGCACTTTTTCTGGATTCAGGGGGTTGCGGGCCTTTGGATAAAGCGTTAACAGACCTCTCTTGACGGGAGATCACCGATGTGCATCGGCGGCCTCCCGTTTTCCTGTCCTAGACCATAGGTCACGTTTTCGGACGCGGTAAAGGCTTTTTAGCCACCTATGCAGACGGGGTGAGGCGTTGAAACGGTTCGGAAAAACAGGATTTCCTGTTTTGCTTTACCGGGCAGGCCAATCCCTGGGCAGGCGCTGGAAGGCCCTTGGGCCGGAAGGCGATTACCAGGGCGGCCGGATGGTCCGGGCGCCTCTACTGGAGACCCGCTATGGATAAAGCTGGAAAAACAGTGGCCCTCGACGCGCTGAAAGGCGTGTTCGCTGAGTCCGGTGCTGTCATCGTGACGCACTATTCCGGAATGACCGTTGCGGAAATGTCAAAGCTGCGCGCCCTTCTTCGTAAGGATGGCGGTCAGCTTAAGGTGGTCAAGAACCGTCTGGCGAAAATTGCGCTCGACGGTCAAGGCGGCGACGATGCCCAAGCCCTGTTCCAGGGGCCTGTGGCAATTGCCTATGCTGCTGATCCGGTGTCCGCTGCCAAGGCAGCTGATGAATTCGCGAAAGATAATGCGAAGCTCATCATCATCGGCGGTGTTATGGGTGACGTGGTTCTGGATGCTGATGGCGTCCAGGCTCTCGCGAAGCTTCCGTCTCTCGACCAGCTCCGTGGCAAAATTGTTGGCCTTCTGCAGGCACCGGCAACGAAAGTTGCAGGCGTCATTCAGGCTCCGGCCAGCCAGCTTGCCCGTGTGGTGTCGGCATACGCGTCGAAAGACGCCGCCTAAGGCACCCGTTTTCGCAACATCTCAACACTAACAACCGAACCAAACAGGAAATCATACAATGGCAAATCTCGAAAAGATTGTCGAAGACCTCTCGGCCCTGACCGTTCTTGAGGCTGCAGAGCTCGCAAAGATGCTCGAAGAAAAATGGGGCGTTTCCGCCGCTGCGCCAGTGGCTGTTGCTGCTGCCGGTGGTGCTGCTCCAGCTGCCGCTGCTGAAGAGCAGACGGAATTCGACGTCGTTCTGACGTCGGCAGGCGACAAGAAAATCAACGTGATCAAGGTCGTCCGCGACGTTGTTCCTGCCCTCGGCCTGAAGGAAGCTAAAGACCTCGTCGAAGCTGCTCCTAAAGCCATCAAAGAAGGCGTCTCCAAAGCTGAAGCTGAAGAGATCAAGAAGAAGTTCGAAGACGTCGGCGCTACGATCGAAATCAAGTAGCGCTTGCTGCTTTAAAATCCGGACAGTGTTCGCGCGAGGCGCTGTTCTATCTAAAAGATGCGCGGCGGTCTCATTCAGAGGCCGCCGCGAACTCGCGTTCTGGTGATAAGGTCTGTGGCCATGTGGCCCGGACGGACAAAATTGGGATCCTGGGATGGCACTCTCCTTCACGGAAAAGAAACGTATCCGCAAGTCCTTCGGGCGCATTCCCGAAGCCATCGAAATGCCGAACCTGATCGAGGTTCAACGCGATTCTTACGAGAGCTTCCTTCAGATGCACACGCCGCGCGAGAAACGCACGGATGATGGTCTCGGAGGCGTTTTCAAGTCGGTATTCCCGATTACAGATTTTTCCGAGCGCGCGACGCTCGAATATGTGAACTACGAGTTCGAAACGCCGAAATTTGACGTTGAAGAGTGCATGCAGCGCGATCTGACCTATCAGGCGCCGCTCAAGGTACGTCTTCAGCTCGTCGTATTCGACATTGACGAAGACACGGGCGCCCGCTCGGTCAAGGAAGTCAAAGAGCAGGAATGCTATCTCGGCGACATCCCGCTGATGACCGACAAGGGTACGTTCGTCGTGAACGGCACCGAGCGCGTGATCGTCTCGCAGATGCACCGTTCGCCTGGCGTGTTCTTTGACCACGACAAGGGCAAGACCCATACGTCCGGCAAGCTGTTGTTCGCGGCGCGCATAATTCCTTACCGCGGCTCGTGGCTCGACTTCGAGTTCGACGCGAAGGACGTGCTCAACATCCGTATCGACCGTAAGCGCAAGCTGCCGGCGACGACGATGCTTTACGCCCTCGGCTACGACACCGAGCAGATCCTCGACCTTTTCTACACGCACTCCATCTACCGGATGGACAAGCAGGGCTGGGTCACCGGGTTCCGTTCGGAAGCCTGGAAAGGCCTCAAGCCCGAGTTCGACCTGATCGACGCCAAGTCGAAAAAGGCCATTGCCGAAGCTGGCAAGAAGATCACCGCGCTGAAAGCCAAGCGCATCGCTGAGGCCGGCACGGACGAGATCCTGGTCCCATCTGAAGCCCTCGTTGGCAAATTCCTGGCACGCGATGTCGTGAACATGGAAACCGGCGAGATCTTCGGTGAAGCTGGCGACATGCTGGAAGAAGAAGTCATCGCCGAGATGCGCGAATACGGCATCAAGACGATCGAAGTCCTCGACATCGACGCGTCCGGCCGTGGCCCATGGCTGCGCAACACGCTGAAGGCTGACAAGAACGAAACCCGTTTCGAAGCCCTGTCGGACATCTATCGCGTCATGCGCCCAGGTGAGCCACCAACGCAGGAAGCCGCTGACGCCCTGTTCGGCCAGCTCTTCTTCGATCCAGAGCGCTATGACCTCTCGGCTGTCGGCCGGGTGAAGATGAACATGCGTCTCTCGGTTGCCGTCAAAGGCTACGAGTCCGCTGCTGACGACATGCGCGTGCTGCGCAATGACGACATCATCGGCGTCATGAAGGTCATTCTCGACCTGAAGGACGGCAAGGGCGAAGTCGACGACATCGACAACCTTGGCAACCGCCGGGTCCGCTCGGTCGGCGAGCTGATGGAAAACAACTACCGTATCGGTCTCGTGCGTATGGAGCGCGCGATCAAGGAACGTATGGGATCGGTCGATATCGACACGGTCATGCCGCACGACCTGATTAACGCGAAACCGGTTGTGGCGTCTGTGCGTGAATTCTTCGGCTCCTCGCAGCTGTCGCAGTTCATGGACCAGACCAACCCGCTGTCGGAAATCACCCACAAGCGCCGTCTTTCAGCGCTTGGCCCAGGTGGTCTGACACGCGAACGTGCCGGCTTTGAAGTCCGCGACGTGCACCCGACCCACTATGGCCGGATCTGCCCGATCGAGACGCCGGAAGGCCCGAACATCGGTCTGATCAACTCGCTCGCCACGCATGCGCGCATTAACAAGTACGGCTTCATCGAGAGCCCGTACCGCAAGGTTGTGAACGGCAAGCAGACTGACGAGGTCGTCTATCTGTCGGCCATGGAAGAGTCGATCTACTCGATCGCCCAGGCCAACGCCTCGGTGAATGACAAGGGCGAGCTGCAGAACGAATTCGTCAACGCCCGTGTGGCTGGCGAAGCGACCATGGTTTCGAAGGACGACATCCAGTTCATGGACGTCTCGCCGAAACAGGTCGTATCGGTTGCTGCCTCGCTCATCCCATTCCTTGAAAATGACGACGCCAACCGCGCCCTCATGGGATCGAACATGCAACGCCAGGCGGTTCCGCTGGTCCAGTCCGAAGCGCCGTTCGTCGGCACGGGTATGGAATCCATTGTGGCCCGTGACAGCCGCGCCGCCATTATCGCCCGTCGGGCTGGTGTGGTCGAGCAGGTTGACGCGCTGCGTATCGTTGTTCGCGCGACCGAAGATCTCGAAGGCTCCAAGTCGGGCGTTGACATCTACCGTCTGGCCAAGTTCCGCCGCTCGAACCAGAACAGCTGCATCAACCAGCGTCCGATCGTCAAAGTGGGCGACACGGTCTCGAAGAATGACATCATCGCGGACGGTCCTTCGACCGATCTCGGTGAGCTGGCCCTCGGCCGGAACGTGCTCGTCGCGTTCATGCCGTGGAACGGCTACAACTTCGAAGACTCGATCCTGATCTCCGAGCGTATCGTGAAGGACGACGTCTTCACGTCGATCCACATTGAGGAATTCGAGATCGCGGCACGTGACACGAAGCTTGGCCCTGAAGAGATCACACGCGACATTCCGAACGTCGGCGAGGAAGCCCTGCGCAACCTCGACGAGGCCGGCATCGTGGCTGTGGGCGCTGAAGTGAAAGCTGGCGACATTCTCGTCGGCAAGGTCACGCCGAAGGGCGAAAGCCCGATGACGCCGGAAGAGAAACTCCTCCGCGCCATCTTCGGTGAGAAGGCTTCCGATGTGCGTGATACGTCGCTGCGTGTGCCTCCGGGCGACGCCGGTACGGTTGTGGATGTTCGCATCTTCAATCGCCACGGCATCGACAAGGACCAGCGCGCGCTTCAGATCGAACGCGAGCAGATCGAACAGCTGCAGGAAGACAAGGAAGACGAACAGTCCATCCTTGAGCGCAACACTTATGCGCGTCTTGCTGACCTGCTGACCGGCAAGGAAGCCGTTGCGGGGCCGAAAGGCTTCAAGGCTGGCAAGATTGCGGCCGACGCACTTGAAGAGCTGAGCGAGAGCCAGTGGTGGGATATCGCCCTGAAGTCTGAAAAGGCCCAGTCCGATCTCGACGCCCTGCGCGCCCAGTTCGATGCGTCGATCCACGAGCTTGATGCCCGTTTCAACGACAAGGTCGACAAGGTCCAGCGCGGCGACGACCTGCCTCCGGGTGTGATGAAAGTCGTCAAAGTCTTCCTGGCCGTGAAGCGTAAGCTTCAGCCGGGTGACAAGATGGCCGGCCGTCACGGCAACAAGGGTGTGATCTCGAAGATCAACCCGAGCGAAGACATGCCGTTCCTCGAAGACGGTACGCCTGTCGACATCGTTCTGAACCCGCTCGGTGTGCCGTCGCGCATGAACGTTGGCCAGATCCTTGAGACCCACACAGGCTGGGCCTGCCGCGGTCTTGGCCGGATCATCGACCAGGCTCTGGAGGAGTTCCACCAGAAGCATGACATGGACGCACTTCGTAAAGCGGTTACCTACGCCTATGGAGAAGAGCAGGAGCTTCCTGAAACCGACGCTGAAATCGTCGAGCTGGCCGGTAACCTGCGCAACGGCGTTCCGATCGCCACGCCAGTGTTCGATGGTGCCCGCGAAAGCGACATCAACGACCTGCTGACACGTGCCGGTCTCGACACGTCAGGCCAGGTGAAAATGTTCGACGGTCGTACCGGCGTTCAGTTCTCGCGTCCTGTCACGGTCGGGTACAAGTACCTGCTCAAGCTTCACCACCTCGTGGACGAGAAAATCCACGCGCGTTCGACTGGTCCTTACTCGCTCGTTACCCAGCAGCCGCTGGGCGGCAAGGCGCAGTTCGGTGGCCAGCGCTTCGGGGAGATGGAAGTCTGGGCACTCGAAGCTTACGGCGCAGCCTACACGCTGCAGGAAATGCTGACTGTGAAGTCGGATGACACTGCAGGCCGTGCGAAGATCTACGAATCGATCGTCCGTGGCGACGATTCCTTCGAGGCTGGCATCCCGGAAAGCTTCAACGTGCTGATCAAGGAAATGCGCTCGCTCGGTCTCAACGTGGAGCTGATCGAAGAAGACAATGGCGAAATCGAGGACGAAGAGTCCACGGTTGCTGCCGAGTAGATAGTAAACGAAATATCGGGGTGCCCCGGGAAGCGACACGCGTTTCACTGGGCACCCCATTCGATACGAAATTTCATGAGGGCAGGGGCCCTTTCGCCCCGACAACATCGCCCACCCAAGGAGCAGACACCCATGCGCCAGGACGTCGCCAGCATTTTCAACCCGAATACGCCCGCCCCGACTTTCGAGGCGATCCGCATTTCGATCGCAAGCCCGGAGAAAATCCGCTCGTGGTCGTCAGGCGAGATCAAGAAGCCTGAAACCATCAACTACCGGACGTTCAAGCCCGAGCGCGACGGCCTTTTCTGTGCCCGCATCTTCGGTCCGGTAAAGGACTATGAGTGCCTTTGCGGCAAGTACAAGCGCATCAAGTATCGCGGCATTGTCTGCGAGAAGTGCGGCGTTGAAGTCACCCTCGCACGCGTCCGCCGCGAGCGAATGGGCCACATCGACCTGGCTGCACCTGTTGCACACATCTGGTTCCTGAAATCGCTTCCATCCCGGATTTCGACGCTGGTCGACATGGCGCTGAAAGATGTGGAGCGCGTGCTCTACTTCGAAAGCTATGTTGTCATCGAGCCGGGCCTCACGGAACTGGAGCCCAAGCAGCTTCTGACCGAAGAAGAATACATGGATGCACAGGACCGTCTGGGTGAAGACGCGTTCACAGCCATGATCGGCGCCGAAGCCATCCGCGAGATCCTCCGCAACCTCGACCTGCCAACGCTGGCCGAGACGCTGCGCGATGATCTGCGCGAGTCCACCTCGGAACTGAAAACCAAGAAGGCTTCCAAGCGCCTCAAGGTGGTTGAGTCCTTCCTCCAGTCGCGCGCCAAGCCCGAGTGGATGATCCTGACCGTCGTTCCGGTGATCCCGCCGGACCTGCGTCCGCTCGTTCCACTGGACGGCGGCCGCTTTGCGACGTCCGACCTTAACGACCTCTATCGCCGCGTGATCAACCGGAACAACCGCCTGAAGCGTCTTATGGAGCTTCGCGCACCGGACATCATCATCCGCAACGAGAAGCGTATGCTTCAAGAGTCGGTTGATGCCCTGTTCGACAACGGCCGTCGCGGCCGCACGATCACTGGTACGAACAAGCGTCCGCTGAAGTCGATCTCCGACATGCTCAAGGGCAAGCAGGGCCGCTTCCGCCAGAACCTTCTTGGCAAGCGCGTCGACTATTCCGGCCGTTCGGTCATCGTGGTTGGCCCGAACCTCAAACTGCACGAGTGCGGCCTTCCAAAGAAGATGGCGCTCGAGCTGTTCAAGCCGTTCATCTATGCGCGTCTCGACGCCAAGGGCCTTGCCGGCACGGTCAAGGCTGCCAAGAAACTGGTCGAGAAAGAGAAGCCGGAAGTCTGGGATATCCTCGACGAGGTCATCCGCGAGCACCCAATCCTGCTCAACCGCGCACCGACGCTTCACCGCCTCGGCATCCAGGCGTTTGAACCGAAACTGATCGAGGGCAAGGCCATCCAGCTTCACCCGCTGGTCTGCGCCGCGTTCAACGCTGACTTCGACGGCGACCAGATGGCCGTTCACGTGCCGCTGAGCCTCGAGGCCCAGCTGGAATGCCGCGTGCTCATGATGTCGACGAACAACATCCTGTCGCCTGCCAACGGCAAGCCAATCATCGTGCCGTCGCAGGATATCATCCTCGGCCTCTACTACCTCTCGCTCGATCGCGACGAGGAAGTCGGCAATGGCATGATGTTCACGGACCTCGCCGAAATCGAGCAGGCGCTGGACAACGGCTTCGTCTCGCTGCACTCGAAAATCAAGGCGATGTACGAAGGCGTCGATGATGAAGGCAAGCCATGGCGCCGTGTGATCGACACGACACCGGGCCGCTTCATGGTGGCAAACATCCTGCCGCGTTTCAAAGGCATCCAGCCTGACATGGTCAACCTGACGCTGACCAAAAAAGCCATCGGCCGGATCATCGACGATGTGTATCGTCTGTGCGGGCAGAAGGCGACGGTCATCTTCTGCGATCAGATGATGGGTCTCGGCTTCAAGGAAGCTGCGAAAGCGGGCATCTCGTTCGGCAAGGATGACATGGTCATTCCGGAAGCGAAGAAGAAGCTCGTCGAAGCGACCAAGGAACAGGTGTCCGAATACGAACGCCAGTATGCCGACGGTCTCATCACGCGCGGTGAGAAGTACAACAAGGTTGTCGACGCCTGGTCCACATGTACGGACAAGGTCGCGGACGCCATGATGGAATCCGCGTCCAAGGCCCAGGTGGCCAAGGGTGACCGGAAGGCTCAGGTCAACTCGATCTACATGATGGCCGACTCCGGTGCGCGTGGTTCGAAGAACCAGATGAAGCAGCTCGCCGGTATGCGGGGCCTGATGGCCAAGCCGTCAGGCGAGATCATCGAGACGCCGATCATCTCGAACTTCAAGGAAGGTCTGACCGTCCTTGAGTACTTCAACTCGACCCACGGTGCCCGTAAGGGTCTTGCCGATACGGCTCTGAAAACGGCGAACTCGGGTTACCTGACCCGTCGTCTTGTCGACGTTGCCCAGGATTGCATCATCAACGAAGATGATTGCGGTACGGAAAAAGGCATCGACATCTCGGCTGTCATGGAAGGTGCTGATGTCACCGTTTCGCTGGGCGAGCGTCTGCTCGGCCGTGTTACGGCTGAAGATGTCAAAGGTGCGGACGGCACGCTGGTCGCGCCTGCCAACACCTATATTGACGAAGACCTTGCCGACATCATCGAGAATGCCGGTGTGGACGTGGTGAAAGCCCGCTCTGCGCTGACATGTGAAGCGCGCAACGGTATCTGCGTTCAGTGCTATGGACGTGACCTTGCCCGCGGCACGGTCGTCAACCGCGGTGAAGCGGTCGGCGTTATCGCTGCCCAGTCGATCGGTGAGCCGGGTACCCAGCTGACCATGCGTACGTTCCACATTGGTGGCGCAGCGCAGGTGGCCGACCAATCGTCCATCGAAGCCAGCTTCGAAGGCACCGTCCGGTTCACGGATGGCGAGTATGTGACCCGCAAGGACAAGAACATCATTGTTGTTGGCCGCCGCATGCAGGTCGAGATCGTCGATGCCGACGGTCGTACACGTCAGTCGTTCCGCCCGGCCTACGGCACACGCCTCATGGTCAAGGACAAGGCGAAGGTTTCGCCCGGCATGCCGCTCGCAGACTGGGATCCATTTGCCCAGCCGATCGTGTCGGAAGTGGCTGGCGAAGCCAAACTGATCGACGTGATCGATGGCGTCTCCGTGCGTGAAGAAACCGACGAAGCGACGGGCATCTCGTCCCGCGTTGTGATCGACTGGCGTTCGGCCTCGAAAGCGGCTGACATCAAGCCGTCGATCCAGGTCATTGACAAGGACGGTAAGCCCGTCAAACTGCCTAATGGCTCTGATGCTGTCTATCTTCTCTCGGTGGGCGCTATCCTGTCCGTCGCCGATGGTGACAAGATCGAAGCCGGTGACACGCTCGCACGTGTTGCGACCGGTGGTGCGAAGACACGGGACATCACGGGTGGTCTGCCGCGCGTGGCGGAACTCTTCGAAGCGCGCCGTCCGAAGGACCACGCCATCATCGCAGAAGTCGATGGCAAGGTGCTTTACGGCCGTGACTACAAGAACAAGCGCCGCGTCTCGATCGTGCCGATCGAGGAAGGTCGTGACCAGATCGATTACCTCGTTCCGAAGGGCAAGCACCTTGCCGTTCAGGATGGTGACTTCATCAAGCGTGGTGAATACCTGATGGACGGTAACCCGGCGCCGCAGGACATCCTGTCGACGCTTGGTGTCGAGGCTCTGGCCAACTACCTCATCGACGAAGTGCAGAAGGTCTATCGCCTGCAGGGCGTGCCGATCAACGACAAGCACATCGAAGTGATCGTTCGCCAGATGCTGCAGAAGGTCGAAATCGTGGACGGTGGCGACACGCCATTCATCGTCGGCGAGCATATCGATCTGATCGACTTCGAGGACGCCAATGAAGTGGTGCGCAAATCCCGTAAAAAGGACCAGCGCGAGGCAACTGCCAACCCGCTTCTGCTCGGTATCACCAAGGCTTCGCTCCAGACCCGCAGCTTCATCTCTGCTGCGTCGTTCCAGGAGACGACCCGCGTGCTCACCGAGGCGGCTATCCAGGGCAAGATCGATACGCTGGACGGCCTCAAGGAGAACGTCATCGTTGGCCGCCTGATCCCGGCCGGTACGGGCGGTGGTATCCGTCAGTTCCGCCGCGTTGCGGCCGAGCGCGACCTGAAGCTGAAAGCCAAGCGCGCTGCTGCGATGGCCAAGGCCCAGGAAGAAGCGGCAAATCTCGCGATGGCGGCCCTTCCGGCACCTGCTGCCGAGCCTGCGGACGAATAGTCCGGTCGATACGGCTCTTGATGCAAATGAGAAAGCCTGCCAGCCTTGGCAGGCTTTCTTGCTTTCGGGGATAGGCGTCAGATGGAACGAAACGATATTATCGGCGCGGCGTGTGCGGTCGTTGCGATTGGAATCATTACGTTTCTATCGCTGGACAGCTGGGCCATTGCCGATTGCCGCACCGTTCTGAGAGAAGCGGAATTTCAGCGGGCAGGGGCGCTGGAGCCGGATGCTGCGGCCGATCTTGCGGCATTCCGCGCCCAGCTTGAAGGCGGCGCAGCGGGCCCTGAGGCGGCTGCCTGCGTCGACAGGATCGGCCTGCCGTTCTAGAGGTGCCCGTCTAGGCCTAATATTGCTGCGGTCTGGCCGCATGCGACCCTTGACGCCAGCGCTTGAGAGGCTTAAACGCCACCCATTGTCAGAGAGGCAGCTGGGCTTTTGCCCTTTCGCCGTACCGGTTCAGGAATGGTCCGGCCAATCTGACCCCCAAGTTTTCAGCCGTCCCGGAAGCTGCTATGGCATTCGGGGCATCATTTCGTTACCGGCCCATCGGGCCATGAGTTCAGAAGAGACAGAAGGCCCGAATGCCCACAATTCAACAGCTTATTCGTAATCCGCGTTCGCCAAAGCCGACGCGCACCAAGACGCCGGCTCTCAAAGCCTGCCCACAACGCCGCGGTGTTTGCACGCGCGTCTACACAACGACCCCGAAGAAGCCGAACTCCGCGCTTCGTAAAGTGGCAAAAGTGCGTCTCACCTCCGGGTTCGAATCGCTGTGCTACATTCCGGGCGAAGGCCACAACCTGCAGGAGCACTCGGTTGTGCTTATCCGCGGCGGCCGCGTGAAAGACCTTCCGGGCGTCCGTTACCACATCATCCGCGGCGCGCTGGATACCCAGCCCGTCAAGAACCGTAAACAACGCCGTTCGCATTACGGCGCGAAGAAACCGAAATAAGAGGGCCGCTCAATGTCTCGTCGTCACAGTGCAGAGAAGCGTCAGGTCCTCGCGGATCCGAAATTCAAAGACATCGTCGTCACCAAGTTCATGAACCAGATCATGCGCGATGGTAAGAAGTCGGTTGCCGAACGTATCGTCTATGGTGCCTTCGACCTCGTCGAAACGCGCGCCAAGAAAAACCCTGTCGAGGTTTTCCACGCTGCGCTTGAAGCCGTTGCGCCTTCCGTCGAAGTGCGTTCGCGCCGCGTCGGTGGTGCCACGTACCAGGTGCCGGTTGAAGTTCGTACCGAGCGCCGTCAGGCTCTCGCCATCCGCTGGCTGTCGGCTGCTGCCGCAGGCCGCAACGAAAATACTATGCGTGAGCGTCTTGCAGGCGAACTGATGGACGCCAGCCAGGGGCGCGGCAACGCTGTCAAGAAACGCGAAGACACGCACCGCATGGCGGACGCCAACAAGGCCTTCGCACACTACCGCTGGTAATCAGCACTGGAATTTCATGGCAACTGAGGGTAACGCGCCCGTCAGTTGCCACAATTTCCTCCCGGAAAGCAGACACGAAGGTTTACCCACATGGCCCGCGAATACACGCTGGATCGCTATCGTAACTTTGGCATCATGGCACACATTGATGCCGGCAAAACTACGACCACTGAGCGCATCCTTTACTACACCGGCAAGTCGCACAAGATTGGCGAAGTGCATGATGGCGCCGCGACCATGGACTGGATGGAGCAGGAGCAGGAGCGTGGCATCACGATCACGTCCGCTGCGACCACCACTTTCTGGGAACGCACTGAAGACGGCTCCACGCCGCTCTCCGACAAATACCGTTTCAACATCATCGACACGCCCGGGCACGTTGACTTCACGATCGAAGTCGAGCGCTCGCTGGCCGTTCTCGACGGCGCCGTTTGCGTCCTTGATGCGAACGCCGGTGTTGAGCCGCAGACCGAAACTGTGTGGCGTCAGGCTGACCGCTACAAGGTTCCGCGCATCGTGTTCGTCAACAAGATGGACAAGATCGGCGCTGACTTCTTCAACTGCGTCCACATGATCAAGGATCGTACAGGCGCAACGCCTGCGCCGATCCAGCTGCCAATTGGTTCCGAAACCGAGTTGGCGGGTCACGTTGACCTTGTTACGATGCAGGAATGGGTCTGGGAAGGCGACGATCTCGGCGCTTCATGGATTCTGAAGCCTATCCGGGACAGCCTCAAGGCAAAAGCCGAAGAGATGCGCGCCACACTGGTCGAGCTTGCTGTTGAGCAGGACGATGATGCGATGGAAGCCTTCCTCGAAGGCAACGAGCCAGACGTGCCAACCCTGCGCAAGCTTATCCGCAAGGGTACGCTCGCCATGGCATTCGTGCCGGTTCTTTGCGGCTCGGCCTTCAAGAACAAGGGCGTGCAGCCTATGCTGAACGCTGTGATCGACTATCTTCCAGGCCCGCTCGACGTGCCGCCTTACTTCGGCTTCCTGCCGGGCGACGAAGAAGAAGTCCGTAATATCGAGCGTAAGGCTGATGACAGCCAGCCGTTCTCGGGCCTTGCCTTCAAGATCATGAACGACCCCTACATGGGCACTCTGACCTTCACACGTATCTATTCCGGTACGCTGTCGAAAGGCGACGCGTTCATGAACTCGACCAAGGGCAAGAAAGAGCGCGTCGGCCGTATGGTCATGATGCACTCCAACAAGCAGGACGAGATCACTGAAGCTTTCGCAGGCGACATCGTTGCGCTTGCCGGCCTCAAGGAAACGACAACGGGTGACACGGTCTGTGATCCGAACAAGCCAGTCGTTCTCGAAACGATGACGTTCCCCGATCCGGTTATCGAGATCGCCGTCGAGCCGAAGTCGAAAGCTGACCAGGAAAAAATGTCGGTGGGCCTTCAGCGCCTCGCGGCAGAGGATCCATCCTTCCGCGTCGAAACCGATTTCGAATCCGGTCAGACGATCATGAAGGGCATGGGCGAACTTCACCTCGACATCCTGATCGACCGCCTGAAGCGCGAGTTCAAAGTTGAAGCGAACATCGGCCAGCCGATGGTTGCCTACCGTGAGAAACTCGGCCGTGCAGCAGAGATCGATTTCACGCACAAGAAACAGTCCGGTGGTACCGGCCAGTTCGCGCGCATCAAGCTGCAGTTCGAACCTCTCGAAGCCGGTTCTGGCTTCGTGTTCGAAAGCTCGATCGTCGGCGGCGCCGTTCCTAAGGAATACGTTCCCGGTGTGGAAAAAGGCCTCAACATGGCCAAGGAAAACGGCCTTCTGGCTGGTTACCCGGTCACCGACTTCAAGGCCGTGCTGGTTGATGGCGCGTTCCACGACGTTGACTCCTCTGTCCTCGCTTTCGAAATCGCCGCCCGCGGCGCATTCCGCGAGCTGAAAGGCAAAGGCGATCCGCGCCTGATGGAGCCGATCATGAAAGTGGAAGTTGTCACACCGGAAGACTATATGGGCGACGTGATCGGCGACCTGAACTCCCGCCGTGGCCAGATCCAGGGTTCGGAACCACGCGGTAACGCCGTGGCGATCAACGCTCTGGTCCCGCTGGTCAACATGTTCGGATACGTTTCGAACCTGCGCGGCATGTCGCAAGGGCGTGCCCAGTTCACGATGATCTTCGCTCACTATGACGAAGTTCCGCGTGCCGAAGCACAGAAAATCATTCAGGAAGTCGCAGGTTCCTGATCCATCCCCGACCGGTGAGCCGGTCTTTTGAATTTAGAATGAAGGAGAGGCCCGATGGGCAAGGCAAAGTTT
>NZ_ARYL01000028.1 GCF_000685295.1 Hyphomonas oceanitis SCH89
TGAAAGTGCCGATGAAACAACCAAAACGCGGCCGTCTCTGGCTAAATGACGGATCTTGCGTGCGGCTAAGGCCGGCACACAAAGGCCATGTATGGTCCTATGACTTCGTGCAGGACCGCACCCATGATGGACGTGTGTTCCGCATGCTGTGTGTGATCGACGAGTTTACACGGGAATGTCTCGCCATCCGGGTTGAGAGGAAGCTGAACTCCCGGGATGTCCTCGACACGCTGGGCGAGCTGTTCGTTCGTCACGGGGCACCCGAGCACATACGATCCGATAACGGCCCCGAGTTTATCGCGACAGCCTTGCGAGACTGGCTCGAAAGGGTGGGTGTGAAGACGCTTTACATCGAGCCTGGCAGCCCTTGGGAAAACGGCTACTGCGAAAGCTTCAACAGCAAGCTGCGCGACGAGTTGCTGGCGAGGGAAATCTTCTTCGATCTGCGCGAGGCAAAGATCCTGATCGAAGCGTGGCGGCAGCACTACAACACCGCGAGGCCACACTCATCTCTCGGCTACAAACCACCTGCCCCAAAAGCCATCTTGCCCGCAGCGTTCATGCCGCCTTACTATGAGGAGGTGGCAGCATGAACGCTGCTGCCTTGAAACCGCCGGGCTAGTAAATCTGGTGGACCACTACTGAGGGGCAGGCCAGCTTGGCATCCTGACTGAGATCAAGCGTGTTACGGTTCTGCATTTCGCGGACCGAAACTATGTGACGTCCGGGCGCAGGCGTTCACTTTTCCTTATGATGTCGGGCCAGGGGCGCAGACCCGGCATTGATCTGACCGGATGTCAGTATCGATGCCCGCGTGTGAACCCCGCGCAATTTGAACGAAGCACAGCATCCGACAGGCTCGCGTCAAGCGATTGGGGGAGGGGCATGAGCGCCGCTCGAAATCCGGGCTCATCTGTTACGGTGAATTCCAGAGGCAAATCTCGGGGGCGAACATGCACGCACGAAAGCACTGTCGAGGGAATCCCTGGTTCGAATCTGCCTTAGTGAAGTTAAAAAAGGAGGTGCCGGAAATTCCTACAAAACGACCTACAAAACGACCTACAATTGGAAGGCGACAAGCATTTAAGGCGTTGAAATAAAACAATAAAAAAAATTGCAGGGAGCGCTTCGCCCGCTCCAGAATTCTCCGATAAAACAAGCTGTTTTCGTGGCGTCCCGAAAGGGACGTTCTTCGTCTCATGCGAAGGTTTAAATTGCGCCAGTGCGTTGAACCTGGGCCCATATGCCATGTCATGGCGCAGGAGGTCGCCTGAGAATATTCTGGTTCTCTACGAATGATGGACCCCCGCCCGGCGAGCCGATTGAGAAGATGGGCACAATCGGCAGGCAATTCTCGGTAGCGGGCATCCACTAAGTATTCTGGTATCCAACCTAGAGAGTACCTTCTTCCCATTCCATCTCGTCTCCGACAGCCGTTGGTTCTGTTTCGGACAGGCTCAGGTTGTGTTCGAGATTTTCTGCCACTTCGCTGATCGTCAGACCGCTCAGCAAGTCTCTCAAACCAATATCAACATGAAGCGCCGCCTTGATAGCGTTCCGTACCTGCACAGCCATGAGGGAATCAAAGCCAAGGTCGGATAGAGGTTTATCTACGTCGATCGTCGACGCGCTATAGCCGAGCGCACGTCCCACATGACTCCTGAGGAAGCCCTCTATGAGCGCTGATCGTTCCTCGGCAGGCGCCGCGATTATGTCGTGATCCAGTGAGACGGTGGTGTCTTCTTGAGTCTGAGTTTCGAGACCACCCAAGCCAAAAAGCGCGCGTATACGTGGTGTACTCTGAGCTGCAAGCAAAGCTGTATTGGCATTGAGGATGGCCGCATAGGTCGCACCCTTTCCGACCACTCGCTCCATAGCGTCCAGACCTTCTTCCGGAGCAATTTGACCCAGGCCAATGCGCTCCCAGCGCTCCCGAACAGAATCGGAGAGGCGCGCTGCCATGCCGACTTCTCCCCAAGCACCCCAGCCAATGCTGGTGATAGGCTTCCCTGCTGCGCGACCGTACGAAGCCAGACCATCAAGCCAGGCATTTGCGCCCGCGTAATTGGCTTGGCCGGGGCCACCAAACATTGCCGAGCTTGATGAGAAGAGTACAAACCAGTCAAGAGGTGCGTGCCTGCTGGCTTTCAACAGGTTCTTTGCACCGCCTATTTTGGGGCTGGCCACTGTTCGGAACCGCTCAAGGGTTTGTTCGCCCACAGGCGCGTCATCAAGCACGCCAGCGGCATGTATGATGCCGCGCAAAGGCATGCCAGAGGATACGTGGTTATTCCAGATTTCAGCGAATGATTTCGAATTGCCGAGGTCACACGCAACTGCTTTAACGACGCAACCGTATCGTTCTGACAGATCTGCTGCTTTGGCTTGGGATTCGGCGCTGTCGCCGGAGCGGCTGATGAGAATGAGTTCTCCAGCCCCTCGTTTAGCGAGCCGCTCTGCAACGGCCAGCCCCAAGCCAGCTAAGCCGCCGGTGACGATATAGGCTCCGTCAGAGCGAACAGTCATGTCCTGTGTTGGCTCTGGATCGGGCAGGATCACAACCTTCCCCATATGGCGTGCATTCGCCATGAACCTGAAAGCATCTTTTGCCTCAGCCAACGAGAAGGCTTGCACGGGAAGTGGAGCAAGATCAGCTTTATCTATCGCTTCGAGAATGGTCTGGAACGATGCGCGAACCTCGTCCGGGTCGGCGATAATCTGCTCGCCGAGATCGACGATGTGATAGTTGACTCCAGGCGCCCGCTCGGCAGCCTCTTCCGGCGTCCAGATATTGTTCTTGCCGATTTCCAGGAAAGCGCCGCCCGCGCGCGTCACCCGCATGCCCGCGAAAATCATGTCGCCTGACAAAGCGTTTACAACAAGGTCGACACCCTCGCCGTCCGTTATTTTTTCGATGGCATCACCGAAACTGTCGGACCGGGAATCGAAGACATGTGTTGCACCTTCGCTCAGCGCGAATGCGCGCTTTTCATCAGAGCCGGCTGTTGCGATAACTTCAGCACCAGCATTCAGCGCCAGCCGCATGGCCGCAAGGCCCACGCCGCCAGCAGCAGCATGCACGAGAACGCGCTGCTTTGGCTTGATGCCTCCAGCCATTGAGAAGCATAGTGCTGCGGTCAGATATGCATTGGGGAGTGTTACAGCATCGGCGAAGGTTACACTGTCAGGTTTCGGGAAGACGAAACTCTGACTGACAGTAACGTGGCTCGCAATGCTGTCGCCCGCGAGCGCAACGACTGCATCACCTTCTTTGAGTTTGGTGACGTTTTTACCAACGCGCGTAATAGTGCCTGCGCACTCACTTCCCAGCTTGCCGGCATCACCGGGATACATTCCCAATGCATTCAGTACGTCGCGAAAGTTCAATCCGGCCGCGCGGACGAGAATTTCAACTTCGTCTGGTCCCGGAGCGGTTCGCGGCTCCTCAATGAGTTGCAGACGATCAAGATCTCCCCGCTCTTCAATACGAATGACGGCTCTGTGATCCTCTTTCGTGGATGGTGCCTTTGTTATGGGAGTCAGACGCGCGGCAAAAAAGTCGCCGTTGCGGAGGGCTAGTTCAGGTTCGCTCTCGGCCAGGGCTAGTGCATCGAAGACATCTTTAGTCTCCGCTGCTCGATGTGGATCCAGATCAAGTTGCAGGATCGGTGTCGCTGGGCATTCTGCATCAACTGTACGGCTTAATCCGGTCAGTGCGCTCAAGGCGAGAATTGGAGAGTCGCCAGCCGCAACAGCTTTCGCGCCTTTTGTCAGAACGCATATACCGCACATTGGCTTTTCGGATTCGAGGACCTGCACTGTAGACAGCAAATCTGCAAATAGTTCGGATTCGATTCCGCTAACGGTGTCGAACGGAGCGCAGAACACAATCCATTTGGGCGTAACGGTTTTGAGCGTATCTGATAGATCGCTTGGGGCAATGATTGCTGCTCCTGCTGTTTGCGCAAGAGACGCGGCAAAATCGCACCCACGATCTATAATCAACAAATCCTCCGATACGGGTGCATCCGGACGGGGGATTTTCTCCCAAGATAGTTCAAGCTCACTCAGTGACGTCTTGCTTGCACCAAGAACTTTCGAAAGTCCGGCGGCCGAAACGGCCCGTGCCCGAAGGCCTTCAAAACGGGCAATGAACTCTCCCGCTTCGGTTTCCATTACCAGGTCAGCCGTGAGCTCAGTCTTGTTGGAACTTTCCTTACGGAGTTTGGCAGTCACGACGACCCGCCGTGGGGCTTCCCGCTCCCAATGTATGTTGTCTATTCCTGTGGGAAGGTAGAGCTGATCATCTCCGTCATTTGGCACAAGTGCGCTAACAGCGTGAAAAAGGTTGTCGAGCAGGGCCGGGTGAAACCGGTAGTTGGCTATGTCCTTTTCTTCATCCGGGAGTACAGCGATACCTACCGCGATCCCATCGCCTTTTTGCAGGCTCTCAAGTCCGCGGAATATTGGGCCATAATTCAATCCCAAAGTTTCCAGACGGCTATAGTGGGCCGCGACATCAAGCGTTTCGGCGCATTCGCGTTTTGCCTGCTTGGCGCACGGCACGGAAAAATTACCTGTGATGGGCTGACGCGACAGTTTGGCGTGAACAAGCGTCCGCCAAGGAAGGGCAGCATCCTCCAATACTTCGCGAATAGTAAGGACAAAACGGTCCTTACCTGATGGCTCTACTTCAGTATGAATGCTGCAAGGTGAAGTCGTATGCAGTTCGAGGGGGGCCTCGATTGAAAGATCCGAGAGTGTCAGGGGACCTTTGCCGAGAAGCGCTTCGCCCGCAGCAAGTGCCATCTCCACATATCCCGTTGCGGGGAAAATAACCCGCCCGAGGATTTTGTGATCTGCAAGGAAAGACGGGGCTTGTGCATTAATCGTCGAGATAAAGGCCTTGCGCGGCGGAGGAACTTGCTGGACCTCTCCCAAGATGGGATGGAAAAGATTGACGTCCAGGCGCTTGGTATTGGGCTGCGCGTCAAACCAGTAGCGATCATGCTGAAAGGGATAGGTTGGTGCGGGCACGAGATGTCCGCTGCGGTGCTTATAGGCGCTTTTCCAGTTAACTTTTACGCCTGCCGAATAAGCCTCGGCCAACGCACTGAGCGCCGTATATGCGTCGTCCTGTCCTCTGCGTAGACTTGGAATGGTTTTCCACTTTGCCTCTGGGCGCGCTCGCGCCGTAAGCCCCAGCAGGGCCGGTTGCGGACCGAGTTCGATAAGGATATCGGCGCCCGCTTGTTCCAGCGCCGTAACACAGTCGCCGAAACGAACAGCATTTCTGGCGTGAGCGCGCCAGTAGGCGGCATCGGGTTGGGTGCCTGTCGCAAATGCAGAACCGGTGAGATTAGAGATAAGCTGGATACGGGCAGGCCGGTAGATAAATTTGCTCGCAGCTTCCTCAAAGGCGCCCAGCATTGGATCCAGAAGCGGCGAATGAAATGCATGGCTAACCGTCAGACGGCGCGCCATGATACCCTTGTTTTCCACGGCTTTTAGCACTGTATCTACGGCAGCCAGCGTGCCGGAAATAACTGTCTCTTCTGACCCGTTTACACCCGCAATGGCGATCTCGCTCTCGATCCCTGCGAGCATCGGCGCAACCTGATCCTCCGGCGCGAAGATGGCCGCCATGGCGCCACCTGTCGGAAGGTGCTGCATCAGACGGCCGCGTTCTGCGACCAGTCGCAATGCATCCTCGTGGCTCATCACTCCGGCCAAGCAGGCCGCAACGTATTCCCCGATGCTGTGACCCACTACAATGGATGGCTCAATGCCCCATGAGCGCCATAGCTCCGCCATCGCGTATTCCACTGCGAACAGTGCAGGTTGAGTATAGGCGGTTTCCGATATGAGACTTGTGGCGTCATCCTTTGGGTAGAGAACATCCTGAAGCGGCAGCTCAATCACATCTTTTAGAATGCGGGCTGACTCATCGATTGAAGCAGCGAACACAGGCTCAGACTCATAGAGCCCACGCGTCATTCCAGGGTATTGGGCGCCTTGGCCCGTGCAGAGAAACGCAATACGTGGCAAACGACCGCCGCCAGCACGACCGCTTGAAATCCCTGGAACCTGTTCTCCGTTCGCAAGGGCAGTTAGCTTTTCGCGGAGATCTTGAGTGTCGGACACGACCAGCGCGGCGCGATGTGTGCGGTGTGACCTTCCCACGGAAAGGGTCTTTGCAACATCGCTGAGCGCAGGTGAATTATCGCTTGAGACAAAGTCACGATAACGCGCAGCGAGTTGACGAAGTGCGGTCGGTGTCTCCGCAGATAGCGGGATGATGCTCGTGCGGTCGCTTCCGCTGTTAGAGCGTTTGTATCGGGGGGCGTCGGCCAATATTGCATGGACGTTTGTGCCGCTGAAGCCAAAGGCGCTTACGCCAGCTCGTCTAGGTGTATCCCGGCGTGGCCAAGGTGCTGCCTCAGTGACAACTTCGAGCGGAAGATCGGCCCAATCTATGCCCGGGTTAGGGCTTATGAAGTGCAGTTGCGGAAAAATGGATTCCGCGCGGAAACATGCGAGTACTTTCAGTAGACCGGCAATACCCGATGCGGCCTCCGTATGGCCGAGGTTTGTCTTGATCGAGCCAATACGAAGCGGTTCGGAAGGCGCGCGCCCCGCACACAACACGGCACCAAGCGCTCCAGCTTCGATCGGATCACCAATAGGGGTCCCCGTGCCATGTGCCTCGATATAATCGATGTCCAGGGGTCCCAGTTGTGCGCTTGCCAAGGCAGTTCTCAGCATGTGTTCCTGCGCGGGGCCACTGGGGACGGTCATTCCGCTTGACCGGCCGTCCGAGTTTGTTGCCGAGCCAACGACCAGACCCAAGATTGGGTTACCGTCCTTTTCCGCGTCGGAAAGCCGCTTCAACGCAATCATGGCGCAGCCTTCTCCGCGAGCGAAGCCATTGGCCGATGCGTCAAACGTCTTGCAGGCACCATCGGGAGAAAGCATTCCCCATCTTGAAAACATGGCCATTGCGTCGGGCATTGCGATAATTGCCACGCCTCCGGCAAGAGCGAGATCGCTCTCGCCATTGCGGAGGCTTTGGCAGGCAAGATGGATAGCGTTCAATGATGAGGAGCAGGCCGTATCGACGGCTGCACTGGGGCCGAGAAACCCATACGTAAATGAAATGCGGCCCGGGGCAGAGTTCATGGCGCCGCCAGTGGCTGAATAAACGTCTGATTGTTCCGCACCACTCGCCCACATCAGGCGTCCATACTCGGTCGTCGAGATACCGACGAACACGCCAGTTGAACTTCCTTCAAGTTGGTCAGTGGCTATGCCAGCCGATTCCATCGCTTCATGGGCTGTTTCCAAAAGCAGACGTTGCTGTGGATCGAGTGATTTTGCCTCTCGCGGAGAGATGCCAAAGAATTGCGGGTCGAATTGATCAATCCGGTCCAGAAATCCGCCCTTCTTTGTCACAATCTTGCCGGCTGCTTCCTGGTCGGGGGAGTAGTAGGCTTCTGCATCCCAGCGATCAGCGGGTACGGTCCGGACTGCATTCACTTTGCCTGACAGCAAGGCTTGCATATCGTCCAGAGAATTGACGCCTCCTGGATAACGCATGCCGCAGCCAACAATGGCGATAGGTTCCATCTGGGCTTTTTTTGCGTCAGCAAGTTTTGCCTGGAGGCGCTCGATCGCGACCAAGGCCTCTTTCAGCATATTACGGGAAGTGGTCATGGATTATTTCTTTTCAGGCTTGCATTCAGCGCAGTGAGGAGAGGAATGGCGCATGCAACGCAAATTATCGCCAATAGGAGAAAACTATATGAATTGTATCTTCCATTGCTTGTAAGCCAGCCGACCAATATTGCCAGCGGAACCGGGACGAGTAAAAGCGGTGCGGTTGGGACGAGAGATGCCTCGAAAGCGGCTCTATTTAGTAATGACAGAGCCACCAAACCCAACACTCCCGTTATTGCGAAATGAAGAATATGCTGCAATTCCAATGCCACCCATATGAACGGAATGAATGGCGAAAGAATGATCACAATTCCTGCTGTCAGGTAGAATAGGTTGGCCATAATTGTTTCGCTTCGAAGTGAGCGGGACAGGACCAGAAATAAGCTGAATGAGACGGGCATCGCCAAGACCGCAAACCACATGAGCCCAACTGGGATAGGCCCATGGGCGTAAATGAGGATGGCCGCAATGCTGCCGACGGTAGCGGCCAGAAAAGTCACAACGCCAGGCCGTTCTTTGAGCAGCAAGGCTGAGAACAAGATTACCAAAATGGGGGCGGCCCAGAAGGCGGCGTTTACGGTGTGTCCAAATCCGGACCTTACGGCGAATGCCCAGGATACCGGCATCAAGAGCAGGAAGACGGCTCGAAAGATTTGCGTAACAGGCTTTTGCGTACGCACCAGAGTACCTGGTGCCCGAATAGCGATGATTGCCACCCACATCATGAGCAATGTCAGATAGTGCAGCCACACAACCTGAAACGTTGGGTATCGATTCAGAAGTGTCCCAACAATCGTTTCTGTTGCAGTCCAGGTAATGACGAAGCCGAGCATCAGGAAAATGGGGCGATAAGATGCCGTCATTCAAGCAGGTCCAATTGCGCCCTAAGTCGGGCTGCCAAGTCTTCCTCGCTTATGGAATCGTAGTCGTCGAGTGGTGTGGCGGGGGATGGTGTTTCCGTCACTTCCATTTTCGTTGGAGCTGTTTGAATTCCGAAGCGTGAATTCAGAAAATCTGCCAACGCATTCACGTTGGGATAATTAAAGGTGAGCGTGGACGGCAATTTCAAACCCGTACCTTGCTCTAGCCTTCGGCGCAGCTCAACAGACATGAGGCTGTCCATGCCCATTTCAAATAATCCCCGGTCAGGGGGAATAAGCTCCCCCGAAGATTCTCCCATGACGATGGCAGCTTCTGCAGCCACGAACTCAGCTAAAATTTCGATGCGCGCTGACTCATGGGCGTTTGCGAGCTTGCTTTGCAGGTCATTTTCCGCGGAAGAATTGTCGCCTTGAGCCACAGAATTATTACGACTATCGGACGCTAATTGCGCGGCCTGACCAAGCCTTGAGAGCAGTGGCCTCGAACGACGGGTTTCATGGAGTGCCTTGAGGCGATCCCAATCAATGTTGGCAACGAGTCTGTGGCAGGAACGTGATGCGCGGATGAGGCCGCCGAGCGCATCCAGTGCCCCCTCTGCATTCATCGGCTGAAGGCCGTGCTCACCATATGTGCGCTGGGTTTCATCGGATGCCAAACGCATCGTGTCCCATGTTCCCCACCCGACTGAAATTACATTCAAGCTATGTCCGGGATTGTGTACGCTGGCGTCGAGAAAGGCGTTTGCGGCTCCATAATGAGCGAATCCAGGTGCACCGAGCACTGCCGTTGTGGATGAAAAGAGCGCCAGGAATTCGGCACCTCGTTTGGACAGCGCGGCCTCCAGCGCAAGTGTTCCAGCGATCTTCGGTCGCAGCATTGCATCAACTTGCGAAAGTGTCAGATCGCTCATGGCAACAGCTTCGAGGTGTGCTGCCGCATGGAATGCGCCACGAAGCGGCGGACCTGACTGCAGAAGGCTGTCGAGGGCGGCTTCAAGCGAGACGCAGTCTGCTATGTCTGCCTGTATGGCTACGGCTTGCGCGCCTGCTTCGCGCACAGCATTCATTGCAGGTCCATCAAGATCAGGGTTCCGACCGAGAAGCGCTACGCGCCCTGCGCCATTGTCAGCGAGCCATTTTGCTACAATCGTACCGAGTCCGCCGAATCCACCTGTGACAAGATAAGTTCCATTCGGGTCAAAGCGCACAATGCCGTTGTTAAGCGGGGGCACTTCCGAAAGGCGTGGGACGAAACGGTGTCCATTTCGCCACGCACATTCATCCTCGCTATCGCGCGTCAGGACTGAATCGACGACAGCATCGGCCTGCTCGGTCAGTTCAACATCACCGTCAAGATCGATCATTCCTCCCCAGTTTGACGACGCCTCAAGCGCGGCAGTTCGGCCAAAGCCGAGTACAGGCGCCTGCCATCTTGATACGGGCGAGGGCTGAGATCCATCACATGCGTGGACACCTTGGGTGGCGATCCAGAGACGGGAGCCATCGTTCTTGCTGGCAAGATGAAGGAGATGCCGGAGAGGCGTAACGAAAGTGGCCTCTTCAAGCGCAGTCAAGACGGACGCATCGGGGCTCATCTCAGGATCGGCATGCGTCAATGCGCCAATGTAGAGAATATCGCAAGGTTCGTCAGAGATCGCTTCCAATTTAGGAAGGACTTCGAAGCCGCGCTGCTCGAATGCATCACATAGGGCGCCCCGAAAGTTTCCAGCATCTCCGGCAATGACTAAGTGACGCTTGTTAATTGGCTTGCGCGCTGCGAGTAGCATTTGCTGTGAGCTGGCTCTTCCAAGTTCGACATCACCTCCAACATGGGCGACTTGCGTCAATCCTGACTGATCTACCAGCTGTAACCAAGCGTTTGTGGATATAAGGGGATAATTAGGGCGCAGGGATGTGTCGGTGAATTTCCACCAACCTGGTGTCATTCCAAATGTCAGATCCACCCAGCGCTCGGGGGCGACGCCTTCCAAGAGAAGCAGTTCGCCTCCGGGAGCGAGAAGAGATTGGGCGTGCTGAAGACTTTTTGACAAGTCTTCAGTTGCATGGAGCACGTTGGCGGCGACGACAATATCAAAGGACCCCAACTCCTGGCCCTGGGAGGCAGGATCATTTTCTATGTTTAAAATGTCTGTTGAGAAACCAGCAACGTCGCTGAAGGTCTTAGCTGCTGCGTCAAGGAAATGGGGGGTCACGTCGGTAAAAACGTAGTCTATTTCTCTGCCTGCGAGAGCGCTCAGTATTGACCCGGTGCTTCCGCCTGTGCCAGCGCCTATCTCAAGTATGCGAATACGGTGGTGATCTGGGACGGTCTTCGTAACTTGCCGGAGCAACTCGGCGAGTGCCCCATTGAATGTACGAGCGAAAGGCGCCTCGACATATAACTGTCGGGCTTCTTTAAGAGAGCCGCCGGGAAAGAGAAGATCCAGCGCATCTTTCTGGCCTCTCAGCACACCGGCAAGATCGTTACCGCAGCGCTGAAGAATCGAAAGCTCGGTGCAGTTGCCTCCCAAGCTCTCTAACGCGTCCTGACACATATTCGCAGGATCGCGCCGTGGGCACTGGCTTACAGGCCAGAACTCATCTCCATCAGTGGAAAGAACATTTTCATCCACCAGAATCTGGAGGAGTCTGCCAAAAAGTGGAGCTTGGCCCTGTGCAACTGAAAGGCGGTTCGCTTCTTCCTTCGCGTTGAAGCGGCGGTTTAGTGTCTCGTCAAAACCAAGATCACGAAATGCCTTACTCACGTAAGCGAAGGAAATTTTATCCAGTATAGGGAGGGTGGCGTCGTAACTGCGTAAATCATGCTCCGCTGCAAGATCAGAAAAAGCGGTAATCAAAGCGTCATTTACAGATTCTGGGGAGTGCAAAAAAGCGGCGGCTGATTGTCTGGCAGGTGCCGATTGCCATTGAATTTCATACTGATTGGGCACATTCGTCAAGTCTCCGTCGGCGCGGGTGAGCTGGATTCCCGTAATGACGCCAATTTGACAGCCGTTGTTGTCATAGATTGTTGCATCGACAATCTGGCGGCGGCGTCCTTGAGGAGCTCTCAGATTTGCGCGGCACCAAATTGTGGACGGCAACGCCACGGCAAGTTCGACTTGTTCGATACCTGTCAGGAAGAAGAGTGGGCTTTCTCCGTTCTCGTTCTGAGGCAGACTTGCCCCTGCTGCTTGCAGCACACCATCAAGCAAACCTGGGTCGGCAAAAGGCACCGCAAGCGGCAACAGTCCTTCCGGTAATGTGAGGCGGGCTATGACGCTCCCATTCTCAATGTGCAAGCGATCAAGCGTGCGGAAGCGACCAGCAAGTTGTATGCCCAGACTTTCGAGCTTCGAAAGATGGAGCGCAGCCAAGTTGATTGGTTGAAGTTTCGTCGCGTCGGCTTCGATATCGTCGGCGTGATCCGCAAAATTTACAGCGTGGGATGTGAGCTCTCCTGTCGCATGTTGTGTCCAGGTTGCGTCCGAACTGGATTGAGATCTGCTGGAAATCGTGAAAGTTACACGGCCATCAGGTTCCTTGCCCAAGCGGGTTTCAACAAGCAGCGGCTGAGTATCTAATCGCAATGCGTGGTCAATGGCGAAATTATTAATTGACCAATCGGCTATGCCCAAAGCTCTTATGGCTGCATCAATAGCCATAGACAGATATACCGGCCCCGCTACGAGCGTACTTCCATGTACGACATGGTCTGCAAGCCAATCATGGCTTTGAGAAGATAGGATGGTCTCAAAAACAAGCCCTTCTGCTTCCGTTTGTGTTCCGGCAATGGAGCTTGTTGCGGATGACAACAGGCTGGGTGAGTCCACCCTGCTGCGGCTTTCAATCCAAAAGCGGCTACGCTGAAAAGGGTAGGTCGGTAAGGAAACGGTCTTTTGCCGGGGCGTCGGAAGGGTTTGCTTCCAGTTAATTCCAACGCCTTCCACGAATAGTTTTCCCAATGCGTCTGACATTTCCGCCCAGTCATTATGACCGCGTCTAAGGGAGCCGATAAAGACAGGCATGTTTTCGGAATTAAGATCTTCGACATCTCGCGCTGCCAGTGCAGCCAAGACAGGATGAGGGCCTAGTTCGAGGAAAACGCGATGGCCGCTGTTGCGAAGGTTCGACATCCCTGCTGCAAACTGAACAGGCTCGCGTAAATGACGCCGCCAGTAGGTTGCGTCGGGCGCTCCGCCTGGAAGTGCGATGCCGCCCGTCAAGTTCCAGGCTACCGGGATGTTTGGCTGATGAGCGATGACGCTCGCCGCAACTTCCTCCATTGCGTCGAGCGCCGAGTCTACCAATGGCGAATGAGCTGCAAATGAAATATGTAGACGATGTCCACGCATGCCCTGTTTTTCGAGTTGGGACAAAACAGCTTCGATGCCAGCAACGCTTCCTGAAATTACCACGCTATCGTGTGCATTCACGGCGGCGATGGAGACCTCTCCTGCATAGGGGGAGATCAAATCTCTAACGTCTGCCTCGCTCAGGAACAGGGCGGCCATTGCGCCGCCCGAGGGTAGTGCGGACAGAAGCTTGCCACGTGCTGCAACGAGCTTTAGCCCATCTTCAAGTGTAAAGACTCCTGCAATTGTTGCTGCTGCGAATTCGCCCGCTGAATGACCAATTACTGCCGATGGTTCGATACCCCAAGAGCGCCATACTGCAGCGAGCCCACATTCAACAGCGAATAGCGCCGGTTGTGTCCATTGAGTTTGGTGAAGAGCGGCATCAGGCCCTCCTTCAGAATTCATGACATCAATCAGCGTGCGCCCATCTGGTTGTTTCCCGAGCGCCGCATCACATCGCTCAACTATGTCCCGGAATACGGCAGAGTGCTCGAACAGGGCGCGTGCCATGCCGGGGTATTGAGCGCCTTGTCCTGTACAAAGGAATACAACGTCAGAGGACTGACCAGGTGGTACACATCCGGTGTTAACGCGCTGCAATTCTTTTCCGTTAACATAATCGTCTAACGCATCAGATGCATCTTTGACGGTTGACGCAGTTACAGCCAATCTCTCGGACAGATGAGCCCGGCCGGTGGCAAGTGTCCCCGCTATGGAACCGAGATCGGCATCACTTTCCAAGAGAGCGGTGCTCATTCGCTTGGCTTGGGCCAGGAGCGCGGCAGGGTTGCGAGCGGATATGGGAAGGCAATAGTAAGGAAGCTGGCCTTGGGCAGCCGTTTCAGCGGCCTGCTGAATGGATTCAAGGACAATGTGAGCATTCGTGCCGCTGAAGCCGAAAGAGCTTACGCCTGCCAGCCGACGCCCATTACGCGTTGTCCAGTCTTGCGCCTTGGTTGGAATGACTATTCCGGCATTGTCCCAGTCGATTTCTGGATTGCCCTCCTTGTAATGCAGGTGTGGGGGGATCACCCCGTGATGCAAAGCCAACGCTGTCTTTATGACGCCGGCTATGCCTGCTGCACTTTCCAAGTGACCAAAATTTGTTTTTGCCGAACCAACGATGAGTGGCTGATCAGGATCGCGCCCCAATGTCAGAGCCGCTGAAATGGCTCGTATTTCGATCGGGTCACCAAGGCGTGTGCCTGTGCCATGTGCTTCGACGTAGCTAATATCCTGTGGGGAGACTCCAGCATTAGCCAGCGCCGCTTTTATGAGAGCCTCCTGTGCGCTCCGGCTTGGAACCGTAAGACCAGCACTTCGTCCATCCTGGTTCAATGCAGAGCCGCGAATGACCGCATAAACTCGATCATTGTCGCGCTCGGCATCAGAAAGTCGTTTGAGTGCGACAAGCCCGCAACCCTCACCACGCGAGAATCCATCTGCAGCCGCATCAAATGCTTTGCAACGGCCATCCGGTGCGAGCATGCCTGCCTTTGACAACGATACCATGGTTTCAGGCTCGCTGATTATGTTTACTCCGCCTGCGAGTGCCAGCGAACACTCGCTCGTACGAAGCGATGTAATTGCCTGATGCAACGCTACCAGCGAGGAGGAGCATGCGGTATCAATCGAGATCGCGGGCCCACTCAATCCTAATGTGTAGGATATTCGTCCTGCCGCCACACTGGAGGCGTTACCAGATGCAATATAGGCATCAATTTGCTCGGGACCGCGGTGCAGCGCGCGTTGGAAATGGTCGCTGTTGCAGATACCCACAAATACTCCGGTCGGGCTTCCGGAAAGACTGTTTGGTGCTATGCCTGCATGCTCAAGGGTTTCCCATGCGACCTCAAGTAACAAGCGTTGTTGTGGATCCATTGTTGCCGCTTCGCGCGGCGTGATACCGAAACTTGCTGGGTCAAAATCTGTTATATTATCGAGGAAGCCTCCGCGCTTGGCGGACATCCTGCCCTTTGCTTCTGGATCCGAGTTGAACCACTCATCGGCATTCCAGCGATCTGCAGGCACATCGCGTATGGCTTCATTGCCTTCCACCAAGAAACGCCAATATGCGTCTGGACCGTCTATGTTTCCAGGGAAGCGGCACCCCATGCCGACAATAGCAATTGGCGCAGACTGTGCCGCTTTTACTTGTTCCAGTTCCGTATTTAGCCGGAGAGCAAGAACAGCAATTTGCTTTGGAGAAAGCTTCTGAATGCGCTCAAGAAACTCGCTCATTTGTCATCCCCGGCATTAAGCCCCAGCATTATATCCAGCTCTTCGTCGCTAAGATCCTCAATACCATCAAATACGCTTACGCCAGCGCTTTGCGACGATAGTGCAACAGTTAGGCCCGTTGTTGGTTCAATAAATTCAGCGATTAAAGTATCGCCTAATGTGTTGATCGTGGGGCTCTCGAATAGAAGGGTGGCGGGCAGTTTACGTCCAAGTGCACGTCCTAGCCGGTTGCGCAATTCAATCGCCAAAAGTGAATCAAGCCCCATCTCTCCGAATGGCATATCTG
Organism: Hyphomonas oceanitis SCH89; assembly: GCF_000685295.1. Lineage (GTDB taxonomy): Bacteria > Pseudomonadota > Alphaproteobacteria > Caulobacterales > Hyphomonadaceae > Hyphomonas > Hyphomonas oceanitis. The sequence goes on from NZ_ARYL01000028.1 coordinate 15,483, forward strand.
GGTCAATTTTTCGATCAGCTGGCAGCGCAAAAGTTGTGCGTAGCATGTCTTCGACGAACTTATCGAGAACCTTTCTTTTCTGATCATTTGCTGCACTGGTAATGAGATCAACAAGATCGACCTGTGCGCTTTCATCAACCGTTCGGCCTCGTGCGCCAGTGCTGCTAACGCTTGCTGCATTGGTATTGGAGGCCGAATGATCCCTTTTAATCAAATGTGAGAATACCGGGTTGGCTTTATCACCGCGCCATTCAGACAGTTTTTGCCAATTTATAGGAGCCACGGCGACTTGCCCGCTAGCGACATTCATCAAATAGGCGCTCGCTGCGCGTCCTTCGGCTGGCGTCAGTGCTGCAATACCCTGCTCGGAAAGTCGGTCCAGGGTAGTGTTGCCGGCGGCAGCGCCGATGTCGCTCCACGGTCCCCAGTCAATTGCAAGTCCCGGCAAACCGCGTCTGTTCCTTTCCCGCATAATGCTGCCTAACGCTGCATTTGCGCCAGAATGGTTCGACTGTGTGGGCGAACCCAGGACGGCAGCAAGCGATGAGTACGCACAAAAAATATCAATAGGATCGCCCCGGCTCAGTTTTTCAAGGATATAAGTCCCATCGACTTTTGGAGCCATGACTGTGCGAACGGTTTCGGCGCTTTGCTGCTGTATGCCCGCGTCGGCCAGCAGACCGGCCGAATGAATAATTCCACGAAGTGGAGGCCCATCCTCACGAATTCTTGCGAAGAGGCGCTCCATTGCGGATTCGCAAGTTACATCGACACTGTGACTTTCTACGCGTGCGCCTTTGCTACGAAGTTTCTCCAACTCCGCTTCCGCCTCGGAGGAAGGCTCGCTGCGAGCAGTGGCAATAATCCGTCCGGCACCTTCCTCAGCCAGCCTACGAACTGTGTCCAACCCGATGCCCGAGAGGCCACCGGTAACAAGATAAGTGCCAGTGGTTCGGATAGACGTACGCGGCATTTCTTGCGCGCCAATGACTATCTTACCAATGTGCCCTGCTTGAGCCATCAGTCTGAACGCGTCTATGAGCCGATCCGGACCAAAATTGTGCTGAGGCAGAGAAGTAAATGTTCCTTTATTGAAGCCAGCAACCACTCTCTGCAGGATTCCGCCTATGTAGGTTGGGTCATTATCGGCGATATGGCCCCAATTCACAGGATGATATTGAAATTCGCTTTTCTTATATGCGGGTGATCCTTCGTGCCGCACATCGCGAACGCCTAGCTCAATGAAGCGTCCACCCTTGACCAAGACGCGCATACTGGCATCTATCAGCTCGCCAGTCAGCGCATTGAGAACCACATCAACACCCAACCCGTCGGTTGCTTTCAGCACTTCATCGGCAAAGTCAGGACTTCGAGAATCCATAACCAATTTGGCGCCTAATCGGCTCACCAGTGCGCGCTTTTCCGGGTTGCCTGCCGTCGCAAAAATTTCAGCTCCTGCAATGCGCGCTATTTGCATTGCGGCCATACCCACACCCCCAGCGGCAGCATGGATAAGAACGCGATCACCAGCTTTAATTTGTCCAAGTTCACGGAGGCAGTATTCGGCCGTAACAAACGGAATCGCAAATGCGGCCCCATCGAACATGTTGAATTCGTCGGGAAGGTGAGCCGCCAAGGCGGCGGGCAGGGTCACATGTGAGGCAAAGGCGCCGCTCGTCAGCGCGACAACAGAATCGTCGAGCTGAAAGCCATTCACGCCCTCTCCGATTGCAACAACACGACCTGCGCATTCTCCACCCAGAGGCGGAGAACCTGGATATTCCCCAAGTGCGTTTAGGACATCGCGGAAATTCAACCCTGTTGCTTCGACCGCGACCTCGATTTCACCTGGGCCGGGTTCTCGCCGCTGCATGGGCTGGCGTTCAAGTTGGTCCAGGGTCCCGGGTGCACTATTTACAAGCTGCCAAGAATTGGAGCTTTCTTTTGTGAAAGTTTTCGGGCGCCAAGGCTGCAGCCTTGCAACGTAGCGATTTCCGTCCCTGATTGCGACGTCGGGCTCTTTATCTTGGCCAAGGAGCGCCGCGACAATCATACCGCTGTCTTCAGAATCCGGATCATAGTCGATGCGACGACATTGAAGTTCGGGCATTTCCAAGGGAACGCTCCTAGCCAAGCCGCCCGTCGCAGCACCTGCTGGATTAAGTTTTGATTCGACGCCAGTGACGTCTTCTCCGCCTCGCGTTAGCAAGGTCAGGCCGCTGGTTGGACTTGCCTTCAATGCTGTTTGAACCGCCGTCAGCGTTGACGCGAATCTATCGCTTATATTCGTTGAGGCGGCATCATCTACAATAACGATCTCGTCAAAGGCTTGATTCTCTTTCAGGAATGCCTCGAAGTCTGCGACGGACGTTCTTAGGAATACAGACGCAGATTGACCGCCAATAACCAGCCCTTCTGCTAGTGCATTTGCGAGCGATCGGTTTGAAGAGGCGATGGCCCAGCGCGCAGAGCGCTTGCTGGCCGATGCAACCAAGATGGCTTGTGATCCCCGGCAACCTGGCGTGCCTGGATCGCCGTCAATTGCAGCGACGTCGCTGAAACCTGTATGTTTGAGAAGTTCAATCCAGGCAGATTTTTCGAGCAGCGGCGTATTGCTTCGAAGATCAGTATCCTCATACGCCCACCAACCTGGTGTCAGGCCAACAGTCAGATCAAACCAGCGTTGCGGTTTGGTAACTTCCAGCATGATCAGCTTTCCGGTTGACGACATGACTTTCTTTAGCCGCTGTAGTGTTTCTCCTAGATTTTTGGTCGCATGGATAACGTTGGCACCAATCACCACGTCAATAGAACTAGGTTCAATGCCTTGCTCTGTGAGATCGCGTTCAAGATCAACGGTCTTGAAATGCATCCCAGGTCTATGCCCAAAACGGTTGCGAGCTCGATCAACGAAACTCTGGCCAATGTCTGTGAATGTGTAGTCAGTCTCAGGATCGATTTTTTTAACAATGCGTGCAGTTGTTCCACCCGTGCCGCCACCGATTTCCAGAATCCGCGGCAAGCGTCCCTGCGAAGCAAGATCAGCAACCATATCGGCGATCAATCCATTGAAATAGATCGAAGTGGGCACGTCGCGATAAAGCGCTTCATTTGCTTCGGTGCTGCCGGACGGGAACAAAAGTTCCAATGGATCGCATTCACCCACAAGTGCCTGTGTGAACCCGGACTGCGCCCTCAGGACAATGTCCAGTTCAGGTGCGGCTTTTGGAGGGGACGATTTCCTCAAGGAGTTTGCTAGTTCACTAAATTCGGTTTGCCTGAGCGCGCGTTTAACTAGCCACCCCTCGACCGTCCGCTGCATATCGCCGGCTTCTGCCAGTATTTCAAGCATACGGTTGAACAGGCGATGGTGACGAGGCAGAATGTGCAACTCATTAGCAAGCGCCGCTGCATCAAAGCTCTCACCTACAGATGGCTTCCAGCCGAGCGACCCAAAAGTATTCCGGACAAAATCGATACACACCTCTTCCAGTCGACGTACGAAGGGGTCGTAATCTTCGAGACCTGCTTCTTTGGCGAGGGCTCCAGCGTGCTGTGCGGCAATGTTTGATAAGTCCTGCACTGTTTGGAGTGGTAGTTGTGGAAGCCAACCTAGTTCATAGAGCGCTGTGCTTAGAGGCTGCCCCGCAGCTGTTAACGACAAGACAGGATCAAGCTTTCGAAAACGAACGCCTGAAAGTTCCATGACTACCGTGCCGTCCTCGGCATAGCCAGTTATGTCAGCGCTCAACATGTCAGGCCCTTCGACGCGGACCGTCGCTTGAGCCCATACCCGGCGACCTGGTGTCGAGAAGATGGAAAATCGGTCTATTGCGAATGGAAGAAACGCCTGCTGGTCGGCTGACTGCACGGGATGTGTGGCAGCCGCAACTTGCAAGCAACCGTCGAGAATAAGTGGGTGGACCGGAAGGTCTGCATCCACCAAAGTCTGTTCCGGCAATGTAACATAAGCCGATGCGCACTCTTTGTGCGCATGAATTTGGCTTAGGACTCTGAAGTATTTGCCGAGTTCTATCCCGCGTTTTTGCAAATCTGCATAGAAGTGTTCAGTGTCGATCTCGGATTCATCTGATTTAGTCATGCTATCCGGATGAAGCGCAGCCGGCGAATCTGAGCGCCCACCCATGAGATGCGCAGACGCATGCCGGGTCCATGTGTCTTTTGAATCCGGACAGAGACTATTTACCGAAAGGTTGCCATCGGTCGATTGGCATAATGTTTGTAGCTGGGTCGCTCCTCCGTCTCCCGAAATGGAAAGCGGAGTTTCAATGATGATATCTTCCAGAGAAACAGGACCAGTGGATTTTGACACAGCTAACCCTGCGGCCGCCATCATGCTGAGCATTGCTGCACCCGGCACAATGAGATTGTCGCCCACCACGTGATCACTGAGCCATAAGTGTGATCGTGTGGAAACTCGACCTTGCCATATTTTATCCGAGGCGGCAGTGGGGATGGAGTGTCCAATCAAGGAGCCCGATGATGCCGCTTCAATCTGAAGGTTCTTCTTTGCAGGGATCCAGTGGCGCTCGCGAGCGAATGGGTAAGTTGGTACATCAGTGATGACGCCGCCACGGATTTTTTCGACAGCGGGCCAGTTAATGGGTACTCCCTGCTGCCACAGCGAACCTAGAGCTGACTGAACCTGCTCCCATTCATTACGACCACGGCGCATCGATGTCAGGAAGCTTGCGGGCTCGCTAAGGGTGCGAGTCTCCAGCGTTTCTCTGGAAAGTGCGGTCAAAACGGGCTGTGGTCCGATCTCCACATAGATCTGCGCCCCGTGCTCTGCTAGAGCAGCGACGCCATCGGAAAAGCGAACAGACTCTCGTATGTGCTGGCGCCAATATGCGGGTGTGCAGATCGTATTTGGATCGGCAGTTGTACCTGTAATATTGGAGATCAACCGAATGGATGGAGACGAAAACGATACTTCACCTGCCCGTTTCTCAAATGCATCAAGCACTGGATCCATCAAGGAAGAGTGAAATGCGTGCGACACGGGCAATGTGCGATAGTGAATTCCATCCAATGCCAGCTGTTTTTCGACTGCTGCAAGTGCATCCGTAGGGCCGGCGACCACGGTTTGCTCAGGCCCATTCACAGCAGCGATATTCACGGTGGACGGCAGGTAGGACCGAACAAGGTTTTCTGACGCATTTACAGACATCATGCCTCCGCCTGACGGCAGAGCATTCATCAGCCGCCCGCGTTCAGCCACCAGGTCGAGGCCATCCTCGAAGCTCAAGATACCTGCAACGCATGCCGCAGTGTATTCGCCAATGGAATGACCAATGACCAGATCAGGCTCAATGCCCCATGATTGCCACATGCGGTAAAGCGCGTATTCAATGGCAAAGAGGGCGGGCTGTGTATAGCGTGTCTGATCAAGCAGACTGTCATTTTGGCTCGAGCCAAATATAACATCTAGAAGCGGTACTTCCAGCTGACCTTTTAGGCGTTCAGAAGCCGCGTCCAGCGTTGCTTTGAAAACGGGAATACGGGTGTAGAGATCGCGTCCCATTCCGATGAACTGGGCGCCCTGTCCTGTAAACAGGAATGCCACTTTGGGCTTGGACCGTACGGGCCCGGTAATTAGATCATCACTATCCGCGAGTTGCAAAAATCCTGCCCGCAATTCCGTTTGCGTGCTCCCTGACACGACTGCGCGATACGATAGCTGCGCACGTCCGGCGTTTGCGGTACGGCAGATGTCTCTTACAGGCGATGTCTTCGGTGCGGCGAGTGTTTCAGCGTGACGCAATGCGAGTTCACGCAAGGATTCCTCTGAGGCCGCAGAAACTACTATTATCGAGGGCTCGTTACACGCTTCAGATATGTCGTGAGGTGCTGCCTCTTCTAAGACAACATGTGCATTCGTTCCGCTGAATCCGAACGAACTCACCGACGCAATCCTGCGCCCGTTGACTGTCTCCCATGGTTCGGCTCGCGTCGGTATGCGAACAGGAAGATTGTGCCAAGGTATATGCGGGCTCGGGGTGTTAAAGTGGAGGTGTGGGGGGATGCGCTTCGCATTCAGCATTAGCACAAGTTTAATCACGCCCGTGACGCCAGCGGCCGCTTCGAGGTGCCCGATATTGGTCTTGACGGAACCCACAATCAAGGGTGCCGCGCGATCTGACGTAAAGACATTGCCGATTGCTCGCATTTCCTGAGGGTCACCCAGCGACGTACCCGTACCGTGCGCTTCAAGATAACCAAGATCAGATGTCTCGATACCGGCATCCACGAGGGCCGCCTTTATGACCGCTTCTTGCGCCGGACCATTTGGTGCGGTCAATCCGCTGGAGGGACCATCTTGATTGATTGCGCTGCCACGAATAATTGCCAGCACCCGATCACCATCTGCCTGAGCGTCCTTCAGCCGCTTCAAAACAATGACGCCACAGCCTTCTCCTCGGGCGAAACCATCAGCGCTTGCGTCGAATGTTTTGCATCGACCATCTGGCGCGAGCATGTGTGCACGAGACAGCGCGACGAATATTTCCGGGGCAAGGATTTTGTTGACCCCGCCAGCGAGCGCCATCCTGGTTTCACCGCGCCGCAGAGACTGAACAGCCTCGTGAATCGCCACAAGCGAAGACGAACAAGCAGTGTCAAGCGTGATGCTCGGGCCTTGGAGGCCGAGGAGGTACGATAACCGACCGGAGACGATGCTATGAGCTATTCCTGAAGTGAAATGGGCATCCAAAGTTTCTGGGTCCTGCAACGCAAGTTGCATGTAGGCATAGTCGGAGCCGGTGACTCCACAAAAGACGCCGGTTTTTGTGCCGGATAAACTATCCGGAGCAACCCCAGCATTTTCCAATGCCTCCCAGGCGGTTTCAAGAAATAGTCGCTGTTGAGGGTCCATGCTGCGCGCTTCGCGAGGTGCAATGCCGAATAGGTTTGCATCGAAACGGTCAACTGTATCCAGAAACCCCCCGCGGTTTGTTGCAATGCCACCAGGTTGGTCAGGGTCAGTTGTGTAGTATTTGCCATGATCCCAGCGGTCGGCAGGTATTGTGCCCGTTGCGTCAGTGCCAGTTTCCAATAGTTGCCAGAAAGCTTCAGGACTATCAGCGCCCGGAACACGGCAGCTTTGTCCGATGATCGCAATGGGCGCGCGTGATGCTTCTTCAAGCCGTTTTGCGCGCGCTTCCGCTTCTTCCAATGCCAAGAATGCCCGCTTCAACGGCGAAAGTTCAGACATGTTTGCTTCTTTAGGAGGGGGTTGAGAAGTCATCGCTTGAGGCGCTCCAGCAGCAGGGCTTCCACCTCTTCATCGGTCATGTTTGTAAGGTCTGTGGCAGTGTTTTCTTCTGTCCGATAGGATGGCACGGCATCTATCTTTGTAGAGGTGCCCAAGTTATTTGCCGCCGCTAGAAATTCGGCCATCGTGCCTATGGTGGGATAGTCGAATACAAGAGACATTGGCAGTCCTGCATCAATTTCGAGATCGTGGGCCAGGGCATTTCGAAGTTGAACTGCCATAAGAGAGTCAAGGCCGATGTCGCGAAGTCTCTCGTCATCGCTAGGTGGACGGTCTGTTCTACGACGAAGCAGCATGACAACGCGCAGGCGAACGAGCTCGCTTATCGCCTTGGTGCGCTCGCCAGGTAGAGCATTTGCTATCACTTTAAGCGCTGCAGAAATTTCGGGAGCAGCTTCGAGGCGAGGCGCTTCGATAAACTGAGGTATAGGGAGGATTGCATCGGTGGTGGAGCCAGATGGCACATCTGACGGTGCTCTCGCGACGATCAAATGCTGACCAACCGATTCCGCAGCGGACCCAGTTCGCGGCCAGCTTTCCACGGTCTTGAAACCTGCATTCAACAGCGCACCTTGCCATTTGTTTTTGTCAATGAGCGCCAGATCGTCGCGAAGTTCATCCTCAGCATGCCGCCAGCCTTCGATGAGCCCAGTCGTCACGTCAAACCAAGCGAAATGTGTCGTCGACTCGACAAGTATCAACACGCCGGAAGGACGAAGTAGACTACGAAGATAATTAAGCGTCTCTGGCAGGTTTCGAACGGCATGAGCGGCGTTGGAAGCCAGAACAATATCAAAGCTCGAAGGAGCGAACCCTTGTTCGATTGGTGAGCTTTCCAGGTCAAATCGCGCATATTTGATGTTTTTGTGATCAGAAAACCGCTCTCGGGCACGATCAAGGAATAAGTCAGAAACGTCCGTAAATGTATAAGCACATTGACTGCAATCGAGTGCGTCAAGGACAGCTGCCGTCGTCCCCCCAGTGCCTGCACCCGCTTCAAGAATAGCGAGGTTGGGCTTGGTCGCTGCGAGCGACTCAATGGCTGTGGCCGCGAGATCATTCATATATCGCATGGTCGTGGATCGTTCGTATAATCCGAGCGCAAGCGAAAAGTCACCGCCGGGGAAGAGCGTTTCAAGTGGACTTGCTGTTCCCTTTACGACCGGCCCGAGAAGGTTCGCGCAGTGGAGAACGTAATCACACAGCGGCAAGTTATCGCTTAGCATTGTTTTGACGCGGGATATGGCTGATGGAAGCTCCGGATCTGCTAATTTATGTGGGGCAGTTATCCGGTCGTTCTCGATGACGAGATCCCCTCTATCGGCGAGTGCGCCCAGCCAGCGCCTTACAAGCGGAACCAGTCCTTCGGTCACATGCATTTGCTTGTTTACATCTGAAAATGACCTTTCCTCACCGTCTTCAGTGAATAGACCATCTTCCCGCAGAAGTGAGATGACGAGTGCGCAACGAAGATCGGCGAGCGCTTGCCACTTCTGCGGGTAGGCTGCCGCGTCGAAGCCGAGTGGACCACGTTCAGATTGCCTATCGAGACTTGTCGTGAGCCTCTTCCATACAGCATCAGTTTGCAGGGCATTGCGGATCCCGGCCTGTGGTGCGCTTGGATGCCAATGTCGAGTGCGCTCAAAGGGATATGTCGGAAGCGACAAGCGACGATTGCCCTTGCCCTTTGAAAGCCAAGGAGGCCTCATTGTGAGGCCATCAACATAAGCACGCGACAGACTTGTTGCGAGTTCCAAGCCCGGTTCGCCGTCACGGCGCAGTGAAGACAAAAATACAGTTTTATCGGTCAGGCCAAGCTTTTCAACGGTCTCTGCAGCCATTGCAGAAAGAACCGGATGCGGACCAATTTCTATAAAATGTGTTATGCCCAGATCGCACAAATTTTGAATACTATCAGTAAATCGCACAGGTCGCCGTAGATGATTGACCCAATGAGAGGGTGTCGCGAACTCGGTGTCTTCTGCAATGTGTCCTGTTAGATTTGAAACAATTGGAATTGTGCCGCTCTGGAACCGAACTTTTTCTGCAGCGGCTGCGAAACGATTCAAGACCGGATCGACAAGCGCGCAATGCGCTGCAAAAGCAATCCTCAAAGGTTCGGCGCGAATGCCCATTTCAGTGAACCGAGAGAGCAATGGCTCGAGTTCATTTGAGTGACCGCTAAGAACATGATTGTTTGGCCCATTGTAGGCTGCAATTTCAACGGAGTTTGTATTTTCAATGAGAGCGGAAATTGAGTCTACGTCGGAGAATACACTTGCCATCATACCATCCGCGGCGGCCTCGGCGGATAATCTGCCACGCTCTGCAACGAGCAATAGGGCATCCTGAAGAGGCAAGATGCCTGCGATTGTCGCAGCAACAAATTCCCCAAGGCTGTGTCCGCATAAAGCGTCAGGTGTGATGCCAAAAGATATCCAGAGTTTGGCTAGCGCATATTCCAACGCGAAAAGCGCAGGCTGCGCAACGCTCGGCTCGTTTACGCGGGTGTCACCTTTTTCCGCATGGAGAATTGACAAAAGGCCTCCCGGAACGGAGTTGCCAAGCAATTCATCGCATTCATCAATCGCGTTCCTGTAAACCGGTTGTGTCTCATAAAGAGAGCGACCCATGCCAGGATGCTGCGCGCCTTGTCCCGTAAAAAGAAAGGCTACCTTTGGACGAATGCCAGATATAGCGCGCCCTGTAACAAGGCTGGGGTGATGTTGACTGCTTGCAGCGCTTCGCAGTGCAGCTGAAAGCTCCGTCTTGTCCCGCGCAGCAACGGCAAAGCGATACTGAAAATGTGCTCTGCCTTCAGCTGCTGTAAAGCAAAGATCTGCCAATGACCCGTGGGCTTTATCTATTGCTATCGCGGTTCGGCGCGCCAGCTCCGAGGCCGCTTCGGGGGTTCGGGCGGAAAGAGAGAAGACCTCGCAAGATAGTGAACCCTCTGTCACCGCATGCTTTGCTTGCGGGGCCTGTTCAAGAATCAGATGCGCATTGGTGCCACTAAAACCGAAGGAGCTCACCCCAGCTCGCCGCGGGCCGTCTAGATCTGGCCAAGGTTCGGCATCAACCGGTACCTGCACAGAATACGATGGCCATTCGATATGAGTGTTGGGTGTTTTGAAGTTAAGATGTGCAGGTATCCGGCCGCTTTGAAGCGCAACAATACATTTGAGTATCCCAACCGCCCCGGCTGCCGATTCAAGATGGCCGATATTGGTTTTTACAGAGCCGACGAACAGGGGAGGGGCACCCTCCTTGTCTCGTCCGTATGCGCTCGCCAGCGCATTCATCTCAATGGGGTCACCCAGAGGCGTGCCTGTGCCGTGTGCTTCTATATATCCAACTGTATCCGCATTCACGTTGGCGTTCTTTAGAGCGGATTTGATAACGGCCTCTTGAGCAGGGCCGTTGGGTGCGGTCAGGCCATTGCTGCGGCCATCTTGATTGACGGCGCTGCCGCGAATGACCGCCAGAATGATATCGCCGTCCGCTTGAGCGTCTTCCAGCCGGCGAAGCACAAACAGGACACACCCTTCCCCGCGGACGTATCCGTCAGCGCCGTCATCGAAAGTTTTGCATAGTCCATCGTTCGCCAGCATGTTTGCGCGTGAAAAGTTCACATGAACTTCGGGGGAAAGAATGAGGTTGGCGCCGCCTGCAAGGGCAATGTCACACTCGCCGGACTGAAGTGCGTGACATGCCAGTTGCACCGCAACAAGAGACGATGAACAAGCGGTGTCCAGTGATATAGCTGGGCCTTTGGAGCCTAGAAAATATGCCAGTCGCCCGCTGGCCACCGAAAAAGAAGAGCCCGAAGTGAAGTAGGGATCGATTGCGGGTATGTCGGATAACAGGCTGCGCCCATAATCGCTATTAGCCATGCCAAGATATATGCCGAGCGGTTTATTGGCAAAACTGTTAGGCGCGTGTCCGGCATTCTCAAGTGCTTCCCAGCCTGTTTCCAGGACCAGCCTCTGCTGCGGGTCCATGCTCGCAGCCTCGGTGCCGGAGATCCCGAAAAACTCAGGATCAAACATATCGACGTGCTCCAAGAATGCACCATACCGAGCCGATTTTGGAAGATCTGGTGGTGTGTCTTCTTGGCGCCAGCGAGTAGATGGAATCTCCGTTATTTCATTCCGGGCCTCATCGAGGAGCGCTTCGAATCCTTCCAGATCCGAAATTCCACCAGGCAGGCGCAATCCAGTCCCAACAATTGCAATCGGGCCAGCGTAGTGGTCCGACGTTCCCTTGTCTTCGAGCTCCCTTTTAAGACGTCGTATCTCTAGTAGCGCGTTCTTAATTTGCTCAGCTGAAGACGTCATGATTGCGGCTCGCGTTTTGTGTTGCGGTTTGTCGTGGACGCCGCCAATTCTTCGTCCAATAGTGCAGAGAGTTCTTTATCAGACAGATTATCGAGATCATCCGATTCTGCGCCTCTATTCTCCGTTTTCTCAGGTTGGCTTGGACAAAGCTGAGCATCCAAATATTCGATGAGGCGGTTCACTGTTGGGTAGTCGAACAGAAGAGTGGCTGTTAGCCTTAGGCCAATTCCTCGCGAGAGTTCATTGCGCATCTCTACTGACATAAGTGAATCCAGCCCCATATCCTTGAGCGGGTGATCGGGATCAATAGGCATATCTGAATCCAGCCCGATAATGTCTCTTGCGGCTGTTTCCACGCATTGTTGAAGTTTTGCGCGTCGCTCAGATGGCGTCGCAGTCATCAGTTGTGCGCCAAGGGTCTGTTCCGGTATTCTACCAGCACTCAGGCTTGCAATAGCGCTGCTGTGAGTAAGCTCTGAGAAAGGGCCAAGGTCCAAGCCTGAGGGGGCTGTCGCGGTAAACATGCGCCAATCGACTGCAACAGCGATGGTATTGGGGATACCGGACTGAAGGGCCTGTTCCAGCTGAGGAAATCCGCTATCCGGTGTAATGTCGACGAGTCCCCTCTCGGCCCAGCCCTCGCGTGCGGATGCCGACAAGCCTGCAAGCATGCCTGCGCCGCTCCAACCACCCCAAGCGATACTTGAGCCTGGATATCCCTCGCGGACACGCTTAACGATCAGAGCGTCGAGCGCTGTATTTGCAGCAGTATAAAGCGTTTGGCCGGACGCACCAAGTATGGTGCCTGCTGCCGAATAACATACGAAGAAGTCGAGCGGTAATTCACGTGTCTGACGGTCCAACGAACAGGCGCCCTGAAACTTACCTCGGAAAACAGATTCAACATCTTCAGGCTCGCGGGTCAGCGCTGGACCATCGCGCAAAGTCCCGGCCGCATGAATGATTCCGCGTAAAGGTGGCATTGTGTTTTTGATCAGCGCAAGCACCTGCGCATTAGAGGTATCATCGCCTACATCATTTTTCAGAACGTGGACTATTGCGCCGGATTTTTCGATCTCTGCGATTGCCGCCTTGGCTGACTCCGTCGCCGAGCGACGTCCGGTCAGAACAATATGCTGCGCGCCACTGTTGGCAAGCCATTGTGCCGTATAGAGACCAAGTCCTCCCAGGCCTCCGGTGATCCAATAGGTCGCATCTGTTCGGACTGGAGCGGTCAGCCTCGGCGGGACGCGCAGGACAATTTTACCAATATGCTTGGCGGACGCCATGAAGCGCATGGCTTCACGTGTCTGCTCAATGCCGAATACCTGAGTGTGCAGTGGTGTTAGTTTACCGTTTGCAATTTCGTCGAGGATAGAATTGAGCAAGGGGCGCAGACGTGTCGGTTCGGCTTCGATAATCTGCCCAAGGTCATAAATATGATAATTTGCTTCAGGCTTTATTGCTGAAAATTGCTCTAGGCTCAGTACATCCCGTTTGCCTAGCTCAAGAAAGCGGCCGGTTGCCGATAGGCACCGAATGCTGGCTTGAGTGAAATCGCCGACTAATGAGTTCAGAACCACATCTACGCCTTGTCCATGCGTCGCGTCTAAAACCTTTCTTTCAAAATCGAGGGTACGTGAGTCATAGACATGGTTTACGCCCATGCTTCGCAACATCTTGCGTTTGCTATCTGATCCCGCTGTGGTGAAGACTTTTGCTCCGCGGGCTAGGGCGATCTGAATCGCAGCGAGTCCAACGCCGCCAGCTCCGGCGTGAATCAGCACACTTTCGCCAGCTGTCAGTTTTGCAATGTGGTCCAAGCCAAAGAGCGCTGTCCCGAATGCAACAGTGAAGCCCGCTGCTTGCTCATCAGTTACATGATCAGGTTTATGTATGAGCCATTCTGCGGGAACGGTGATTTCTTCTGACAGGGCGCCAGGAGCATACCCAAAAACAAGATCACCAAGTTTGAAAGCGGTAACCTCTGGGGAAACCTCAATGACTTCGCCGGAACATTCCACGCCAAGAGGCGGCAAGGCGCCATCAAGCATTCCCATTGTGCTCAGCACGTCACGGAAGTTCAAACCTGCGCATCGGACCGCCACACGAACTTGGCCTTTCCGCAATTTGCTACGTTTATGCGTCTCGAATTTAATTCCATCGATACCTGCGGAATCCTGTCGTTGCAGGGTTCGATAAGACGATCCGTCTGAAAGGTTCGCTGGCGATATCCGTGGAGAGAGCCACTCCGTGCCCCTCATCGCTAACTTTGCGCTACCTTTGCGCGAGAGTTGTGCCGACAAAGCCAGCGCAAGCTCTTTCGCGTCATAGTTATTTACTGCCGGGTCGAGGTCTATGCCGCGGATAGAGAGTTCGGGATGCTCTAGAGATACCGTCGCGATAAATCCTTGGACGGATGCTCCAGATATCGATGGGGTCGATAAATCGTTTTCGGTCGCAAAAGCCCCTTGAGTTAGAATGGCCAAGCTCGTGGAGAACGAACTTTTTGCGATGGCTTGGGTGTGTCTCAGTGTTCTGATCACATGCTCTGATGCATCAAGGTCGCGCGCCAAGCCGACTAGATCAATAATCTGTCGCGGCTCGGGAGCATCCGCAAGCCAATCCAAAGCGGCGTTAAATTCGCTTGGGGCCGCTTCTGAGCGAACCATGCGCGCACATACCGCGATGTCTGCGAGCGCTTCGGCGAGCTCTTCGCCTAACTTTTCGTCAGAAATGACAAGCCATGATTGGGCATGATCGTTTGGTGACTCCCCGTCACGGGATTCTGCTTTCCAACTCGTCGTATAGAGTTTGACCGGAGGTGTAGCGTTTGTGGCAAGTGTTTGAGGTGTTGCCTTTGCGAAACGCAGACCTTTGATCTCTGCAACCAGGAATCCTGTTGGGTCACGGTAACGGACATCCGCTATAAGCGTGCCGCTGGAGCCGTCAGTAATTAAGCGTGCTTCTGCGTCGTAAAATAGTGAAGAAGAATGATTGAGAACCTGGAAGGATTTGGCTGCGACGGGTAGCCAGGTGGTTGATGAATCTCCCGCTGCCGCAATGACACAAAGTTGTAGGCCAGCATCCAGGGCAGCAGGATGAACGAGGTGAGAGGACTCGGCCATGGTTTGAGTCAAAGATACTCGGCCAATTGCTGCCGTTTGAGAAATCTTGACGTCTGAAAGCAGCTGGAATGCTGCGCCAAAATCGGCACCTATCGCGCAAAAATGCGAAGCGACTTTTGAATTCGCGACCGAAGTTGCGTCGCGATTGAAATCAGAATTACGCGCAAGTGGCGGATTTTCATACTCCTGCGACTGGTATGAAGAGGCATCCGTCGAAATACTGGCCTCAGCAATTGTCTTGTGCGCGTATATACTTTCCGTATCTCCAAACATGTTGAGTTTGAGCGCCCACTCCCCATTACGAAATTGTGCGACGACATGCCAACGCAAGCTAGGTTCACCAGGTCTCGCAAGTGGTAATGGCGCAAACTGCGTAAAGCCATCAATGTGGGCACTAGGGCCGCCTATGGCTTGTGCCGCCGCCGCGAGCAGCTCAATAATCGCTGTGGCAGGCGCAATGGCTTTGCCAAAAATCCTGTGCTCAAGCATCCAGCTGGAACTTGATGTCTGGCTACCTTCAAAAATCACAAGATCATCTGATGCAATGTTCAGACGGGAGCCAAGTAAAGGATGACCAGAAGCGATGCCTGCGAGTAGATCCGTTGATGTGTTGACGTGTCGCCAGTGCCGTTGACGCTGCCAAGGATAGTTGGGAAGGGATACAATGCGTCCACCAGATGGAATCAGAGCGGGCCATCTTGGAGAGTGTCCGGTTTCATAGAGCTTTGCTGCACACTCGACCATCGCTTCTCGGTCTGCCTGGCCGCGACGAAGGGTTGGAACAATGGGGTTGTCCAGCACTCCCACCTGCTCCATGCTTGCTGCAATGGAAGAAGATAGAACTGGGTGTGGGCCAATCTCGATATAAACAGTGCGCTCGTGGGTTGCGGTTGCCTGCATCGCTTTGGCAAAGAGAACCGGGGCGCGAATACCACATGCAAAATGGGCGGCATCGACCTGCGTTACAGGTTCACCTGTGACTGTGGATATCGCGCGGATACTGTTTGCCCGATGTGGTGGCACCTCACCAAGAGTTTCAACCAGCCGGGTTTCGAACGGCGACATCTGATCACTATGAAAAGCGTAGCGGACCGGTAATCTATGATGGCCGATACCTTGGGCCTTGAGATTTTCCAGTAGTGTGTCCAGAGCAGCCGTTTCTCCCGATATCACAGTTTCGCCGGGTGAGTTTATTGCAGCGATACTAAGCGCAGCGCCAAACGGAGCTATTGCTTCTGCGGCGGTTGCAGAATCCAGTAGCACGGATGCCATGGCGCCGGTGCCGTCTGCGGCCTGCATGATCTTGCCTCTATGACAGGCGATCCGGATCGCTTCATCGAGTGACAATAGCCCGGCCGAATGCATGGCAGCGATTTCGCCGACACTGTGGCCCACGACGGTATTAGCCTCCAGGTTCCAGGACTTCAGTAATGCCACAAGACCCGTTTGCAGTGCTGTAAGCGCGGGTTGCGCAAATGCAGTTTCCTTTAGCCTACTATCTGTGTCTTCCCGTGCAAGCTCCTCCAAAAGCGACCAGCCAGCATATTGCTGTATAAGTTCATCGCACGCCTCCAGATGCTTCGCAAAAACAGGCTCGCGAGCTGCTAGAGACAAGCCCATTCCTGCTTGCTGTGGTCCTTGGCCACAGAAAACAAAACAAATCTTCGGGCAGGGAGATTCAAAGCTTCCGGCCGCGCGATGTTTTAATTTCCGGGCAAGTGCATCGCGGGTTGGAGCTGCTATGGCCAGGCGATGGGCATGGTGCGACCTCTTCTCGGCTGCAGTGAAGCACAAGTCGGTCAGGGACGGGGCGGAATTTGCGAGTACAGTCTGCCAGGATGCCGCGCTCTGCTTTAATGCTTCCGGTGTGTGTGCTGAAAGTGGCAACGTCCAGATGTCATCGCTTCGTGCCTCTATCGTTGGTGTACTGAATTGTGGTGCGCCTTCAAGAATAACGTGTGCGTTTGTGCCGCCGACGCCAAATGAGCTGACGCCAGCAAGAGGGGCGCCAGCTGACTTAGGCAATGGTTGATGCTTGGAAGCGACTTCAAAGCGTGTCGAGTCCAGATTGATATGCGGGTTCAGTTTTTTGAAACTGGGCTGTGCAGGTACTTCACGCCTATTTAGGACGAGGGCGGCTTTGATGACACCGGCCACACCAGCAGCCGCTTCGAGATGTCCTATATTAGCCTTCACGCCCCCCAGCAGACAGGTGGGGCTGTCCTCTTCTTTGGTACCAATTGTTTCCGCCAACGCATCAACTTCAATTGGGTCGCCGAGAATGGTGCCAGTGCCATGGGTCTCGATATAAACGATATCTTTCGCATCGACGCGGGAGGTTGCAACGGCTTCGCGTACCAGCGCGGCCTGTGCCTGAACGTTGGGAGCTGCGAGAAGGGTTGACTCTCCATCCTGATTGACGGCTGAGCCGCGAATAACAGACCAAATTCGGTCGCCGTCCGCTAAAGCGTCGGAAAGTCGCTTCAAGGCGATTACGCCGCAGCCTTCGCCGCGGCCAAAACCATTGGCGCTAGCGTCAAATGTCTTGCAAAGGCCATCAGGTGCAAGAAATCCGAGCCGTGACATGCTGACCATAAGTTCCGGCGCCAAGATTGCTGACACACCACCTGCTAGCGCTAGGTTGCTTTCGCCAGTGCGCAAGCTTTGACAGGCCAAATGTACGGCCACCAACGAAGACGAGCAGGCTGTGTCAATTGAAATGCTCGGGCCGCGTAGATCGAAAATGTATGACAGCCGATTGGCCAAGACGCTGTGTAGTGTACCGGTCAGAGTTCGCTGATCCATCGCTGCAGGGTCTCGATACAGCATCTGCGCATAGTCATTATGGTAGCTGGCCACAAAAACTCCGGTGCGGGAGCGCCGCAGATCTTCGAAACGAAAACCTGCGTCTTCCATCGCTTCCACTGCTACTTCAAGGAATATCCTCTGCTGAGGATCCATCTGATCAGCTTCACGTGGGGGGATGCCGAAATATCCTGAGTCAAACATGTCGACGGAGTTGAGAAAAGACGCACCTGCAGCCGTGCTTAAACCAACAGCATCAGGTCCTTCACCATACCATTTTCCAGCGTCCCAGCGGTCTGGTGGAATAGGAGACACTGTTGTGCGGCTTTCAAGCAAAAAGGACCAAAAGCTCTCGGCATCATTCCCCCCGCCCGGGAACCTGCACCCGATACCGACAATTGCGATAGGATCAGCCGCCAGCGTCGCACCGACCTGTTCGCGCGCGCTGCGCGCCATCAAGGCAAGTTTGACAGCAGATGTTTTGTTTGTGTTTATTTCAATCTTGCTCATTTGCGTCCTTCAAGAAGCGCAGCAAGGGCTTCATCATCACTTAAGTCTTCGATAGCTGAAATGCTCGTCCCAAGCTCATTTGGCGAAACTGAGGATTTGGGTTCCGGGACTACGGCATGAGTATGTTTCTCATGTGGACTTGCAGATAAAAATTCAATGATGGCTTTAGCTGTCGGGTATGACCAGGCTAGCGTTGCCGGCAGAGGTCGCCCGACCGACTTCTCGAGTGCATTCCGCAGTTCGATACCCATCAGGGAGTTAAGTCCCAAGTCACCGAGGGGGCGATTCAGATCAAAGTCTTCAGGGCGTAATTTCAGAACTTTCGTTATAATCGTAGAGACAAATATCGTCGCTGCGGACCGTCGGTCGTCCAAGGACAGACTTTCAAAAGGTGAGGCATCGGTGGCAGATTCGGTCTCTTCGGCGATTAGCTCATCAAACAGATGGTCTGCGCGGCCTTGCCGGGATCGACAAAAAGCCGGCCAGTCCATGCGGAAAGCGCTGACGAGCGACGGCGAGTGGCAGATGAGCCACTCAAGCAACGCATCTCCCTCAAGCGGGTCTAATGAGAGCTCACCGCGGGCCTCAAATTCATCAGCGACATGGTCAAGTGCTGCGCGGCCGAGATGTTTCCACGGTCCCCATGCGATGCTTGTGGCGGCTTTTCCACGTGCATGTCGATCCGCGGCCAAGGCGTCCAGACCGCAATTTGCTGCCGCATAGGCAGCCAGACCCTGATGGGGTAAAAAGGTCATAGTAGACGAGTACAGCACAAACATATCTACATCTGGGAATTCACGGTCAAGAACGCGAGCGCCTTTGAGTTTCGGCGCAATCGCTAAATCAAAGCTTTCTTGGCTCGTTTCAGCTGCCAGTCGCGTATCATACGCGGTAGCCAAATGTATAACCCCGTTCACTGGGGCGCGCATTTCAGCCTCGCGTCCTGAAAGGAACGAACGCAGTGCGTCGCAATCTGCAATGTCAAAGGACGCAATTTCTACCAGAACACCTGCAGCCTCAAGCGCAAGGATGCCGGCAATCCTGTCCCAGTTTTCGGTTCCCTCGGCTACGCTTCGCCAATCTTGGCGAGGAGGAAGAGGGCGCCGCGAAATTAAAATAATATGACGCGCTCCCGCTTTCGTAAGTACGTTGGCGGCACGCAGGCCCAACGCGCTTAGACCTCCGGTAATCAAATAGGCTTCATTTTTCTTCAACTCGAAATTTTTCGCGAAAGCGATATTATCCGTATATTGACGAAGTCGTGGAACTAGCCATTCGCTATTCCGATAAGCAATTTCAGGTTCCGAGCTGGCCCCCAAAGCTTGATTTACCAACGCGTTAAACTGTTCAGAGAATGAAGTCGCAGGATCGCCATCAATCAAGCGAAAGGTGAATTCAGGATGTTCATCGGACACGACGCGCATAGCACCTACAAGTGATGCCTGATCGATAGCCATGCGCTGCGAAGGCGAACCTGCCATAGTGGCGCCTCGCGTTAGAATAACGACTTGCTGAGACGGTACTTTGCTCTGGCGCAAAATTTGAAGCAACTGGATCGGTAGAAACCCCGCGCCCTTATCGGGAGCTATCGATACAATGTAGTCATATGAGCGTCCGGAGCTGAGTACGCCATGTGCGGTCTCAAAACTCATGCAATCGACGTCAGCGCCAGCCTCTTCAATGGCTGCCGTCAGCGAGTTTGAGTCTGCATTATCGGAGCCGATTATTAAACAAGTCTGCCCTTGCGCGCTGACGACATCGGGCGCTGGCGCTTTTCTCCACGCAATCTCGTGTAACATACTGCGGGTGTCGTTGTTCAGACGCGGACGTTTATGACTGCTTTGGGCGGGCATCATTTCTGCGGCTTCATGCCAATGTCGTGATCGTTGCCAAGGATAATGTGGAAGCGGCACGTCGTGACGAGCGGTTCCTGAATAGGCGCGCCAGTCTATTTCTGCGCCATGTGTCCAGAGCTTGGCGATTCCTTCGGCAATTATATTCATTGCAGGACTGTCGCGGCGTTCGCTTGCGGCAAGTACGGCATCCACATTATGGTGGCTGAGCGTCTGTTCGATGGACGTTAGCAAAACTGGATTGGGACCAAGCTCAAGAAATGCGGTTGCGCCAGCCTCAAGCGAGGCCTCAACAGCGTCAAGGAAACGGACAGGCTCGCTCAGGTTTCTCGCCCAGTAGCGCCCATCATATTTTGTACCAGGAATCGCGGTTCCGATTACGGTTGAGAGCATAGGTACAGCGGAATCGGATGGCGCAATGTCGTCTAGCATTGCTTCAAGTTCAGGTGCTAGCGTTGCCATTTGTGGACCATGCGATGCAACGTCCACTTTGACTTTACGGCAAAAAACGCCGTCGGCTGATAATTCCTCAAGGGCCGATTCCAGAGAAACCACTTCGCCAGATATCACGCACGCGCGTGGGCTATTTATTGCGGCCACACATAATTTTCCGAGGTAAGGCTTCAGGCGCTTTTCAAGGTCGGCTTTAGTCAACTCAACCAATGCCATTCCGCCTTCGCCGCTCGTGCGAGCCATAAGGGTGCTGCGGGCAACGACGACGCGCATAGCGTCTTGCAGGCTCAGTGTGCCCGATATGGCTGCTGCAGACACCTCGCCCATGCTGTGGCCGATCGTCATCATCGGCTTTACGCCAAAGGAGTTCCACAGCTGCGCATAGCTGAAGGCAAGCGCGACGAGGACAGGTTGAATTACTTCAATTTCGTCGAGCTGATATCCGTCATCATCAGACTCAAGCTGAAGCTGTTCCTTTAGGGACCATGCCACGAGTGGTGCCAGCGCCTGTTCGCACGCATCAATAGATTGACGAAAAACAGGTTCGCTTTCGATTAGCGACCTAGCCATTCCAATCCATTGACCACCTTGTCCCGGGGCGACAAAAGCCGTGACCGCCGGTTTGTCCGTCCAGGATTGCCCCTGGATGGCATCATCACCGCCGTCCCTAAATTTTTCAAGTGATGAAATCAATTCATTACGGTCATGACCAACAAAGGCAGCTCGATGGCTGAGGCGTGTTCTGTTGCTGCCGGCGGCCGCACAGATTTCATCAATAGATAATTCCGTCTTTGAGCGGATTATTTCTGCATATAAGCCCGCCAGTTGGCGAAGCGCGACAACGCTCTCAGCCGAGATTGGCAGGATGACCGGTCGAGCACATAGAGTTTTCGCTACTGAACTTTCGGTCATTGCTGGAGGGTTCTGTATCAGCAAGTGAGCATTTGAGCCGGCAATCCCAAATCCGCTGACCCCTGCGATCCTATCTGGATTATTCCAAGTTTGGCGTTCACGCACTATCTCGAGGGGTGCAGATAGCCAGTCGACGTCCGGGTTTGGGGTATTGAAGTGGAGGCTGGCCGGGACTTGGCGTTTTTTTACGGCAAGCGCCGCCTTGAGCAATCCGGCCATGCCGGCGGCGCCCTCAGTGTGCCCAATATTGGTTTTGACCGACCCTACCCGCAGAGCCTCTTCTCGGTCGCCTCCAAAAACTGCACTTAGCGCGCCCAGCTCGACAGGGTCGCCAGAGCGCGTGCCTGTTCCATGTGCTTCAATATAGCCTACAGAAGCGGCTGGCAGGTCTGCATCAATCAATGCGCGACGGAGTAGGGCTTCTTGTCCACTGCGACTGGGTGTGCCGAAAGAGCTGCCTGAGTTACCATCATTATTGACGGCGCTACCGCGAATGACAGCATGGATTTGATCTCCATCCTCCAGCGCGCGGTCAAGTCTCTTTAGCAAGACGATACCGGCACCCTCACTACGCACGTAACCATCACCCGAGGCATCACCAAACTTGCAGTGTCCGTCAGGCGCCATCATACGGCTCTGCGAGTATCCTACAGTGATATGTGGACTCAGGATCACATTTACGCCCGCAGCAAATGCAAGCTCAGACTCTCCAGATCGCAGGCTCTGCATGGCAAGATGCACTGCGGTGAGTGACGAGGAGCAGGCGGTGTCCAGTGTCAGGCTTGGGCCCATCAGGTTAAGGAAGTGAGACACGCGACCGGACGCCGTATATCTGCCGCTGCCTGTCGTCATTTCGAAATCTGTTGCGGTTGGGTCGCTGAGCATTCGCATTTCGAAATCGCTCAGCCATTGGCCAACATAGACGCCTACAGGCCGTCCCGCCAATGTGCGCGCGTCTATGCCAGCGTCTTCAATAGCTTCCCACGCTGTCTCGAGAAGCAGGCGTTGCTGCGGATCCATGCGCTCAGCTTCACGAGGAGATATATGAAAAAAGCCAGCATCGAATTGTTCGATTCCATCCAAGTAGCCACCGAAGCGCGTCATGATGCGACCGGGCGTTGCAGGTGTGTCTGAATAAAGCTGCTTCACATCCATACGGCTTGAAGGAATTTCACCAACAGCATCGCGGCCTTCATATAGCATCTGCCAGAAGGCATCAGGCGTATTCGCGCCGCCAGGAAAGCGACATGCCATCCCGATGATTGCAACAGATCGAGTTACTTCAAGCGCCATCGCTTTCACCCTCTACAATGCTGAGCTGACGCTCATAGATTTTGGGTCGGTATGATTGCACGCGACTTTGCTTCCAAAACGTCCTGAATGTGCAAAATCAGTGCCGATCGCTGCTCGTCCAAGTAAAAATGTCCTCCCTCAAATAACTGAAGACGGAAGTCGGTTTCTGTCCAGGATTCCCATCCAGCAAGAAGGTTTTCAGGAACTAGTCTGTCGCTCTTGCCGCCTAGAGCACTGATGGAGATTGGTAACGGCTTTGGTGCAGTACATTCGATCTTTTCAAGCGTACGAATATCTGCCTTCAAGGTTGGCAGAAGCATTTCCAGAACTTCTGGTGCCTCAATGATCTCGCGCGGAATGCCCCCATATCGCTTGTTCACCTCTTCAACAAACGCCATGTCGTCGAGATGTGAGAGAGGTCCAACGGGACTAGGTAAGTTGGGCGGCTGTCTTGCGGAAAGAAAGAGGTGAAGCGGTGAGCGCATTTCCCGCCTTACGACCTCAGCGGCAAGCTCAGAAGCAAAAACAGACCCCATACTATGCCCAAAAAAAGCGTAGGGGCGATCTAGTAGCGTGGAGAATTCTGGAAGGATTGACTGAACCAGCTCTGGAAAGCTGTCCAGCGCGGGTTCTCTGAGCCGGTTGGCGCGGCCAGGAGGTTGAACTGGCACGATTTCCAACCACGAAGGCGCTTGGGATTGCCATGAGCGGTACATAGCGGCCCCATAGCCTGCGCATGGAAAACAGAACAAGCGGATGCGCATTTCAGCTGTAAGCGAAGAACGAAAAAACCAGCTTGCGCCTGGCTGTGTGCCACGTTGAGTAGCTATGTTTCGAATACTCATAATTCTACTATGTCCCACACCGAATTCCCAGCCCAAAGTGCATTAGGGAATGCCCGACCGGGTATCATCTTGAAATGCACTTTGCCATTGAAACTGTTACGGTCAAAATAAGCTTGTGGGAACGCTACAATACTGTCGTTGTTTAAGTGCTTTAACTTTTGCAAAATTTTATAGCGACTGCCTCATTATCTCGCTGGCGTTACGCTACTTTCTCAGGAAGTCTCGAATGGCGGTAGCAATATTCTTAAGATCTTTCGGCGAACTGCCTTCAGAATGCGGGCAAATTCCGCGTATATTGGATGCTTGAGCAGATATAGAGAGCCAATCCAGCTGACCCCACCTACGCCTGTCGCAAGTACACTCTCTTTAAGACCGATACTCGCGCTACCGCCTGCGAGATACACAATTGTAATAGGACCGGCAACTGTTGCTATGGTCGCAATTGTGCTCCGGGAAAGCGCGCGCCCGATGTCGAGCCAGCTAAATCTGATTACATAAGCTTGCACAAACCATGTCGACATCACCACGTTGATCGCCACGATAGGCCATGTGGCCCATGCCACAGCTTGGATTCCGTATTGCGCACTGATGGTAATCACTGGGAGCACGACGCTCGCCTGCAGGACTGCCAACAACAATGCGGGTCGTACTGCGCCGACAGCCAGCAATATTGGATAGTTGAGGCCGGGTGGAAAATTGAGCAGCAGTGCGCCGGCGATGATTTGGACCAGCGGAATGGTTTCGAGCCAGTCATTTCCCAGAAAAAGACGGATCAGCGGGTTAGCAAGTACAATCATCAATGCGAGGCAGGGCCATATCAGTCCGCTTATACGTTCTAAGGCAGCTAGGTAATATTTCCTGAGATCACCTTTTTCGCGGGCCGCTTCGGAGAATGCGGGCAAGGCCGCAGCGGTGACGCCTGCCATTACAGTTCGTTCGGGAAATTGCGCGATCATTGAGGCGCGGCTGAGAAGCCCGACCATGGCTGGGGGCATGAACGCACCGACTGCCACAACGGACAAGACTTCGGTCGCCCGCTGCACGATTCCGGTAAAGGCGCTGAACAGGCTGAATGAAAGTACCGTCTTCCATGCGCTGAACGACGGCCGAAAGATTTCAAAGCTGGGGCGGAAGTAGATGAGCAGCGCTGTTCCGACAAGCGCCGAGACAACTTGCGCGAATGCAAAGCTCAGATAACTTGCGCCAGCGATTGCCGCGCAGATAAGTGCAGTGGAATTGAAAATTGTGGAGGTGATATTGATTATCGCAAGCTTCCCAAATGCGAAGTCGCGCGCGAGTAGCGCATGCAGTGGGTAGACAATGGCACCCACTGCGAAAGGAATGGCGCAAATTTTAAGATAGATATCCAGGCCGGGAGAGTTCAGCAGGCTCGCCAATGCCGGGGCAGCGAAAACCAAGCATGGAAGAATGGTGAGGGTCAGGAAAAGATTTAGCGTAAATGCGGCGCGAAGCTTAGGAAGCGTCAGTTCCTGCGCCTGAATGATGTAGGAGGAGGTGCCAACGTCGCGCAGCGTATTCGCCATCAGGAGTACGGCCCCGCCGAGTACCGTAACACCAAATTCAGCGGGATTTATAAGGCGTGCGATAATCGCTGTTGTAACTAGCGTAATCGCAGTGGAGACATATTTGTCTGCCGTGGCGATAATCACGGCGGTCCTGACTTTATCCATGAGGCTCACCCGGCTAAATGAAATGTTGTTTCAGCGCCGGTCAGGACAAGGCACACACAGGGCTGTGTGACAAGCAAAGTACATGCCGCATCGTTAGATTATGCAATAGTATTTGAAATCGTATAGAGCGAGAGGGGCGGCCACAGCAGCACGATAGCCTTGAATAATTGGCAGATCCCAAATTCCGAATTTGCTAATCGCCTTGGCGGCGCCGTCAGCTCTTAATAGTGCGGCGGGCGCGTCAGGATCCGCGCTCACCTCAAAACTATCTAGTGAAATTTCTAGCCCTCGACCGTCAGCCTTGATCAAGGCTTCCTTGCGCGTCCAGCAGGCAAAAAAACCGTCCAGGCGCCTTGTCACAGGAAGTTTTGCAAGTTCAGCAACCTCGCTGGGCGTAAAGGTATCTGCGGCCAGTGTTTCCATGCCATCCAAGCTTCGGATTTCTTCGATATCCACACCGATATCGCCCGTTGCTGCAATTGCCAGTAGCCCCCAACAGCCTGAATGAGACAGATTAAAGCTTAGTGGTTGCGTTTGTTCTGTTGCGACCAAGCTGGGTTTGTCGTTCTCGCCGACACTAAAAGCCAGGCTTTTTGCTAACCCGCTTCCACATACACTTAGTATCAGGCGCATTAAGCCATGTGCCGCGATGAATTGTGACCTGTGGTCCGCAAAATGAAAACGTTTGGCGCGCAGCACCTCATCTGCGCTCAATACATCAATAAGTTCTTCGGTGCTCAGAGGCGGTCGCGCTATGTTAAACAGCCAGAGATGCAATTCGTCGCGTTTTGGGCGCCATGAAGGTTTATCGCCGGGCGCTTCCAGTGCAGATTCGACAAGCTGTGACATCGAAATGGTTTTGAATGCGGGCAAATCTGTATCACTATGGGACTGTTTCACGTTTGGGAAATTTCTGCGGTCACGAATTAGGCTTTCGTATCGTTGACTCATTTAGACGCGATGTGGCACTGCATCGGATAGGCTGCCGTGCTGTGGGGCGCAGCGGGTTCGCGTTAGAGCAATTAATTGTACTGGAACTGCGGGGCTCTCAGCGGTTGAAATTTGGATGCTTGTCTTTGAGTGTAGTGTAAAGGGATTCGGATTGCAGTGAGGCGGGGGGGCGCAACTTGAAATCATTTCGTTCCAGCTAAGTCGATTGCGATTGTTTAAGTAGCATGGACGTCGGCAGTTTTATAGAAGGTCTCTCCAATATTGGCGTCGCACTCTGGGTGGTCGACGGCGCTATTCGTTTTCGGGGTCCCAAGGGAGCTCTAAGCGAAATAGACAAAATCACGATACGCGAAAATCATTCGGCAATTGTGGAATTTCTAACAAATCAGGACGTAATACGTGATCTCCCGCTTACCGATGGGCAACGATCTCTTTGGTTCGTGCATCGTCAAGCTCCTCTCAGCCCAACCTACAATCTTGGAACGGCCATGCGGGTGCGCGCACCTATTGACGCTGGTTTATTGGAGGTGGCTTTTCAAAAGCTGGTAGATCGCCATAGTGCTTTGCGTGCGAGCTTTCCGGTCGTCGCAAACAATCCCGTGCAGAGAATTCCGCCTCGCCAGAAAGTTCACCTCGAATGCTACAGGTTGCAAGGGCCGGGGGAGGCGGATGCGCTGGCGCATGTACAGAGTGTGCACAAACGCCCATTTAACCTCGCCACGGGCCCTGTTTGCAGATTGGCCTTGGTCTGTTTAGCGCCCCAAGATCATATCATTCTTTTCGGGGCGCATCACATTGTATGTGATGCAACGGGTGCAGCAACAGCCTGCCATGATCTTAAACAATTCTATATTGAAGCTGCGGCGGGTGAAACGGCAGAACTATCGCGCCAAGCTGCGGACTTTCCCGACTTTGTCGATTGGCAGAGAGCCAGCCTTTCGGGGCCCAGGGGCAAAGCGCTGTTGGCGCACTGGCAGGAGCGGCTCAAGCCTCCCCTTCCAACGCTTGCCCTTCCGACTAACAGACCACGACCCTTCAACCGGCAGTTCCGTGGTGACACTTTGCAGAGGGTTCTGTCCTCAGCGCAAATAGCATCGCTTGATGCCATGGCCACACGCGCGCGCGCAACTAGATCTGCAGTATTGATAGCGCTGATGGCGGTGCTGCTAGGACGTATCAGTGAACAAGACGATATTATTATCGGAACCCCATTTTATGGGCGCGAGAATGACCGATTTGAAACGACGGTCGGGCATTTCGCAAACCCTCTTCCAATACGTCTAACCGTATCGCAGGAGTGTTCATTTAACGACCTGATGATGGAGGCGCGCGAGCGATTGCTCGACGCGCTGGACAATCAGGACATGCCGCTTCTGAGAATTGTGGACGCGCTGAACCCTCCCCGCGATGCCACACGGATGCCTTTTTTTGACGTCCTGTTCACCTTTCTATCTTTCGACCATGTTAATGCAGGGATGCAAACATCCAGCGACGCAAAAACCCGCGCTATTTTTCCTGATGAGCTATATTTGTTTTCGCAGATGGAGGGGCAATTCGACCTTTCTTTGCGTTTCGAGGAGATAGATGGCGGTCTGACGGGAAGCTGGAGCTTTGACACTGATCTTTTCGACAGGTCGACCATTGAGGAATTCGCAAGCATTTTTGAGGAGCTGATTGCAGAATTTTCGAGGGATTCATCGATTTCTGTGCGGACCAAGAAAGCGGCAAGACCTTTGCAGGGGCTGGTTCGTGAGCAAGGGAAATCCGACATGGATGTGCATGAGCTATTCGGCAGGTTGGCTGAAAGAGGAGTTGCTTTGTCGCTTGATGGCGATCAGTTGCGCATTAATGCCCCCAAAGGAGCAATCGACAACTCACTGCGTGAGGAACTAATCGCAATCAAGCCAGCTGTTATGGAGATGCTCAAGTCGGACGCGGCCGCCACTAGAGCGGGTATGGGCAAGAAGACCAATCTTCCACTTTCCTATGCTCAGCAACGCCTTTGGTTTCTGAATCGGCTTGATCCGACCAGCACGGCTTTCAATGTTGCGGCTGGCGCCTGGATGTATGGTGCCCTTGAGCCGGCGCTCATCCACGAGGCGTTCAAGCTCCTTGCAAAGCGTCATGACGCGTTACGTATGCGGTTTGTGGAGCGTGATGGGAATCCGGTTGCGGAATCGGTTGACGACTTGATGCCCTATTTTGAATACCTTGAAGTTGAGCACGTTGCTCCAGAGCGCCGTAAGCAGGAAGTCGAGCGCATAATGGGCGAGCGCTTGCGACAACCTTTTGATCTCGCTACAGGCCCGCTTTTTGGCTACACACTAGTGCGCTTATCAGAAGGCGAGTATGCATCTCTGCTTCTCGCGCATCATATCATTGTTGATGGTTGGTCGATGGCCGTCATGCACCGTGAGCTTGTCGAAATCTACGATGCCTTGACCGAGCGCCGCGAGGCACGCTTGCCCGAGGTCAAGGCGCAGGCCACAGAGCATGCCCGTAGGGAGCGTCGCATGGCTGTCTCGCCCGAATGGGCATCACATATCGATTTCTGGCGCACAGAACTGAAGGATGCGCCCGCAGTAATCGAACTGCCAAATGACCATAGGCGTCCAGCGAACCAGACATTCAACGGCGGACATTTCACTCAACGGTTCGACGTAAAATTACTGGCTGACCTGAGTGCGCTCGCCCGATCCGAGGGCGTAACTCTATACATGCTTTTAATGGCCGGCTGGGCAGCAACACTCTACCGCTATAGTGGTCAGTCGGATATTGTTTTGGGCTCTCCCAATGCCAACCGAAATAATGATGGCCAGGAGGGCATGGTCGGTTGCTTGATCAACAACATTGTCGTTCGATGCCGCATTAATGGCGACTTGAGCTTCAGCCAATATCTTGCAAATGTGCGGAGTACGGTGCTCGACTCACTTGAGCACGGCGAGCTTCCGTTTGACCTTCTGGTCGACACTATAAATCCTGAGCGCAGTCCCAGTCACGCCCCGATTTTTCAAGCCCTGTTTAGCTTGATGACTTTTCCGAAAATCGAGCATGGCTTCAAAGGTACCGAAGTTGATCCAATGATGTCGGGCACCGGATACTCACGCTATGATTTGTCGCTGGACTGCGTTGAGTTTGGCGGTGAGCTTATTACGCAATACGAATTTGCGACTGATTTGTTTGACGTCGAAACCATTGCGAGATTGCACCGACATTACGAGGCCCTGCTTCGCGGAGCAATTAGCGACCCTTCAACGCCTGTCAAAGCACTTCAGATGCTGACCGCCGATGATGTTGCAATTATTGCCACATCAAACGAGCGGACGGCCAAGGACTTTGATCGCAGGGCGACAGCTTTGGATATGATTGAGGCTTGCGTTCGGGAGGTACCGAATCTGAGGGCTGTAACGGATTCGCATACAACGCTTACTTATGCCGAGTTAGATATCCGGGCCAATCGCTTGGCACACTTGCTGCGCGAGAATGGCGTCAGGCGTGGTAGTCTTGTCGCCGTGAGCCTTGAGCGAAACGTCAATCTTCCGATGGCGCTCCTTGCAGTATGGAAAGCGGGCGCAAGCTATTTGCCTTTGGATCCTAAACATCCGCAGGAACGCATCCAGGGCATTGTTGGCGATGCGGATGTTGATCTTATTTTGACAGAGGAGGCCGCTGCGGGACAATTCGCTGATGACCATGTCGTGCTGGTGCTTGATAAGTTGGCGAGCAGTCTCGAATTGATGCCTGTTTCTGCGCCGGACCGTGAAACGGCACCGGAGGATCTCGCCTATGTAATCTATACATCTGGCTCGACCGGGCGCCCTAAAGGCGTTGAAGTTGAACACCGCAATCTTGCAGCATTCCTCGTGGCGATGAAGGACACTCCTGGCATCCGCGAGGCACAAACGCTTCTTTCTGTTACGACGCCATCCTTTGACATATTTGGTCTGGAAGCTTGGCTACCGCTTGCTTCGAAAGCGCGGATAGTTGTTGCGTCACGCGAAGTAGCGCTGGATGGGCGCGCGCTTGCAGACCTCATGGAGTCGGAGGGCGTGGATATCCTTCAGGCTACACCTGCGACCTGGAATGTGCTGATTGAGACGGGCTGGCGGGGGCGCAAAGGTCTGAAGGCGCTTTGTGGTGGCGAGGCGTTGCCTCTGGCGCTGGCTGAATCGCTTTTGGAGCGCGGTTGCGACCTATGGAATATGTATGGTCCCACCGAGACGACGATTTGGTCGTCAGTGCAGCATATCGAGAATGCGGATGACGCTCTCAGCATTGGTAAGCCCATAGCGAACACGCGCACATATATACTGGATGACCAAGGCGCACCGGTGCCTCCGGGCGCGGTCGGAGAACTTTGTATCGGCGGGGAAGGGGTTTCTCGCGGATACCGGGGGCGTCAGGATCTGACAGATGAGCGATTCCAAGTGCTAGACCTCCCTGGCCGCGAGAAAGAACGCGTATACCGCACCGGAGATTATGTGCGGGAAACGGTCGATGGACGGCTCGTTTATCTCGGGCGCCGCGACTTCCAGGTCAAGATCCGAGGATTCCGGATAGAGCTAGGTGAAATCGAGAGTGAAATAGGTGCATTGGAGAATGTCGCTGAGTGCGCCGTTGTTGCCCATGAGCGGGTCAAGGGCGATCTTGAACTCGTCGCTTATGTCGTGCCAGCCGCTGGCAAAACCGTTGAGCCGGGCTCTCTGCGCGCGCTACTTCGTGCCAAGCTGCCGAATTACATGGTGCCAGCGCATGTTGTTGTGCTCGGCGCACTGCCACTGACGCCAAATTTGAAAGTCGATCGAAAGGCGCTCCCGGCACCCCAAATCGAGCAGGCTCCAAGCGCGGCCGTTGGCAATCTCGTTATGTCGCCCACTGAACGAGGCGTGGCTGAGATATGGTGCGATGTGCTGGGTCGCACTCAAGTCGGACTTGACGATAATTTCTTCGATATTGGTGGGCATTCTATGCTTTTGGTTCGTTTGCATGAACGACTCCGCAATGAGCTTGGTGCGACAATTGCATTGATAGAACTTTTCCAACGCACAACCGTTGCGCAACAGGCTGCAGCTATTCCAGGCGGTACGAAATGGGAGTCGGCCCGGGATAATTCTGCTTTACCTGCCGCGTTACCGAACCAATCAGACCGCCTGGCGCGGGCAAAAAAACGAGCGGAGCGCTTCCGAGATGGTCAATAAGGAGAATTCCGCCGATCTTTCTCCGCATGCCATTGCCATTGTAGGTATGGCAGGCAGATTTCCTGATGCGCCGGACATTGATACTTTCTGGCGCAATATTCTTGCAGGAAAAGAGTCTCTGAGGACATTTGATGCTGAGACCCTCAAAAGTGCGGGCGTACCAACTGCAACGCAGGATCATCCTGACTTTGTGGCTAAGGGCTCGCCTCTGGATGATGTCGACATGTTCGATGCCGAGTTCTTCGGGCTGTCGGCCGGTGAAGCCCGCATAATCGATCCCCAACACAGGGTTTTTCTCGAATGCGCATGGCAGGCCATGGAGCATGCGGGCTATGCGCCGAACCAGGTTGATGATCCAGTTGGCGTATTTGCTGGTACAGGAATGAACACGTACCTGTTGACGCACATACTTTCGGACCCCGCAACGGTAGAGGCTGCCGGCGGTTACCAGTTGATGCTTGGTAATGACAAGGATTTCTTGTGCACACGGGTTAGCTACAAACTGGATTTGCGTGGACCTAGTGCGACCGTTCAAACGGCCTGTTCAACTTCTCTCGTTGCAGTAGAAATGGCTTGTAGGGCTCTGTCGCGTGGCGAATGTGATATGGCGCTTGCTGGCGGTGTCTCAATCGGCTTTCCCGACAAGGCAGGGTATCTCTACCAAGAGGGCATGATTTTCTCCCCAGACGGTCATTGTCGTCCTTTCGACGTTGACGCTCAGGGCACACGAGCGGGTGCGGGCGCCGGCGTAGTGACACTGAAGCGCCTTGCAGATGCTCAGCGAGACGGCGACACAATTCATGCGGTAATTCGCGGTATTGCCGTCAACAATGACGGCGGGGCGAAGGCAGGTTACACCGCCCCCTCAATTGATGGACAAGCTGAGGTTGTCGCAATGGCGCACGCCTTGGCTGGAATATCGCCGCGTACGATTGGGTACATGGAAGCGCACGGCACAGCTACTCCGCTTGGCGATCCGATCGAGATTGCCGCACTGACACAAGTATTCCGTGAAGAAACGGATGATATCGGATTCTGCCGCTTGGGCTCGCTGAAAGCGAACGTAGGGCATTTGGATGCGGCTGCAGGTGTTGCGGGCCTTATAAAAGCAGTTCTAGTTCTGCGCGAAGGTATCATTCCCCCGCTTGTCAATTTCAAAAGTCCGAATCCGAGACTCGCGCTGGAAACCAGTCCCTTCACTGCAAGCGCAGATTCATCGCATTGGCCTGCAACAGATACCCCCCGTCGAGCTGCAATAAGTTCTTTCGGGATTGGTGGCACGAACGCTCATGCGGTGTTGGAGCAGGCACCAGTTCGTGAACTGGATGCTCCTCGACGCAAACACCAGCTATTAGTTGTTTCAGCTCAAACGCGAACGGCACTTTCGGAGGCTTCGGTCAGACTGAGTTCGCACATCAACGATGCGCGATCTGAGTCGCTGGCTGACGTGGCTTGGACGTTACAGAATGGACGAACGAATTTCCCGATTCGACGTTTTGTTGTGGCTGAAAGTGGCGAAGAGGCGGCGACATTGCTCGCCAAACCATTCGTCCCACGTCAGCATGATGGTGGTTCGCGGCGTGTTGCATTCCTTTTTAGTGGTCAAGGCAGCCAGCATGCTGGTATGGGGCAAGATCTTTATGCTGATGAGCCGGTTTATCGCGAGGCAATAGACCGTTGCGCTGATATCCTGAAGTCTACCATAGAGATCGACCTTCTCGGGATTTTAAGCGACGGCACTGATGTTGAGCTGTCGGAAACTTGGATTGCGCAACCCGCTTTGTTCGCGACAGAATACGCCATGGCTGAGTTATGGAAAAGCTGGGGCGTTGAGCCGGCTGCCATGCTTGGTCACAGCATTGGAGAATACGTTGCGGCCCATATCGCGGGCGTTATGACCCTGGAAGAGGCGCTGCGTCTT
Organism: Hyphomonas oceanitis SCH89; assembly: GCF_000685295.1. GTDB lineage: Bacteria > Pseudomonadota > Alphaproteobacteria > Caulobacterales > Hyphomonadaceae > Hyphomonas > Hyphomonas oceanitis. The sequence goes on from NZ_ARYL01000028.1 coordinate 48,674, forward strand.
GTCGCCGAACGTGGGCGTCTGATGCAGTCGATGCCGGCCGGCGCAATGGCGGCTGTCGAGTTGAGTGCCAAACGGCTTCGTGCGCGTCTACGAGATGGTATTGAAATTGCGGCCGAAAATGGCCCCGATCTGAGTGTGATTTCCGGCACTAAACAAGCTGTTGAAGCTTTTCTGAGCGACCTTGAATCAGAGGGAGTTGGTGTAAGGCGGCTTCACACATCGCATGCATTCCATTCCGCGATGATGGAGCCGGCCCTGGCTCCATTTCGTGAGTTTGCCAGTAAACTTTTGCTCCAAGTGCCTAAAATTCCTTATGTTTCTAACGTCACAGGGACGTGGATTACCGACGAGCAGGCGACATCACCGGATTACTACGCGCAGCATTTGCGCCAAGCTGTACTGTTCGAGGCAGGTCTCCAACTACTTGCGCAGGATCCGAGCATCTTTCTGCTCGAAGTGGGCCCGGGTGTTACGCTCTCTGCACTTGCGGGTATTTCACTTGATGGCGAACGGCATCGCATAGCATCATCGCTGCCTCACCCAAGAGATGATCAGCACGACATGCGCACGGTCCTCTCCGCTGCTGGTGCCATGTGGGTCGCAGGAGTCCCGTTGGATTGGGAGGCATTGCATGGTGGAGACAGTCCGCCTTGTCGTCGACCATTACCTACTTACCCGTTCGAACGTAAACGATATTGGGTTGATCCTAAGCTCGGTGGGGGGCTATTGCGTACTAATGTAGAGCCGATGCCTGAGCCTTCCGCGCCTCTAGAAGATCTCGGGCAGTACTTGCATTCCACGACCTGGGCTTCCGTACCGATTAATACCAGCATACAACCATCATTGTCAGGCAACTGGCTAATAGTTGCTGACAACCCAATATCTGGAGAAAGGCTCGTTAAGGGCTTTGAAGCCAGCGGTGCGAGCGCATTGCTTGCACTTGTTGATAAGGACCCAGCCTCTGTAAGCTTCGAGAGCCAGCTATCAGACTTTGCGGGCCAACTCTCGGGGGGGCTGCGTGGGGTAATTATCGCTGTGGGCTTAGAGACTGATAACAATATACCGGGACGTAAGCGTTATGACTTACTTGGTGCGTTGGCACGAATGCCGGAACTTTCGAGCGTTGAAGCTATCAGGATACTGGTTGTAACGAGGGGAGGAATTCCTGTCTTCGACGAACCCGTTTCGGATAGTCAAGCCGCGCTGGTCTTCGGCCCAATCAGCATGCTTGCCGTTGAGTCAGAGAATCTCATGCCTCAGCACATCGATTTCAGCGCAAATGGCGATGCTTTGTCTGATCTGAATATACGTCGACTTCTTGCTGAAGCTTCGCAAGAGAAATTTGAGTCAATAGTCGCCTGGCGAGAGCGGCGCTGGCTTCGTCGCTTCGAGCCGGTTGCGTTGCCGCCGTCTCAACAACTCCCCGCTTCTCTCAAGGAGAGGGGAGTGTATCTGATAACCGGCGGCACAGGTGGAATTGGCCGAACGCTTGCTCTTTGGCTTGCTCGTAATGCATCTACCCGGATCGTTTTGACGTCGCGCAAGCCGCTGCCACCACGGGACGAGTGGGACAATATTGTTGCCAGCGACAAGGATGGTGACGCGACCTCGCAAATAATCAAAGGGATTCTGGAGATTCAGGCGGCAGGCGGAGAAGTCTCCGTGGAATGCGCGGATGTGACTGATCGCGATGCTATGCGCGGTGTTATTGATCGTATGCTGCAAAAGTGGGGTCAGATAGATGGCATTATCCACGCTGCTGGATCACCCGGGGCTGGAAAGCTCTTCGTCATGGATGATCCAGACGAAGTATCTCTTACACTGTCGTCGAAGGTCGACGGATTGAACATTATGGCCGAACTTCTTCGTGATACTCCGCTAGACTTTATTGCCGTCATGAGCAGTATCAACGGAATCTTGGCGGCACCAGGGAATGCGGCATATAGTTCTGCAAATGCGTATCTTGATGCATTCCCAAACTCGGCAATACGGCCAGACAGTTGGAAGCGAGTCATGGTTTTCAACTGGGACGCTTGGCGCGATGTGGGAATGGCTACGCGAATTGAAGTCGCCGAGAATCACCGTGCAGAAAGAGCTAGATTTCTTGAGAAGGCGATTACACCAGAAGCGGGGGCGGAGATTTTCGCTAGACTTCTGGGATCGGATATAAATCAGGTCGCTGTTACGCCTTACAATCTCCCCCAGGTTGCGGGGAGGCAGCGTCAGGAGATATGGAAACGTGGCTTAGATACGGTCCTCAACGGTAGTTTACCAAGCGACGCTTCGTTCGGAACTTCGATTCCTATTTCTGACAATATTTCTAGCCGGTTCGCTCGCGAAGAAGAGCGCGTTATCGCTGCAATCTGGGAGGAGTTAATTGGGGGCGAAATGGAGGGCGCGCATGAGAATTTCTTCGAAAGAGGTGGTCACTCGCTCATGGCAACTCGGGTTCTCTCGCGCTTAAACAGCGTCGCGGGTGTCAAGCTTACGCTTCGGGATGTATTTGATGCGCCCACAATCGGGGAACTCGCAGACTGTGTCATAGAAAAACGCACGACAGCTGATGAAGAAGGAAACGGCGAGCGAGAGGAGTTTGTGATTTGAACGCCTCAGATCTCCTTTCCCAACTCGGCGCTGCTGGCATTGAAGTGCGGCGCAGGAAAGATAAGCTGGTCGTCAATGCACCTGCGGGAACGCTTACGGCGGATCTGCGTGATAAGATCACAGTGCTTAAGGCTGAACTGTTGGATCTTCTGAAAGATTCTAACGATGGAGATGTGCCGCTGTCGCGTCTACCGCGCGATGTGCCGCTTCCGCTATCGCATTTTCAGGAGCGCATGTGGCTTCTCCAGCAGCTGGATCCTGACCAAACTGATTATAATCTTGTAACGGTCTGGCCGATGGGGCCGGAGGTGCCTCCCGATCGGTTGGTCGATGCAATGCGCGAAGTCGTCGCGCGTCACGAAATTTTACATCTTGGCTTCCGACGTCTTTCCGACATGCTTGTGGCCACGCCTTTTAATCCGGAAGTTGTTCCGATAAGCGTTGAAGACATTTCTGCGCTGTCCCATGATGCTCAACGATCACGCATTGACGGGGAGATAAAGCATCAGGTGGCGCGGCCTTTTGTTCTCGACGCCGAACCGCCAGTGCGAGCGGTCATTTTCGATCTCGGGGAGGATGGGACGGCACTGCTTATCGCTGCGCATCATATAGCCGTAGATCATTGGTCCTTATCGCTGCTAAGAGATGAATTGTCATCAGTTCTAGATGGCATTCCCGGCCCGAAATACTCTGATACATATCAGTATGCGGATTATGCGGGATGGGCTCGCGTCGTAGACGGTACACTTTCAATGGTAGAGGGTGTCGATTGGTGGGGACGCTATCTGAATTCTCCCCCCGATTTGTGTGCTTTCGATGCTGACATTTCGTCGGACGTGCGGAGCAGTGGGGGGAGCGTATCGTTTGTATGGGATGAGTCCCTAACCGCAGACATCAATCGCTTTGCGAGATCGGAAAGTGCATCAGTCTACATGTGCCTTGTGGCGGCTTGCGCTGCACTCTTGTATCGGCAGACTGGGCAAGCGGACATCTTGATCGGATCCGCAGTTGGCGCCCGCCAACGACCGGAATTCGAGACGATTATTGGTCCTTTCGTTAATTCGATTACCCTTCGTCTTGAAGCTGGTCCTTCTGTAACATTCCGTCAATTACTCACCCAGGCGCGTGAGGCCGTCATTGAGACAAGTGCCAGAGCGGACATCCCATTCGAGTCCGTTATCAAGCGTGTGCAGCCAGTGCGCAACGTAAATCGATCCCCACTATTCCAGACCGCTGTTGTGATGCAAAATGCTGGTAGCGGACATGCTGAGGCCATTCATGGCGGTGGTGCAATTCATGATTTCACATGGTTCATACGACCGCTGGAAAACCAGCTGGTTGGTTCGATCGAATATCGCGCAGATATATACTCCGAAAAGGCCATTAGGGATATTTTGGGTCGCTTGGAAGCTTTCGTCCGATCTGCGCTGGCCGCTCCTGACCAGTTTATCGGAGAGGTGCCAATTTTCGCACCGGGAGAACGAAAACGCCTAATCGAAGAGTTCAATCCCACAGCTTGCGCTTATGACCGCTCCTTAATTGTCGATCAGGTTGAGCGCGTTGCGCATCATATGCCATCGCGACCAGCTTTGAGCTGCGCGGGGATTACTACCAGCTATGGTGAGCTTGATGCGCGGGCAAATCAGATCGCCCACCGTCTCATACAGCTTGGCATCAAGCGAGGCGCTATTGTCGGCGTGTGTACAGACCGCAGTCCGGCACTGCTTGAGGCTATTTTAGGTGTCCAAAAGGCTGGCGCTGCATATCTGCCTCTTGATCCGGACTTTCCTAGCGAACGCTTAAAGTATCAACTGTTAGATAGTGGTGCCATAGCGCTGATTTCCGATGCCGCATTCGCAAGCACGCTCGCGCTGCCCGCTGATGTAGCTGTTCTCGATATCAATACCGAGCGGGAGGGTCTGGCAATTTTACCCGCCACGCGCCCAGCTCGCGCATCGTCTCCAGAAGACATTAGCCATCTTATCTACACCTCAGGATCGACAGGTCGACCCAAGGGGGTGATAATTCAGCACAAGGCTGTTTCAAACCTAGTTGCTGCGATACGCAACGAGCCTGGTATTCTGCAAGAAGATATCGTAGCTGCGACCACTACGGCGTCATTCGATATTGCTGCCATCGAGCTATTAGTGCCGCTCACTGTTGGTGCGCGTATTGAACTTCTTTCGCGCGCAGTTGTAACCGATGGGCTTGCGCTGGCCGATGCGCTGAACGCATGCAAGGCGACTGTAGTCCAAGCCACGCCGTCGGCATGGCGCATGCTCGTGGAGGCGAACTGGCAAGGCGGTGAACACATAACGGCAATTACGGGGGGGGAGCCACTTACTCGCGACTTGGCTGATAAGTTGCTTGATCGTGTGGGAAAGCTTTACAATGGGTATGGGCCAACCGAGACGACAGTATATTCGTCCGGCTGTTTTGTTGAGCAGGGTGGCGCAGCAATTAGTATCGGTAAGCCCATTGCCAATACGCGCATCTATGTTGTGGATGCTAATGGAAAGTTGGCGCCTATCGGAATGCGTGGCGAGATTTGTATTGCTGGAGAAGGCGTAGCCGTCGGTTATCACGCTATGCCAGAAGAGACGGAGCTCCGGTTTCGACCAGATGAATTTTGTGATAATCCTGCACCGTACGAGACCGTACCGCGATATTATCGCACAGGTGATATCGGAAAGTGGTCGGCTGAAGGGGTGTTGTATCACCTTGGTCGCATGGACCATCAAGTGAAAATCCGTGGACTGCGTATTGAGTTAGGTGAGATTGAGGCGACACTTTTGTCTGATCCAGCGATCCGCCAGGCCGTGGTGATCGTGAGTGAAGCGGGCCAGCACGACTTACGTTTGGTCGCCTATGTCGTGTTTGAGCCGGGACAAGAGCGCACAGCAAGTGAGACACGGCAACTCGCGCGTGAGCGGCTGCCGAATTATATGGTTCCATCCATTATAATTGACCTCATGGCCTTACCAATGACGCCGAATGGCAAGATAGATCGAAAAGCACTTCCGGATCCTTATAGCAGGTCGATGCAACATGTCGTCCGGGTTCCTACGGAGCCGGGACTAGAGAGTGACTTTGCTAAGATCTGGGCCGATGTTCTCCAAATAGAGAATATAGGCGCCGAGGATAATTTCTTCGATCTAGGGGGGCACTCCCTGCTAACACTTCGCGTAGTATCGCGCGTAGAAGAGCAGCTTGGAATGAAGCTTGATCCTAGATTATTGTTCTTTCAAAATCTTCGTCAGGTTGCGGCTCAGATTCGCCGCACTGTCGAGGAACAGGCATGATTTCCTTCTATTTTGGCTCGACGGACCGCCGACTATTCGGCGCCTACCATCCCGCGCAGGGCGGAGGAGGTAATCGTGCTGTCTTGCTTTGCTATCCTTGGGGCTTTGAATACGCAAATGCGCACCGATCCATGGTCCGGCTTGCCAATTTGCTATCCCAAGCTGGGTATCACGCCCTTCGTTTCGATTATTACGGTACCGGTGACTCTGCGGGGGAAGATCGAGACGCTGACTTGAGTGGCGCAAGGGAGGACATCGCAAGGGCAATTGGAGAGTTGAGGGAGCTAAGTGGAGTCGAAACAGTGTCAATTATTGGCTTGCGGCTTGGCGCTGCGCTAGCGGTGATGACGACACGAGACATGCCATCAATGGTCGACCGCCTGGTCCTGTGGGACCCCGTCATTGATGGCGTGAGATATATGGAAGAGTTGTATGACCTCGATGACTCCTTGAATATTCCAGGCGTCGGATCTGCGGGAGTGTTTTCTGTTGAGGATGGGGGCGGCCGAGAGGTCATGGGACTTCCGTTGACAGCTCGCGTGGCTTCCGAGATTTCTGGGGTCAAGTTGACAACGACCTTGTCGGGTCTGCCCAACGAAACCCTAGTCATTGTCACATGTGCGAGTTCCGGCCAGAAGGGGCTGAAAGCTTATGTGGACGGGACCAACGGCCAGTCCACTTTCGAGCGTATAGAGGATCATGCTGCGTGGCATGAAGACTGGCCCGATAATGCAGGAGTTATCCCGGTGTCGGTGTTGAATCGGATATTGTCATGGATGCGCTAAACGCACAGATTTCCGAAAGGGCAGTACGGCTCGGCTACGACGAATCCATCGCAGCTATTGTTACGCGACCAGTCGTAGAGACAGCACTACCAGCAATAGTAATTCTGAATACTGGTGTTGTGCATAGGGTCGGACATCATCGTAAATTCGTCTCTCTGTCACGCCGTCTCGCCAAAGCTGGCCATACCGTCTTGCGATTTGATTTTCCTGGATTAGGAGATAGCTCTGCGATTTCCGGTGACGCCACACTCCTCGAAACGAATCTTGCCGCGATAAGGTTGGTCGTAGACTGGGTTGAACGTACATTTGCGATACACCGCTTTGCGATGGTAGGACTTTGTTCAGGTGCGGATCAGTCTATTATATACGCGAGTAGTGATGCGCGCGTTAAAGGCGTGGTCTTGTTAGACCCCTCCGTTCCCCGCACCAAACGCTACCACATGATCGATTTCTATCGCCGAGTCACAAACCTAAAGGTCTGGACCAATCTTTTGTCTGGTCGCGGTCGTTTCTGGTCTCGAATGGGGCGGGCACTAGGCAAAGATGCTGAGGCGGGAATACAATCTGAACCGTTTTCACGTCCTGATCTGGAAAGTCCCGAGGCTATCGCTTTCTTGGAGGGTGTATATCAGGGAGCACTCGACAATGATGCTCACCTGCTTGCCGTTTTTACGGCTGGGCCAGACTATCAGCATAATTATCGTGAACAGATTTTGCATGCCTTGCCCAAGGTGCAATTTGGGAATCGAATAAGCCTCCACTTTCTCAGAGATTGTGATCATACATTCATGAGGGAAAGACAGCGCGAAACCTTGTACGCTCTGATTGGTGAATGGCTTCAGTCGCACTTCTCAAGTCTAGAAGCGCCCCAAACAGTTTTATCACAAGATGACGGAATCGAGACTGTTGAGTTCTAGCGATAGGAAAGCTTGATCAAAGCTAAATAGGTAACCGTCCGGTCTGCCCGCCCTTGTGGT
>NZ_ARYL01000029.1 GCF_000685295.1 Hyphomonas oceanitis SCH89
TCTGGTGGATCACCCCTGTGGGGCAGGCCAACGGCCCCTGAAAACATGGCGAAGGTCAAAGAAACCGCTAGGCATTGGGTGGTATATCTGCATTCCGGCCATACGGAGCCAGAACAGCTGGCCAAGCTGGAAAAGTGGGTGGCTAGCGACCGTCACCATGCGGAGGCCTTCCGGGAATTTGAACAGCTATTCCAGGACCTGAGTCACCCCGGTTGGGTTGCCAATACAAAGCCCCTTCCCCCTCCCCCATCGGAGCGATCAAAGTTTCCGAAGTGGCTTCAAGCATCAGCCCTTGTTCTGGTGGTCGGATTTTTCGGCGTGGGCTTTGCTTTGCTTTCTTCCGGAGAGTTGCCGTCTCCCACAGAAACTGTGTTCCAAACGGCAACAGCCGAATTGCGCGACATCCATCTTGAGGACGGAAGCATTATAACGGTCGGCGCGCGGTCCCGTCTTGAAACCCGGTTTACGGATGCGTTTCGGATTGTCTCACTCTCTGAGGGACAAGCATTCTTTGACATTGCACCCGATACAGGCCGCCCCTTCTATGTCGAAGTTGGTACAATGATGGTGCGCGTTGTCGGCACAAAGTTCGATATCAAGAACGATGATGGCACGATGCGCATCGCTGTCGCTGACGGGATTGTTTCCGTTATGAAGGCGGATGCCCCGAGCGCGATTGAGGGTGCCCTTCAAGACGTCGACAAATCCGTCCTGTATGCGGGCGACCAGCTTCTCGTTTCATCAATGAAGAGGGCTCCAGAGAAATCGACAGTCGAGCCGGAGAAAACATCGCCTTGGCGAGAGGGATGGCTGTCTTACGAGAATGCCAGCTTGAGCGAAATCGTATCCGATCTGAACAGATATAGAGACGCATCGATTGTGCTGGCAGACCCTGCTTTGGGAGATCTGCGGATCACAGCCGCCTTTGGCGTGGACCAAACTGATCAGTTCATTGCAGTACTCCATTCAACGCATGAAATCAGCCGACGCGAAGGCCCCAATGGCCAGGTCATACTTATCCATGACGGCGCGTAACGCGCCGAGATGCGGAATACTGCATCTTTTATGAATGATTTTGGATAATTGGCGCGCCTCATTCCATCAATCCCATAGCGACGGTCGGACATGGACTTTGGTTCCCGGCCGCGAGCGATCACATCAATGAGGATAAATCATGCGCAAACGTGCTCTGACTACCATTTCCAGATATATGCTGGCGGGATCCATATCTGCCATAGCACTGCAAACCTGCCTTGCTCAGGCGCAGGCCGATCAGTTGAAAACAGCTGACTTCCAGATCGAGTCGCAGCCTTTGGCCAAGGCGCTCCTGAAATACTCAGAGCAATCGCGCAGGGTTGTTGTTGTCTCGAACGATCTGGTCACGGGAAAAAAATCAGCTGCAATCCAGGGCGACCTACCTCCCGAAGAAGCACTTGCTCGCATGCTTGACGGGACGGGTCTGATTTGGACCAACGATCAGAATGGCTCGATTGCTTTGCGTTCCGTCAGCGAACAAGTCGAACCGGCGCAGGAGGCCCCTGCCCCTTTTGAAGTGGCTCAGCTGGATGCGCCTCAACCGGCTCCCGTCGCTTCCGCAAAATCGGCACCTGAAACTGACGAGACGAAATACCAGGAAACAGTCATCGTCACGGGCCTTCGCGGCGCGCCGAGAAGCGTCATTAATAGCCCAACCCCCATTGATGTTATCAACAACGAAGACTTGGCACGGCTTGCGGGCGGCATGCCCCTTCGCGACGTGCTTACACAGCTTGTCCCATCCTTTCAGTCCGCAACGGTCGGCAGCTCTTCGTTCGGCAGCGTAACCCGCCCGGCAGGTTTGCGTGGCCTCTCTGGCGTACACGTGCTGGTTCTTGTGAACGGCAAGCGGCGTCACAACAGCTCGATTGTCGACTTCAATTCCGGGGCGACATCCATGGGTGGCAACCCTGTTGACCTCGACCTCATTCCTGCCAGCGCAATCAAGCAGATCGAAGTGCTGCGAGACGGCGCTGCAGCGCAATATGGCTCCGACGCGATCGCGGGCGTCATCAACATCATCCTCAAGGACAATGCCGAAGGCGGCCGCTTCACCGCAGAAACGGGTCAGCGCTACGGCAAGGATGGTAGCGGTTCTGATGGTGAGACCTATCAAGCAAGCGTGACCAAAGGCTTCGCAGTCGGAAATGACGGCTCCCTGACCCTGACGCTTGATGGCAAAAAGGCAGAGCCAACCGTCCGTAACTCGCCTATTACGGCCAAGCTTTACGACAACCTTCCTGACGGTTCGCCAGACCCGCGCGAAACGACTGCTAATCGCCGCACTTACCAGGGCGGCTTGCCACGTGTTTCGGAAGTGAAGGCTGCCCAGAACCTCATTCTTCCATTCGATGGCTACGAACTATATTCATATGGCACGTTTGGATATCGGGAAGCCGAGGTAGGTCAGGCCGGTCGGCGGCCTAACAGCAACCAGAACATCCTTGAAATTTATCCGGATGGATACACACCATACTATACGCTCAAGGAAACCGACTTCGAGATCGTCGGCGGCGGACGCGGCACAATCGGCGGCTGGGATGCGGACTTTAGCTCGGTTTTCGGTCGCAATAAGGCTGAAAATGGTTCGACCAATTCACTGAACGCCTCGCTTGGCCCGAATAGCCCGACTGAGTTCACGACCTTCACGTCTTATTTCGACCAGTGGACAAATAATGCCGACTTTACGCGTGCGTTTGCGATGCCGCAGGGTGGATCATTGCAAACGTCATTTGGCGCTGAATTTCGTCACGAAAAGTACGAAACCAAGTCCGGTGAGGAAGCTTCATATGAAAATGGCGGTTATTTCTACACGGATGGTTCGCTCGCAGGCAGGCCGGCCGCCGTTGGCGCCCAAGCCGCGATCGTCGTGACACCTGAAGACGAGGCCGACCTCTCACGCAACGCGTACGCCGCCTATGTCGATCTGGCCTATGATGTGACGAGTAAACTGCTTCTCACCGCAGCTGGCCGATTTGAATCCTATGACGACAGCGCAGGCGACGTCCTCAGCGGCAAGGTCAGCGGCCGCTATGAAATGACGGATTGGCTCGCCCTTCGCGGCGCGGCAAGCAACGGCTTCCGCGCGCCCTCGCTGGCGCAGCGAGGCTTTGCCCAGTCATCCACTTCTGTAAACCTCGTGAATGGCGAGTACATTCCGATCCTGTCGAAGACCGTACAGGTGGAATCCTCGATTGGACAGGCTCTTGGCGCTAACCCGCTAAAGCCCGAAAAATCGGTCAATCTAAGTGCTGGCTTTACACTCACGCCCCTGGCGAACCTGGACATCAGCGTCGACGCTTACCGAATTGATCTTGATGACCGCATCACGCGCACCGGCCTCCTCTCGGGAGCTGGTGTGTCCACCATACTGGTCGCCAACGGGTTCTCCGGCGATCAATATGTTCGCTACTTCACGAATGCCATCGACACCCAGACAAAGGGCATCGACGTCGTTGCAACATATACATACGACACGGACCAATATGGCGTCTTCCGCAGTACCCTTGGCTACAACCATAATGAGACCGAGATCACACGGATTGCAGAGAACCCATCCGAGCTCGCCGGCCTAGGTCTGACGCTGTTCGACCGGCAGTCGCAAGGCTGGTTCACGGAAGGGCCGAAGTCGAAACTTATTCTCGGCGTCAACTGGACTAAAGGCCCTTATGGCTTGAATCTCAAGGAGACCCGCTACGACAAGTTCACCTCGCTGAACAACAACTCGGCGTTCGACCAGAGCTATGGTGCAAAATGGGTAACGGACCTCGAAGTATCTTACGGCCTTTCAGATGATGTTAAGCTGTCGGTCGGTGCCTATAACCTGTTCGATGTCTATCCTGACGAGAACACGGTCTCCAGTTCGATTGGTATCGCACCTTGGGGCGCTGGACCATTCGGCCACTATGGAGGCTACTACTATGGCCGCGTCACCGTCGACTTCTAGACCGTCGTGAACATATACTAAAAGGAATAAACCAGGCCTCTTACTCAGAGGCCTGGTTTTTTAAGTCTTCAAGACAGCAGGCCAAGAACCGAGAACATTCGAGTTTACGCAAACTCTATCTTCAGTGCGGTCTTTCTACAGAGTACATATCAGGACGCTTTGACCCCACATTCTCGTCAGATCCAGCTAAATTCTCTGAATCTAGAACTTGTATTTCAGATCAACACCATAAGTGGCAGGCCGCGCCTGCGACCCGAGATCGAACGGGGCACCTGCATATTCAGATGGGTTGAAGTCGGCATAATATTCTTCATCGAGAAGGTTCTTGCCCCAAATTGATGCCGACCAGCGCTCGCCTTCAAGCGACGCCCTCAGCGACACAAGATTGACCGGATCGCGCACATCGACATTGTCGATCTGCCAGAATTTCTCACCCTGATATTCGTAATCCACTCGGAACACTGCGCTGAGATTTGATCTAACCTGCTTGATATACTGGGCGCCAAGGTTGAATGACCATTCCGTTGTCTTGGGTGAGTGCGAGCCAATGACTTTGGAAATGTCGACGCCCGATGCTGTCAAGTAAGACTCCAGTTGGGCATTCCCGATAGATTTGATTTCAGAGTCTGTGTAGCCGACGCCGCCGGTGACCGTGATCTGATCACTGAGGCGATACTGAACGTCCGCATCGAAGCCGCGCATGTCCACCTTGTCGAGATTGGAGATGATTTGCGACACAGTGCTGGCGTCGACAAAGAAGAACTGGAACCCGTCACTCTCAGAAGCGAATGCAGCAATATTGAATGTACCGTCACCATTTGCGAAAGTGCTTTTCAAGCCAAGCTCATAATTGGTGAGCATCTCGTCGCCGAATGAATCCAGAACGACTCCTGGTGCATTGAACCCACCAGACCGAAAGCCTGTGCTGTAAGTGGCATAGCCCAATACATCCGGAGTGATATCGTAGCTGAGCGTCACTTTCGGCTGGAAAGCATCGAAGGTCGTGCTTCTGCCTGATCCTGCAGCGCCCGGCATATTCTGATTGCGCTGATCTTCGTCATAGCGCGCACCAACCTGCAGGGTCGCACGTTCGCTCAAGTCAAACTCGGCCTGACCGAACAGGGCCCAGGCTGTATTGTCGTTATCTTCGCCCCGATCAATGATGATGACGCCATTCTCGAACTGATCAAGCGATCCATTGAGATCGAGAAAGCCGCGAGTCAGGAGACTGCGATCGGTCTGCAGGTAGTACGCACCGGCGATCCAACGGAAAGCGCGCGTGTCCGGAGAGACAAAACGCAACTCCTGACTCATGAGCTGGAGCGAGAGGTTTTGGCCCTGACCCAATTCGCCAAAAGGGCCAAATGTTGGTTGCGTTGGATTCGAGAAGTCCAAGTCCGACCGATAATCTTCATTGAGGTCGGTATAACCGAGGATATACGTCGCCGTTGCGAATCCCATATCCAGCGTCGCCTTACCGCTAAGATCAGTAATATCTGCCTTCGTTACGCCAGCCAGGCTGGATCTCGGCTCAAACACATCATTTGAGTTATTTCCTGACCGAAAATCCGGGTTCAGGGTGCTGTTGACGACTGCATCGTAAGCGGCACCAGCTTGCGCATCATTATAGGAAGCGCGCAGGTCAAGAGAGAAGACTTCGTTGGGCGTATAGGCCAGTTTGCCCCGTATGGAATAGTCGTGATCGACATCATCTACCGTGCGGCCAAGATACGTGTTCTTTATAAGGCCGCCGGTCTCATAGTAAGAACCAGAGACGCGGAACAATAACTGGTCTTTGACGACAGGCCCGCTGATGCCTGCGTCCATCCGGTAACCGCTGCCGTTCGACAGGCCACCCGCGACAAAGCCCTCAAACTCATTTGTGGGTTGCTTAGTTACGATATTAATTGCGCCCCCGATCGCATTGCGACCGTAGAGGGAGCCTTGTGGACCTTTGAGCACCTCAATCTGCTGCACATCGAACAGCGGCATCTTAAATTGCTTCTGGCTGTTCTGCGGCACGCCATCGACAATGATGGCGACAGGCGAGTCGGCATTGTTGATCTGCGTCACACCGCGTACGACAACAAAGCTGTTGAGATAGGTGAAGCTGTCATCGAACGTGAGGTTCGGCGTGAGGGCAATGAAGTCTTCAGTTGAACGGATGCCGGCATCTTCGATGTCCTGCGCCGTGAACGCCACGACGCTATTGGGAACTTCCTGCAGCTCCTGTTCACGGAATTGCGCCGTCACAGTGACTGTCTCCAACGTACGGCTTTCTTCGGTAGTCCTGGCAGCGCCATCCTGCGCATAGGCGTGCAAGGGAGTAGCAAGAGCCGTGAAGCTCAGAATGCAGGCGGAATAGAGAAGTCGACTCTTCAGGTTGGCTTGTTTCACGTTCTGGTTCCCCATGGTGGATTGGATAAAATTCAGTGCGCAGGATCGGCTAAGTCGTGAGTTCCTCGATCGGCGTGAAGTCAAAATCGAGCCCGAAACAACGGGGATGGATGAATTCAAGGGCTTGTGGAGTCTTGAGCAATTTTGGCGCGGCCGCAGCAATCACCTTCACACGCTGACCATAGCGAAGGGCTTCAGTCGGAATGGGCTCTGCCGTTTCCCGATCCACAATCGTGATCAAATCAGGCACGACCGCCCGCAAGATACCGTTTTCGAGGGCAACCAGATTTTCATTCTGGAACTGGACATCCATTGCGCCCGATGTCCCATTCAAGCTTTCAATCTTGCAGTGACCGATAGAAAAGCCCGCAGTTGTCTCTCGGCGCAGATCGACAATCTTGCCATCAAACAAAATACGCGCATGGCCATAAATGGACGACTCCGATAGCCGACGGACAAGCCCCCCCACCGCATCGCCTGCTCGCCTACCAGCCACAATCGCACGCCCGATCTCAAGCGCTTCCGTAAGCGTGTTGTGGACCGTCGCACGCTTAACCTCAGCGCCCGTCATGGGGTAACCAGCGACTATACAGCTCAGCCCCATATTGATGGCCACAGAACGCACGAAATCCTCAGCGCGCTTGGCCGTGCCGGTCTCGATTATCACGGAATTAAGGTGTTCATCGACGATGACGAAAGGTGTCGCACGCACACCTTCAAAGTTCATGACCACCATCTGAATTTCAGGAAAAGCGCGCCCCATGCCGTCTGCATTCAGGAGAGGCAGGCCCAGGCGCGCGGCAGCGACGATGGGCACGGTCGAATTAACGCCGCCGATTTCCGCCGGCATGAGGGCATCTATCGGCCTCCCCAAACGCTCGGAAAGACGCATGACAGCAAGGTCGATGTCGGCACCGGAAGCTGCCTTTTCATTCAATACAGTCGGCGCGCCAAGCATGGCGACGAATGCAACGGTGGCATCATCATCCAGCGAATTGACATCGATAATTTTCGGATGACCAAATTCGCGGATCGCATTCTGCGCCATTAAGCGCCCAATATATGGATCCCCGCCACCGCCCGTTCCAAGAAAAGCGGCACCTCTGGCAAAATCGTGCAGATCGTCTTCCGAAAGGGTGAGCTCTCCCGAACCAGAGACATCAAGTACCGATTTGAGTTCAGTTAGATTTGGAGTCAGGCTCATCGTTGGTTCACTCCCGCAGCGGCCAGATCCCCCGCAACCTTCACTCTCAAACGGACCGCGCCGCCCGGTACATAGGCCAGCGGCAACTCTTCGATATCCATAATTTCGAGACTGTCGGCGCCAGCCCCAGCGGCTACCGCACGCGCCTTTGCACTTGCGATGGCATCTTCCATCGCCGCTTCGCGGCCCTCCACATCGTAAGAATAGACCTTGTCGGTTTCGCCGCCGATCTTTGCAATGGAGGCGCCGATAGCATTGGCGACGCCAGCATCCGAATGCGTCCGCACCTCAGAAATTCCCTTTAGTTCACGATTGATAAGGACTGAACCACCGCCGACAAGAACAAGTGGGGCCGCATCCCCGCTGGTTTTCATCCTGTCTAGACCGGCCTCAACAAGGCGGTGCATCTCCGTCACACCATCCTCGATCACACGCTTGTCCAGTCTGGCTACCCGCGACCGGTCTCCTATATCCGCATATCCAGCTGCAACCGCGAGGTCGGTCGCAGTAAGTGTCTCGCCACCAAATACCACCGCTTGCGTTGTGATATTATATCCGACGGATTGCGGACCGATCTGAACTCCGCCACCTTTGAGCAGCGTGACGATACTCCCGCCGCCCAGCCCAAGTGCGATTATGTCAGGCATCCGGAAGTTTGTGCGCACACCGCCAATATCGACCATGACTGAAGACTCGCGGGGAAAACCATTACTAAGCACGCCGATGTCGGTCGTCGTACCGCCAATGTCCGCCACAAGCGCATCTTTCAGGCCAGACAAGTAGGCTGCGCCGCGCATAGAATTCGTCGGACCAGATGCGAAGGTCAGAACGGGATACTGCTCGACGAAGTCAGCGCTCATAAGCGTGCCGTCATTCTGGGATACATAAAAGGGAGCCGCGATCCCCAGTTCCTCAAGCGCAGACTTGAAACCTGTGACGGTATCCCGCGCCAGCGTCACGAGGCTGGCGTTCATGATTCCCGCATTCTCCCGCTCAAGCAGACCAATCCGACCGATACGGGAAGACAGCGTAATCGCGCAATCGGGGTGCTCGTGGGAAATAATCTCGGCAGCACGCAATTCCATTGCATCGTTCACCGGTGCGAACAGAGCTGAAAGCGCGATTGAGTTCAGGTTTCTCGACTTGAGCTGGCGAGCAGCATCGGCCACAGCGAGTTCATCCAGATCGGCATTGACCCGGCCGTCATACTGGTAACCACCGCGAACCGTTATTGTGTGGCCGCCCAAGACGCCGGATATATCAGCTGGCCAATCTGTCATTGGAGGCAGGGCCTGCGCTGCCGGCAGGGCTATGCGGATGACACCGACAGAATCGAGACTTCGGCGCTGTACAAATGCATTCGTGAAATGGGTGGTTCCTATTGAGACGAAGGAAACGTCAGAGGCGTCGGCGCCACCAGACGCAATAATTGCAGAAATCGCCTTTACGATACCCTCACGAACAGAGCGTGTAGTCGGTGACTTTGTGGAGGCAATAATAGCTGATCCACACATCAAGACAGCGTCAGTATTGGTTCCACCAACATCCACACCGATACGAAGGTTTTTATGACCTGTTTTCAAATGTGTTCGCTGCCTTCGACATAAAATTGGAACTCTTGAAGGCAAACGCTACGACAAACACACAAAGGAGTGTCGCTGGAATGTTAGTAGGCCGCGTACAAGGTTAGTAGTTCGGCTTTCAAGATCGGTAGTTTTTCGGCAGTTTTGCGAAAGGGTTTAGTGTGCGTCTTTGTCGACGGCACTTACCTATGCATCTAGGACACCAAGGGCCCTGGCCCTGCGAACAGCTTCCTGCCGCGTGTGCGCATTTAGCTTCACATAAACATTCTTAAGGTGATAGCGGATTGCATGCTCGGTTACTCCGATGGAAAGGGCAATCTGTTTGTCGGTCTGGCCCCTTTGAAGCTCGCTGAGAACGGCGCGCTCTTTTTTCGTGACGAGCGATTGCTGCTCTTGCCCTGTTAGCGCTTTCTTCCCAACTTGGCTGGCTGACAGTTGAGCCATCAAGTGCGGAAGCTTCATGTGCAAGCCAGCATCTTCGACACGATTCTGCAGCGCAGATCCGATAAAGAGTGTTGCCCGTCCAAAGCAATTCTCTGCCAGACACATATCAAGAATACGAAGGTCTGCCTCGGCCTGACTTATCGGTCGTGAGAGCGCGAGCAAAGCACTCATACGACTTGCGACCCGCAGGTTGCCTTCAGAGAGTTGCCTATCCCGAAATGCCGTTATTCGTTCAAGTGACGGCGTTATCAGCCCCGCATTTGCGAGGTGGAGGTGCAGCTCGCACTCCACCTCTACAATTCGCCACGGAATGATTTCGAGGTCACCGACGAAATCCATTTCTTTTGCATTAGATGCATAAGCGGCTAGATCAATACCCTCGGGACCAAATTCCAGGAGAGACAGAATTGTTCGATGAGTCACGCAAATACGGCTGAGAGACGCTATCGAATTCCGCACGGAAAATTCTTGCGCGAGATCAAGCACATGCAATGCATCATCAATGTTTCCTGCAACGTAGCTTTGCTCCGATAAAGTCCTGAATGCACCGGCGTAGATATCGATCCAGCCCTCTGCTCGTAGCAAACGCGCAACGAGGTTCTTTAGTCGCGGAGCATTCTTTAGATCATAAGGCGAGTGTTCGTGATACGCTTCGATGGAGATGACGTCGCTTAGGTATTTTATACCGCTGTCAAATGACAGCTCCCTCCTTAGCAGGTCTGACACCTGTTTGAATTCAATGTCGCCACGGTCAGTCGAGTGCATGAATGAGTGGATCATGGCGAGATGGAGGTGGATATAGACCTCCCCATAAACAGAGCCCGAAAGATCAAAAAACTTCAAGGCTTCATGCGCAAACTGTATGGCGTCCTTAAGGCGTCCCGCCTGATGCGCGGCGAAGCATTTGAACGTCAGAACGAAGCCCTCGAAGTGCTCCAAGATTGCATCGGACTGCCGAATTGCCTGCTCTATTCGTTCGACATCGTCATCATCAATCTTGGCCCCACTGTATACAGCCAGAACCACCTTCGCCACGGCGCATGAAACTGAAAGGAACTCATCCGAGGCAATCCTTTCCGCATGTCGGGAAAGAATGTCTGCGTATAGAGTCGCAGCGTCCGATTGCTTTCCTGTCTTCATAAGGATGATACATCGCATCAATGCTGCGGTCGGTGACTTTTGTATGATCTCCGGCCCCAAATACCTGTCGATAGCCCTGAACTCGATCAGCCCTTCCTGCACCCAGAGGCCAAGGCCGCCTGTATCCTCAAGAATGGTCAGAAGAAGCATCTCGTCGCCAGCCGCCAAGGCGTGCTTCACGGCGCGAACATGGTTTCCGTTTACGGAGTACCAATACGCAGCCTTTTTCTGCAGGGCGGCATATCGCTGCGGCGCCTGATTCTGCATGGTCTGCTTCAGGTATTCTCGCATCATGGGGTGAAGACGATATCCCGCATTTTCACCGGACAGTGGTGCAAGAAAGGCTTCAAGCTTCTCCAGTCTGCCCATGAACTGGTCATTATCCTGACCAAGCACGTCGGATATGGCTTCGTAAGGAATTTCATCGAAGATCGAAGCCTCCAGCAGGAAGCGGCGCAAGTCGGCCTCAATGCGGTTCAGGATTTTTTGCTCGAAATAGGTGGTGATAGCCATGTCGCGATAGCTGGCTTCATCAATATGTCTAATATCAAATGTGCCCATGTCAGAAGCAGTGAGCAAAAGCCGGATGAGGACAGGCCATCCCTCTGTGCGCTCTCCCAGCCGCTCGATCTGGCGCTGGGTAAGCCGCCCCTTCCATAAGCGCATCATCTCCTGTTGCCCAAACCGCAACTCATTTGGACCGAGGCGCGAAACCAGTCCACGGTGATCAAGGTCGACAGTGCTTATTCCAGCTGGTTCGCGCGATGCGACGATGATGGTCGCATTTTCCGGTAACCGGGCAAGCAGTGAAGGAATAACATCCCTCTGCACAGATAGCGAAAGGCGCTCAAAATCATCTAGCACAATCCGGACAGGTCGACTTGTGCGCTCGATACATGCCAAAAACCGATGGATCGCCTGTTTCGGATTCCCGTCCGTGCTAAACTCGAAATTCAGAAGTCCGGACTGGGTCATGTCAATCCCAGCGATATGTGCCGAGTAGGCGAGATAGGCGATGAATGTCTCGACATCGTCATCTTCGTCTATAGACAGCCAGCATACCGTCACATCTGACTGTTTACTTTGGTCCCGCCACTCACTGAGCAGGCAGCTCTTTCCGTATCCACCCGGCGCTTCAAGTATAATCAGGTTGCCCTCGGCACCACTTTCCAGCCGGCTTATCAAATCAGTTCGGCCGATTACCGACATGAGTTGTCGTGGGGGCGTCACCTTAGAACGCAGGAGCCAAGGGGCTATATTGGTCTCAATTGGAGGCATGACCGCACGCTTCACAGGAGTCAGCCAGCCGTCAAGCTCTCACGCACTTACCACTGCGAAACACAGCGAGATATAGGCAGATAAAACATCAATCATAAGGAGAACCATCTGCTGGTCTCAAGGCATGCGGAGTACCTGCGCCGGCGTTCTTGAAAGCGTGGCAAGGCCCACTGCCGCCCCCCCCACTGCAGAAATGGATACCGACGCGATTAGAATGATTAGTGTCTCAAACCATGGGAAATTCCATGTCGCCTCGAAAGCATAAACAACAATAGGATAAGCCGCCGCCACGCCAATGCTCGACCCGATGAGAGCCGCTGCACCACCCGCAAGCGCAAATTCGCTGGCATAGAGCCCCAAAACCTGCGTCCGTTCCGCTCCAAACACTTTAAGCAAAGCCGCCTCGGCACGGCGTTTCCGGGCGAGCGCCGCAAAGGTTCCGAGCAATACGAGCAAACCGGAAAGAGTTACGATGCCAGCAGCCGCATTAACGGCAACCGCAATTTGGCTAAACAAGCGCGCAGCCGTTTCAAGTGCCTGACGGGTGTGGAATACGACGACCTCGGGCATGGATCCACCTAGCGCAGCGACTATGCTTGCTTCAGTTTCCGGGGTGGTTTTCGCAATGGCGACAAAAGCCGGATTGGCCGCCTCCAGCGTTCCCGGAGAGAGAATGAAAACAACATTTGAACCAATACTGAATGTGCCCCACTCGACTTTCCGCAAAGATGATACTGTGGCCGTTAAATCTCTACCGAAGACGCGAAACTCTATAGTGTCGCCGACACCCAGCCCCATCCCTTTGGCCGCATCAGCCTCAACCGACACCTTTAGTGGGCCTGTATAATCTGCGGGCCACCATTGTCCTTCTGTGAGTATGGTTTCCGGTGGTTTGTTTGCCAGATAGGTGATTGTTGTCTCGCCGCGAACAACCCAACGCTCAGATTCGGCAATCTCTGCCTCTATAACCGGCGCGCCCCTCAATGCCGTCACCCGCGCCAATATGAAAGGCGCCTGGCGGAACGTGGTCTCATCAGCCGTATCCAGGCCTTGCGATTTCACTAGCGCATCAAACTCATCAATGCGGTTGGACGGGATTTGAGAGAAAACGACAGATGGTGCATTTGATGGCGCAGTCTGACTGATCTGACGTAACAGGTTTGCTTGTACAGCCGCAACAAGCGTCAACAAGGCCAGCCCCAAGCCCAGAGCTGGCACAATAGTCGGTGCCAGTGATCCTGGCCCCCCCAAATTCGCGAGCGATAGACGCCGCATTCCGGTCGCGCCAACTGATGCAATTCGAGCAAGGCGCTTAACCAGCCATGCTGTTGCGACGAGTAGAAGGAGTGTGAGCGCAGCGCCACCTAGCACGAGCGCGGTCAGTCCCGGTCTATAGCTTGATGCAATTGCCAAACCGCAAAGGAGCATCCCGGAAATTATCGCCCCAATCCGCTCAATCCATGGAACCGAAACACGTTCATTGTCAGCAAGCCTCCGGAACAGGGCAGACGGGCGAGTTGCACGCGAACGACCGATTGCTGGAAGTGCAAACATCGAGGCGGCAAATAAGCCAAGCACTAGCGCCTTGATAAGAGGGAGCGGGTACACACCTAACGCTTGAGGAAGTGGGATCGCGCTTCCCGCAAAATATGACAGCAGGAATGGGACCGCTGCGCCCAGCGCCACACCAGCCAAAGCGCCAATGAAAGCCAGGGCACCCAGCTGTAGCATGTATGCCGCCCTCACTGTTGCTGCTTCAGCGCCGAATACCTTCAACACAGCGATAGACCCGATACGAGTATCGAGAAATGAGCTGGTTGCCTGCGCTACACCCACGCCCCCAGCGATCAGTGCTGCGATACCAATCACGGCGAGAAAACTGTTCAACGTATTGAGGAGTGACTTCAGACCATCGACGGAGTCTTCCGGCGTTCGGATACGCATCGTGCCTGCGCCGAATTCACTCTCGAATTGCTCTTGCGCATTCTCGATCGTAATTCCCTGCTTGAGAATGACACGGAGTCCCGAACGGAACAATTGTCCAGGAGTCAGACGATCCGCTTCGGCCAATGCCTGAAGGCTCACGATGGCTTCAGGCCCAAACGTTCCCGGTGTACCAATGCGATCAGGAACGCTCTTCAGCTCAGCAGTCACGATTGCATCGAGGGGACCAAGCCGTACCGCATCACCAATGCCGATGTCGAAATCCTCAAGAAAAGACTTGCTGACGGCGACACCCCATTTGTCGCCGTCTTTACGCAAAGCTGACTGCAGTGTTTTGGCGCCTCCAGCCAAACCGGCTGCGCCCAGCAAAGGATAGTTCACGTCAACCCCGCGAACATCCACCTGTTTCCGGGTGTCCGCAACGCTCCCCATGACGTCGAGAGATACAGTTTCCGAAACTATTCCCAGCTGCGCGATAAATGTCCGCTCATTTGCGGTCGCAAGCCTTTGCGAGGCGGCAAAAATCACATCGGCGCCAAGGAGGTTGCGCGACTCCGCATTCAGGCCGCGTGTAAAGACTTCGGTTACCGACCCTGAACTTGCGATAGCGGCGGTCCCAATGGCGAGACATGCCAGATAGATCCAGAAGCCCCGGAAACCGCCAGACAGCTCGCGCAAAGCGATCTTTACTGCCACACCGCTCATTCGATGCGCCCGTCGCGCATGTGCACCACACGCGCGGCCCGCGACGCGAATTCAGTATCGTGTGTCACCAGAACCAGCGTCGTCTCCCTGTCACCTGTAAGTGCAAACAGGAGATCAGCAACACCTCGGCCCGATTCAGCATCAAGATTTCCAGTCGGTTCATCAGCGAAGATGACAGCGGGGTCACTCGCGAGAGCGCGGGCAACTGCAACCCGCTGCCGCTCTCCACCCGACAATTGCCCGGGATAATGTAATCGCCTGTGTGATAGGCCGACCCGCTCCAACCACTCATCCGCACGAGCCTCTACGCAGTCCAAGCCTGCAATTTCCAAGGGCGTTCGCACGTTGTCGAAAGCTGTCATGGTTTCGAGCAGGTGAAACGATTGAAATACCATGCTGACCCGCCCTCGGCGAAGACGCGCCAGCCGGTCTTCGCTCAACGCCTCTATCCGTTCGCCAAGCAACGACACCTCGCCTCGGCTTGGCTTTTCAAGGCCAGCTGCAACGGAAATAAGCGACGACTTGCCTGAACCTGATGGCCCTACAATCGCAACGCTGCTGCCCGACTGAATGTCGATGCTTATATCCTTCAGGACATCCAGTGAGCCATCGGCTGCGGCAAATGTCAGCCATACGTTCTTCATTTCGAGCGCACTCGTCATTCACTTCGCCTTCCATGATGGCAGCGCACATTGCCAACCCTTGGCCGCCTGTCTATCGATAGGTATGATGTCAGTCGAACGGACAGGATTACAAGGGACGAGGTGGAGCGGCATCATCGCCATTCTCTTCCATGCGTCTATTCTCGCTGCTTGTGGTGCGCCTCCTGCCAACGTGCCAGCTGAACGAGCAAATCAATCACAGGAATCAACTCCTCCTGCTATTCCAGCGTCAGGGCCCGTCGTGGTTTTCCTGGGTGACAGTTTGACTGCCGGGTTTGGCCTTGCTGCGGAGGAAGCTCTGCCAGAGCAGGTCGCCAATGTACTCAAGGCTGAAGGCATTGAAGCCCGCGTTGTCAATGCTGGTGTATCCGGCGATACGACTGCTAATGGCCTTGCGCGGTTCGACTGGAGCGTGACGGCTGCCAATGCTGATATGGTTGTGATCGCACTTGGCGCCAATGACTATTTGATGGGAATTACTCCTGAATTAGCGAAACAGAATTTGTCCGCGATCATTCAGAAGGCCAAGGATAATAATATTGACTGCATACTGGTAGACCTTCAGCCTCGCAGCGCCATGGAGGAAGGCGGCCGCGATGCTGCCTTCGCTTCAATCTATCCTGACCTAGCCGCACAATTTGGTCTGATATACTATCCATCCTTGATGAATGGTGTCGAAAACCAGCCGGACCTTCTTCAGTCCGATGGGCTCCATCCGACTTCGCAAGGAGTAAGGGTGATGGCGGAAAATCTCGCACATTTTCTTGAGCCAGTCATAGAGAGATACGAATAGGTACCCCGGTCATACGCGAGAGACCGTTGAGAGAAGAAAGCTTCTGTGCGATTTGGAAAGCTCAACTCCAATGGTTCGCTTTCGTATTGAAATGCAGCTGCAATTTCGCCCTCGTGACCATTAGAGTTGTAGCTGTGACAGGCTCACTCGGCATGGAAGCATACACCTTTCAAGAGTAATTAGGAACAAATCAAGCACTCATTTCGACATAAATGTTCTTGATTTGTTCTTTTTTCCATGCGTGTATGTCTGCGATCTTTAGAGGCATTGACCATGCAGACAGCGACCCAACCACGCCGCACACCACCTGCGATCATGCCTAAGCATGGCTTATTCTTTGGGATAATGATCCCTCACATTGAAAACGAACAATTCGCAGCATGCTTCCAAAGCTTTCAAACGACCCACGGTTTCACAAACAGACCTATAGGACCTGATCGCTTGCATATGTCTTTATACCACATTCATGCTGGCGACGAGCTCGGTGAGGGAGAGATTCAAACTGCGATCAGAACGGGCGACGTCATTCGTTTCAGACCTTTTCCTGTAACGTTCGACAGAGCCCTCACGTATAGAAATACAAAATCGAAAATGCCTTTTGTTCTGGCAGCTCCAGACAGCGCAGATCCTGTCAATGGATTACGCTTCCAGCTTGGGCGCGAGCACTCAAGATTGAGGGGAAGCCTCGGCCACAGACATCGGCCCATACAACCTCATGTTACGCTTATTTGGGACCGCATAAGCGTTCCGGAGCATTCCATAGAACCACTGACCATGATCGTTGATGAATTTGCACTTGTACATAGTCATATCGGTTTCTCAAAATACGATGTTCTAAAACGATGGCCACTTGCATAGCCGTAAAGACCCCTCCGAGCCCTTGAAGCTTACCCCACCCCTCTCCGTCTTCATCCGAATTGTAATAACTCATGAACCTTGCCCAACTCAGATCCAAAGGCCTGATTGGCTCAGTCAACGTAGAACCGGCAACCGATGCAGAATTCCCCTATGGTCTGGGGACGCAGGGCCTACATGAAGTAGTTGACGAAGCTTTTGGTGATAGGGCCGCCGCAACCGGATTCGTCTTTACAGCAACGAAACCTATTCGTCAGGAGGCTCTCTTCTGGATATCACAAGCTAGCACCCGGCGAAATTTGGGATGCCTTTCCGAAGCTGCGCTGCAGGAAATGACACGCCGACAAATCTGTCGCATAAGTCTTACTACTCGCAATAGTCGCGACGCATTATGGGCTGCCGAAGAAGCCGTAATCTCAGGGACTGTTAGTCATGTCATAGCCGAAGTTGATGAGGCGGACTTTACAGCGACCCGCAGGCTTACATTGGCTTCGGGACGCCATGGCGTGCCCATAACCCTCCTCCTACCTTATGGAAACAAAGGCGCAACGGCTGCGGCCACTCGCTGGCGCGTCACTACACGTCCTTCTTCTCCCAATTCTTATGACGCGCGAGCACCGGGCTGTGCGCGCTGGAGTGCAAGCCTTGAGCGATGCCGGATCGCACCATCCGCTGCCGGCCGGACTTTTGATATCGAGTGGAATGATGAGACGCTATCTATCCGTGTGGTTTCCAGAATGGTCGCTGGACCGCTTGAGGCGCGCGCGTCGGAGCTCGAAAAATTTCAGCGTCGCAAGACTGCCTAAACTTGTCCCTTTTGTCCTATACGAAAAATCTGCCCATGGACTCGTTGTGGCTGTGGCAAATCAGGCTGCCCGCGACGCCAGTTTGCACCCAGGGATGCGTCTCCCCGATGCGTGCGCCACCCTACCAAACCTGCTCAGGGAAGAGATTGATCGCGAGAGTGACGACAAGTCACTCCTAGCACTGGCGAGCTGGCTTGTGCGTTTCTCACCCCTCATTGCGATCGACGAGGCGGATGCACTGATCCTCGAAACGACTGGCTGCGATCACTTGTTCGGTGGCGAAGCGCGTATGGCACGCGAACTTTCCCGCCGACTAGACGAGGTGGGTTATGGCCACCGACTAGCCTTCGCCGGAACACGAGGCGCGGCTTACGCTCTTTCCCACGAGAAAGCCGGAGCGCAATCGCCCGCCATCCTGCCCTTCGGAGATGAAAGTGAGGGCCTTTCCAATCTGCCGGTCCGTGCGCTGCGTCTTTCGAGCATGACACTCACCCTGCTCCGACGCTTCGGCCTGACACGCATCGGACAATTGTATGAAATCGACCGAAAAGCACTCGAACGAAGGTTTCACTCGCGTGAAGCGGCAGAGGCCGTATGCCTGCGACTCGACCAAGCCCTCGGTCAACGCCCCGAGCCTTTTGAGCCATTCCGACCGCCTCCTAATCACTGCGTACACTTGTCTTGCCCGGAACCGCTGACAGATGGAACGGGCGTCAAAGCCAGCCTTTCCACGCTTTCAGACAGACTTTGCAAGGCACTCGCTGCCAAAGGATTAGGTGCGCAGACTTTCATCTTCCGTACTTTCTGTTCAGATGGAAGCGTCAACACTTTAAGCGTCAATGCGGCTCGCCCAGCCTGCGCGCCTAATCACCTCCTTCGCCTTTTTAACGAGAAGACAGACCGTATCGATCCCGGCTTCGGAATTGACTTTCTCCAACTTGAGGCGTTTCGAACGGCTCCCATGTCAGTGGGAAGCCGTCCCCTCTCGGGCGCACTGGCACAGACGGATGTGGATGAAGCTGCGCTTTCGACCCTGGCAGATCGTATCAATGCCCGCCTCGGCGAAGGTAGCGTTACAGTCAGCGTACCGGTATCCCGTCATCTTGTGGATACGGCTGAGGAGATCAGACCATTCGCCGGTGAAATTCCCAAGTGTACGCTAGCAAGTGGCATAATGTACGGACTGCGCCCTATACGTGTGTTTGATCGAGCTGAGCGGGTGGAGGTTGTATCTGAAGTGCCAGATGGACCACCACTACGCTTTGTCTGGCATCGGCTTGTGCATCATATCACACGGGCAGACGGGCCGGAACGGATCGCGCCGGAATGGTGGACCTATTTACCCTCTTCCCCTGGAGAACCGCGAACGCTGCCACGAACGCGCGATTACTACAGGGTCGAAGATACGAAGGGGCGGCGCTACTGGCTGTTCCGTGAGGGGTTGTACGGAGATAAGCGTGGCGCGATTCCAGAATGGTTCTTGCAGGGATTATTCGCATGAAAGATTACGCTGAACTGGCTGTGACAACAAACTTCTCCTTCCTGCGCGGAGCAAGCCATGCTGCAGAGCACGTCAAGCGCGCAGCGCAATTAGGACTCGCCGCAATCGGTATTGCCGACAGGAATACACTTGCCGGAGTGGTCCGTGCGCATGTGGCTGCAAAGGAGGCAGGTATGCGCCTTTTGGTCGGCGCGCGCCTTGTGCCCATCAATGGGCCTGAAATTTTGGCCTATCCAATCGATCGTGCTGCCTATGGCAGACTTTCGCGACTTCTTTCTGAAGGCAAGATGAAGCAAGACGCGACCAAAGGGGAATGCCTTATCACGCTGAAGGATATACTCTCTGCAAGCGAAGGGCAGATTCTCATCGTCATCCCACCAGAGACGCCCCCAAACGATTTTACGGATACTTTGAGAAAAATTGCCTCTACCCTAACTGGACGCGTTTTCCTAGCCGCGCGCCCCGCTTACTCAGGGCGTAATCGCGAGCGTATTGCACGCCTCGCCGAGATTGGTGCGCTTGCAGGCACCCCGCTGATCGCTGTGAATGATGTACTCTACCATATACCCGATCGGAGGCCTCTGCAGGATGTACTGACATGCATCCGCGAACACTGCACCCTGGACACAGCAGGCTTTCATCTTGAGTCAAACGCCGAGCGTCACCTGAAGAGCCCGGCAGAAATGACACGCCTATTCATGGGCTTCGAGCCAGCGATCGCGCGCACACTTGCTATCATGGAGAAATGCCAGTTCAGTCTTGACGAACTCTCCTACGAATACCCGGACGAACCCGTACCGCCTGGTTCAACACCCCAAAACCATCTGGAGCGTCTTGCGTGGGCCGGTGCCAAATGGCGCTATCCTGAAGGCGTCCCGGAGACGGTAACAGCGCACATCGAAAAAGAACTCGCTATCATCGCGCAGCTCGATTATGCGCCCTACTTTCTCACCGTAAACGATATTGTCCTTTGGGCACGCAGCCAGGGTATACTGTGTCAAGGACGCGGGTCGGCAGCCAATTCCGCAGTCTGCTACTGCCTCGGCATCACAAGTGTCGACCCAACCATCACCAAGCTTTTATTTGCCCGCTTCCTCTCACCAGAGCGGAAAGAGCCGCCTGACATCGATGTCGATTTCGAGCATGAGCGCCGCGAAGAGGTCATTCAATACGTATACAATCGATATGGCCGACAGCGCGCGGCGCTGACCGCAACAGTGATTTCTTATCGCTCCCGCTCCGCAATCCGTGATGTCTGCAAGGTCCTCGGACTCAGCGAAGATATCTCAGCGGCGCTCGCAAATGGTGTTTGGGGTAGCTGGAGCGACACCTTTCCAGACAAACGAATCTCGGAAGCCGGGCTCGACCCCGCAAATCCACTCATCCGCCGTACAATCCAACTCACACGCCAGTTGCTCGGTTTCCCGCGTCACCTATCCCAACATGTCGGAGGTTTTGTCCTGACACGTGGCCCTCTCGTCGAAACGGTTCCGGTCGGCAATGCCGCCATGGAAAATCGCACGTTCATAGAATGGGATAAGGATGACATCGAGGCGCTGGGCATTATGAAGGTGGATGTTCTCGCGCTCGGCATGCTGACCTGCATCCGCAAAGCTTTTGAACTTCTGGATACGCACAAAGGCATAAAGCATGATCTGGCTAGTGTCGAAGGCGACGATGCCGCGACATACGACATGCTCTGCAAGGGCGACAGCATCGGTGTCTTCCAGGTCGAGAGCCGCGCGCAGATGGCGATGCTGCCCCGCCTCAGGCCTCGTAAATTTTACGACCTTGTCATCGAAGTGGCGATTGTCCGACCTGGGCCCATCCAAGGCAACATGGTCCATCCATATCTTCGGCGGCGGAAAGGAATGGAACCGGTTACGTTCCCAAGCCCCGCACCGGAACACGGCCGACCGGATGAGTTGCAGTCTATTCTTGACCGAACCGAAGGCGTTCCTCTGTTCCAAGAACAGGCCATGCAGATTGCCATGGACGCCGCAAAGTTCTCCGCCGATGAAGCCAATGGCCTTCGCCGAGCCATGGCTACATTTCGGAATGTGGGCACGATACATAATTACGAAGACCTGCTGGTCGGACGCATGATCCATCGTGGCTATGATCCCAATTTTGCACAGGGCTGTTTCGAGCAGATCAAAGGGTTCGGGGAATACGGATTCCCCGAGAGCCACGCGGCGTCCTTCGCGCTGCTCGTCTATGTATCCTCATGGATAAAATGTCATCATCCGGACGTGTTCTGTACAGCGCTTCTGAACAGCCAGCCAATTGGCTTCTATGCGCCCGCGCAGATTGTCCGCGACGCTCAGGAACATGGCGTTGAAGTCAGACCCGTCGATGTGAATTATTCAGACTGGGATAATATGCTGGAGCCGTTGGAAGAGAACACAGGCGGCTTCGCCATACGACTTGGCTTCAGGCAGGTCGAAGGAATGTCAAAAAATGACATGGAAAACCTGATGGAAAAACGTAATTCCGGCTATGAGACCCCAGATGCTCTATTACGCCGTGCGATGCTGCCCCGAATTATTCTGGAACGTCTCGCTGCTGCGGATGCCTTCGGCTCCATGGGTCTCTCCAGGCGAGAGGCCTTGTGGAAAGTGCGTGGCGAAGCCCCAAGTCAGGCTCTCCCTCTTTTCGCCTCCGCAGACGTCGCTGAGCAAAATACAGGGGTCGGGGTAGTCCTTCCGCCAATTCCGCCATCTGAGCATGTCATTCAGGATTACCAGACAACCCGACTTTCATTGAAAAATCACCCCATGCACTTCCTGCGCACACTTCATACATTGCGCGGCATAGTGAGTACTCAAGCTGCAACCAACCAGACGAGTGGTCGCCGAATCCAGACATCCGGAATCGTTCTGGTTCGCCAGCGCCCAGGCACAGCCAACGGCACCGCTTTCATTACCCTGGAAGATGAGACCGGTATTGCAAACCTTATTTTGTGGCCGCGTGTGATGGAACGATTCCGCTCAGTCGTCATGCGCGCCAGAATCATCCACGTGAAAGGCCGCATACAAACGGCCGATAACGTCACACATATCATTGCCGAAGTGCTGATCGATTGCACGAAAGATCTGTCACTATTGTCAGAAGACTTCCAGAATGACCCCCTCAAAGCAATTCTCGCACGCCCAGATGAAGTCTCACGGCCGCAAACCAACGGAAGGATATTGGAAAAAAGACACAGCGGAGAATCTCATCCGCGAGATATTCGCATCATCCCTCCAAGCCGTGATTTCCACTAGCCTATCTTATACAGAAATACGTACACCCATCTCGCGAAAAAATTAGCTTCCGCCGCGTGTAGGAATATCCTTGAAAGGAACATCCTTATCAACACGGATGTCTCCCGGCAGCCCCAGCACACGCTCACCGATTATATTTCGAAGGATTTCATCTGAACCACCTTCGATACGTGTGGCAGGTGAGCGCATCAGCATCGCTTGAAAACGCCCACGTTGCGGACTGTCTTCGCTCCAAATAACTCCCGCCTCGCCTTGAATATCAAGCGCGAACATTGCCAGTTCCTGCATCGTCGCGCCGGCGACGAGTTTGCCAATTGAATTTTCCGGACCTGGCGTATCGCCTTTGGAGAGTGCTGTAATTGCTCGCATACCTGTATACTTCAGGCCACTCTGCTTCACTGCGAATTGCGCCAGCCGAGTCCGAACGGCTGAATCCTCTATGGCAGGCTTCCCTTCGATTTCAGCTTCCATGCAAAACCTGAACAGCTCCGGAAATCCAGTGGACATACCAGAGCCAATGGAAAGTCGCTCGTTCATAAGTGTCGTCAGCGAGACCTTCCACCCCTGCCCCACATCACCAAGCCTTTGGCTGTCTGGAATGCGAACATCTGTGAAATAGACTTCATTGAAACCAGAGGCTCCATTCGCCTGCTTGATGGGGCGCACTTCGACACCGGGAGTGTCCATCGAGAGAAAGAACATCGTCAATCCCTTGTGCTTTGGCACATCGGGATCGGTTCGCGTAATCAGTAATCCCCAATCGGAGATCTGCGCACCACTGGTCCATATCTTCTGCCCATTGACAATCCAATCGCCAGAGCCGTCATCAGCTTTGACTGCACGTGTGCGCAGCCCAGCAAGGTCTGATCCTCCTGCTGGCTCAGAAAAGAGCTGGCACCAGATTTCTTCGCCACTCGCGAGCGGCGGCAGAAGTTTTCGGCTTTGCTCTTCATCTGCCCAAGCCATTACCGTAGGTCCGCACATCCCATGACCAATTGTGAAGGCCCCGGAGAGCACGGCGTATGGCCCTTCTTCCTGGTTCCATATTACGCGCTCGATCGGCGTTCTCGCGCCGCCACCATATTCCTTCGGCCAATGCAGACACGCCCACCCCGCTTCGGCTTTCTTCTTCTGCCAGGCCTTGCCCGCAGCAACGGGGTCTTCACTTGTCAGCCCACTCGATCCGAAACTGGCCCTTTTTAGCTCTGCTTCAAGATGCTTGGGCGCATTGGCATCAATCCACGCGCGGGCTTCGGCGCGGAAAGCAGCTTCTTCTGGCGTATCTTGGAAATCCATTATGCTATTCCTTTGCTCAGGCTGCGGATTCAGTGTTACCGGCGCTCATTCGTTCAATCAGCAGGCTTTCCCATGTGGACAGCCCACCCAGAGCCAGAGCGAGCGCATTCGATCTGCGATAATAGAGGTGGCAGTCAAAGGCCCAAGTAAATCCCATGCCTCCGTGCACCTGTATATTATTCTTGGAGCATTGCTGAAACGCCGTTGTAGCCGAAACTCTCGCGGTGGCGGCCGCGACCGGTCGTTCTGATGCGCCTGATGCAAGCGCCCACGCACCATAATAGCAATTTGACCTTGCCAGGGTCGCCGAAACATACATGTCAGCCAGCATGTGCTTGATCGCCTGGAACGAGCCGATCTGCCGCCCAAACGCGATACGCTCCAATGCATAATCTCGCGCCATCTCCATGGCGCGGTCTGAACCGCCCAGTTGCTCGAATGCCAGCAAGATCGCCGCGCGGTCCATCACCACGCTCGCAATGTGCCATCCTTCGCCCTGTCCACCAAGCAATTCAGCAGGACATCCATCGAAAGTCAGACGGGTTTGATCGCGGGTTGGATCAATCGATTCCAGTGCGTCCCTGCTAACGCCGTCGTCGTCCAGCTTGACCAGATACAGCGATATTCCATCCGCCTCATCGCGGGCGGCGACAATGGCAAAATCAGCAATTGAACCATCTGCAATGGGCGCTTTTGTGCCCGTAATTTTCCCACCTTCAACTCGCGCTTGAACTTTGTCCGGCGTCATGCGCCCTTGGCCTTCATTGAAGGCAAACGTTCCGATTACCTCTCCCGATGATAGCTTCGGAAGCCAACATGCTTTTTGCGCCTCCGAACCTGACATGAGCAAAAATTCTGCTGTGAGATAGATAGAGGATGAGACTGGCACCGGCGCAATAACACGACCAAGTTCCTCTGCAATGACACACAATTCGAGATCACCTAGCCCGACGCCACCATATTCCTCCGGAATCGCCGCCCCCAAAACACCAAGTTCGGCCAGACCGAGGTAGAGATCCCGGTCGAATGCACTTGAGCCCTCCAGGATTTTGCGAACCGCCGCTGGAGGGCACTTCTCGCTCAAAAAGCGTCGCACCTGATCGCGTAGTTGTTTCTGCTCATCTGAGAAGTCGAGATTCACGAAATGCCTCCGGGGTTCAAGTTGCATGATTTGCTGATCCGAACACTCGCATCAGAATACCATAAGCCGAAACAGTCGAAGGCGGCCAAGCATTGGTCAACCCCTCCCCTTGAGGCAGATAGTCAGATTTTAGTTTTACCCATCGGGCAAAAGGAGACGCATAAATCGGGCTGCCCTAAGCCCCCCAACCTCTGCACATGTTCACGAGCTGTGCAGACCGGTTTTCGCGGAGATGCCAAGTTTCCACGTGAATTTCCTACGCGCCTGCGGCATTAGTCTTTAAAAGAGATCAACCGCCGAGTTCCTGGAGGACTTCCACACCATGCAAAAGACTTACGAGACGATCAGCATCGAAAAGCGCGGAAAGGTGGATTGGCTCATGCTCAATCGACCAGATTCATTGAATGCTATTAACCTGAAGATGGTTGAAGAGTTGAATGATTATTTTGGCAATTTGTATAACGATGGAACCGTACGGGTCGTTGTCGTGAAGGGGGCTGGTCGTTCCTTCAGCGCCGGTCTGGACATCAAGTCTCGCCACGATTCCACTGATACGGCCATTCCATTCGGTGGAGGCTTCGGCTTTCAGGGATATCTGGCGGATGTATACATAAAAATGCGACGCTGCCCCCAGCCGATCATTTCACTCGTCCACGGTGCTGCGTGCGGCGGTGGCTTTGCCTTTGCGCTCGCATCCGATATTCGGATTGCCGGGGCGAGCGCCCGCATGAATGCCGCTTTCATTAAGCTCGGGCTGTCAGCATGTGATATGGGGGTAAGCTATTTCCTGCCGCGTCTTGTGGGCGCATCAGTGGCTTCTGAGCTTATGCTCACCGGACGCTTCATCCATGCGCCGCGCGCATTAGCGACTGGACTTGTCTCCGAGGTCGTACCCGACGAAGATCTGGAAAAAGCCGCACAATCATATGTCGACGAGATGCTCGACACATCGCCCATGGGACTTCGCATGACCAAGGAAGGTCTGGCGATGGCAATAGACGCGTCCAGCCTCGAAGCTGCCATGGCGATTGAAAACCGCAATCAACTGATGACAAGCAAAAGCCCCAACGTGGCGGAAGGCATGGCCGCTTTCCTGGAAAAGAGAAAGCCAGTCTATGCCGACGATTGACTCGCCACACCCATTCTCGCCTGATTAAAATGTCCCACTGAAAATTGCAAATTTACTGCTGCGGAAACACAGACTAGCCCCCAAGCCCGCGAAGCTTGGCGGCTAATACTTCATACATATTGAATTCCGCTGACTGGCTGGCAGTGCCGTGAGGCCAATGCCAGCCAGTCTCTATTTATGGCGGACCAAGCAGCCCAAGCGACGAGACAGGGCGCCACCCGCAAAAAAGCTGCGTCTAGTTCTAACCTAAGTGGGCTTCGGACTTAAGCCTCGACTACTACGGTTGGCTGAATCTGGTACTTATCCACCATGTCAAAATCGACCTCCACCCCCCAGCCGGGGCCCGTCGGCAGATTCGCGTATCCATCTTCGTAGACAATGCGCTCCTTCAAAAGATCGTGTTCCATCATGACATGTCCCTGTAATTCAGAGGCATGTCTGATTTTGCTCGCTCTGGCCGCATGCATCTGAAGCTGGATGGCGCTGCCCAATCCCGAAGGCTGGTTGTGAAGCACAACGTCCAGGCCCCGCGCTGCAGCATAATCTATCGCCTTCAACGCATTTGTCATGCCACCGGGCCGTTCGGGATTGATCCCGAAGGTGCGAACGGCGCCCATGTCGGCCAGTGTGACGATATCGCGAAGACCGAAACCGCTTTCATGAGCCATCAAGGGCACATTCGTGCGGGACTGAACCCAGGCCATTCCGACAAAATCATCTCCTTTGACGGGCTGTTCGGCAAAATCGATTCCGTAGGGTGCAATGGCCTCGATACAGGCCAGCGCCTCGTTCGGATTGTACGCCTGATTATAGTCGACCCGCAGCGCCGCGTTCGGACCGATAAGCTCGCGCACAGCCTTGATGATCTCCACATCGCGGCGCAGGCCGTCCCCCAATTTGCAGCGGAAAGATCGCAGCCCCACGTCGAGGCCCCGCTGAACGACGTCCAGGATGATGTCCACGCTGGTCAGCGGCAAGACCATGCTCATGGGAATACGATCCAGCTGCTTGCCTCCGCACAGGTCATATACGGGGCGATTTATGGTGCGCGCAGCCACATCATACAGAGCCAGGTCGAGCACGCCCTTTGCCATCTCGTTGCGCGCGACATTGTTGTCGAATTTGTCGTTGATCAATCCGATATCAAACGCAGAACGCCCCAAGACATAACGCGCCAGATGGTCCTTGATCAGGCTGGCCATGAGGACCGGCGTAACCGCCCCCTCAACCAGCCAGACATAAATATCTCCAACACCAACGACACCATTCTCGGTAGTCATGCGGCAGAGAAGAAAATCTGCCCCGAGCCAATGGTCTTCAACCTTGAGACCCATGGCCACTTTTCCACTGCCGCCTTGCAGCATGTCGCGGACGTGCGCTTTGAACGGCACGAATATCGGAAAGAGTTCTATTTTCCGGATTGGGTCTTGCACGATACTCATGTTCTCTCCTTGCTCGCGACACTCAGCTCAGCCAGTCCGGCCAGAGCCTGCGCAAATACCTGTTCGGCCCGAACCAGAACCTGTGATTCCCAGACCTTGCTGTCTGGATAGAAAACCCTCAGCAGGCGCTCCTTGATAGATCGCCCGTGATCACTATCCAGTTCGCCATGGTGACAGAGCCAGTTGTCTTCGATCATCGCTCTCAAAACGACCTCAGGCGGTTCGGTGCCATATTCCAGGGTCATGGGAATGACCCATGTCCTTGTCAGGCATTGCTCCATGCCTGCATTCATATAGCCTCCAAAGGCGTTATCTTGTTTCCGGGCAGGCCGCGAAGACACCATCATGTCACCGAACCAGTTCGCCGTGATCGCCTTTTGGGGCTCATCAGGATTGGCCGCCATCATCAAGACACCAACGCCTGATGGGCCAAGTCCGGTGTGCACATCGATCTGGACAACGATTTCCGCCGCGCTGAGATAGGTGTCCCAAATTCCCTCCATCGTCTTGCGTGACCATTGCGGCTCGCGACCGCCAAACTGAACCCCTTCTGGAAATTCGTGCTGCCCACCCGAGACCGCCTTGAAGAAAGTCAGGAAATCCATGGTTGACTGCAGACGCATGATCTCCGCCATGGACACATCCAGCTTTTCAGGTGGCATCTCGATCGGATTGAGCAATTCATTGAGTTCGCGATAGGCCGCGTTGACAGGCAGCGCAGAGTCAAAATCAATAAAGTTTCGGTTGAGATCGACATTCTCTTCATTCACACGGCGCAAATGGGAAAACCCGAACGGGTTGACGGCATGAACCAGCATGATCGCCACATCATCCGGGAGCCCAACCTGGCTCGCCACCAACTGAGACTGCACAGCCGACCCGCAAAATCCTTCAGCACCATGCGTACCACTGCTGATCACGAGCACACGCGATGCGTCTTCCGGGCCCCTCCAGAACACATCCGTAAAGATGTCCTCCCCGTCAGCCCCGCTCAAAGGATGCCTGATGGCCTGGTGAACCCAATCCCCGTTTTCCTGAGTGAGTGTCAGGAGCCGGTTCCTGGCCGCCCGATAATCGTGAGAGAAGAAAGAAGGCACGCGCGAATTCCTTTTATCGAATTTTGTAACTGGCCCGGATGGCTATGCCGCGGCGCTTTCTACGAAAGCCCCACCAATCATCGTCCGAAGGACTTTGAGCTTGCCGATGTCCTGTGGCGCGACGTCCAGGGGGTTATGGCTGAGCACGACAATATCTGCCCGTTTTCCAACCTCCAGCGCGCCTTTTTCGGCCTCTTCAAACTGGAGGAAAGCGGCATTTCGCGTAAACATGGAGACGGCCTCCATCGGCGTGATGCCTTGTTCAGGATGATAGCCGCCGCGGTTCACCGCATAGTCCAGCGCAGCGATAACATCTGTATCCTCGATAGGCGCGTCCGATGATCCACCCAAAGTGATGCCGGCATCGAGATAGTCCCGGAAAGGATACGCCATACCCGATCGCTCGGCACCGAGCCGTTTGCCGAGCCAATCCTTCTCGGACCGGATGAAGAGCGGCTGCGTGCATATCCCCAGGCCTAGCCTGGCTATGCGACGGATCAGCGGTTTGGATGCGATGGACGCATGCTCGATCCGATGGCGATGATCATGCCTGGGATATTCCTCCAGCAGACGCTCAAACAGGTCAACGCAGTTTGCAATCCCCTGGTCCCCGACGGCGTGTATGCATATCTGGTATCCGGCGAGATGCGCCGCCGTCATCCGGCTGTAAATCTCGTCGTCGGAAAGTGTCATGTAGCCATGCGTGCAAGTCTTGTCGGCATAGGGCTCGCTCATACAGGCTGTGCACGAACCGAATGTGCCATCCGCGAAAATCTTGAATGCACGCGGTTGCGTCTTGCCTTCTTCCGTATCAACCGACGACCCGACCAGAGCGTTTATCCCATCCAGTGTCTTGCCGATAATGATCGAATACACAGACTGGGGAATAAGGTGGCGGATGTTTGGAAAGAACAGGCTCTCCCTCTGCGATGCGGCGCCCCCCGGACCTTCTTCGTCGCTCTGCAGCATGGTCCCAATGGACGTGATGCCATTTTTGGCGAGTGACTCAAACGCTACGACGCTCGCCTTTAGCATGCGATTTCGCGAGGGACGCGGCATGTGCTGGAGTGGCAGTCCTGCAGCCTTTTCATGAAACAGGCCGTTGAGCGTGCCGTCATCATATCGACCGATGCTTCCGCCTTCAGGATCCTGCGTCTGATCGTGTATGCCGGCTTGCTGCAAAACGCATGAGTTCACGATCACGCAATGGCCATCGCGCGCATAGATAAGAACAGGTCGGTCGGGACATATTTCGTCAAGCGCGCGGCGCGTAAGGGTCTGCCCGTCCGGCATCTTCTTGCCTTCATACTGCACGCCGATGATCCACTCGTCAGGCTCAACGTCCTTGACGTGCAAGAGCAGTCTCTCCCGTATCTCATCCATGTCTTTTGCGCCCTCGAAATTGGCGTTCATGGCAAAGAAGATCATGGGCAAGGGATGGAGATGGCCGTCGATAAAACCGGGAAGAGCGGCCGCGCCGGCGAGATCATAATCTGTCAAAGGGACATTCTTCGTTTTAGCCCATTGAAGTGCATCCGACATATCACCAGTGAAGACGATCCGATCGTCCAATGTGACCATGCACTCCGGACATGATCCGTGATCGTCCATTGTAACAATGAATCCATTCCGAAAAAGATAAGCCGTCATATCCAGACCGCGCCTTTCGAATTTAGTGCTGGACACTGGATGCCACTGATGACAAAAAATGTCTATAGTAAATACTATACCAGAGGCATCAGGCGGGCAAAAAATGACGCACTCACCCCACTCGAAAACACGCGTTCTGCCCATGACCGGCGTTTGGTGGGCCAGCTTTGATTGGGCGCGAAGCCCCTTCTATTATGTTGTCGTGCTCTACGTCTTCTCCGCCTACTTTTCTGAGGCGGTGATTGGAGACAGTGCGCGCGGACAGGCCATATTCAGCTCAACAGTAACGATAGCCGGTTTGGCGATGGCGCTGATCGCCCCCTTCCTTGGTGGCTTCATGGATCGTGGGGGCGCCAAGAAGCCAGTGCTGCTCGGGCTTATCGTGCTTTTGGCCCTGGCAAGCGCCGGATTGAGTTTTGTTGTTCCGGGCGCCAGCTATTCCATACCGCTCGGGATGATCCTGCTTGGAATGGCGGGATGCGCCTATTCGTCAACAGAACTTTTCCACAACGCCCTTTTGCCCGCAGCCGGCAACGTGCGCCAGATTTCTGTCATTTCGGGCCTCGGCTTCTCCATGGGCAGCCTGGGCGCAGTTGTGCTTCTTCTTGCAATTATCGCGCTGATGCGGTCGCCACCTTTTGGTCTGCTCGAATCTGACATTGCACGCTTGTCCGGCCTGCTCAGTGCCCTCTGGATGCTGGTCTTCATTGTTCCCTTCTATTTGGGCATGCCGGACTTCCATCGTCCGGGCGCGCGCTGGCGGACGGCGCGACTGCTTCCAACGACTTGGGAACCCATCAAGGCGACAAGGGCCCTGTTCAAGGAATACCCGAACATCATGCGGTTCCTGATGGCCCGGATGGTTTTCATGGATGGCCTGAATGCCCTCTTTGCCATCAGTGCAGTTTATGTGGCGGGCGTTTTGGACTGGCGGCAAAGCGAGACGGCCATGATGGGGATTGTGGCTACGTGCTCTGTCGTCATCGGAGGCCTGTCTGCCGGCGCCATAGACAGGCTTTTCGGTGCCAGGAACGCCATCCTGATTGAACTCTTCTCGATTACAGCGATCTTCTTTTTCCAGATCGGCATCCAGAAGGATTCGATCCTGTTCGGGCTGATCCCGCTGTCGACCGAAGCAGCCGCACGTGAAGCATTTTCACATTCTGCTGACCTCATCTACATCGCCACGGTGATTCCCATGAGCGCGCTTATAATCGCTGCCTACAGTTCCTGCCGGTCCCTTCTTGTTCAGCTAAGCCCCGCCGACAAAATCGGCCATTTCTTCGGAATATATGCGATGACGAGCACAGTCACTGTATGGCTCGGTCCCGGCCTGGTCGCTGTCGCGACAATCATCACACACAATCAGCGCATCGGCTTTGGCAGCCTTGCAATTCTGTTTGTGCTTGGGAGCATACTCATGATTGGCGTGAAGAGCGCAGCCCCCTCAGACGACATTGAAACAAGCTGACCAATCCAGCCTGTTCACGCCGAAAGACTCAGAAGAAATCGTAGACACGGGTCAATGCCTTCGCCGTGTACTCAAGTACAGTTTGCTCATTCCTGAAATTCGTCTCGAATAACATCTCTATGGCCGCGTAGCGCATTTCAACACCGAGCCGCGCGCGCACGACGACTGAGTCGAAGTCATTACAAAGCTTCTGCTCGATCATGTACCTGGTCAGCAGCTCGGCCATTTCCGCATGCGAATTCAGCCTGACCTCCTTGAGCTCAGGAACCGCACGCAAGGAAACCAGCAAAGCGTAGCCACCACGAAATGCCCGGGTCATCCGATACGATCTCTGAATTGAATTGAAGCAGGCAGCCTCAAGTTCAGCCTCTGTTGAGATCATGAGGCCCGTGTCTGCTCTCAAAACTTCGTTTTGAGCATCCATCATCTGCATGCCCAGCTCGCGCAGGACGGCATACTTGTTGGAGAAATAGTGATAAAAAGTGGGCGGGGTAACGCCGGCTTTCTCGACGATCGCGTTCGAGTTCAATGCCTCCAGGCCACTATCCGCGAGAATGTTCTGCGCTGCCTCGAGCATCGCCTCCCTGGTTGTCTTTCCATCTTGACCTGCCATGGGGGCTATCCTTCAAACCTCAATATCAATCAGCTGGCACCCGGCCAACTCTCCACTCAAGAGTGTTGAGCGAAATTACCGCGTTGCACATTTTGCGGCATGCCTCAAACGTTCTTGGTAGACATAGCAAGGATGAGATGAAGACACATACGCATCGCGTTGGACATTAAATAAGCCAAACTCTGCGGAGATTTTCGGGATGGGATGATTAGCCCTTAACGTCGGCCTGTTCCAGGGTGGACCGGTCAACATCGCCGCTACGTTTTAAGACCCAGCCTGGATCACCGGAGCGCGGGACTTCAGTAGAATGAGGCTAAATCCCCCACACGGTCGCCTCCAATCCGGCCCCACTCGCAATACCAGTGATTTGAACCGAGGACTCCCTGAGCCGCAATAAATGTTTCAAAAACAACATTTTCTGCTATTCTACCGGCATGAAATCTGTTCTCGACAATGTTGGTAAACGCCTGCTCATAGCCATTCAACTGGATGGACGTATAACGAATCAGGATTTGGCAGACAGTATCGGTGTGTCACCCAGCCCATGCCTGCAGAGGCGGAAACGCCTGGAGGATACAGGCGTCATCGACTGTTACGAGACCCGAATTGACCTCTCAAAAGTCACGCAGTTCATTGAAGTTATCTCCGAAATCACCCTCAACACAAACAAAGGCGCTGACGAACGCGACTTTGAATCCTACATTGCCAATATACCAGAAATGACCAGCTGCAGGGCGGTAACAGGTTCAGTCGACTATTTCGCAACCTTCGTCGCACCTGACATCCGCCACTATCAAACCATCGTGGATCGAATGACTGACGAATTGGGGACGATTGAAACCGTAACCAGCCACGTCGTTTACGAGCACACGAAGAAGTACACAGGCCTGCCGCTTACTCTGCTTCTGGACGATTAAGCGTCAGCCTAGTGGGGCTGACTGGCTCGACGCAGGAATTGACCCGGATATGCACCTGTCGGTCCATTATCCTGCCATACGCGAACTCCATTGACCCACACGCCTGTAACACCCACGGAAGTTTCTGTGGGATTCTCCCTATCGGCTCTATCGGCAATCTCAGAGGCTGAAAACAAGATCAGGTCTGCAGGCGCTCCGACGCGAACCTCCCCCCGATCAGCTAGACCGACATGAGAGGCGCTCAAGCTCGTCATCTTCCGCACCATCTCTTCGAGCTCAAGCTTGTGGCTCTCGCGAACCATCCATCTGATCGCGCGCGGAAATGTTCCGTACCCCCGGGGATGACCAGGAAAAGATGTTCCGTCTGTAGAAATATTTGAGTTCGGCCAAGCGATAAAATCTTCCACATCTGCTCTGAGCATACTTTGACCAAGCACCAGCTCACGGATGTCGCCTGCCTCCACCGCATCTTCCAGATTGATGTCGGCATAAGCCTGCTGAAGCAGCCCAAGATACGTCTCAGCTGGATCTTCATCCCTCTCATCTGCAATCTGCTTCACCGTTTTGCCCACAAGATCAGGATCAGCCACATATCGAGCCAATAGCAATCCGTCAGGTGACGCGATGTGATTAAATGCATGGCGAACTGCGGCGACATCGTCGAAGTTTCGCTCAGGCAACAAAACCGCAAGCGTGGAGAGCCAGTAGTCATACGGATATACATCAGCCGTGATGTCCACGCCCTCTTCCCGAGCTTGGTCCAGTCTGGCGAGGATGCTGGATGCCCCGCCCCAATCGTCCAGCAATGCGATCTTGATATGGGATATCTGAACAGGAATTCCCGCTTCCCGGCCAACTCTTATGATCTCATCGATGGCTTCCAAAATCTTGGCATCTTCGCTGCGCATATGGCTGATATACCGGCCACCCGCAGCCTTGAGAGTCTTGGCCAGCGTAAGCAGCTCGTCGGAATCGGAATATATTCCGGGGTCATACTCGAGACCCGTCGACAGACCGAGAGAGCCGCCATCCAAATCAATCTCCAGATATGACTCCATGCGCGACAATTCTGTCGGTGTTGCCGGCCGATTATAAGGAACACCGATGGCCTTTACGCGGATCGTTCCGTGGCCGGTGTACGATGCAATATTGACCGCAACCGGATATTTCTCTAGTTCACGCTGAAAGGCGGAAAGCGGATAATCCGACATGCCATCCTGACCAATTATAATCGTCGTAATTCCCTGTGAAATAGGGGCCACCATTTCCCGTCCGGTTTCCGACTCCCACATGCCACGCTCATGGTGACTGTGCGTATCAATAAATCCGGGAGAAACGATATCACCTTTGGCATCCAGGATAAATTCTTTTGCTGTCGGACACAGACTGCCTATTTCGAAGACACGGCCTTCACGCACGCGGATATCAGCGGCGCGCCTGGGAGCGCCACTCCCATCAATCAAAACTGCATTTTTTATAAGGAAGTTTGGCCCTTCCGCTCCAGACTCAATTCCAGCGCTTGCACACTCTCCTAGAGGTTTTGTTACACTGACAAGTGAACACGACGTGGTGAAGAACGCCACGATAATAACCGCAGGCAACGAGATCAGTTTAAATGGTACTGAATCGCTCGTCTTGCGATACATTGAAATCAATCGAAACATCTTCTTGAACTCCCCTAAACTGCGCTGTTAAGCTTCCCCCACAAAGGACGATCCGACGGGAACATCCTCTCACCCTGATAGCAAAATCCATTCTCCCAGTCTGACGTTTGCAGCAAGGGTCCATCAAGGTCCACATAGTCCGTTGACTGCGCGACCAGGAACGCAGGAGCCATGGCCAGCGAACCACCGCACATATTTCCGACCATTGTCTTGAGCCCCAGGGAGCGGGCCTCGTTGCTCATCTTCATAGCCTCCGTCAGGCCACCTGCCTTATCGAGCTTTATGTTTACCCCCCCATATCGCTGACGAACCGTCGGCAGATCGCCAGTGTCCTGGCAAGATTCATCTGCCATCAACAAGATGGGGCTGATGAA
Source organism: Hyphomonas oceanitis SCH89 (assembly GCF_000685295.1). Classification (GTDB taxonomy): domain Bacteria; phylum Pseudomonadota; class Alphaproteobacteria; order Caulobacterales; family Hyphomonadaceae; genus Hyphomonas; species Hyphomonas oceanitis. The sequence goes on from NZ_ARYL01000029.1 coordinate 35,355, forward strand.
TCCTTCCAGTTCATCATCGCCGCCCACAGGCAGAGGCTGTTCCAGCACATCCACGTGAAGGCGCTCTAATTCCGGCATAAGCTCTTTCATCAACTGGAATGACCATGACTGGTTCGCATCAACAATGATGCGCGCGTCTGGACGCGCCTCACGTACCGCCGCGATCATCTCAATATGTCGCCCACCATCGACCTTGAGCTTTAGCTGGCCAAATGCGCTCGCACGACCTGCTATAGTCGCAGCCTCGTCGCCTGACATGATCCCCAAAGTAAGAACTGTCTGAACAGTCTTCAGGCGCCCCAGACCAAGCAACTTGTTTAAAGGTTGCCCCGTTTGCTGTGCTTGAAGATCCCATAAAGCGACATCCAGTGCGTTACGCGCACCTCCCGCCGGCAGCAACGCCTGAAGCGTTTCCCGGGACATGCCTGCTGAAGCCTCACCTCGCAGGGCTTCAACCTCCGCAGCGAGCGAAGAATATGTCTCACCTCTATAGGAAACACCTTGCGTCTCAGAACGGCCGGTGCGTCCGAAATCGTCCACAAGTTCGACGATCAGAGAGTCAACACTTGACCAAACCTCACCCGCGATAATGAAAGGCGGGTCCAACTCCCACGTCTGCTTGTAGGTTTTCATCTGCAGGGACATCATGCCAGCTGTTCCAATACCTTGCCGACGCCCGTCACTATTGGGTCGAAGCAGGCATAGCCGAGGTCATCTTCCAGACTTCGGAACAAACTACGCCTGCTTTCATCGTCCAACCCGGATGTGTTGAGGCTTATGCCTGCGCAGCGCACCTGCGAGTTGGTCAACCGCGCCAGTGACAGGTTAAGGTCGATTGCCTCCAAGGGAGTAGGGACAAGAAATCCCGGGAACCCGTCTATCTCCTTCCGTCTGTGATCATGACACAGCACGATCAGGTCAGGTTGAGAGCCATGAAGCAGCCCAAGACTGACTGCCGCATAGGCCGGATGGAACAATGTTCCCTGCCCCTCAATAATATCCCAGTGGTCAGATACGTTATCAGGCGAGAGACTCTCTGCGGCACCACTGACGAAATCAGAAATAACAGAGTCGATGGGAACGCCCGCACCTGCGAGCATTATGCCTGTTTGCCCAGTTGCGCGGAAGGTTGCTTTCATGCCCGCCTGACCCATCGCTTTGGAGATGGCCAAGGCAGTATATTTTTTCCCAATAGCGCAATCCGTGCCAACAGTAAGGAGTCGCCGCCCCTGCCTTCGAATGCCGGTTCCCACACTGTGCTCTGGCTGCCAATGCCGTATATCGACCAGACTGCATCCAGACTCCGCAGCAATTTCAGAGAGGTTGGGCACGCAGCGAAGCGGATCATGCATGCCACTGATAATGGACAAACCCGCGTGCGCGGCGCTGCACAGATGCGGCCACCAAGACTTGGGTATCGCCCCGCCTGCAGAAGCCACGCCAATGAGCAGGCTTTTTGCACCAGCGGCCAGCGCAGCACCGAAGCCCATGTCGGCCAGACCGATGCTAGTGGTATGCTCGGACATACGGTACTGTCCGATGCACTTTTCAGGCGCCCAGTCCCGCAGCCCGAAAGCCGTTTTCAAGTCAGTTACCAAACAGGTATCCCCGAGAAAGAGAAGATAGGGCTCCGGAAGAACCAAGCGCCGATCCGAGCCATCACCTTGTTGCGTCATGGGCGGCCCATCGATCACAGACTCAGATTCACTTCTCATCACAGCCGTCCATTAATAGCATTACACTGACATCTTCCGCCCACTAGATAGCATGATCAGGCGCCCTTGACTCAGCAGATAGCTTTTAGTTTCGCGTCAAATTCGATATAATTCCGCTAGGCGCGTAGTAAATCAAAAGATCATGCGGCGAGGCCTCAAGATACGAATATCAGGCGTTTATTCCTTTCCTCATCGTGATCCCCGTGGATATGTAAAAAACAGCAATCATTGGACTGACAATATTGAACACGCAAAAGGGCAGATAGGAAAAGGTTGCCACGCCTAGCGTGGCTGACATGAATGCCCCGCAAGTATTCCATGGCACCAGGGGAGAGGTAACTGTTCCGAAGTCTTCAGCCGTCCGTGACAGCATCTCCGGCCTGAAATTGCGAGCCCGGACCTCGTCGGCATACATCCGGGTCGACAGGACGATGGAAAGGTATTGATCGGCAGCAACAATATTGCCTACAAGGGCCGTTGCGCCGGCTCCGAGAAAGATATGTCGGTCTTTTCGCATGAGGCCAATGACTGAACGAACAATTCGCTCGAGGCATCCGGAACGATCCATCATTGCACTAAAGAACATCGCCGTCACAATCAGCCAGACCGTCGAGAGCATGCTTTGCATGCCCCCACGGGACAGAAGCGACTGTACTGCGGCGGAACCAGACTCTGTGCGATAGCCGGTTGCCACCATACCCCAGTATTCAAAGATCCGATCGACCATCCCCTCGCCTGCCTGCGGTGACTGGCAAACCAGACCGACGATAATTCCAGCAAGAATGGAAACGGCGATTGCAGGAAGCGGTGGCATCTTCACAGTGGCAAGTCCGATAAGTCCGAACATAGGAAGGATCAAATACCAGCCGATGCGAAACTTCTCATTCAGCTCAGTTGTCATGAGTTGAAGCTGAATTGTGTCGACGTCGTTGGTGGACATCAGGCTTGCCGTCAGGAAAAAGATGAAGGCGATCATGAATGCGGGAAGCGTCGTATAGAGAAGGTATCTTACATGCACGAAAAGGTCGGCGCCCGCCATGCTCGAGGAGAGGTTGGTCGTGTCTGACAGTGGCGATAACTTGTCGCCGAAATAGACACCGGAGATGATGGCGCCCGCTGTAATCGGTAGTGAAATCCCTGACGCTTGAGCAATCCCGATCAAGGCGACGCCTAAAGTGGCGGCCGTTGTCCAAGCGCTCCCGCTCGCCAGAGCCACCACGGCACTGATGACAAGCGCCGCCGCATAAAACACGGACGGGCGCAGAAGATCAGCCCCATACACAATGAGTGACGGGATCACACCAGATGCAATCCAGACTGCGATTAACCCACCAATCGAGAGCAACAGGAGCACAGGAATCATGACCATGCTGCACAAGGCGGAAACGGCTTTTTCCAGCTCACTCCAGGGCACATTGTTCAACAGGCCAATCACCCCGCCGCAGAACCCAGCGCACATGAGGGAGACTTGTATGGGTCCACCGGTCGCCCCATCGCCGAAAACGTGTACCGCAAGCGTCAGGAGTACAAACAGGCAGACAATAGGAACAATCGCCTGAAACAGGCTTGGATTGCCGCGCGTGGCATTTGGACCTTCGGGCATTACGTGAGCCTCCCCGTCGTTTGTGCAGATTGGCTTGCCCGACATGCGCCGGTTGAAAGCACGATGACTCAGTTTCGAAGAAGGCCAGTATCTCGGCGCTCAACAGGATTGGATACAGAGGGCGGAGCCGATACTCGCATACGGCTCCGCCCAGATGCCACCTAGAAGCTTTTCTTCAAACTCACGCCGAAAGTCTGAGGCATGACGAAGGATTCCGCCGGTGATCCCGCATATGAGAAGGCGTTGGACAAAGTCGCGGTGTCATCGTCAAAAAGATTTTTTGCGAACACCGACAGGTCCCAGCTATCAGACTGAACGCCGATCCTGGCATTGACCAATGTATAGCCACCTACTTCCTTATCTTCGGTAACACCGAAGCGCGTATCAAGCTGATTGGCGATCACGTTATCTCTGAACTCTTCGTAGAGATGTGACTTGTATGAGCCAACATAGTTTACATTGCCATTTGCATACATCTGCCACCCATTCTGGAGTGGCTTTTCATACGACAAGGCGAGATTGAACATCGTCTCAGCAGATGCCGGAAGGCGCTGGGATTTATACCCCGTCGTCCCTTCAAGCTCGGTTTTTACATAAGAGCCATTGAGGCTCGCGGTGAGACCTTCTGTCAGCAGATAGCTGAACTCTGCCTCGACACCCTTGCTCGTTGCACTACCGAAGTTGACGAGCGGCGTATAGGCGCCGCCGGCAAGCGTCAGGTAGATGGGGATATCCGTCCAGTCAGCCCAGAAGATTGCGCCGCTGAAGTTTCCTCGGCCACCTGCGAACACTTGCTTCGTCCCGATTTCATAGTTCCAAAGCGAATCCGAGGTGTAGGAATAATACTGCTCTTCGTTAGGCACATCCACACCTGGAAGGTTTGGGGGCGCGCCATTGAACCCACCAAGCCGATAACCCTTGGATATCTGGAAATAGTAGAGTTGGTCTACACTCGGCTCAAAGCGAAGATTGAACCGGGGAGTCCACACCTTTTCGGCTTGCGTACCGGATTCCGCATCAACTGTGACATCCTGCTCGTAGTCAGAGTAACGGATACCAAGGTCGAGGCCCCATGCACCCGGAAGATCAATGTTCGCTTCCGCGAACCCGGACCACTGCGTTGTGTCGATATTCCGGTCTATTTCAAGAATCTGCCCCAGAAGGGCGTCATCCGTAAAGAGACGGACACGGTCTGAAGTCTCTTTGCGATAGAAGGCACCGACAAGCCACTGGATGGCGGAATCAGTCTCAGACGCCATTCGAAGCTCTTGTGAAAAAACATCTCCCTTCACAGTGTCATCAGCAAAGAGATCATATGAATCGAGACCATACAGACCGGGAGGCCCTGCCAGTGCTTCGACATTCCCATCGAACAGGGACGCATCGCGGCGCCCTTGAAAATCGGTTTCATAATACGCCGTGACCGAGTCCAGACGCACTGAGTCAAAATCATAACCAACATTCAAGTTATACAAATCAAAATCGGTGTCGCCAAACTCATCCCCACGACGCCTTTGAGCATTACCGCTATTTTCAAACGGCTCCCGGACCCTCTGCCCGTCAGCCTCGGTACTTTGGCTGATCACCTGGAACAGGACATCCATCTGTTCGGTCGGCTCCAGCAAGAAAGCAAACCGCCCGCCAGAGATGGTACCGCCTCCGGTCTTGTTCCCGACTTCCAGATTGTCCACATAGTCTGGCTCATCGCGCTGATAAACTGATCCGCGGATTGCTGCCTTGCCTTTGACGATCGGGAGATTCACGGTGGCGTTGAGGTTTGAACCGAGATCATCTGCTCCATTTACGGAGCTAACGGTTGCCGCAAGATCTGCTGAGTACTCGTTGAGTTGTGGACGTTTAGGAATAACGCGTAATGTTCCACCGATCGATCCGGCACCATAGTAGGTTCCCTGTGGGCCGCGCAGGATTTCAATGCGATCAATGTCGACAGGCTCAACCTCGACTGCACCCGTACCGTCATTGAGCGCGACTTCATCGAAATACGTAACGACCGTGCCCGCGAGCGTACTACCGCCTGCTGCAGTCGCCAGACCGCGAATGATCACATTATTCGATCCAATACCTGCCTCGACGAGCGCGACACCTGGCACCGTCGTCAGATAATCCCTGTACTCGGTCGCCCCGATTTTTTTCAGATCATCACCCGTCACAGCGGAAATTGAATATGGTGCGTCCAGGATGTCTTCTTCACGTTTACTGGCCGTAACCGTAACCCGACCTAGAACATATGCCTGCTCCGTCGGTGCAGAATCCACCGTATTTGCCGTTTCTTGCGCCGCCGCAGCGTAGAGGGATGTTGCGAGAAAAGCGAACGGAATGATCGCGGATGTTGAACGCAATCTCTTTGTTAAGTCAGTCATTTTTGTTATTCCCCTTATTGTGCTTGAATTGGTTCATAGATGTTACCGGTCTTGTTTCCAGCATCAGGACCGCGATTGCATCGATCTGCGCAGCTATTGTGTCGACCACAGCAGATTCCACATATTTTTGAGCTCCAGGTTCTCGAAAGTGTTTCGCCTTCAGCGATCGTGGTTATCAATTTCTTGGGTCGGATTGCCTGTCGATAAGGCTGGCTCAGAATGCTGATGTCACAGCGCTGCACTTTGCTGCAATCAAGGCTCGGGCTTGAAATGCTCTCGCCAGAATGTCACTGCCCGCGAATAAGCCATATTCGCTTCAGGCGTGCCGTCGAGAAGCGACGGGAAGACATGCGGCATGCCTTCGTACAGATCGAGGGTCGCATCTCCGTGGTCGCGCCGTATGGCCTGACAGAGACGGACAGAGTCACTCAGCAGCATCTCCCTCGTTCCGGTCTGGATCAGGGTCGGCGGAAAGCCACCCGAGTAATCACCATAGGCTGGCGACGCATAGGGATTCTTTCTGTCGGACGGCTCTGCATACTGGCTAATCCGGTAGAGGGCGTCCTCCTTTTCCAAACCAGGATCAAGTAGCGCGAGCGTCGCGAGTGTGTCGCCGGCGCCTGTCAGGTCTGTTGAAGGTGAATGCAGGAGCAGCGCCGCTGGCATCGGCACCCCCATGTCTCTGAGACGCAATATGCTGCCTGTAACGATGGAGCCGCCCGCGGAATCACCAAAGAAGCCGACTCCGTCCGCCTCGTACCCATCCTTCAACAGGGCCTGGTACGCCGTGATCACCTGCATCGTGATCTCGTCCCATTTAGCTTCGGGAGCGAGCGTGTAGTCGACAGAATAAACTGTATAGCCCGTCGCCTCGGCCATCAGCACTGCCGATTTGAGAGACGACCTGGCCGAGAGGTAGGTGAACCCTCCGCCATGCACGTAGAGGATAATGTTATCGGCGGTGCCTGGCGTATGTCGCGCCACTTTCAGCGTGGGAATACCGCCGAGTTCGACTGCCTCGATTGTCGGCTTCAACTGCTCAAGCAGAGGGGCGTTAAAGACCTCCATCATTTGCTCTCGCATCTGCCGCCGCGCCTGCCAGTCTTCTGTTGTAACGGCTGGCGCTTCGTTCGTCTGATAAGCGCGCGCATAGCTCACCAGGGTTTCCATCTTCGCCTTGGCCTCTGGTGAAATTGTGTCAGAAATCCAGAACCTGTCAGGCGCCTCTATCGACATCGCGTCATTACTCCCAGTTTCAACTTTTTTCATCTCGCCCGTGGGGGATGCACACGACGGAGTCACGAACAGCGCGGCGCATAGCGCTACGAATCCTCCCGAAATTCTGCGCATGCCTGCGTGGCGGTTTTGGGCCCTCTGATGTTTGATCATTCGCTTGATCCGCATGTGTTATCGACGGCGTCTCCCGCCATCAGCTTCCGAACGAACGGAACGGAATCCTCAAGAGACTTGTTCACCGCAGTGCTGTGGTCTTCGCCCTCATAGACGTGATGTTCGACGCTCACGCCCGCACGGCAAATCGTTTGAGCAAGATCCTCCTGAAACGCTGGTGCGACTTCGATATCATCGGCACCAGTCCCGATGAACACGGGTGCCGCGTAGCCAGTGGCGGGCTGATTCAATAGCGAGATGTATTGCTTCATTACCTCGAAACCGTGAGGCTTGAGCGTTGTGGACCAGTTGAGCTCCGCGATGCTCATGTCGTACTCAAGATCCGCTACGCAGCGTGTGTCCGCCAGCGGCAGAACCGTCATCGCCTTGGCCGTGAGCATATCTTCAGGCTTGAGCTCCGGATCGATTAGCGAGAGCGCCCGGACGACATAAAGGGCATAGGCCGACGTTGAATCGATCTTTGCGTCTGCGTCGCCAATCAAGTCTGCCCGTTCCAGATCAACCGTCCCTGCGCCGGTTGCAACAACGCCTATAACATTGAGATCCGGTGCATACTCAGATGCGTGAGCGGCAGCAATCACGACAGCTCCGCCGCCCTGCGATTGCCCGACCAACAATACCTTGTTCGAAAGTTCAGGTGCATTGCGCGTGACTGCACGGGCGGAATCAAGGATGGAGTATCCAGCAGCCCTGCCCGCAATGTAAGGATGAAGTCCGGCTGTCCCGAGCCCCTCATAGTCCGACGCGACAATCGCAAAACCTTCGGACAGCCATTTTGAAAGATAGGTGCGGTCACGGTATGTCATGCCTGTCCATGAGGGTGCACAGATATCTGCAATCCCCTTCGTCCCATGCCCCCATGCGATGACGGGCCAACCGCCCTCTGGCATGTCGCCCTGCGGGTAAAACAGCGCTCCCGACACGGTGACAGGCGTCTGTCCGTCAATGCCATCCGTCGACGAATAGAGTATGCGCTCGGCACGCGCTGCGCCGGGAATGGACAGAGCTTCCGCAAGAGGCTCCTTACGAAGCATCTCCCCCGGCAGTGTAGGTGCCGCCTCTGCCCATGAATAGAATTCAGACACGCGCCCATCGAAAGGAGCATCCGCGCCAGGCTGCGCTGTCGCGCACGCGCCAGCGAGCAGCATACCCGTCATCACGCTGGCGGCTCTCATACTTTTCATCACATTACTCTCCATTGCCGGCCTTGAAGGCCTGTTCAAACTTGTCATAAGAAATATTCCGCCCACAAAGTATGACGGCAACCGTTTTACCTTCGAGGCGGGGCGCGCATGATCTCAGTCCTGCGACGGCAAGCGCGGCTGAGCCTTCGACAATCAGCCGTTCGTCGCGTGCCAGAAGCACGATGGCAGCAATTATATCCAGCTCGGAAGCCAGGACCGAACTGGGTGCAATCTTGTTCGCCAGAGAAATTGTCACGGAGCCCGGCTCAACGCCTCCCGCCGTGCCATCCGCGAGAGTGGGTAATTCTTCGACGTCAACGGCTCGTCCCGCACTCATGGAATGAAGAAGGCTTTGCGCGTGCTCAGGCCAGACCGCGACCAACTCCGTTTTCGGGCGCTCAGTCCGCAGCACCGCCCCCACACCGCAAAGCAGGCCGCCGCCGCCGACTGAAAGGACGACGGCGTCAACCGATGCTTCATCGATGATTTCGAGGCCGCACGTTCCCTGTCCGGCAATCACGTCCAGATCATTGTACGGAGACACATAGACCTGCCCGGTGCGTTCCGAAATCCGCCTGGCTTCGAGTTCAATCGTCAGCGGATCTGCTGCATGAAGAATGATATTTGCGCCAAGGCCCCGAATTGCTTCAAGCTTGGCACGTGACGCGTGTTCCGGCGCGTGGATTGTGGCGACAATACCCAGTTCTGCTGCCACCGTCGCAACTGCCAGACCGTGGTTGCCGGTTGACGCCGTGATCACACCCATTTTGCGCTGAGCCTCAGGGAGCGACACTAACTTGTTAAACGCCCCACGAAACTTGAAGGCCCCCGTTGGAAGCATCTGGTCGCACTTCAGCAATATGCGCGCGCCAGTAAGATCAGACAGGATTTTGCTCTCGATCAGGGGACTTACCGGGGTGCGACGACGCAGAGCGACCAGCGCTTCGCGTGATTTCCCTGCCAGGAGACCAAGGCTAACCTGATCATCCTGGTTTGGCAGTGGGTACATATTACCAGGATCTGCCTCGGGATGGTCCATATGAGAAATTCCACTTGCTAGAAGATACAATTAACGATATTTCCAGTTTAGAATGTTTGTCAATGGCGTATGGAGAGAACTTTGAAACAGCTGTCCGATTCAGAAGCCTATGTACCTGCGCTGCGCCCGCACTTTGCTGTGGCTGATGGGATTGCCGTCGTTTTCGCGCCGTATGCAGAAGTTGTCGTGCACGATCTTGCGACGGAATCCATTGCGTATATCGCCAACCCGATTTCCAAACGCGCCCCCGGCGATCCTTCACAACTTGAAGACATCGAATTCGATGTATCAGAGGATCTTGTTGGTCCTTACGTGAAGACAAATTGGGATGGACGCCGCTTGAAATGCATCTCGATCGTCCTGACTGATCAGGAGAAGGCGATAGGTCTCTTCTGTATCAATGTTGATGTCAGCCAGTTTGATCAGATACGCATAACCCTGGATGGATTCCTTGGCGCAAAGCCACGAACAGATGATGTCCAGGCGCTATTCGTCCATGACTGGCATGAACGCATAAACGAATTTATTGCCCACTGGTGTTCGGAGAATGATGTTCGGATCGCTGATATCGATCGCCCTGCCCGTCGGAAACTCATCCTGGCATTGAAGGAGAGTGGCGCCCTCGAACAACGCCGCGCACCGGCCTATATTGCACGCATACTGAGCGTTAGCCGCGCCACAATCTACAATGAGCTTGCTGCCATCAAGCAAGAACAGAGCTGAATAATGCTAGTCCATCAAAGGGACCGCATTCTGGGAGCTGTCGACACATCTCTTGCCATCAAAGCAATCGAATCGTCGTTTTGCGACTATTCGTCGGGGAATGTTCAATCCGGCGCTGTCGCTCACTTGCGGTTTAAAGCACCGCCTGGCGATTTCCACGTGAAGTCGGCCCATATTGGCAGCTCGCCCTATTTCGTGGTCAAGATGGCGGGGAGCTTCTACAAGAATCCCGAACGCGGACTGGCGTCAAGCAATGGCGTTATGATGGCGTTTGACGCGCAGACCGGGCATACAATCTGCCTTCTGGCGGACGACGGCGCGCTTACAGACTTGCGCACAGCGCTCGCAGGCACCGTGGCCGCGCGCCTTGTTGCGCCTGCCCGCGCTCGAACCCTGGGAATTGTCGGCGCAGGCACGCAAGCGAAGCTACATGCAATCTGGGTCTCCCACCATCTCGGGATTGAGAACGTCCAGATCTGGTCACGTCAGCCTGCACGCGCCCAGCAACTGGCGGAAGATCTCCGAGACCACCCATTTTCGGTAACGGTACAGACCGACCTTTCTCTTCTATCGCGAGCTTGCGACGTCATCGTCACGACCACGCCGTCCCAGACACCTTTGATTACGCGCGATATGATCCGTCCCGGTCTCCGCATTGTCGCAATTGGCGCAGACTCTCCCGGCAAGACCGAAGTGGCTGTGGATGTCATGGCCGCGGCCGATCTCATATTGACAGATTCGACAGCGCAGTGCCTGGCCTATGGAGAATGCGCGGCGCTCGACACGTCAGCCGGCACCCGCACGCCACCAATCATCGAGATTGGTGAGGTATTGCTAGGTCACAGGGAAATCCACCTGCCTGAAGATGCTATCGCGATAGCAGACCTTACAGGTCTCGGCGCACAAGATGCCGCTATTGCTGAACTCGCAATTAAAGGACTTTCGGCCTTGTGATTGTTGCCCGGTGTTGCCTTCGCCGTCTGTTATCTCACGGGCGTCGATTGATACGGGTCGACAGGATAATTGATGAACGTGTGCGCTCCACGCCATCTATGGCAATGACATTGTCAACATAGGCCTCGAGGCTCTGTACCGAAGGCGCTGCAATTACCACGATCAAATCGAACTCGCCACTAACGGAATGGACTTCCTCGACACCCGTAACCCGAGATAGCTTTTTCACGATCGCCTCCATTGTCTTGGGTGCGACCGTGACCATGACATGAGCACTTACCCAATCTCGCTGGTAGGGCGCCGCCAGGATGCAGGTATAGGATTCGATCACCTCAGACGTCTCCAGTCTCTCCAGACGCTTCTGCGCAGTCGATCTTGATACGGAAAGAGCATCGGCAAGATCGGTCACGCTGATACGGCCCGAACGCTTCAGCACTTCGATCATCTCGTAGTCGCTGTCGGTTAGCTTGATCATCTCGTTCAATCACTTTGTCTATCTATAGCATCATACTGCTCAATCATACGCATTATATTGCTCTATTTGCGGATTACAATGCGCGGGCAGATGCTGCACCCATGGGCTAACCAGAAAAGAGGACCCCATGAATCGCGACAGCCTGTTTCCGACTTATGCCCCACCAGCCCTGCAGTTTTCTCATGGCAAAGGGAGCTGGCTGACCGACACGTCCGGCCGCCAGTATCTCGACTTCATTGCGGGCATTTCCGTCAACACGCTGGGCCACGCGCACCCTGCCCTGGTCGAAGCGCTGCACACACAGGCGCAGAAGATCTGGCACCTCAGCAACATGTTCGACGTGCCCGGCCAGGCCGAACTGGCCCGCAGGTATTGCGAGCTGACTTTTGCGGATCGCGTCTTCTTCACGAGCTCCGGCGCGGAATCGATCGAATGCGCGCTGAAGAGCGCACGCAAATTCCACGCGGCGCAGGGCCATCCGGAACGCATAGACATCATTGGCTTCCAGGGCGCCTTCCACGGACGCACCTATGCCTCGGTCAATGCTGCGGGTAACCCCAGCTATATCGAGGGCTTCGGACCTCGCCTTCCCGGCTACAAGCAGGCCCCTTTCGGAGACCTGGATGCTCTCCATGCCATGACGGATGAGCAGACGGCCGCCATCCTGATCGAGCCGGTCCAGGGCGAAGGCGGCCTGCGCCCTGCGTCCCTCGCCTATCTGGAAGCACTACGGGCGCTGTGCGATGCGCAAGGCATCCTGCTGATCTATGATGAAGTGCAATGCGGCGCCGGACGCACCGGACAGCTGTTTGCATACCAATGGAGTGAGCGCGCCGCGCCGGATCTGATGGCGACAGCCAAGGGCGTCGGCGGGGGCTTCCCGCTCGGCATGTGCCTCGCGACCGATGAGGTGGCGCTCCACATGGTTCCCGGCACGCACGGCACGACCTATGGCGGCAACCCGCTCGCGGTCGCGGTCGGCACTGCGGTCCTCAATCACCTGACCGCACAGGGCTTTCTTGAAGACGTCCGCGAAAGATCGGCGCAGCTGCACGGCGAACTGAGCCGCCTGAAGACGAAGCATCCGGACCTCGTGGCCGAAGTGCGCGGCAAGGGCCTTCTGGCCGGCTTCAAGCTCGGCAGCGGCCTCAACACGGCCTTACGTGACTGTCTTCGGGAGAGCGGCCTGCTTGCGGGTGTGGCCGGCGACAACACGGTCCGCCTCGCCCCGCCGCTAAATGTCAGCGCGGCTGAGATCGCGCAAGCCATTGAGATCATTGACGGCGCTCTGGAGAGCCTGAAACAAGTGCCGATGGTGGCCGCTGGAACGTCGCATTAATGGTGCCCTCCGGATACATCATCAGGCCCGTCAACGCCGGTGATCTGGCAGGCCTTTTCGCCCTCTGCCTACAGGCTGGCCCTGGCTTTACCAGTCTGCAGGCAGACGAAACCTATCTGCGCGCGCTGATTACCTGCAGCGAAGCTTCGTTCGGGGCGCCGGATAGCGGCGCCAAAGGCACGCATTTTCTGGTGATGGAGTACTGCCAGACCGGCGATGTGGTCGGGTGCGCAAGCGTCAAGACTGGCGTCGGGTCAGATGCGTTCATGTGCGCCGACTTCGAAATGAGCGGCCCCTCCCACCGCCCCAATGCCCTGACACTGCGCCGGACACTGCAAGGCTTTACGGAAGTCGGCTCACTCTTCCTCCATCCGGCTCACCGCGCGTCCGGTGCAGGGCGCTATCTGGCGAGAGCCCGCTACATGCTCATGGCCACGCGCCCGGACCTGTTCGACCAGCCCATCGTCTCACAGCTGAGAGGCTGGTGCGACGAGGCCGAGTGCTCGCCCTTCTATGACGCGATCTGGTCACCGCGCCTCGGCCAGACCTATGCGCAGACCGATGCCCGGCTCGCGAGGGACGGCGCCGGGTTTGTCCTGTCGGAATTTGAAGGCCTGAATGTGCCACTTGATACACTGGAGGAAGCGGCCCGGCATGCCATCGGGCGCCCTCATGACACGGCCGCTGGCGCATTGTGCTTGCTCGCGCAGGAAGGGTTCCGAGCCTCCTCGCTCATCGACATGTCTGACGGCGGCCCAATTGTTCTATCGACCCTCGGGGAACTGAACAGTGCCCACACGGCCCGGCAGGTCGTCCTGATGGATGGAAGGCCTGAGCCTTCTGCACAGATGATGCTGCTCGCCTCGTCTTCCCTTCAGGATTTCCGGGCCTATGTCGGCTGCGTCAGCATCGATGCCCAAGATCTCGTCATCTGTCACGCGTCTGCGTTGAACCAACTCCGCGCAAGCGAAGAGACGCACTTTCTGATCAGCGCACCGCCACCTGCCACCCCCGGGAAAGAACCCCACGCCCACACCAATTGGAGCCTCGACAATGTCTGAGTTCATCCCCTCATGGCGCCTGCGCCAGCAGTTCGCAGATCGCCTCTCGCTGATGTATCGCGACGAAGTTCCTGCCTATGGAGCGCTCGTCGACCTTGTCGATCGTATCAACTCCGTCGGCAGCGCGACCGAGACCTTTTCCGGCGCCAGACTGGGCCAGGAGCGGCACGGCGCCATTCGCCTCGCCCTGCCGGAAGAACTCTCCCTCCTCCGCAGAGCCCTCGGCGTGCTTGGCATGTTTCCGGTCGAGTATTATGACCTCGCGGCGGCTGGACTGCCCGTTCATTCGACCGCATTCCGCCCGATCGAAGGCGACGCGATTGAGCGGAGCCCGTTTCGCCTCTTTGTCTCACTCGTACGTCTCGACCAGATCGCCTCTCCGGCGCTGCAAAGTGAAGTGCAGCGTCTCACCCGCGAGCGATCCGTCATGTCTCCTGTCGCCTTGCGCTATATCGAGCGAGCAGAGCATCAGGGCGGATTGAGGGACGCGGAAGGCGAAGCTTTCCTCGATGCTCTCACCGAGACCTTCCGGTGGCACGGCGAAGCGCTCTCAACGAAACGCATCTATGATGCCCTGATCAACGAACATCCCCTGCTAGCGGATATTGTCTGCTTCCCCAATCCCCACATCAATCACCTGACCCCGCGCGTCAGCGACATCGACCAGGCACAGCAGAAGATGATCGAGCTTGGCCTGCCCGCCAAGGCTGTCATCGAAGGCCCGCCACGGCGGAACTGTCCGATCTTGTTACGTCAGACGGCCTTCCGGGCGCTTGAAGAGGACGTTACCTTCCGCAATATGGACGGCATCGACGCGGTCGGCGTCCATACCGCCCGCTTCGGCGAAATCGAGTCCCGAGGGGCAGCCCTCACACGCGCGGGCATGGACGTTTACAATGCATGCCTGGCGAGTGGGAACTTCGACGCCCTCCCGGACGACTGGAATGAACTGCGGACGCGAAAACTGGCCTGGTTCAGGTTCCGCCCAGCGCACGGCGCGCGCCTGCCAAACGCGCTTCCTGAAGGCTCAGAAGCCCTGGAAGACCTGATCTCAAGCGGCGCCATCATCCCGGAACCGATTACCTACGAGGATTTCCTGCCGGTCAGCGCAGCAGGCATTTTCCGGTCGAACCTCAGGTCAGAAGCTAAGAGCAATACGGAAGCAAAAGGCAATCCGGCCGCTTTCGAAGAGGCCCTTGGTTGCAAGGTGTCAGACGCGCAAGAGCTTTACGAGCGGGAATCCAGCGCATCGCTGCAGCAATTGTTTGCGCATGACCAGCCGAGAGAGTTGGTGATCCATGAATAGGTCCCTGCCCCCCTCCCTTACCGAACGAGGCGATATAGATCTCGATCCGCAGATCATCGAAACCTATTGCCAGGGCGGACGCGGCGAAAAAGGCTCCGCCCTGTTCGTGGCGCGCCCGCGATCAACGCAGGACGCCTCTGACATCATTGCCTTATGCGTTCAGGAGGGCATTCAGCTTGTCCCCCAATCCGGCAGGACCGGGCTTGTCGGTGCAAGTGTTCCGGACTCGGAAGGCCAACACGCAGTTCTCAGTCTTGAGCGGATCACGGGCGACTTCCATCTCGACCGGATCAACCGAACCGCCACATGCAGCGCAGGTCTTCGCCTGTCTGATATCAACGCCCGTCTCTCGCCTGAAGCACTCTGCCTGCCGATTGATGTTGGCTCAGATCCCTGCATCGGCGGCATGGTGGCCACCAATACCGGCGGCAGCCGCCTTATGCGCTACGGTGATGTCCGGCGCCATGTGCTTGGGCTGACCGTCGTTCTGGGCGATACCAATGGAACAATTGTCCGGCTGGGCGGCGCCTTGCGCAAGACCGCAACGGGCCCGGACTGGAAGCAGCTCTTCGTCGGAACAGGTGCCAGCTTCGGCGTGATTACCAAATGCACCCTCAATGTCGAACCCACGCCCAAACACAGGGCCACCGCACTGATTGCCCTGCCTGACGAGACGGCGCTGCCGGACTTGGTTCTCGAACTGGAACGGCGCTTTGGCTCGCTCCTGTCAGCGCTCGAGTTCATGTCCGCCAACGCAATGCGCGCGGCTTATTCTCACATCCCGTCTTTGCGCAAGCCGTTTGGCAGCGACTTGCCAGACATCGCCTTGCTGGTCGAACTTTCCTGCGACTGGCTTCTGGGCGAGGCGGATCGGTCGCTGGATGACATGCTCATCGGCGGGCTTGTAAAAATCGCGGAGTCCGGCGCGGCAAACATGGCCGATGTCGTCGTCGGGCGGGCCGAGGAAGTATGGGCCATCCGGCACGCTCTGTCTGAAGGCGTCCGTAAACAAGGCCGTCTCTACGCGTTCGACCTGTCCTTCCGGCGGGGCGATGTACTGCGGTTCAGATCAGAAATGAAGGGCAGGCTCGCCCAGCTTTTTCCCGATATAGAGATCTGCGACTTCGGACATGTCGGTGATGGCGGCATACACTTCAATCTTGTCGACCATCTCGCAACAGGCGATTGGTCGCCAGGACGTGAACGCCTGATCCGAGACACGGTCATTCAGGCCGCAGTAGAAGACTTCTCCGGCAGTTACAGCGCAGAGCATGGTATCGGCCCGGTCAACTACCCCTACTTTGACACCTACGCATCGGCCGAAACCAAGCGTTTCTCGGCGGCTTTGGAGTCCGTGACCTCTGGAAAGCGCCTGGGACGTATCCACTTTTCTTCGGAGAATACAAAATGACTGGTCCATTAAATTCAGGCGATTGCTTCATCGACGGACAATGGGTGACTGGCGAGGGCGCGCCCTTCCAGAAGACATGCCCTGCGAGCGGCGAGGTGGTCTGGACCGGCCGGGCAGCTTCGACCGCGCAGGTGGGTCATGCTGTCAAGGTAGCGCGCGCCGCGTTCGACACATGGGGCCGAACGGACCAGCCTGTCCGGAGAGCCGTGCTTGAGCGGTATGCTGCGGAACTGCTCCGCAGAAAAGACCCGATGGCGCTCGCCATCAGTCGCGACATGGGAAAACTGCTCAAAGAAGCCAGCATAGAAGTCGATACGATGGTCGCCAAGATCTCGATATCCATAAAGGCGCAATCAGAACGCGCCGGCGAGCACAGCCTGCCGACCGAATTTGGGCATCTGGACCTGTCCCATAGGCCACATGGCGTGATGGCCGTTTTCGGTCCTTACAATTTTCCCGGCCATCTGCCGAATGGTCACATTGTTCCTGCTCTCTTGGCTGGAAATACATGCGTGTTCAAAGCATCCGAACTGGCACCGTCGGTCGCACCCCTTATGATGGATGCTTTCGAAGCGGCTGGGCTTCCCCCCGGCTGCGTCAATCTGATTCAAGGCGGACGGGAAACGGGTGGGAACTTGATCGCCGCGGATATCAACGGTCTCCTATTCACGGGATCCGAACACACCAGCCGCATGTTTCACCGCTTCTTTGCAGGCCGGCCCGAAGTCATTCTGGCGCTAGAGATGGGCGGCAACAATCCCCTGATCATCTGGGAACCCACGGATGTGGAAGCGGCGACCGAGATCGCGATACAGTCTGCTTATCTGACGACAGGCCAAAGATGTTCCTGCGCACGGCGCCTTATCCTGCCGAAAGGCCGCTTTGGGGACCTCGTTGTCGAGTCCATCGCAGAGCGCGCGAGGCATCTCGCCATTGGCCCATGGAACGACGACGCCGCCTTCATGGGACCGCTCGTTAGCGCGCATGCCGCGGCTCAGGCCGTCGCCTTCCAGAGCAAGCTGATCGCGGACGGGGCGCGCGCCGTCCTCCCGCTGGAACAGAAAGACAAAAACCACGGCTTTGTCTCAGCCGGCCTGATCGACATGTCGGACGCAGCCCCCATGGACGAGGAAATGTTCGGTCCTCTGCTACAGGTTTACCGTGCCGGTGATATCGATCAGGCCATCGCGCTGGCAAATGCAACGCGGTTCGGACTAGCGGGCGGTCTCGTGTGCGACGATCTCCCAACATGGGAACGCGTGAAAGGTCGGCTACGCGCCGGCATTCTCAACCTGAACCGACCGACCGTCGGAGCCAGTGGCCAAATGCCTTTCGGCGGCCCCGGTGCATCAGGGAACTTCCGTCCGGGCGCATACTATGCAGCGGACTATTGCGCTTGGCCGCAGGCCTCGCAAGTGGGCGATCCCGTGCAAAGCTTCGAGTAGTAATGGCTATGTTTCTGCCGACCTCACACCGCGCTAAGCATCTGTGCAGATGCTAGGTTTTGTAGATATGCGGCCAAATGGCTCGCGTGGTGACAGACTAACTCGAAGCCGCCTCCGTTTTTCAGAACCAAACGCCTCCACCCCGGCCCCTACATGCCGCTTACCTTGACAACAGCCTAAATTGTCCCGGCCAATTTCATATTTAGTTTCGTACGGGTCGCTCGGCGAGAGAACAGGTTCGTCGTTAGACATTTTGGGGGCGCTGAAATCGTCCTCGTCTATTACACAATTATTCTCGACAATCGAAATTGTCTTGGGTCTCCGATTTATTACGTCGCGCAAAAATTCCTAAACACACTAACAAATGAGGACTTTGAGCCACACCATATGGGTTACTATAGGAAATATCGGCCAATTGGCCTGCCCCACAGGGGTGATCCACCAGA
>NZ_ARYL01000030.1 GCF_000685295.1 Hyphomonas oceanitis SCH89
GAATTTACACCAAGTCCCGGGACGCTACCAAGTTGCTCGCGGGCATCCGGAACCATCGAGCGCAGCTTGAAGCAATTAAAGGTCTCGCCGTTCAGGCCATAGCGCTTCTGGGAATAGAAAGCCCGACTGCCATCCTGCATGCGGATAAGAAGCGCGATGGCGAGAATGAGCGGGGCCAAAAACAAGAGCGCGGCGCCAGCGACAACAATGTCGACAAGTCGTTTGAATTGCGCGTGATCGCCACTCGAAGGCTGGCGCATTGTCGCTGCTGCATAAGCGGCGGCTTCTGCCTGCCTTGACGGGTTACTTAATCTCAAGCCCATTCTGGTCCCCTAATAATCTACTTGCGGTTTTGCTAATCGGCCGCGTCCACTCGACCTATTTGCAAATTTCCTGCCGCATCTGACTCTGACGCTTATTGCGTTCGAGCCCAGATTTGCAATCGTTATACCGCGAATTCCGCAAATAATTAACTGGTTGTATACATTTTCTGTCGTTTTCGCGTCTCTGGGGAAGTATTGGATAAATATTCATTCATACTCGGCTTTTCGACGAGTTTTGTGTATCGATACGAGACACACTGCTCAAAACACTGGCACAATATGTAAGCGCCCGCGTGTCCCTGAATCGGACACGCGGGCGTGCATATGTTTGGTAATGACTGACTGATTCGTTTGGAACCTAGAAGATGCGCTCGCTTACGCGAAGCGTGTCGCCAGGTTTCACAACCGTGTTGGTGTTAAGCTCGTACTTAACTTCCTGTTCAGCGCCCACACTCTTGATGTACACGACCTTCTTGTTGGCCCGATAGGTGAAACCTCCAGCAGCGGCTACAGCATTCAAAACGGTCAAACCTGAATTGAAGGGGTATTCGCCGGGCCGGCCCACTTCGCCAAGGATGTAAAACGGGCGGTAATTTGTAACCTCTACGCTGACACGTGGCTCAAGGAGGAAACCGTCCGACAGCTTCTCTGCGATGGCGGTTTCAAGTTCCTGGCTGCTGCTGCCCGTCGCGGCCACCTGACCGATCAATGGAAGGGAGATTGCGCCAGTTCCGTCGATTACAAATTGACCCGAAAGTTCGGGCTGACCAAAAACATTGATGCGAAGTTTGTCGCCCGTGCCCAAAGTATAAGCAGTATTCGTTTGGGCCTGTGTCGGTGCGGAGTTATCGACTACCTGACGGGTAGCCGTGCCGCCGGATTCACATGCTGTCACAAACATGAACATGGCGACCATCGCCGTAAAAATTGCCGAACGAAGCAGCGACATTTTGAAATCTCCATACAGAGGCGCTTAAAGACGCCCATCGTTTCACACTGACACACTCAGGTGGTCAGAAAGCTAATGTCCTTGCCGAAGAACCTTGCCGCAGACAGTTTGCCGCTCAGGAAGGCCCCGGTATCGAGGCCAATGCGGCGATTGTCACGGAATATACCTTCGGCTGGCGTATGCCCGTGGACTATGAGATGCGAAAATTGCTTCGTGTCGTCAAGGAACTCGTCCCGGATCCAGAGCATGTCGCGAATGGTCTGGTCTTGCATGGCCTTTTCAGGCCGCAAGCCAGCATGGACAAACAAATAGTCGCCAGCCGTATAGTAGGGTTTTAGGGATCGGTAAAAGTCGAGGTGGGCTTCAGGCAGCCTTTCCCGAAAGGCCGTCCAAAGCGTGGCCCAGGCATCGCGGGCCGCCGCCATGGCCTCATGCGAGCCGAGACTTCCGCGTGTATTCGGTGGTTGAAAACCGTAGGAGTAAAGTGTCTCTCCGCCGCCAAAACGAACCCATTGGCTGCCGAAAGAGGCATCCTCAAGAAACTTGAGGAATGCCTCTTCATGGTTGCCCATCAGGAAGACCGTGTTGAACTTATCCAGGCGGTCTCCGAGGAAGAATTCAATGACATCGCGGGATTGCAAGCCACGGTCAATATAGTCGCCAAGGAAGACAAGCGTGACGGTTGTACCTTCAGGCAAATTGGCCGAATCGGCTTCGATTTCCTCGACCAACCGTTCAAGCAAGTCACGCCTTCCGTGAATGTCTCCGATTGCGTAAAGGCACTCTCCATCAGGAGCCGATGTCACACGGGTCACCGCACTGCGGGCAGGTTGCGCCACCGACGGGGACTCCAGATGGACGCCACGCGTGCTGCCCGCACGAATCCGGGCGCGCAGCGACGTCGCCGAGCGCGTTAGGCGCCCGAACTGTTCCAGGAAAGACCTCTGCAAGAGTTGTGGCAATCTGGACATGGTTACTTTCTGGTCAATCTCTCTCTTTATAGTGGTTTCGTGATAAACGCCAATTTCCTGCCTCACCTGATTATCGAGCTCCCATAAGGGATTGCTTGATGAATCCTGCAGCCCAGCTCATATGCATCGTACCCGACGCAAGCCCTGCAAGAAGCCCGCAGGTAGAGCGTTTCGAGACGCTGACGATGATTGACGCAGCAACAAGTATGCCGAGATAACCAAAGGGCAGGATTAAGGCGACTGGAAAAAAGGGCGAGGCCAGGAGCCCGGCCACGCTGCCAAGCAGCGCCAGAACAGGCAACATCTGGCGGATTTTTGGTCTCTGGCGATGCTTGAATATGGTCCGCGCGCGGCCTTTTCCGTAATTGAAATACTGCTTGGCCAGCGTCCCGACAGTTGAGCGCGGGATGTAGATCTTGCGGATGGTGGCATCGAGGTATATGCGGCCGCCAGCCTGAGCGACCCGTTCGTCATACTCGGCGTCTTCGTTATGCGAAAATGATCCGTCATAGCCCCCCAGGGACCGGAAAACGGTAAGATCAAAGCCGGCATGATGGCCGTGATCGACATAGCCGGACTGGCGCCCGCCGCGGTGGGCTGATCCGCCGGATCCGAGCGGCGTGTCGACGATCCAGGCATTTGCCTTCTCAAAACAGGTTTTGCCGCGGGCATCCATTGGGATGACAACCGAAGCGGCGCTGGTGTGAATGAGGACGCTGGTGACTGACAGGATGAAGTCTTGAGGAAATACGGAATGGGCATCGCAACGAACGAGGAAACGGGTGTCCGCATCGGCACACTCGGTTACTGCACGATTGACCGCCGCCGACTGGAACCGTTCAGGATTGTAAAGAATCTTTAGGTTTGGGAATTCGTGGATAAGTCTTTCCACGATCTCTGCTGTGCCATCCGTACTGCCCCCGTCCACCACAACGAGCGGGACGCTGCGCAGCCAGACGTCACCTGTCATGAGCGAGCGGATGCAGGTCTCGATATGCCGCGCCTCATTCAGCGCCGGTATCACGGCCAGAACGTGCGAGGCATCGATCCTAATATCTGTTCTCTCAAGAGGGATGACGCTTGATTCCACTGTGAATCCTGTAAGTTGGCTCGTTTCAACGGGACATGAGCAAGTCCCGTTCCAAATTACGCGCAATACACGAATTAGCGGCCGCTGAGACTCGAAATACTACACTCGAACATCGAAAAGCTGTCAGGACCAACGGATTTTGATCCACATGCCTAACGTTTCAGCCGGACCTTCCCGCCTTGAACCATCTTTTTTGGAGTCCGCGCCCTTAGGTCAAGCTTGCCCCCGCCCGGGAAGCTCATAGTGTGCAAAAAAACAAATCGTACTTAAGGGAGAGACCACATGATCGGCGTTGTTGCGAAACTCAAGATTCAGGACGGCAAGCAGGCCGAGTTCGAGCAGATTGCCAAGGATTTGATGGCCAAGGTCAAGGCGAACGAGCCGGGCTGTCTGACCTACCAGCTTTACAAGACCAAGGGTTCTGAAACCGACTATATCTTCATGGAGCAATACGCTTCGGCCGATGCTCTCAAGTCTCATGGCCAAACCGAGTATTTCAAGGCAGCTGGCCCGAAACTGGGGGGTGTCCTCGGCGGAGCGCCGGAAATCCAGTATTACGACATCGTAGAATAAGGCGGAGTGCCGAAGAATGGATCTGTCATTCACGCCCGAAGATACCGCGTTCCAAAAAGAAGTACGCGACTGGATTGCCCAATCTTACACGCCTGACCTTCGGGCAAAGATGGCGCTGTCCAAGAATGGTTATCTCGACAAGGAAGGGCAGGTCGCCTGGCAAAAGAAGCTGTATGAGAAGGGCTGGATTGCACCCAACTGGCCTGAGCAATACGGCGGTCCGGGGCTGACCCCGTCGGAACGGTATATTCTGAACATGGAACTATCCTCAGCGGGAACGCCCATTGTCAGCCCTATGGGCGTTGCGATGGTTGCGCCGGTGATCATGGCTTTCGGATCAGAGGCGCAGAAGAAGCGACACCTACCGTCAATCCTCTCGTCCGATGTCTGGTGGTGCCAGGGATATTCTGAGCCCGGCTCTGGTTCGGACCTTGCGTCCCTCCAAATGAGCGCAGTGCGCGATGGCGACGACTATGTGCTCAACGGATCGAAGATATGGACCACGCTGGCACAATGGGCTGACTGGATCTTCTGCCTCGTGCGGACAGACAAGAGCGGCAAAAACCAGGAAGGCATCAGCTTCATTATCTTTCCGATGAACCTGCCTGGCATCACGATTTCAGCTCTGCCCACGCTCGACGGCCCGCCTGAAGGCGAGCAGGAAATCAATCAGGTCTTCTTCGAGAACGTACGCGTTCCGATAGCGGAATCCCTGATTGGCGAGGAGAACAAGGGATGGACATACGCCAAGTACCTCCTTCAGTTCGAGCGCGGCAATGCCTATGCGCCGGGGCTTCGCAACATGTTGAAGAAGGTGCGCAAGCTGGCCAAGGTCGATAGTGTCACGGGTGGTGATCTCCTGAATGACCCTGATTTTGCGCGCAAGCTCACGCAAATGGAGATCGGTATCGAAGCACTTGATGCCACGGAACAGCGCATATTCTCTGCGCTGTCGGCAGGTGAGGCGGTAGGGCCGGAAAGCTCGATGCTGAAATGTGCCGGTTCTGAAATGCAGCAAGCGATCACTGAACTCGCGATTGAGGCGGCAGGCACCTACGGGGCGCCATTCGTGCGGAACACTATGGAATTGGCACGCGACGGTGCGAACGCCGACACGCTAACGCCGATTGAGGCCGTTACGACCGTGCCGAGCTATTTCAGCTATCGCAAGACATCGATCTACGCCGGCTCGAACGAGATCCAGCGTAACATCATGTCCAAGATGGTCCTTGGTCTTTAAGTCTTTACGCTGAACAGGGGGCTGCGCATGGCCATTGGATCCCAAGGCAAACCGAGCCACCTGACCCGCATCGCGTTTGGCGTAGGGGGCATCGCAGATGGCGTGAAGAATAACGGCTTCGATTATTTCCTGTTGTTCTATTACAGTCAGGTTCTGGGCGTATCGGCCTCGCTTGTGGCGGCGGCGCTGTTCATCGCACTCATTGTCGATGCAGTTTCAGACCCGGTGGTCGGATACTGGTCGGACAATTTCCGGACACGCCTCGGGCGACGACACCCGTTCATGTATGCTGCTATGGTACCCGTCGCCATTGCGTATTTCTTCGCGTGGAATCCACCCGCCGGGTTGGAGGGGAATGATCTTTTTGGCTGGCTGGTTGCGCTGACGATCTGTGTGAGACTGCTCTTCACAATTTATGAAGTGCCACAGAACGCCCTCGCCGCCGAGCTGACCAGCGACTATGACGCCCGTACGTCGCTGATGTCGTATCGATATTTCTTTGCCTGGGTCGGCGGCCTGAGTATCCAGATTGCGCTTCTGGCCCTGCTGTTGCGGCCAACCGAGGCGGATCCGTCCGGGTTCTTCAACAAGGAGGGTTGGCATACTTACGGGCTTTGGGCGGCCATCGTCATTTTCCTAGCTGTCCTCGCGACGACGGCAGGAACGCATGGTCATATTCCACATCTGAAGTCCCCGCCGCCTCAGCGGAAACTTACGGTCGGACGCATTTTCAAGGAAATCCTGGAGACGGTTTCAAACCCGTCATTCCGCGCGCTCTTCCTGGCGACGCTATTCGGGCTCCTTGCGACAGGTATCTCTGCGTCGCTGAACCAATATATCAATGGACTCTTCTGGGGCTTCACGACGGACCAAACGGCACTTCTTACGGTGGCGGTTTATATATCGGCCGTTATTGCCCTCTTTGTGGCGCCTCTTGTAGGTAAGACGCTTGGCAAGAAGCGAGGTGCAATCATCGTGGGGCTGATGGCTTTCACGATAGCGCCGGCGCCGGTTCTGGCGCGCGTGATTGGCATCATGCCGCCTAACGGGACGGACCTTCTGTTCAATATCGTGATAACCGTCACGGTGTTCGACGTCGCCCTTATCATCGCCACCCAGATGCTGATGGGCTCCATGATTGCCGATATCGTTGAGGATAGCGAACTCCAGACCGGAAGGCGGTCGGAAGGCATATTCTTCGCGGGTATCAGCTTTATCCGCAAGCTCGCACAGGGCTCAGGCGTGATGCTTGCGGCGATTGTCCTGTCAGTCGCCTCCATTACGCCGGGCATGCGGCCGGGCAATGTGCCGGAATCGCAGCTACAATTGCTGGGCATCGGTTATGCTGTCTCGCTGCTCTCGATCTGGATGCTCATGATATTCTGCGTCTCGTTCTATCGGATCAGCCGGGAAGGGCATGAGGCCAATCTTCGGGCACTGGCAGAGCGGGCTGGTACGATTGGACCAAATCCGCATTCTGACTGAAATGTCATATATTGACGAATTGCCTCCTGAGTGATGCCGCAATAGAGCCATAGTCATGATGCACTCACTACCTATGACGAAACACATCTCGAAACTGTTGGCTGTAGCGGGTCTGGCAGTTCTGGCGCTCCTCATCGTCGCGCTTTTGCCCTTGTTTGCCGAAGCCGAGGAAATCGTCCCACAGAGCCGCACCGAGATGGAACTCTCGTTTGCGCCACTGGTGAAGCAGACCTCTCCTTCAGTTGTAAACGTCTACACACAGAAGCGTGTGACTTCACGCGTTTCTCCAATGGAGCAGTTCTTTTCCGGCGGTGTTGCGCCGCGCGAGCGCGTGCAGAACTCCTTGGGATCAGGCGTGATCGTCGGGGCGGATGGTGTGATCGTCACCAATAATCATGTCGTGGAGGGCGCTGAGTCATTTCGTGTCGTGCTCAGTGACCGCCGGGAATATCCTGCTGAACTGGTTCTGGCGGATGAGCGCACCGATTTGGCCGTGCTGAAGATCGACACGAATGGCGCCAAGCTGCCAACCTTGCCCTATGCCGATACGCGTGCATCGCAGGTTGGGGATCTCGTGCTGGCCATCGGGAACCCGTTCGGTATCGGGCAGACAGTCACCAGCGGCATCCTGTCGGCAACGGCGCGTACGGATGTCGGCATTTCCGACTATGCCTTCTTCCTGCAGACCGACGCGGCCGTGAACCCTGGCAATTCCGGTGGTGCGCTCATCAATACCAAGGGCGAGCTCGTCGGCGTCAATACGGCGATCTTCTCGCGTTCAGGAGGTTCCAACGGTATCGGCTTTGCCATTCCTGCTGAGATGGTGAAACGGGTGGTGAATGCGGCCATCAATGAGGGGTCGTTTGTGCGCCCTTGGCTGGGCCTTGCCGGGCAGGCCGTCAGTTATGACATGGCGAAAGCGCAAGGGCTGGACCGCCCGATCGGCGTGATGGTGACGGAAGTTTACGATGATGGTCCGGCGGATCGCGCGGGCCTGCGTCGGGGCGATCTCGTGACGGACATCGACGGTCGCGAAGTGTTTGACGAGAAAGGCCTGAAGTTTCTGGCTGCGATCAAAAGCCCGGGTGAAACGACAGAGCTGACCCTGTTGCGCGGTGGCAAGCAGATGACCAAGAAGGTGAAGCTGGCGCCGCCGCCGGGCGCAACCGAAGCTGATGTCGTCTTGCTCGATGGCCAGAATGTATTCTCAGGTGCGCGCGTCGTTGAGCTTTCGCCACGCCTCGCGGAAGAGAATGGTCTCGACCCATTCCAGAAGGGGTCTGGCATTTATGTGCACTCGGTTCTGCGCCGTTCGGTTGCGCGGGGTTATTTTCGGCCCGGCGATATCATCCGCTCTGTGAATGGCGTTCAGACAAAGTCCGTCAAAGACCTGAAGGCCTTGCTCAAGCCCGATACCCATACATGGAATATCGAACTTGAGCGGAACGGGCACATGATCCAAGGCACCGTGACCCTCTAGTCAGCCTGGCGCGCATGAACGATTACCGGCACATTCTCAAAGCCAAGCACGAAATTCGACAGGACGCGCTCCGGTTTGCCGACGACTTCGATATGTTCAAACCGAGCAAGGATTTCTTCCCAGAGAATGCGTAACTGCATCTCGGCGACGCGGTTGCCCATGCAACGATGGATGCCGAAGCCGAACGACAGATGCCGACGTGCGTTCGCCCGGTCGATAATGAACTGGTCGGGGTTCTCGATGACGGAACCGTCCCGGTTGCCTGAAACATACCACATGACGACCTTGTCGCCCTTGCGCATCTGCTTGCCCTGAAACTCGACATCCTCGAGCACCGTCCGGCGCATGTGGGCCAGCGGCGTTTGCCAGCGAATGATTTCAGACACCATGTTGGGAACGAGGGAAGGATCGGCCTTCAGTTTCGCGTATTGCTCCGGAAAATCATTAAGCGCGACAACGCCGCCCGAGATGGAGTTGCGGGTCGTGTCATTGCCGCCGACGATGAGCAGCATGAGGTTGCCCAGAAGTTCCATTGGATTGTTGATCATGTCCTTAGTCTTGGGATCATGGGCAAACAGGGAGATGAAATCGAACTTGCGTGGCTGGGCCGCGCGTTCCTGCCAGAGCCCCATGAAATAGGCGAGGCATTTATGGAGTTCCGCTTCGCGGTGCTTCATGTCGACTTCAATGCCCACGGTTTCAGACGTCGTCGTGACATCGGACCAGTAGGGCAGGAGGTGGCGGTCTTCGAAGGGGAAGTCGAAGAGTGTTGCCAGCATCTGGGTAGTCAGCTCCTTCGAGACATGCTCGACCCAGTTGATCTCTTCCCCGATTGGTAGTGCATCCAGAATGGTGCACACGCGCTGGCGTATCAGGGCTTCGATGTCGCTGAGCTGCGTGGGCGCGACAGCGGGCTGTACCGCCTTGCGCTGGACGTCATGTATCGGCGGATCCTGAGCAATGAACATCGGCGTGTCGAAATCGTCCGGGGCGTCGCCAATCACGATATCCCGCTTGGATGAGAACACGCCGTGGTTTGAGTCCACGGCCATTATGTCTTCATACCGGGTTATCGACCAGAAGGGGCCGAACTGGCTTTTCTCGCAGAAGTGAACGGGGTCTTCTTCACGGAGGCGCCGGAAGTAGTCGCCATGGCGATTGTGGAGAAAGAGCTCCGCCCGCGACACATCGAGTGTCGCGAGTGGGATATCCCACGGATTAGGTATGTCAGGTCCCACCTGATGCAGGGTGTCCGCCATAGTATCCTCCCATGTGTTTTTATTCTTATGGGAAACACGCTACGCCTGATTGCGCGTACAGGGAAGACGTCAGGCCGAACCGATTGTTGTGCGATGCAACAGACGGTCGTAGCCCTTGTATCCGCCAGTTGCCATGTGGAGCAGGCTACGATTGTCCCACATCAGAAGCATTTCCGATTGCCATTTATGCCGATACTGGAATTGCGGCTGCGTTTGCCACCGGTAAATTTCGCTCAGGAGGTCCCAGGATTCTGCTGGGTCCATCCCTTCAATGCCGATGATGTAGCCGGCGCAGCCAAAGAGCGCGTCGCGCCCGGTTTCAGGATGGGGCTTGATCAGAGGGTGCCGCTGAGTGGCATCTGCGTCTGCGGAAGGACGGATATCCATTGAGCGACCGGCGGCCCTGTCAGATTCGCCGTAAGCGCCGGAGGGAGCGTAGGCGTTGCGGGCAGAGTGAATGGCGTAGCGCCCTTCGATCCTCTGGCGCAGCGAGTCGGGCATCTGCTCAAGTGCCAGGTGCTGGTTCGCGAAGAGCGTGTCGCCACCTTCGGGCGGAATGGTAATGCCGTAAAGGCACGTTCCGGCCGGCGGCGTGGCCTGGAAACTCCAGTCGGTATGCCAGGTTTCGGCGAATATGGGGGCTGTTTCATCTGCGGCACGTTTGACGGCGATGATGTGTTTGCGACCGGGAATGGGGGCGATGAAGGGATCGTCGCCGAAGGGCCCGAACAGGAGTGTGAAGCGCTCCAGATCGTCATCGCTTATGGACTGGCGGGGGAAGGCGAGGACGTGGTGCTTGAGCCATGCATTTCGTATTTCCTGCACCAGATCAGGCGATACGGGCTGGGACAGGTCAAGCCCGGTTACGGATGCGGCGAATGGCTGTCCTGACGGACTAATCTCTATCGACATGTTATTTTCCTCCATGGTCACCTTATCATGCAGCTAGTTCCCGCCTAGGAGTGCTTTATGTCCGATCTGTTTGCTGCTTCAGGCCTTTCCGAGTCCGCTCCGCGACCACTCGCGGACCGTTTACGGCCCGCGCGGCTGGCCGATGTGGTTGGCCAGGACCATTTGATCGGTGCGGACGCTCCGCTGAGCCGGATGCTTGAGGCCGGGCGTTTGTCCTCCATTATCCTGTGGGGCCCTCCCGGCGTGGGGAAGACCACGATTGCCCGGCTGCTGGCCGCAGAGACGGATCTCGAGTTCGAGGCGATCAGTGCGATCTTTTCGGGCGTGAAAGACCTGCGCGCCGTGTTCGACAAGGCGCAGGCGCGCCGCGATATGGGAAAGGGCACGCTGCTCTTCGTTGATGAGATCCACCGGTTCAACCGGGCCCAGCAGGATGGGTTCCTGCCGTATGTCGAAAGCGGCGCCGTGACGCTTGTTGGCGCCACGACCGAGAATCCGAGTTTCGAGATCAATGGCGCGCTTCTCTCGCGCTGCGCGGTTCTCACGCTGAAGCGGCTGGAGCCGCAGGCGATGGAGACGTTGCTGCAACGGGCCGAAGCGCTGGAGGGGCGGCCGCTGCCTGTTGTTGATCGCGCGCGGCAGGCCGTGATCGACATGGCGGACGGCGATGGTCGCTATTTGCTGAATTTGGCCGAGCAGGCTTTCATGATGGCGAGCGCGCCGCGTCTCCTGTCGCTTGAGGAATTGAGCGCGGCTGTTCAGAAACGGGCACCAGCCTATGACAAGGACCGGGAAGAGCATTACAATCTCATCTCGGCCTTGCATAAATCCATTCGTGGGTCTGACCCGGATGCAGCGCTGTATTGGTTTGCGCGCATGCTGGAGGGCGGTGAAGACCCGCTTTTCCTGGCGCGCCGCCTGGTGCGGATGGCGAGCGAGGATATCGGATTGGCGGACCCGACAGCGCTTATGATTTGCGGGGAAGCAGCCCGCACGTATGAGCGGCTAGGTAGCCCTGAAGGTGAACTTGCGCTTGCACATGCCGTTATCCACTTGGCGACCGCTCCGAAATCCAACGCGGCCTATGTGGCTTACAAGGCGGCACGCCGTGCGGCGGCCCAGACGGGAAGTCGTATGCCGCCAAAGCACATTCTCAACGCGCCGACGTCCATGATGAAGGATCAGGGTTATGGCGACGGCTATCAGTATGATCATGATACTGAAGAGGGCGTGTCAGGGCAGAATTACTTTCCGGACGGCATGGAAAGTGAGCGCTATTATGAGCCGAAAGGGCAGGGGCGGGAGCGCCCCATTGCCGAGCGCCTGAAAGAAATCGCGGCTATCCGTGCGCGTAAGCAGGGGGGCAAATGACACGAAACAAGCCAGTGCCGGATATTTCACCCGAAGATGTCGCGTTCATGCGTGGACTGATAATTTATCAGGACTTCGACTTGATCGGCTTTGACAAGCCATCTGGCCTGCCTGTCCAGGATGGGCGAGGCATTGATCGTTCTCTGGATTCCCTTCTGGTCGCCTTTGCGCGATCCAACGGCAAAAGACCAAAGCTGGTGCACAGGCTGGACGCTGGCACATCGGGTGTCATCATCGTGGCAAAGACGCAGCCAGCCGCCGCTTTCTTTTCTGCTGAGTTCGCGGAGCGGCGGACGCGCAAGACCTATGTTGCGATGGTCAGTGGCGCGATCCCATCCGGGCGTGAGGGCGTCATCAATGCACCGCTTGTAAAGGTGCAGGAAGGCGGGCGGGCGCGCATGATTGTTGCGAAGGCCGGACGTAAGGGCGCGCAAGCTGCTCGAACAGGGTGGAAGGTGCTGGCAGCATCAGGAACGCATGCGCTGATACAGCTAAGTCCGGAAACAGGCCGCATGCACCAGATACGCATTCACCTTGCGCATCTCGGCTGTCCGATTCTCGGCGATACAATATATGGCACAGGCCTGCAGGGCGCCCCGCGCCTGATGCTGCATGCCCTGAAGCTGGAAATCGCCCGGCCGTCAGGTGTGACTGCGACGCTGGAGGCGCCGCTGCCCGACATTTTCGGTGAACTCGCGGAAGTGCACGGGCTCGAAGATTATTCGGGCTTGTAATACTCGCGATACCATTCGACGAATGCGGTGACGCCAGTTCTGACATCCGTTGTCGGAACATATCCCGTGAGCGCTTTCAGCAGGCTGGCATCAGCATAGGTCTGCTTCACATCACCGGGCTGCATGCCGATCATGTTTTTGACCGCCTTGCGGCCAATCGCGTCCTCGATCGCCTCAATATAATCCATGAGACGTACGGGTGTCTCATTGCCGATATTGACGAGGCGATAGGGCGCAACCGGGCTCAGGGAGTCGGTCTGGCTCACGGGCGCGCCCATTTCAGGCGGCGTGTCCATCAAGCGGCGGATCGCCTCTACAAGGTCTTCAACATAGGTGAAGTCACGCAGCAGATCGCCGTGATTAAAGACATCAATCGGGATGCCTTTGAAGATCTTGTCGGTGAACAGGAAGAAGGCCATGTCCGGCCGGCCCCATGGTCCATACACGCTGAAGAAGCGGAGCATGGTTGTCGGTGTCCCATAGAGATGGGAGTGGCTGTGCGCGATCAGTTCGCTGGCAAGCTTGGTCGCCGCATAGATGGTAAGCGGGTGTGGCGCGGCATCTGTTTCCTCGAATGGAAACTTCTGGTTCGCGCCATAGGCCGAGCTTGTCGATGCCATGACGAGATGCTTGGCGCCTGTCTGGCGCGAAAGCTCGATTACATTGAACGAGCCGACGACGTTGGCGTCGATATATTCGCGCGGATGGTCGAGACTGTAGCGTACTCCAGCCTGCGCTGCGAGATGCACGACAATCTCCGGCATGAAGTCGTGAAACACCTTTTTCATTGCGTCGTCGTCTTCGACGCGGATCGGGTGCATTTCGAACGATGGGAAAGGCGTCAGGCGCGCGACGCGGTCATGTTTGAGCTGTACGTCATAATAGGGTGTGAAACAGTCAACGCCGCAGACGTCGTGGCCTTCAGAGAGCAGGCGGTGAGCCAGTTCGCTTCCAATAAATCCGGCAGCACCGGTCAGCAGGACTTTCATGGGTAAACTCGTATCTCTCTACTTGGCCCAGATTGGGCGCCGTGTAACAGGGGCGAGGCCGCTATTGCACACAATACCGGTCTCGCGAAGGCTTACGGCCCGAGTGTGCAAAAGGCCTGCCAGTTTCCCGGCAGGCCTTTAGGTAAATATCGATGGATGTATCAGTGCTCGCGAATGCGAGGGCCGATGGCCATCATCTGCCCTGAGTTTGCCGCGTCTGCTGCGGTCATCTCTTCGAGCAGTACCTGCATGCGGTCGTCATTGGCGACGGTTCCGAGCATATAGGCGACCTTCGCGCTTTCCTCCGAGACACCGAAAATGCTTTCGAGGGCTTCAAAGCCCGACTTGCGGCGCGGGTAGTAAGTCAGGCGCGGCGTGACATCGGCCTCGATGCCGCCGAGTTCCTTGGCCTTTTCAATGGCATCCATGAAACCACCGATCTCATCGACCAGGCCTTTGCTGATGGCATCCTCGCCGCTCCACACGCGGCCACGTGCAATTTCATTGACTTCATCATAGGTCATGCCGCGACCGTCGCCGACAATGCCGAGGAAGCGGTCATAGCCGCGCTTGAGCCACGCTTTCACTTCAGCTTCCTGGCTTTCGGTGAACTTGCCCGTCCCATAGGCATCAGCGAACTCGCCCCCGACACTGACCGTATCGAACGTTACGCCGATCTTGTTGAACGCGCCTTCAAGGGCGAACTTGCCGCCGAAGATGCCGATCGAGCCAGTGATCGTCGAGCGGTCCGCCATGATATAGTCAGCGCCTGCGGAAACGTAATAGCCGCCTGAAGCGGCAAGCGAGCCCATCGATACGACCACCGGCTTGCCGTTTTCCTGGACGCGTTTGATGGCACGCCAGATCTGGTCAGAGGCTGTGGGCGATCCGCCTGGGCTGTCGACGCGGAAGACGATGGCCTTTACCTTGTCATTGTCACCTGCATCAAGAATGGCGCGGGCTATCGCGTCTGATGCAAAGGCTGGCGGGCTGGAGAAGGGGGAGCCCCCCTCGGCGCCGCCTGTTACAATCGCACCTTCGCCACCGACGACGGCAATAAGTGGAGCTTTCAAGCTGACCATTGGCGCGATGTAGCCTGCGAGCTCGACAAGCTCGGCATCCTTGCCTGCGCGTTCCTTGGCAGCGTCTTCGGCTTCTTCCGGCCATCCAAGCTTGTCCATGATCTTGAGATCGATGACTTGCTGGGCCGTTTTCGGGCCGCTTTCGAGTTCTGCCTTGAGCTTGTCGACTGGGATACCGCGATCTTCTGCAATCTCGCGGAGCGAGACATTCCAGATCGATTCAGCCAGAGCCGTCATCGCCTCGCGGTGTGGTTCCGTGTAGGCGGTCTCATTATATGTGTTGGGTGCGTTCTTGTACTCGTAGAACGGGTAGATTTCCGAGGTCACGTCGATCTTGTCGAACAGGCCTTTGAGAAATTCAGTCTCAAAAGTGACGCCTGTGGCGAACAGGTCCGTTCCAGGTTGGATCCAGATCTCGTCGGCAGCCGTGATGGAGCGAAGCGCGGACGGGCCGCTCATGCCGTAAGTGCCTTGCGTATGCGCGATGATGAACTTCCCCGAGTCGCGGAAACTGTGGAAAGCCTGGCGCAATTCTTCCGCGCGAGAGCTGCCGACACCGATCATGGCGCCCCTCACATAGAGGCCTTTGACGGAATCGTCGGTCTCAGCTGCCTTAAGTTTGGTCAGCAGGTCTATAAAACCGGGCGTTTGTGAAAAAGCTGCCAATCCACCAACAGGACTTTGATCGGGGTATTCTGCATTGAGATCGAGGCTCAGAACAATTTTATCTGGTTTGGGAGGGGCGGAACTCGTTGCCCCGGCAATGAGCACCACGACAAATGAAACCATCAGCAGGATGAAAACGAGCATGGCCGCGAAGGCGCCTGCCATGGAGAGAAAGAATGTTTTCATAGGGTGCGAACTCCGTTCGGTGTGATCATTGATCGTCACGAGGACGTTGCCGATTATCGATAAAAATGTAAAGGCCTGGCAGCATGTGACAAAGAAACATGCGCCTTGTCACAAGGTTTGATGGGATATGACCGCTCAAACCGTGTGATCGGGTGTTGCCAGCGTGTGCAAGAGTGGCTATCTCGCCTGCTTCGCGTTGGGGTGTCGCCAAGCGGTAAGGCACCGGTTTTTGGTACCGGCATTCCCAGGTTCGAATCCTGGCACCCCAGCCATCCATTTTGCTGCTCTGCAACATAGTAATACTAGGTATCGCTGTATTGCGAGTGTTGCCTTCGAATGGGACGCGGATATTTTCTAAACGAATCGTAAAGCCTTGTTGATCCCGCCGTTCAGGGTTGTTAGCGTCGGGTTTCGCAAATTAGGGCGTTGCGGACTTGTTGCCAGAATGGCAAGGGTCAGAGCGAGAGAGCGACCAGCGCTCCAGAAAAATGGGTAGGTGTCGGGCGCTTAAGCCTTGCGACTTCCAACTAACTCGGCCGGTGTGTTTTTTGGCCAGGCATTGAAACCGGGACATCTTCGCTAGCAGGCTGCCTGATTGTCGAATTTTCCGCGCAATAAATGCGCGACCGTTTGGAGAGTGAGAGGCAAACCTCATGAAGAAACTTCTGTCACCAGCTCGCAGCGTTATTGCTGTGGCGCTGATTGCTGGACTGGCCATCCCGGCCCAGGCTCAGTTGCGCGAAGCGCTAAACACGGGCGAGCAGGCCACACGGCAAGCTGAAAAAGTCCAAGAACAAATCAACCAGCTTGATGATGAGCGTACCGACATGGTTCGCGAATATCGTACGCTGCTGCAGCGCCGCGATGCTGCGGAACTGTACTCCAAGCAACAAGAGCTGGTCGTCAAAAGCCAGCGCGAAGAGATTGTCTCGCTGACCGAGCAACTTGGCTCGATCGACGACATCACTGCCCAGACAGTTCCAATGCTGTTGAGCATGATCGAAGATCTTCAGAATTTTGTTGCGGCTGATCTGCCATTCAAAAAGACGGAGCGCGAGGCACGCCTCGATGGTCTCGTCGGCATCATGCAGCAACCTGACGTCACTGCAGCTGAACAGTATCGCCTGATCATGGACGCCTACCAGGCCGAAATGGAATACGGTCGTACGATCAGCACCTGGCAGGAAGAAATCGACCTCGACGGCAAGCCGACCACTGTCGACATGTTCCTCTATGGACGTGTGGCACTCGTTTACCTGACGCCGAACGGCAAGGCTTCTCGCTACAACCGGGCAACCGAAGCGTGGGAACCACTGAGCGGCAAGTATGTGCCCGATATCGCCAAGGCGATCCGGGTCGCGCAGGGCAAGGCACAACAAGACGTGCTGTTTGCTCCGGTCCAGAAGTTCTCGGTCGAATAGTCGGCGCGATCCAGGCAAGAAGAGGTATAGAAGATGTTTAAGTTTAAATCCTCGCTGAAGGCTCTGGGCGCGGCAACGCTGCTCGGTCTCAGCTCAGTAACCCTCGCTGCTCCGGCAGATGCACAGGCGACTTTGAAGTCGGTTCTGGACAGCATCAAACGGGACTCGAATGAAATGTCCGCCGCTGATCAAGCTCGCCTTCGCGAGTTCCAGCAGGACAAGAATGCTCAGGAAGCCAAGATGACCGAAGCGCGTGGCGCGCTTGCGACTGTCGAAGCGAAGGGCAGGGCTCTCGGCGCCGAATTTGACGCCAATGAAGCGGAACTCTCGGCTCTTGAAGGCCAGGTTTCCGAACAGGCTGGCGACTTTCAGGAGCTGCTCGGCCAGTTCCGTACGGCTGCTGGTGAAACGATGCCTGAAATTGCGAACTCGTTCGCAAGCTTCAACTATCCAGACCGCGTAGAAAGCATTGCCCAGGTTGCGGAAGCCCGCACATTGCCAACGCGTTCGCAGCTCGAGAATCTGCCCAAGGCCATGCTGCAAGAGATGATCGCGCAGTCCGAAGTGAAAACCTTCACTGCCGTTGTCGACGGCATTGGCCCAGATGGTTCGAACGCTGAAGCTGAGCTGATGCGCGTTGGTGTCTTCACCGCTGCGACGACGCAAGGCAAGAAGTTCGTCGAAGTCAAGAAAGGCGATGACGGCGACACGTTCCTTCAGGCATTCAAGCAACAGCCTGCCGGTTCTTATAGCTCGGCAATGGGCTCGCTGATCAATGCTGGCCCGGACCAACTCGTCCGCGCACCAGTCGATCCATCCAAAGGTAACCTGTTCGGTATCCTTGGCGACCTTCCGAAATTCGCTGACCGCCTTAAGCAAGGTGGCTCGGTTGGTGCAGTTATTGCTGTGCTCGCCGTGATCGGTATCCTGATTGGTCTCTATAAGATCTTCACGCTCTTCACGATGGGCGGTGCAATGCGCAAGACGGCGAAAACCCGTCAGGCCGGTACCGGCAACCCACTGGCTCGCGTGTTTGAAGCCTACGAAACCAATAAGAATGCAGACATCGAGACGCTTGAGCTCAAACTTGACGAGCAAATCCTCCGTGAATCGCCCCGCATCGAACGCTTCAACGACATCATCAAGGTGTTCGCTGCTGTTGCTCCGCTGCTCGGTCTTCTCGGTACCGTTATCGGTATGATCATCACCTTCACCACGATCACGATCTATGGTGCAGGCGATCCAAAACTGATGGCAGGCGGTATCTCGGTTGCTCTTATGACAACGGTGTTTGGCCTTGTGGCCGCCATTCCGCTGCTGCTGATCCACGCTGTCGCTTCGTCGATGGCTCGTGGCAACCAGCAAATTCTCGACGAGCAGGCCGCTGGCCTGGTTGCTGAGAAAGCGGAATCCACGCGTGGGGTGATGGCGTAAGCCATCCCCCTCGTTTCACTCGAGGAGGAGGAACCCGATCATGGGTTTTGCAGATCTACAAGCTTTCCTCGATCGTGGCGGTCCCGTGTTGATTGTCATCATGGCAGCAACATTCTTCATGTGGGCACTTATCCTGGAACGGCTGTTCTATTTCAGGTTTGCTCACAAGCAAGTGGCCGCGGAAGCGATCGCGGAGTGGCGTTCCCGCTCCGATCGGAAGTCGACACTCGCGCACTGGGTGCGTGACAAGCTGGTCTCGGAAGTTCGTGCGAAAGCCGAGCAGAATGTCCAGCTCACGAAGGCCATGGTGGCTCTTGCGCCACTCCTTGGTCTACTCGGAACAGTGACGGGGATGGTGGCCGTGTTCGACGTTATGGCTATCACCAACGGTGCTGACGCAAAGGCAATGTCTGCGGGTGTGTCCCGCGCGACAATTCCGACAATGGCCGGCATGGTCGCGTCGCTCTCTGGCATTCTGTTTACATCCGGCATGGATCGCCGCGTGGATCGGTCTGTCCAGTGGGTCGAAGACGAGATGGAGATCGGCTGATGCGTGGACGTAAGGTAAGAAATCCGGACGAGGCCAACGTTGACCTCACGCCAATGCTGGATGTGGTTTTCATCCTACTCATCTTCTTCATCGTGACGGCGACGTTCGCGCAGGAAGAAGCTCTGGGTCTTGAACCGCCACCGCCACCGGCTCCGGAGACAGATCAACAGGAGCAGGTGCCAGCCATTCTGATCCTGATCGATGAGACTAACCTCATCACTGTGAACGGCCGAGCGACGGATATCGGTTCAGTACGTGCGAATATCGAGCGTGTGCGTGCCGAAACTCCAGAGAGTGCCGTTGTCATCCAGGCGCACCCAAAGGCAAAGAGCGGCGTGATCGTTCTGATCCGGGATGCGGCTTACAATGCAGGCTATAGGGACCGGGTAAACCTCGTCCTTACGGCTGTAGAATAGAGGAGCGACACACATGGCACGCAGAAAACGCCAATCAGTCGCCGGTGGGGGAGGAGCGGAAGACGATGTCAACCTGACGCCCATGCTGGACGTTGTGTTCATCCTTCTAATCTTCTTCATTGTGACGGCGCAGTTCATCAAGGAACCAGGTGTCCCCATTGTCCGTCCTGAAGTGGACAACAAGGCGCAGGTCAAGCCACTCGCGATCCTGATCGCGATCGACAAGAACAGCGATATCTATATCGACAAAAAGCAAGTTTCGCCTGACGAGATCGGCTTCACGTTCAAGCAATTGCGTGAAGACAACCCAAAGGGTGAAGTTGTTGTTCAGGCTGATGTAGATGCTGAAGCCGAGGTGCTGGTCGATGTCATGGAAACGATCAACAAGATCGATGGCGCGACGGTGATCAATATTTCGGCCAAGCGAGAATAGGAGACTCAGACATGTTCAACAGTCCGTTTATGAGATTGGGAGCTGCCCTCGTTATTGCCGTTCCGATCGTCTATCTTCTGTTCATCATGATGAGCTCGCTGATCAACGTCACCGAGATCAAGGTGGACAAAGGTGAGCAACGCGTTCTGGCTGCTATCACGCCTCAAAAACAGGATAGCGAAGTTCGCACGCGTCAACGGTCCAAACCGAAGCGCCTGGATTCGGCTGCCAAGCCGCCTCCACCGCCAAAAGTGTCGGCAACAAAATCGCAGATCAACCTGCCGACTCCGAAGATCGAAGGCGCAGCTCCTACGGAGCTCAACCTTGGCCGTATGCAATCGCTCGCGATTGATCCGGTTGCGATCTCTGACCGTGATGCTCAGCCGATCCGCCCACCGACGCCATCGTTCCCGCAGCGCGCTGCAGAGCGTGGCATCGAAGGTAGCTGTGATGTCCGTTTCGACGTGGATACACGGGGCCGCCCGTATAACGTCTCGGCCTCCTGCACGAACGACATGTTCAAGTCGGAAGCAGAACGCGCCGTTGCACGAGTTGAATTTGCTCCGAAGATCATTCGTGGCAAGGCAGCTGAGCGCAAGAACGTTGTGTATCCGCTGGAATT
This sequence comes from Hyphomonas oceanitis SCH89, assembly GCF_000685295.1. Lineage (GTDB taxonomy): Bacteria > Pseudomonadota > Alphaproteobacteria > Caulobacterales > Hyphomonadaceae > Hyphomonas > Hyphomonas oceanitis. The sequence goes on from NZ_ARYL01000030.1 coordinate 20,187, forward strand.
CAAGCTGCAGTAGGCGATGAACATTGATTGCACACTGACATTCAAGGAGCGCCCCGAAATGGGCGCTCCTTTTTTTCAGAGCGTTTTGATGAAAGTCCAGATTTTCCAGATTGCGGTACCAATTGCACAAGACGGCAGAAAATGATACTATGTAACAAATGGAGTCGCGTCGGATACTTGTGATTGCTGCACATTCCGTCACTTTTTGGAATGGCTGCGCGGGTATTACGGGAGCCAAAAAATGGTCAACCCAATACCTTCATGCCTCATTACCGGCACGGTTTTCTGAAGGTTGAGCAAAGCGTGATTTAGATCCTGAATTCCGAATGGGAAACGCTATGATCGAATGAAGAATTGATGTTGATTGGCATTGACGAATTGGGTCGGTGAGACCCATACATGAAGTGAATAAGTAACAGTCTTTTAATGGGCAGAAGCGCGCTACAGATTACGTAAGTTACCGCGCGGAAGTTATTGATCCCGCCCAGCAATTCCGGTTGATTGGGCCAAACCCCGCGAGCTGCGCGGAGAGGAGAGGAAAATGGGAATTAGAGCAACTCTCAAGGGCGCCGTGCTCGTTGGCTTTATGGCAACGATGGGTGCTGGCGCTGCAATGGCGCAGTCTTGTACCGAAACCGAGTTCAGCTCGAAAACGGGCCAGACCTATCTCGAGGCCGAACAGGCTGCGATGGTCAAGAAGGACTTCAATACGGCGATTTCAAAACTCAACTCGCTGCGTTCAACCGAGTTGAACTGCTACGAGGAAGGCGCTGTTATCAAGCTCTCCGCGTATATCAAGATTGAGAACGGTGATCGTGCTGGCGCTGTCCAGGATCTGCTCACTGCGCTTAACAAAGGTTATATCCCTGCAGCGGACGCCGCTCAGACCTACTATAACATTGCCCAGATTTATCTTCAGGAAGAAGACCTTGGCAAAGCGCTCGAGTACATGACCAAGTGGCAACAGGCAGGTGGTAAACCTGACCGTACGCAAAAATGGCAGCTTGCTGTGCTCAACCAGCGCGCCGACAAGTTCAAAGAAGCTGTTCGGTGGGCCGAAGAAGTCCGCGCCGACGATGGCAATAATTACAAGCAGGAAGTCTATGACCTTCTGCTCTATCTTTACAATGAGACCGGTCAAAAGGCGAAGTTGGCTGAAGTGCTGGAAGTTCTTGTCGAACGCAATCCTAACGAGCGCAAATATTGGGATGCAATTGCCGGCAACTATTTCGCTGATAATGAAGAGCGCAAGGCCTTCGAAGTTCAGAAGGCCATGTATCTTGGCGGCTTGCTGAAAACCGAAGACGAGCTCATGCGCGTCGTAAACTTCTACAACCGTTTCAACGCTCCCTACCATGCCGCACGCGTTCTCGAGAAAGAGATGAATGCGGGCCGTATCTCCAAGAACCTCGATCACCTCGAACTCCTTGCAAACCTGTACCAGGTGGCACGTGAACACGAGAAAGCGATCCCGGTTATCAAGCAGGCTGCTGATGCTGGTGGCGGCGGCGCAATGTATGAACGTCTTGGCCGATCCTATGCTGACCTCCAGAAATGGAAAGACACAGAAGACGCGCTCAACAAAGCGATCAGCATGGGCGGCATCAAGGACCGCGGAAACGCTTACGTCCTGATTGGCCAGTCGCGCTATGAGCGTGGCGATCGGGCAGGGGCCCGGGAATCGTTCAAGACGGCCGGCAACAATGCGGGGCGCAGCTGGATCGACTTTATGAACTCCGAGGAAAACACCAAGCGCGCCTTGGTTTGCTTCGAAGTTCAGTCCGCATGGCTGAACGTCGAGAATGAAGCGAAGATCTGTAAGCGTCTGGCCGTTCTGGGTGAAGACAACATTCCTGAGAACTGCAAGACCATCAAGGAACGTCTCTCCGAGGCTGAAGCGAAGTACAACGCGACACCGGAGTGCAAGGGGCAGGCAACCTGATCCCGTAAGGGCACGGCCTTTTAAGGCACCCTACAATCTATCAAACGAGAAAAGCCCCGGACAAAGCGTCCGGGGCTTTTTCTGTAGCATGAGTACACAGAAGGCATTGGGGCACTCGCGCTGTGCTTTCGATTACCCTCAAGGGGCTCGCCCGATTGACGGCAAAACAAAACCGCCGACATCATAAAATGTCGGCGGTTTGGGAAGAGGTAATTGTAAAGCGGGCGTGCGTCAGGACGCCGTTGTCGAAATCCCGAATGCGGTAGGGCTTGAGCTGCTCATCGGCGTCGACGATTCATTGGAGACCGAAGAAGCTGACGCGCCCTTCGGGCCTGTCTCTTTCAGCGGGTCATCAGCGTGCTTCACCTGACCTTCGAAGACAGCATTCGACTGGATCTGAAGCGACGAATGAACGATGTCGCCTTTAACATGGGCGCCGGATTCCAGCTCGACCTTGCGAGCGCGGATGGATCCACGGATCTTGCCTTTTACCTTCACGACTTCGGCTTTCACTTCGCCCGTGATGTGTCCGGAAGCGCCAATCGTAATGTCTGTTGCGCTGACGTCACCATCAACAACGCCGTCGATCTGAAGGGCGCCTTCAGAAATGACAGACCCGTTTATCTTCATGTCGGCGCAAATGATCGACGCCGCGCGCGCCGCAGGCTTCATCGCTGCGCCGCGGATTGCATCCTGTGCAGTAGCTGCTTTGACGGGTTCAGGAGTGGTGGTTTCTGGTGTTTTGTTTTTAGTGAACATGTCGGCCTGCTTTCAAGAATTTCGCTGGATCATAAGGTTTGCCGTTGAACCAGACTTCATAGTGAAGATGGTCGCCCGTGCTTCGTCCGGTGGTCCCCATCTTGCCGACCAAGTCTCCGATTTCCACGGTATCCCCCTTTGATACCGTAATTGCGCTCAAGTGACCATAGCGGGACTTGAAGCCATGTCCGTGGTCGATCTCGACCAGGCGCCCGTAGCCGGAGCTGGCGCCCGCGAATGATACCTTGCCTGGTCCGGCCGCAACAATTGGCGCGGCATGGTACGCAGCAAGGTCAAGGCCGTTGTGCCAGCCTGGGCGCTTGCGGAATGGGTCAATGCGCATGCCATAGTCGCTTGTCTGGCGGAATGGAACGCCGACGGGTCGACCAAGCGGCAAGCTGGCAACGATCTGTTCGTAATAACGCATCTCTTCGACGCGTGCGCGTGTCTGGTTGAGGCGATTGTAAAACGATGCCTCATCGGTTGTCAGGTTTGAGGCGCTGGATGTGAGCGTCGCGATTGGTACAAGCGGGCCGCCCATTTCAGCGCCAGACATGATCCTGTCGCTGCCAACCGAGGTCAACTGCAGAACACCGCGCGCGCGCTCGGCGCGATCAATGGCCAGGTCTTCCGCTTCATCCAGGATACGCTCCTGGTCATATTTCAGGTTCTTGAGGCTCACGCGTGTGCCACTCGTGTCGAAGGCGGCAGTAATGGGCTCGAAATGTCGTGACTGACGATTATCAGCTTCTTCGATTGACGCCTTGACCAGAAGGCCCGTGCCGTCACCCTTCAGGGCCGAGACTTCAAGGTTTTCGTCGCCTTTGAGTTTGTCGAAAAGATCTTCCAGGGCTTTCTGGCGGTCTTCCCACTCAGCGGTCTCTTTCTGGAAGGCGTCTGTGCGTTCCTCAAGGAGCGAGCGGGAGAGAGCATCCTTTGCGCGGAGTTCCTGAACCCAGCGCTCATACTTGGCGAGTTCACGATCATCGGGCGCGCCGGCAATTGTGCTGCTGGGCCCGCCGAGAACATAACTGCCTGTAACGAAGAGGGTCCAACCGGCCAAGGCAGCCGCACCAGCAGCAATAATAGCCTGCTGCCAAGGCGATACCGAAATATAGCGAACCGTGCCACCGCTGCGATGATAGATCTGGCGTTCAGGAAACGCCCGATCAAACGTCGCTTTTACGCTTGCACTCCACTTTGCCATGCACGCCACCTGTCGACTGGAAATCACACCCCATGCTGCAACAATTACTACAGCACGTTTCCCAAACCCGTGGACCCATAAATACCCATTTCGAACTGGGGTGAAAGCCCTACAGAGCACAATTCATGCGATTTTTCGCCTATTTGGGTAAATCCCCTGTTAACGCTAAGGAAATTGGGTGAATTGTGCGTAATGAATAGGCGGTGCTCAGGTCTTCACACTCTCGAGCACTTCCTCAGCGTGTCCCTTCACACGAACCTTGGGCCAGATTCGCTTTATCTTGCCGTCAGGACCGATCAAAAATGTCGAACGGGCGATTCCCATATACGTGCGTCCATACATGTTCTTCTCCACCCAGACGCCGAACGATTCGCAAACGCTGCCGTCCTCGTCCGCTCCGAGCGGAATTTTCAGATCATGCTTGTCCGTAAACTTGCCGTGCTTCGCCAGCGTATCGCGCGACACGCCAAGTATTTCAGCGCCGGCCGCAGCAAAGTCGGCGGCGAGGGCGGAGAAGTCTTTTGCTTCATTCGTGCATCCAGGCGTGTCGTCTTTCGGGTAGAAATAGAGAACGAGGGTCTTGCCCTTGTACGATGATAGCTGCTTTTTGCCGTCTGTCGTCTCGATGGAAAAAGACGGCGCTTTTACGCCCTCAACCAGTGGTTTGCTCATGTAATGCTCCTATGGTGCACATTAACGACTGTGCTTATATCAAAGGCTCTGCAGCCAGGCTGTTCGATATGAGTCGCATGAAGCTTAAGGAGCGTGCCCTTGGTTCGCCAGACCGCCTCGACGGTTATTCTGGAAATACTTGGCGGATTGATCCTGCTCATCATGGTCGTCGCTGGTCTGCTGGCATTTCGGCTGGCGAGCGGGCCGTTGCCCCTCGGCATCTTCAAGGATGATATCGAGCGCGCGCTCGCGCAGGCGCGCAGTGGGCACAATGTAAGTATCGGTGAAGTTTACCTGGAATGGTCTCAGGCTGATCGCCGCGTTCTGGTCAACGCTCGCGACGTCAAATTGTATGATGAAAAAAACGAACTGAGCGCCGAGGCCGCACATGCGGAGCTGGTTCTGTCCGGCTCGTCCCTTGTTCTTGGCAAGGTCGAAGTCCTTACCATGGATCTTGACCAAGGCTGGATCAATGTCGATCAGGTCACTGATACAAAATGGAAAATAGCCGGCGATCCCCTGCCTGAAATCCCAACCGGGCAATTGCCGACAACCCCAGCCGAATGGCTGGCTCGCGCGAACGAAGTGTTGCCACAGCTGCTGGTCGCGCTTCAGCAGACAGAGCCGACCATCGATCTGCAGCGAGCGTCCTTTGACAATTTTGAGGTCCGCGTCAGGGGGCGCGAAGGCGCCAATCTGCTGACATTGAAAGCGGCCAAAGGCCAAGTGGCGCGCGCCGCAGGCGGAATCGTCCTGTCGGTTTCAGGAAGCGGCGTCGGCGACGGCTTGCCTGCGGGACTTGCCGCCACGCTGGAGACATCCAATTCGGGGCAGCATTTGAAAGCCGAGTTTGCGGTTGCGAAATGGCCACTTGCTGACCTGGCGATCCGGTTCGGAATGAGCAGCGAGCGGTTTGAGGGCCTTCCGGCGAATGTTGTCGTGTCCTTTGATGTCTCCAAGGCCGCAGGCGTGGAGCAGATCATCATCGATGTGGACGCTGGCGCTGGACGTTTGCCGATGGGCAGCAATGGCCTGGCCGTTAACGACCTGAAGCTGAAGGCTGCCTATGCGGCTTCGACTGACACGCTCTCCATCGATGCGCAAACAAGTGGCGCCGGTCCCCTGAAAGGGAACGCGGTATTATCGCTTCAGGATGCGATGAAGGGAGACGGGTTCAGAAAGTTCAATCTTGCGAGCCCTGAACTCGAACTTGATCTCACCCCTCGGTTCGAGCATCCGATCGCGATCTCTCGGCTGACACTGGCCGGCGAAGTCGACCTTGCGAACTACGCATTTCGGGGCGCGGAATTGACGCTGCAAACCGGCGCCGACACGCTGAAAGCGTCCGGGGCGTTTCAACTGACGCCGGACAAGAAACCCGGCGAACCGCCGATCATTGGCAGTCTTGATTTTGCGTCCGAGGGAGATTTGAGCCGGGAGACTGTGCTGGCTTTCTGGCCCGTTCAGCTCGGTGACGGCGCGCGCCGCTTCGCGGTGAATCGGGTAACCGCCGGTGTCGTTACGTCGGCCGAGGGGCACATCGACCTGCTGCGGGACAGTCTTGCCGAAGGGTACCTTCGTAATGAGAACCTGCAGCTGGATTTCACTGTGCGCGATGCTGCGGTGAGGTTCCTTGACGATCTGCCGGCCGTAGAGAATGCGACCGGGAAGGGTGAACTCACGGGCAACGGGTTCAAGGTTGTCGTCGAGAGCGGCGATTATGGCGGCTGGGTGCTGGACGACGGGGTGGTGGATTTTCCGGCCTTCAATCCGAAGGGGGTGCCCTTCAGGGTATTCGCGAAGGGGCACGGACCGGCCACCAACGTGATGAAGACCCTGGCGGAATCGCGCCTTAAGTCAAAATTCGATCCTGCGCGCCTCACGGGTGATGCAGAGATGACTTTCGAAATGTTCCGCCCGGCGCTGGACGATGTGCCTTATGAGCAGGTCCGCTTCTCGGTTCTCGGGACGGTGACTGATGGCGGCCTAAAGAATGCGGCCTTGGGGTTCGATCTCACAAATGGCAAGTTCAACATCAACGGCAATCAGGCCGGGATCACGGTAAGCGGATTTGGTGACCTCGGTCCGTCGCCCGTTCAGTTCACCTGGCGCGATGCGTTCAACGATGGCGAAGCGCCGTCAAACCTCTCCGCGACCGCCGTTGTCACGCCGGATGTCCTGAACCGGTTCGGGCTGCTCGGGCGGGCCTATCTCACCGGTGAAGTGCCGCTGGAGGTACAGGCGCGTCTTAATGATGAGAACCTGCTATCCGCCGATACGTCGCTCGACCTTGGTGAGGCGCGTATCGATCTGTCCGAAATCGGTTGGGTGAAGCCCAAGGGCGTGCCCGCCAAGGCATCCGTCCGTTATGAGAAAGTGGGAGACGACACAAAGTCGACCATCCTGTTCACCACGGAAGACGCGCGGGTCGATGGTGACTATTCGCTGGGCCCTGACTCCAAACTGGTGTCAGCTACGCTGCGGCGGGCCTACCTGAAGAACAAGGCTGACCTCGGCGGCAATGTTGTACGCGCCGCAGGTGGCGGATTAGCGCTGTCGCTGAAGGGCACTTATCTTGATCTTTCCGGCGCCATGTCTGGCTTGGGGGCAGCTGGTGATACGGCCAATAACAGCACAACGCCGCTCACGATTGATGCCGAACTGGATACGCTGACGCTGAGGTCAGGGCTGGATATGCGCAATGCCGTCTTGAAGGCGAAGACGGGTGCAAGCGGTCTCGCCTTCTTCGAAGCCTCCGGGAAGGCCGATGACGGCTCGCCGCTGATGGCGAGATATGATTCTACTGCCCCGGGCGGAGCGACCGTTGACGTCGAGAGTGGCAATGCCGGCTTCATGGCGCAGGCCTTGCTCGGCGCGGACTTTCTGGAAGGCGGCAATCTGGAGCTGAAAGGAAAGTTCACCAAGGATTCCTCGCCGGCCAACTTCGATATTGCGTTGACAAATGTACGTATGCGGAATGCGCCATTCCTGACGCAGATCCTGTCGCTCGCTTCTCTCAGGGGGCTGGCCGATACGCTTAGCGGCGAAGGCGTTCTTTTCTCGCGTATCGACATCCCCCTCAAGATCGCTGATGGCCGTTATATCGTGACTGGCGCAAAGGCGCAGGGGCCGGCACTTGGGCTGACCTCCAGCGGCTATGTCGAGAGCAAGACCGGCGGCATTGAGTTTGATGGCGTCTTGGTGCCGAGTTTCGGTTTGAACTCAGCGCTTGGCCAGATCCCGATCATTGGCGACCTCGTCGTGGGGCGTGACGGGGAGGGCGTTTTCTCGCTGACCTATTCCGTGAACGGCACGCTTGAAAAAGCCAACGTCTCGGTAAATCCGTTGTCTGCGCTTGCGCCGGGCGTCATCCGCCGGATTTTCGAAAACCCGGCGGACACAAGTATTCCCGAGGCCAAACCGCGCACGCCTGACGAGCCTATTCCGTCAGAATTGCCGCCGATCCCCGAAGAAAGCTTCAAATAGACCAGGCCTAACTGATCTTCAGCAGCGCATGACGCTTCTTGCCGGCTGACAGTTTGATAGCCCCATCGACCAGATCTGCCGCGCTGAGCGTGCCGTTCTGGTCGCTGATCAGGACGTCGTTCACCTTTGCGGCTCCTTGCTTGATTAGGCGACGCGCTTCTCCGTTTGACCCGGCAAGTCCTGCAGCAGCGAACGCCGCAGCAACGAGCATGCCCGCCTCGAGTTCGGCCTTTGGCACTTCGACTGTTGGCAGCGCGTCCGCTGAGGCGCCGTCGCCGAAAACCGCTGAAGCAGCGGCTTCCGATTCCGCCGCGACGTCTGCGCCATGGAGCAGTGTCGTCGCGGCATTCGCGAGCGCAATCTTCGCTTTGTTGATATCGGCGCCCTCGAGCTTTTCGAGCTCTTCAATCTCAGCGACATCGAGATCTGTGAATAGTCGCAGGAACCGGCCCACATCCGCATCCTCAGTATTGCGCCAGAACTGCCAGTATTCGTAGGGGCTCTTCCGGTCGGCATTCAGCCAGACAGCGCCATCCGCCGTCTTGCCCATTTTGCCGCCTGACGCCGTGGTGATGAGGTGCGATGTCAGGCCATAGGCTTCACCGCCTGCGACGCGCCGGGTGAGCTCGACACCGTTGATGATATTCCCCCACTGGTCCGATCCGCCAAGTTGGAGGCGGACGCCGTGACGCCTGTACAGCTCAAGGAAATCGTATGCCTGCAGCAGCATGTAGTTGAACTCGAGGAACGTATAAGGCTGCTCGTTTCGCAGTCGGCGGTCGACCGTTTCCTGCTTGATCATTGTGTTGATCGTGAAGTGCACGCCGTAGTCGCGCAGGAACTCGACATAGCCGATCTTCGACAGCCAGTCGTCATTGTTGACCATGATGGCATCGGTTGGGCCGTCGCCGAACGTGAGGAAGGGCTCAAACACCCTCTTGATGCTTGCCATGTTGGAGGCGATCTGCTCGTCCGTCAGGAGGGGGCGCGATTTTTCCTTATCCGTGGGGTCGCCGACCTTGGTGGTGCCGCCGCCCATGAGAACGACGGGTTTGCCGCCGCAACGCTGGAAATGGTGCAGCATCATGATCTGGAGGAGGGAGCCGACGTGCAGGCTGTCTGCCGTTGCATCGAAGCCGATATAGCAGACCGGTATGCCTGAAGCGCAATAGGCGTCGAGTTCAGTCGGGTGCGTCATCTGCTTGATGAAGCCGCGTGAATCGAGGGTTTTCAGGAATTCCGACTTGTATTCGGTCATTGTCTCGTGTCTCCGTAAGCGCAGGCGCGTAACACGGAAAGCGGGACTCTTGAACCATCCAATTCACGATCAGGGGCCGCAATGGGTGGCGGGGTTCATGTCGGGAACCTCACTGGATGCAACAGATGCGGCGCTGATCCTGACGGATGGAGAGCGGGTACTGGAGTTCGGGCCGGTCGCAGAACGCAAATATACGGTGCGCGAGCGGCAGGCTTTGCAGGACGCGACGGATGCTGCGCGGGCCTGGAACTGGACAGGTGCGGCGCCGGAAGACGCTTTTGAAGCGGCACGGAAGGTGATTACCGAGACCCATGCCGAGGCCTTCGAGATGCTGCGGGATGGGGCGGGACGGGGTATTCCCGGACCGTTGGCGGGTATTCACGGGCAAACCGTGCTCCATCGGCGGCCCAGACCTGGGCAAGTCGGGGCCACTTTGCAGCTGATTGATGCGATCGCGCTTCAGAAGGCGCTGGGCGTGACGCTGGCCTATGATTTCCGGACGGCGGATGTGGCTGCAGGCGGGCAGGGCGCGCCACTGGCGCCGGCTTATCATGGTGCACTGCTGGAGCGTGCCGGGGATGGCGCGAGCGCGGTGCTGAACCTGGGCGGGGTGGCAAACATCACGGCGCGTATGGCGGATGGGACGTTGTTTGCGTTTGATACCGGACCGGCGAATGGGCCAATCGATGAGTGGGTCGAGGGGCATGGCAAGGGCACCCATGACGTGGGCGGCGCCTATGCGGCGGCTGGACGGGTTCACGAGGGGCTTTTGGGGCAGTTGATGGACCATGACTGGTTCCAGGAATTGCCGCCGAAGTCGCTGGATCGCTATGACTTCAATGCCAGCATGGCGCGGGGACTATCACTCGAGGACGGTGCGGCGACGCTCACAGCCTTTTCGGCCCGCGCGGTAGCGGCCGGCGTCGCACAGCTGCCCGATATTCCGGAGCGGGTGATCGCTTGTGGGGGTGGGCGGCATAATCCGGCGCTGATGGCGGCGCTGGCGGAGGCGCTGCCGTGCCCTGTTCTGAGCGCAGAAGAGGCTGGCTGGCGCGGGGATTCGATTGAGGCGGAGGCGTTTGCCTTCCTGGCGGCGCGGACTGTGCGCGGCTTGCCGATCAGCTGGCCGACGACAACGGGCGTTCCGGCCGCCATGACGGGCGGCCGGGTGCTCGGTTAGTCTTTTTCAGCTTCGATGCGGAGTTTTTCTTCAGCATCTTCAAGGCGCTGCAGCAGGTATTGCTCGCAGAGGCCGATCAGCTCGTCGCGCTTGTCGACGTAGAAGTGGTTTGCGCCTTTGACGCGGGCGCGTTCGATGACTTCGCCCTTCTGGACGCGCACCTTGGTGAGAGCACGCTCAATGTCTTCCGGGCTCGCGATGGCGTCATTGTCACCATTCACGATCAGGCCGGAGGCCGGGCAGGGCGCCAGGAATGACAGGTCATAGTGGTTGGCCGGGGGTGAAATGGCGAGGAAGCCATCGATTTCCGGGCGGCGCATCAGGAGTTGGAGCGTGATCCAGGCGCCAAAGCTGTAGCCGGCACACCAGACGTAGCGAGGGCTTTCGCTGAGGTTCTCGATATAGTCGAGGACGTAGGCGGCGTCTTCAAGTTCGCCGATGCCTTGGTCATAGACACCCTGGCTGCGGCCGACGCCGCGGGAATTGTAGCGCAGGACGCCAAAACCGTGACGCTCGAACATTTGGTAGAGCATGATCGAGATGGGGTCCTGCATCGTTCCGCCCGCTTTGGGGTGGGGGTGAAGGACAAGCGCAATAGGTGCGCCAGGAAGCGGCGGCTCTGTGTAGCGCGCTTCGATACGGCCCTGTGGGCCCGGAATGATCAGTTCTGCCATGACACCCTCGGTTTAAATCTCTTGTAAGGGCGCGGTCATAAGCCAAATGGACTGCGAAATGCAAATTTTTCTGCAGGTGCACTGTGGGGCTGGAGCGAGTATACCTGAATCCATGATTTATGCTGACCACAATGCGACGGCCCCGATGCGCCCTGAAGCGCGGGAAGCCATGCTGGCGGCGCTCGACTTGGGCGCGACGAACCCCTCCTCGGTGCACACCAAGGGGCGGGCGGCGCGCGCGGTCGTGGAAACGGCGCGTATGCAGGTGGGCGGCGCCATCGGTAGCCGGGCTGCTGATGTGATCTTCACGGGTGGCGGCACGGAATCGGATGCGCTGGCTGTGCAGGGGGTCGTCGATGCGCTTGAAGGGCGTTGCACCTTGATTGTCTCGGCGATTGAGCATGAGGCGATTACAAAGTCTGCGGCACATTCCGGTGCGCCGGTTCAGACGGCCTATGTCACGGCAGCCGGGATTGTGGACGTGGAAGACCTGCGCACGCGGATGGCTGACTGGGATTCTGAAGCCCATGGCACGCCTGTTTTGTGCCTGATGCTGGCCAACAACGAGACCGGGATCGTCCAGCCGGTTGCCGACGCGGCTGCCATTGTGCGTGAGGCGGGTGGCCTCACGATCTGTGACGCGGTGCAGGCCTTGGGCAAGATTCCGGTCAATGTGGGCCTGTTGGGCGTCGATTACCTGTCGGTTTCAGCCCATAAGATCGGTGGGCCGCAGGGCGTTGGCGCCTTGTGGCATCGGGCCGGGGCACCGCTGAAAGCCATTCTCTATGGGGGCGGGCAAGAACGGTCCTTGCGGTCAGGCACGGAGAATGTGGCTGGAATTGCGGGTTTTGGCGCGGCTGTTGAGGCCGCCGTTCGTGATTTGCCGAAATATGCGGCGCTGGCGAAGCATCGTGATGCGATGGAAGCGCGCCTGAAAGCTGAGGGCGATGTGGTCGTGATTGGCGAGGACAGCCCGCGCCTTGCTGGCACATCAAACTTCGCGCGCGCTGGCTTTCGGGCCGAAACGCAGGTCATGGCGCTGGATCTGGCGGGCGTGTGTGTCTCTGCAGGTTCCGCTTGCTCTTCGGGCAAGGTCAAGCGATCCCTCGTGTTGATGGCCATGGGTGCATCTGACGCCCTTGCGGAATCAGCGATACGCACCAGCTTTGGATGGAATAGCGAACCCGCCGATTTTGACGGCGTGGCGAATGCCTGGCTTGAAGCAGCCCGGCGAACGGTTTTGAAGGAGAAGGTGTGATGGACTGCTGCGGCGGCACCACCGAGCACGAAGACGACTGCGGAGAGGTCAAGGTCAAGGACAGTATCGACGCGAAAACCGTCGAAGCTGCCAAGGCCTTGGAATCCGAGAACTATTCGGCAGGATTCGCCACGACGATCGAGACCGATTTTGCGCCAAAGGGCCTTTCGGAAGACACGATCCGCTATATTTCGGCAGCCAAGAACGAGCCCGAATGGCTGCTGGAATGGCGCCTGAAAGCCTATGAGCGCTGGCTGACCATGGAAGAGCCGACCTGGGCGATGGTTCGCTATCCCAAGATCGACTACCAAGCCTATTACTATTACGCGGCGCCGAAAGCCGGGGCGAAATATGCCTCGATTGACGATGTGCCGAAGGAAATCCTTGAAACATACGAGAAGCTGGGCATCCCGCTACGCGAGGCTGAAGTGCTTCTCGGCGTGGAAGGCGCGGTCGAGACCGCGGCCGAGGGGCGCGAGAAGCCGCGTGTGGCCGTTGATGCCGTGTTTGACTCGGTTTCGGTGGCGACGACGTTCCGCAAGGAGCTTCAGAAGGCCGGCGTGATCTTCATGTCGATCTCCGAGGCCGTGCACGAATATCCGGACCTGGTGAAGAAGTATCTGGGCACTGTGGTGCCCCAATCCGACAATTTCTTTGCGACGCTGAACAGTGCGGTGTTTTCGGACGGGACCTTTGTTTACATCCCCAAGGGCGTGCGCTGCCCGATGGAGCTGTCGACCTATTTCCGCATGAATGCCGAGAACACAGGCCAGTTCGAACGGACTTTGATTGTTGCCGATGAGGCGGCCTATGTGTCCTACCTTGAAGGCTGCACAGCGCCGATGCGCGACGAGAACCAGCTGCACGCAGCGGTCGTCGAGCTGGTGGCGCTCGAAGATGCCGAGATCAAGTATTCGACGGTTCAGAACTGGTGGCCGGGCGACGAGGACGGCAAAGGCGGCATCTTCAATTTCGTGACCAAGCGCGGCGATTGCCGGGGCGACCGGTCGAAGATCTCATGGACGCAGGTCGAAACTGGCTCGGCCGTGACGTGGAAATACCCGTCCTGCATCCTTCGCGGCGACGACAGCGTGGGCGAGTTCTACTCAATCGCGGTCACCAATGGCCGCCAGCAGGCCGATACGGGCACGAAGATGATCCATCTCGGCAAGCGCACGAAGAGCCGGATCATTTCCAAGGGTATTTCGGCGGGCAAGTCAGACAATACCTATCGCGGGCTCGTTTCGGTGAACCGGAAGGCCGTGAATGCGCGTAATTTCACCCAGTGTGACTCGCTGTTGATCGGCGAGAAGTGCGGCGCGCACACGATTCCCTATGTCGAAAACCGCTGCGCCAGTGCGCAGCTGGAGCACGAGGCGACGACGACGAAACTGTCGGAAGACCAGCTGTTCTATGCCCGTCAGCGCGGGATTGCCGAGGAAGACGCGGTGGCCCTGCTGGTGAATGGGTTTGTGCGCGATGTGCTGCAGCACCTGCCGATGGAATTTGCTGTTGAGGCGCAAAGCCTGCTGAAAGTGAGCCTGGAAGGCAGCGTTGGGTAGGCATCTGGCCGAAAACGGCTGGATTCAGCCGGTTCGACACATGGTGTTTCTCTGTCGCGGGGGCTTTCCCTTGGGGGCCGGGCAGCTTACATGCGCCCTATGTTGAAAATTACAGACCTGAGCGCCACGGTAGGCGAAGATTCCGAAGCCAAGACCATCCTCAATGGCCTGTCGCTGGACGTGCCTGCGGGCGAGGTCCATGCGATCATGGGGCCAAACGGGGCGGGCAAGTCGACCTTGTCCTACGTGCTGACTGGCCGGAGCGGTTATGAAGTGACCGGCGGCAGCGCCACGCTCAATGGCGAGGACATTCTGGGCATGGACCCGGAGGAGCGCGCGGCCAAGGGCATGTTCCTGTCATTCCAGTATCCGGTGGAGATTCCGGGCGTACCGGTGATGACCTTTGTGCGCACGGCCATGAATGCCCAGCGCAAGGCGCGTGGCGAGGCCGAGATTTCCGCGCCGGACTTCATCAAGAAGTCGCGTGATGTCGCCAAGATGCTGAACCTTGATGCCGAGATGCTGAAGCGGCCGGTGAATGTCGGCTTCTCGGGCGGCGAGAAAAAGCGGCTCGAGATTTACCAGATGATGATGCTGGAGCCGAAATTCCTGATCCTCGACGAGACGGACAGTGGCCTCGACATTGATGCGCTGAAGACTGTGGCCGATGGCGTGAACGCGATGCGCGACCCTTCGCGCGGCATGCTGGTGATCACGCATTATCAGCGCCTGCTCGACTATATCAAACCAGACAAGGTGCACGTGCTGGCCAAGGGGCGCATCATCAAGACGGGTGAAGCCGACCTTGCGCTGCGCCTTGAAAAAGAAGGCTATGACGGAGTTCTGGGAGAGGCGGCGTGACCACCGCCCTGCGTGACTTCATCAAGAACCCGACGGCGGCCGAGCTGGAGCTGGTTGCGCGCTACGGCATGCAGCCGGAAGATGCGCGCCGTGAGCGGGCTTTTCTCGCATTTGCCGAAACGGGCCTGCCGCATCGGCGGATGGAGGGCTGGAAGTGGACTGACTTCAAGGCGGCGCTGAAGGCCCTTGAGACGCCTGCGGCGGCTTCTGCGAAAGATCCGTTGCCGGATGATGGCGCGCTTGTCTTTCGCTTCACGCCCAAGGGCTTTGAGGCGCCGGCCAAGCTGCCGGATGGCATACGTATGGTGGTGCAGCCGGGCGTGCAGGCTTTTCCGGGAGCAGAAGATGTGCCGATGGGCGCATTGGCTGCAGCGCTGGCGGGCGGCGGCAAGCGGCCAGCGACGCTGGCATTTGAAATTACGTCAAGCGAGGCACCGCGTCTGCACTTTGTGTTTGAAGGCGCGGGCGAAGCGAGCTTTGCGCGGATCGTCTTCCTGGTGAGGTCCGGCGCTTCGCTGACTTTGACGGAGAGTTATCTTGGTGGTGCTGGCCTGACGGCTTCTGTGCTGGAATTCGATCTGGAGCGGGGCGCCAAGCTCAACCGCACGATCTTCCAGCGGGGCGGGGCCGGCGAGGCGCTAGCCGTGACCGGCATTGCGCATCTGGGCGCTGAGGCGGAGATGACACAGACGACGCTTGCATTCGGCGCGAAAGTTGCGCGGATGGAAACGCGGGTTGTGCATCAGGCGTCAGGTTCGAAACTGAACCTGAATGCCGCCTACCTTTCCGGCAAGGGCTTCCACGCTGACATTACGACCAATGTGCGCCACGGGGCGCCATCTTGTGTGACACGGCAACTAACCAAGGGCGCCGTGCTCGATGGCGGCACGGGCGTATTCCAAGGTAAGTTCTTTGTGCCGCGCAAGACGGGCCAGCACACGGATGCCGATATGCAGCACCAGGCCCTTTTGCTGGAAGACGGTGCGCAGGTGTTCGCCAAGCCCGAGCTGGAAATCTACGCCGATGACGTAGAGTGCGCGCATGGCAATACGTGCGGCGCCTTGGACGATGCGCAGATGTTCTACCTGCGCCAGCGCGGCATTCCCGAGACGCAAGCGCGGGCGATGCTGACGGAAGCATTCATTGCCGAGGCGCTGGGCATGGCTGATGAAGCCGTGCGCGATGTGTTGCTGGCTGAGGCGCAGAACTGGCTCTCGTCATGACGCGGCCGTTTGATGTTTCCGAGATCCGCAAGGAATTTCCGATCCTGTCGCGGCAGGTGAACGGGAGACCGCTGGTCTATCTGGACAATGCGGCGAGTGCGCAGAAGCCGAACGCTGTGATCGACGCGATCGCGAACCAGAGCCGCACGGCCTATGCGAACGTTCACCGAGGAATCCACACGCTATCGAACGAGACGACGGAGGCCTACGAAGCCGGGCGTGAAGCCGCGCGTGGTTTCTTGAACGCGCCCGACACACACGGCATCATTTTCACGAAGGGTGCGACCGAGGGGATCAATCTCGTGGCATCGGCGCTGGCGGGAACGATCCAGCCAGGCGACGAGATCGTTCTGTCGGTGATGGAGCACCATTCGAACATCGTGCCGTGGCATTTCCTGCGCGAGCGGCATGGCGCCGTTCTGCGCTGGGTGGGGCTGCATGAGGATGGCTCGCTGGATATGGACGCGCTGCGTGGCGCTGTTGGCCCTAAAACTCGCATGGTGGCGATCAGCCATATGAGCAACGTGCTGGGCACTGTGAATGATGTCGCGGAAGTCGGACGCATCGCACATGCCGCTGGGGCGCGCGTGCTTTTGGATGGGTGCCAGTCCGCTGTCCATATGGGCGTTGATGTACAGGCGCTGGATTGCGATTGGTTCGTTTTTTCAGGGCACAAGCTGTACGGGCCGACAGGGATCGGCATCCTCTATGGCAAGGCCGATGCGCTGGCCGAGGCGCGGCCCTATCAGGGCGGCGGCGAGATGATCGAGACGGTCAGCATGGACCGGATCACGTACAATGAAGCGCCGCACAAGTTTGAGGCCGGCACGCCACCTATTCTCGAGGCGATCGGGCTTGGCGCTGCGATTGGCTGGTATCGGCAGTTTGATCAGGCTGACGTCGAGGCGCATGAGCATGCTTTGTACCAGCGTGCGCTTGAGGGTCTGCGCGGCATCAACGGACTGCGAATCCATGGTGAGGCGCCCGGCAAGGGCGCAGTGCTGGCCTTCAGTCTTGAGGGTGCGCATCCGCATGACCTCGCCCAGATCCTTGACCGCTATGGTGTGGCGATCCGTGCAGGCCACCATTGCGCCCAGCCATTAATGACCCATCTAGGTGTTAGTGCTACGGCACGTGCGAGCTTTGGAATCTACAATACAGAGGCCGAAGTGGACGTATTCATTGAGGCGCTGGAAAAAGCGCGCGGAATGCTGGTATAGAAGGTCAGATATGGCAGACGACATGACCACTCGCGACATGGTTGACGTATCCGAAGACGCGGATGCGGCCCCTTCGGCGATTCCGCAGGATGAACTCAACCGCATCACGGACGCCCTGATTGCGTCGTTCAAGACCGTGTTTGACCCGGAAATCCCGGTGGATATCTACGAATTGGGCCTGATCTACAAAGTCGACATCGATGACGACCGCAAAGTGGACGTCGACATGACGCTGACAGCGCCAGGTTGCCCGGTGGCTGGCGATATGCCGGGCTGGGTCGAAACGGCCGCCAGAACTGTAGAAGGTGTTACGGACGTCGAGGTGCGACTGACGTTCGATCCGCCATGGGATCCATCGCGGATGTCAGACGAAGCGCGCCTCGCGCTGAACATGCTTTGATTGAATCATAACCCAACGGACCCTATCTGTAGCCCATGGCCAGAAGACCCCGCCCGAAACCCGTGACCCTGACTGACGCCGCTGCGGTGCGCGTCAAGGAGATCATGAATGAACGCGGCGCAGGCTTCCTGCGTGTTGGCGTCAAGAATGGCGGCTGCGCGGGCATGGAATATGTCATGGATTATGCCATGGCGCCTGAACCGCTCGACGAAGTGGTTGAGGAAAATGGCGTGACGATCCTGATCGACGCCAAGGCCGTGCTGTTCCTGCTGGGTAGTCAGGTCGACTACGAGACCACGCTGCTGCACGAGAAATTCGTGTTCAGGAACCCGAACCAGACAGATGCATGTGGTTGCGGCGAGAGCGTGACGATTGTGCCGGCGGTTGACGCTTAGGTCAGTGATCCGGCCTGATGTGGGGCTGAGATGATCATCCAGAGCTTTGCACCTATCGCCGCGCCTGATGCGGAAATTCTTATTCTTGGGAGTATGCCTGGTGTCGCTTCGCTGGAGGCTAACCAGTATTATGCTCATCCCCGGAATGCCTTCTGGCGCATCATGGGTGAGTTGTACGGGGCCGGCCTTGAACTGCCCTATGACGTGCGCCAGTCCGTCCTGAAATCCAGGCGCATTGCCGTGTGGGATGTCCTTCAGTTCTGCAAGCGCGATGGCAGCCTCGACTCCAATATCAAGGAAGAGGTGCCGAATGACTTTGCGCAATTCTTCGCAGCGCATCCGCACGTTCGACGGGTGGGGCTGAATGGCGGCAAGGCTGCAAAGAGTTTCGAGAAGTATGCGCGGCCTTACTTGCCGACATCGGCGATTGCTCTGCCCCTTCCGTCCACAAGTCCCGCCTATGCGGCCAAGCGTTTCGAGCAGAAATGTGCGGAATGGCAGGCGGCCTTAAGAGGCTGAAAAAGTCTGCCTCAAGGCTTCTGGAATGCCGCCAGATTATCGGGTGTTGGCTTTGCTTCCATGCCCTTGGGGGGATCGGGGATCACGGTTGCGCGAACGGCAGGACCGCCGCGCACTTCGGCCACAAGCTCTGCTGTACGCGATTCGATCGCATTCGTGAGGCGGGCCATGAATTCGTCTTTGTCGAGACCGGGCGGAATTGGCTCCAGGAATTCGATGGTCGCCGTGCCTGGCGTCTTTTGGGTTTCCTGCTGGCGCCAGAACAGGCCGATATTCGTGGCGACCGGCACGACCGGTACACCCATCGCTTCCGCCATATGCCAGACACCCGGCTTGTAACGGAAATGGTAGTCCACGGGCGCGAGGTGGCCTTCGGGATAGATCAGGACGCGGCGGCCTTCCTTGCGGGCGGTCTCCATACCTTCACGCAATGACTCAGCCTTGCGCTCCCCACCGCCGCAGGTGTCGATGACGATGGCGCCGAGCTTGCGCAGGATGCCGCCCACCAGTGGGAACTTCTCCAGATGGTCGCCTGTGACGAAGGCGAGATTATTCACTTCCGGATAGATCAGGTAGCCGTCGCCCCAGCTTTGGTGCTTGGCGGCGATGACGAAGGCGCCCTCGGGTAGCCGATCCCGGCCGCGCACTTGCTTTCGGATGCCGCCGAAGATGCGGAGGTTCCAGTTCATCGCGCGCGTATAGCTACGGATGATGATCCTGACAGGACTACGGCCTGGCAGGGCCAGGAAGGGCAAGGATACCAGGACGTAGATGACTGAGAGCAGGTAATAGGTGACTGTAAACAGGAAGCCGCGCATGAAACTGAGCCTTCTTGAGGGGGCGATGCCGTTTTCGTCTAGCCGGAATAGAGCACGGCGAGGATGCCCTTGGTGAAGGCATCCTTGTGCTGCGAGAGAGGGCCGGGAAGGCGGTTGTAGATCTTGTTCTGGCCCGCCTGCATGATGACGCCGAGCGCCATGGCGGCCTTCACGGCCGGGTCGCCCTTTGGGAGGGTTCCGTCCTGCATCAGGCCGGCAATGACGCGTTCCGTGATCGAGACGGGGTCGTCTTCGCGGCGTTTGTCATAAGGCAGGTAGCGATTCAGCGAGACGAGATGGAACGAGAAGAGCAGGAAGTCTTCGTCGGCAAGCTGGCAATAGGCCGAGACGGCGGCACCAACTTTTTCGTCGAGCGTTCCCTCCGCTGCCAAGGCTTCCATCATCATCTTGCCGAGACGGTTGTGGGTTTCCATGAACAGGGCCAGCGCGAGCTCGTCCTTGCCCTTGTAATGACGATAAAGTGCGCCTTCAGAGACGCCGGCCTGCTCGGCAATTTCGCGCGTCGTAGCGGCATCAACGCCTTCATGGATAAAGAGTTTGAGCGCCGCGCGTTCAATCTTGGGGCGCGCATTGCGGGCACGGGGTTTCTTGGGGGGCTCGCGGGAAGGTGCTGGTGAGCGCGGCATGTCGGCAGTCCTTATCGTTACCTGACATATAGCAGTTCGCCCAAATCCACGCAAGTGAATAATCGCTCACTTGTGACTCTGTGTTATGGCTGTGCCATGGCGCTGGGTGAGGGACTGGACCTCGCTAGGAGGCGAATTCGACGCGGTAGCTTTCGATGACGGTATTTGCGAGCAGCTTCTCACACATTTCCTTCACGCGCTTCTCTGCGGCTTCGGAATCGAGCGTGTCGTCGATATCAAGCTCGATGACCCGGCCAATGCGGGCCGCTTCGACTTCCTTGTATCCCATACGTGTCAGGGTGTCGGCTACGGCCTTGCCTTGGGGATCAAGAACGCCGGACTTGAGGGCGACGTGGACAATGGCTTTCATCGGGCAGGGCTCCGTTAGGGTGAGTCGCGCTCCGTTTAGCGCACTCCGGTTCAGAATGGAACGCGTTGGCTTGCGTTGCGCCTACTTGCCGCCGGTGAAGCTGACCACGTTGTCCGTTTCGCCGGATTCCTTGATGATCCCGAGGCGACGCGCGACTTCGGCATAAGCCTCGGTCACACCGCCAAGGTCGCGGCGGAACCGGTCCTTGTCGAGCTTCTCGCCGGTGTCGAAATCCCAAAGGCGGCAGCTGTCAGGGCTGATCTCGTCAGCAAGCAGGATGCGGGGCATCTCGCTGTCACCTTCGAAATAGCGGCCGAACTCCAGTTTGAAGTCCACGAGGCGGATGCCGACGGCTGCGAACAGGCCGGACATGAAATCGTTCACACGCAGTGCAAGGGAGATGAGGTCATCATACTCCTGCGGGCCGGCCCAGCCGAACGCCGCGATGTGCTCTTCGGTCACGAGTGGGTCACCGAGGGCGTCGTCTTTGAAGTAGAACTCGACCATCGGGCGGGGCAGGACCTGGCCTTCCTCGATGCCGAGGCGCTTGGACAGGGTGCCGGCGGCGATATTGCGCACCACAACCTCGAGCGGGATGATCTCGACTTTCTTGATCAATTGCTCGCGCATGTTGAGGCGGCGGATGAAGTGTGTCGGGATGCCAACAGCGCCAAGGCGGGTCATCATGAACTCGCTGATGCGATTGTTCAGGACGCCTTTGCCATCAAGGACGGCCTTCTTCTGCGCGTTGAAGGCTGTGGCGTCGTCCTTGAAATACTGGATCAGGGTACCTGGCTCAGGTCCTTCGTACAGGATCTTGGCCTTACCCTCATAAACGACGCGCTTTTTCGACATTCGACAGAGCCCTTCCATGGGTGATCAAGGGCCCCTAGCGGCTTGGAATCGCCATCATACCCTCTAGCCCGCGACTGTTACGCCAAGTCGCACCGATAAACAATTATTGCGCACACCTCTTGTGGCACCCTATATGGGCCCAAATCCGGAAATTCTCGCTGAAAGGCCCCTTCCATGAGCTCATTTGACGATCGCGAACGCGCAGAAGAGGCGAAATACGCTCTCGACCAGGAAACCCATTTCAAAGTCCTGGCCCGCCGTAACAAGCTGCTGGGCCTTTGGGCGGCAGACCTGATGGGCCTGATGGGCGATGATGCTGAGGCTTATGCCAAGACCGTTGTCTTGTCAGATCTCGAAGAAGCTGGCGAAGAGGATGTGTTCCGCAAGGTGCGCGGCGACTTCGACACGGCCGGTATTGATCGGACCGACGCCCGCATTCGTGAGCAGATGGCGCAGTTGATGCCCGTTGCCCGTGAGCAGATCATGAAAGACATCAAGGCATAGGATCGGCACTTGCCCGCGCATTCATTCGCGGCGGGCAATTCGTTCCTTTTGGTCTTCTGGCGCCTGCACTTACGCGGGTCGCCAGGATGACGCTTTCCTGTAGCAGATCAGCAATCTGGTCCGTTGCCAGGGCTGATGTGATACAGGTCAATGGTTCGCCATTGTCGGCGGCAACTATGACGGCGATGCCAGCATGACCGCCATACCAATCCCAGAGATAGGCCACGTTGTGGGATGCTGTGAGCTGATGGAGGCGCTCCATGAGGGCAGTATTGGCTATGTCATCTCTGCGCGTAAGCTCCGTTTGATCCAGATTGACCAGGATTGCTCCGCGATCCTCAAAGCGCTCAACAGCATCGTGCAGACGCGGATCGAGCATTCGACAAACCGGACACCAGTTGGCGGTGAAGTTAATCACCTTGATCGTGGGGTCAGCGGCAGCTGGTAGGGCACAGGCCAGCGTAACCAAGATGATTGTAAGTAATCTTTCGCGCATGCCCTCAGATTAGCCCGCTCTGGTGCCGGCTGAACAGCCTAAAGCTCAGGCTAGCGTGTCAATTGGGCCGTCACGAGCCCGGCGTGTTTTGGGCGATTCGGCAGGTAAAGATCGCTGCAGGCGCGCGTGTTGTCGCCTAGTGGGGCAAAGGAAATGCAGGAGTAATGGGCCGCCGCGCCTGATTCAAAGGTAGGCTTGCCTGTCCAGCCGGTGATGAAGGGCTTGCCAGCCCAATTGTTGAAAATGATGCTGCCCGCCGTTCTCGGCACGAAGGCGTCGCCTTCGACCGTTTTGTAGTAGGGCTTGCCGTCGACGTACCATGTGATGCCTTCGGGGCTCCATTCAAAGGCATAGAGGTGATCGGCTTCCGAAGCGTCGAATGGAAGGTCGAAAGTTGCTGAAGCGCCTGTCTTGCCCTTCCGGAAATAGTTGAAATGGATGCGCGAAGTATCGAGACCGAGAAATTCGATATCGATTTCGTCATGAGCCGTGCCTTCATAAGACCCCGTATAGGTGAAGAATGAAGAGACAAGGCCAGAGCCCTTCGACGGACGCATGACAACTTCATAGCGGCCATACCCATAGGTGTTGACCGTCTTCATCTCGGCGCCTGTGAAGGGGCCAGAGCGCGATTGCTCATGATGGACCTCAAGGTCTGCGCCCTCAGCGGTTTGCTTGATGTTTTTGGGTGACCAGTCGCCGCCATAGTGACCGTCCGGGTTTGCGAAATCTGACCGATAGAAAAACGCATCATTTTGCGCATCGCCGAGCAGGGAGATGAATCCTGGCGATGACGGTATGAGCGCGGCGCGCTTGGTCGGAACTGGGACGGGGCGCGTTGGTGTAGCGGCAGGCGTTTCCACTATAGGAGCCGATGGCGTCTGTTTCGGCTCGATCTGGTCGATTGGTGCGGGAACGGCCGCTTCCGGTGCGGCGGGATCGATCTGAGCCACGCTTATTTCGATGTCCGCGCGCGGCTTGACGGCATTCAGGGTTAAAATGCCAAAACTGCACACTGCAACCAGCATGGACATGATGAAAATGTCCATTTGCGAGCTGCTGCTTGCACCGATTTGATTTTGTTCAGAATTATTCAACTTTTCGCCGCGCTATTCAGGTTAATCGTTCCCTAAAATAGCAAGAATTGCGCCAAGTCGTATGATTAACAACCCCTTGTGCTGAGGTTCAGGCCGCGCCGGGGCCGGCGTCGTTGGAATTCAACGCCTTCATATTGCGCATCATGAATAGTGGCACGGAGCCGATCGGCGTCAGGGCCCAATCTAGAGGCTGATCGTGTGACTCCGAAGGGACTGAGTCGATTTGTTGAGCAGGATAGGCGAGCGCGCAGGCAAATGCGCGGCCAGCAGAGCGCAGGGAGCTGATCGCCCGGTCATAGTGGCCTTTGCCATAGCCCAGACGGTTGCCCATGGCATCGAAGGCCAGCAGCGGCGTCAGGATCAGCGTCGGATTGACCTCAGGCGCATCCATTCCCGGTTCTGAAAGGCCGAAAGGGCGGCGTTCGAGCGGCTCGCCAATGGACCAGAGGCGCCATGTCATACGGCCATCATCCTCGATACGCGGCAGGCACAGTTCAGCGCCTGCACGGCTGAGGCGCTGCATCAGAGGAGCCGGGTCGATTTCTTCGTTGATGGCAACATAGCCCGCCACAACAGGTCCGTAGCGTTCCAGCAATTTCATTGGAAACAGGTCTGCCAGCTTGTCAGCGGCATCAGGGTCGCGCGCAGCGGCTTCGGCTCGCAGGGTGCGCATGCGGTGGCGGAGTTGTGTCTTGTCGGGAGCCTGGGACATGATCAGAGCCTTAACGCGGGTCTGTGCTCACGTCACCCAGCAATAATAGCGCACAAGAACCACAGTCGTCGCTGGGCATATTCACTCCCGTCAACCTAGAGACTAGGTGGGCGCCGGGTGAGCCCAGACCAGGGTCCGAACCAGAATGCCAGCTCCCTGACGATGAGTAAGGTCGCCGGAGATCAGTCCCATTGCGGGCGCCGCAGCCCTTGTGCAGCGTCAGATGTAGGCCTCAACGGCGTCGAATGTAAGAGCGTTTATTCGGAGGATATGTCGACATCGAAGGCGTAAAGCAGCGTTTGCTGTTTTCCGGAGAAGTTATTGTCGGAAATCATCCAGATGCGAAGCCTGCCCTCTGCACCAATTTCACCGGCTACGCCTTCGAAATTATCAACCAGCATGGGCCTCTTGAGCTCAATCCGCTCGTCTGATGTCGACCAGGTGATAATGTTTCGGTTGCCCCGGATGGGATCATAGCTGCGATACAGCGTAATGATGATGGGCGATTTGGATGAAACGGGGACTTCGTCACGGCCCACAAAGGAGTAGCCGCGTGGGTTGGCGGCATCCTCGCCTGTAAGCTTGCTCGTACCGTTCGCAAAGACCTCGCCCATAGGCGATGGCCCGCCAAACAGGCTTTCAAGGCCATAGGTCAGGATTCCATCACGGGAGATGGAGAGTGCCTCGGCGCCCTGATTTTCGTCAATCGGTTTGCCGTTTGCCTCAGCCGGAAGTTTTGCGACAAGCGCAGCACGTGCGGCTGCACCGCAGTTTTCCAGATCAAAAGCCTCAAGCCGGTGATTACGCTCGAAGCTCACAATGGCGAGCCCATCGCGATAGGCGAGGCCTTCAGAATCGCCCTCTGCCTTGCCTGACAACTGGCCCCCATCCTGCCCCAGCATATAGGCAAGCTCGCCAGTGCCATCCGGGTGGCCGTCAGTCATACCCAGCCACACGAAAGCGCCGACATCGGAAATGGACAGAAGTTTGCCATCCGGGAGTGTCTCGAGGCCGGAAAGGCCGCCAAAATTGGTATTATCGGATGTCAGGCTCCATCCGCCAGCAAAAGTCGCCACATCTGGTAGTGGCGGATTGGCGTCTTCATCGTTCAGCGAAACGGGCGTCGCGGTTATGTCCAGCGAAAGAGGCGCCCCAAAGCGTGTGCCGGCTGGGCATGATTCCTCGCGCAAATTGCGGGAGGCAGATTCGAAGCTCCAAAGGGCCGTCGCAGGCGAAGGCTTAGTAGCAGCCGTTTCTGCGATTTCCGGCGCCGCACAGGCGCCTATCGACATGAGCAGGAGCGCGATGAGGCACGTTTTTTTCATCTGAAAAGCCATCGGTGAAAAGGAATTCCTGATCCAGCCTCTCCCATTCGAAGGCGACAAATACAAGGCGCAAATCGCGAAATTTGCGTGACGGCCACGAGAGGTCTGGATTTAGAAAGCGAACCCATACAAGAGAGTCTCAATGACGCAGATTCCTCTCGCCCGCCGCTCACCGATTCCACCGGAAAGCTGTAACCTCGCCAGTGCTATCGAGGTTGTAGGTGACCGCTGGACGTTATTGATCCTTCGCGCTGCCCTGTACGGTGTGCGGCGCTTCGATGACTTTCAGGCGGAACTCAAATGTCCGCGGACAGTCCTGTCCGGGCGCTTGAAGGGGTTAGTTGATGCCGGCCTGCTGGTGAAGCGTCCCTACAAGGCGCCAGGTAAGCGCGCACGGCCGGAATATACGCTTTCGGCCATGGGACTCTCCCTGCGACCTATCCTTATCGGGCTGACTCAATGGGGCGATGCGTGGCTGGGTGTCGGGGAATCGCCGCCTATAAGCTTTACCAAGGCGGGCACGAAGGCAGCCATACGTGCTGCTTTTGTCGATGCGGATGGGAGGGAAGTCCGTCCGGACCAGATTCGGACCGTGATAAGGGGCTGAATCCCGTCGATCCGGGCGTGCCTTGCCCGATGTGTATCGGCTGTTTCAGATCAACGCGGGAGAAGTCCACAAATTGTGCAGCGTTAGGCCAACTATCCGCTTGCAAAGCCGGGCATGATGCGCTTTATCACGCCTCTCGGCGGGGGTTCCTGCCGAGTACCAATTCAGGATGCGGGCGTAGCTCAGTGGTAGAGCACAACCTTGCCAAGGTTGGGGTCGAGAGTTCGAATCTCTTCGCCCGCTCCAGAATATTTTCCAAAAAGATAAGTACAATCAAAGCCCTAGCGGGCCCATGGCGCTCGTTCGCTTGACGTTGACCCGATTTTTCCCTACAAATATCCCTACTTATTTCCCTACAATCAGGATTGAGTCTTGGATAAAGAGAACCGGCATCTGAAGGCCAAACTGGGTTACTGGCACTATCAGCGGCGGGTCCCGAAACGCTTCCAGGATTTCGATGGGCGCGGTGTTATCGAATGCTCCCTGCGCACCCGATCTCTCGAGATTGCGCGGCTCAGGCGCGACGCGATGGAAGAGTCCGATGACCTCTACTGGGCCATGCTGTCAGGCCGGGCAGACGACACGTCCAGTCCTGAAAATCTCGCCTTCCAGATCGACCAGGCCCAGCGCCGGTACAAGGCAGCCCAGGCCCGGGCGCTCGCCCGCGGCTTTGTCTATGCCCCCATCGAACAGCTCGCGAACCAGGCTGACCTTGATGATCTCGTCGCGCGCATCCGCCGGGTCGATGTTGCAGATGCCGGCAAGCCCAGCCGCTCGGAAAAGGTCGAGGCCGATGCCCTCCTCGGGACGGTCCCGCCGCCGCCCGTGACCGTCTCGGCAGCGTTCGAGACCTATTGCTCGGACATTGCGGCCAGCGAACTCATCGGCAAGTCGGAAACCCAGGTGCGCGCCTGGAAGAAGACCAAGCGCCGCGGCGTCCAGTATTTCATTGATGTCGTGGGCGACCGGAACATGCGCGACATCACCCGCCAGGACGCCCAGCAATACTATAACTGGTGGAAGGACCGGGTCCTGCCCAAGCCGGGCCGGGCGGCTCTGAGCACCAAGACGGCCAATCGGGACGTTGGCAACATGCGCCTTCTTTACAGCGCTTATTTCAAATATATCGGCGAAGAAGATCGGCCCAACCCGTTCCGTAACCTCACCTTCAAGGACCGCCAGTCCACAGACGTTCCGCCATTTGAAGAAAACTGGGTCCGCGAGAAGGTGCTTGCGCCCGGCGCCCTGTCCGGCCTTGTCGGCGACGCCGACCTGATCCTCTTCGCCCTCATCGAAACTGGCTGCCGCCCTGGTGAGATCGCAAACCTCCTCGAAGAAGATATCCACCTCAAGGACAACGTTCCCTACATCTCGATCCGGCCAAAGAAGGACCGCGAGATCAAGACCGTTTCCTCGATCCGGGATATCCCGCTCGTGGGTGTGTCGCTGGAAGCGCTTCGTCTCGCCCCGAAAGGATTTGCGCACTACCGTGACAAGCCTGACCTCCTTTCGGCCAACCTCATGACGGCGTTCAAGTCACGCGGCCTGTTCCCGAGCCCGGCGCACAAGATTTATTCGTTCAGGCATTCGTTCGAGAAGCGCATGCAGGAGGCCGAACTCGATTACGGGTTCCGGTGTATGATCATGGGCCACGCCAACTCAAGGCCGGCCTATGGCGATGGGGGATCGATGGATTATCGCCGCGATCAGCTCATGAAGATCGCGCATCCTGTTCCTCACGGCTGGGCAAGCGCATTACGACGGCGGTGATGGTCGTGGTGGGCGCAGAATTATTCCGAAATCGATCGTAAGCGCTTTTGGTCAAATATCCCGAAAGCAGCCGTCCGCGTTTTGGCTCCATGATCCCAGGAACTCGGCGATTACATTCTACCTTCACTGTAGTCTGTTTCTCGAGCACCTTGGGATTAGCGGCTTGACGAGAACGTAGAGGGAACACATACTTCGCGCAGCGGGAGGAACGATGCGCGCTTTGGTTGTTGTCCTGGGCTTGGCCCTGTGGTCGATACAAGCTGGTTGGGCGGAACCAGTCTACTTCGTGATCGACGCGTCCGGGTCTATGGATGCGGATGAGAGAGCCGATGCAATTGCGTTCGTCGCCGAGACAAAGGAGAGTCTGGTTCAGGGCTCGCGCACGTCTACCACGTTCTTTGGTTCGGCCGAGAATGGTGGAAATTGCGGCTCGGTCGTAATCAACCCATTGATGCCCGTGATCGAGGACGTCCCTGACAAATACGATCCGGGCAATTTCACTCCGGTGGGCACAGCGCTCCGAGCAGCTCTCGATGAGGCCGCGGCGAACGACGGTCGTGTGATCGTTGTCTCAGATGGAGCGGACACGTGCGAAGTGGACGTCTGCGAAGTGGTTCGCCGGAATCTGCGTCGGCATCCTACAGCTCGACGTCCAGAGTTCATGCCCATCGGAGCGTCCGACGAGACTATCGACGCCTATGGATGCTTTGTATCCGCGGTTGCGTCGAGCGCCTTAGGGATTATTGCCGCCCCGATGAGCCAGCCGAAGGACACTCCGGTATCTTGGGTGTTTGGCCTCATGGTTCTATGTGCACTGCTGATGGGGTTGTCTGTGGTGTTGGGGATCAGAGCCATGGAGGCCCGCGCTCGGGACTTGAAAAAACAGATCAATACACTCACCGAGACTGGAACGGCCTGTGTCAGTGAAGTGAGCAGGTGGCGCTACGCTTGGGCAGTCGTGCCAGCTGTGATGTCCGCGATGATAACTCTGCTGACGGCCTGGCTGGCAACGGAAAACTTTTTCCTCGGGTGGGATCATGTATGGTGGTTCGTGAACCTACCATTTGGATCGATGTTGCTTCCGGCCGTTTTTGTCGGTTTCGCCGGTTGGGCATTGCTTGAAATGTGGAACATCGATGCAATCGGCAGGCAATTCACCGAGGCCAACGTTAAGGTTCAGCTTGAGAAGCAGCGCAAAGACGAACGGAAGACGGTCGCAGAAGCAAGAGCTGCTGAAAGGGAGCAACGGCGTCAAGAGCGAGAAGCTAGCAAAAGAGCAGAGTACTTAGCGCGCATCTCGGACTCAAGTGCTGCCGCGCGTAAGCGACAAAACGAGTTTCTTGCAGAAATATCTTTAGGATCGACCAACGCCGAAGTATCAAATACGGCGGTAAAGCTGAACGCCATCACCGACGCGATTGAGGAATTGATCGCCGGAGTCGAAAGCAATCAGATTTTATCATCGTTTTCTGATACGCCCCGGACTGACTACCCTACCATTCTGAACCGGCTTTTGAACCGGAATCTCATTACCGCTGACGTCTACTTTGAGCTGGACGAAATATTCAAGGAGTGGAGCAGGCTCCTCTCTGGTCGAATTGAGATCAAAAGCATCAGTGAGCGGATTACAGAGTTTGATATTCGACGCCTGAGGCCGCGATCCCCGCCCGATTCATCAAGCCGCTAGTCGCACGAGTACTGCCTTGGCGTGTGACGCGTCGTTTTTCAGAGATAAAACAGGCGCGTCGCCAACGAATATGCAATTTGACCGATCCCGAAACCAGGAACTCACATTCCTAATGCTCGGTTTTGCGCCCACAGCTGTCGTCAGGATCATCCCAAAACCGGTCGTTAGGGCTTGAACTGACCCAAAGCAGCAGTAAATCCGCCGTTCGCGAACCAACCCGCGACCGTCAATTTGGGCCACTAGCGGACGTTAAAAACCAAATGGCTGGGTGGCAAAGACCCGCCAAAGACGGACGTTTCCATCCCATGGCTCCAGGTTTGGAATGCGCTCCTTTGGGCCAATCATTCCTGTGCAAATCCTATAGGCGTGATTGATTCCAACTAATGATTGCGGCAACTTCATCACCATGAGCGTCTCGGACGATATAAAGAAAAACGCGGCCGATACCTTCGGCCAGAAGTGGACGGTGCGTGACGGATCGGTCGTGCCGGCCGCTAGTGATCTTGGTCTGCATCCGGAAAAGTGGTCCGGTATTTGAGTTAGTTCCGGCTTCAGATATGGAGCTGAGACATGGGCAAGAGAGCCAAGCCTGAAGAGATCATTGCGAAGCTGCGGGAGGTGGAGGTTCGCCTGGCCCGTGGTGAGACGGCTGCCACGGCTGCGAGAGCGGTCGGCGTGACGGAGCAGACCTATTACCGCTGGCGCAAAGAGTATGGCGGCCTGCAGGTCGACCAGGCCAAGCGGATGAAGGATATGGAGAAGGAGAACACCCGGCTTCGGCGTGCTGTTTCCGACCTCACGCTCGACAACCAGATCCTTCAGGAAGTCGTGCGGGGAAAGTTCTAAGCCCTTCACGTCGTCGCATTGCGGTCGATCACGTGGTGGAAGGGCTTGGCGTCTCCGAACGCCGGGCGTGCCACGTGATCGGCCAGCACCGCTCGACCCAACGCAAGCAACCTATCCGGCGAGACGATGAGGAAGCCCTAACATCGGCTATTATCCACCTGGCTGAACGGTTCGGTCGGTATGGGTATCGCAGGATCACCGCCTTGCTCCGCGCCGATGGATGGCATGTGAATGAAAAGCGGGTCTATCGCATCTGGCGACGTGAAGGGCTCAAAGTACCAATGAAACAACCGAAGCGCAGCCGCCTCTGGCTGAATGACGGCTCCTGCGTGCGGCTACGGCCAACGCACAAAGGTCATGTCTGGTCCTATGACTTCGTCCAGGACCGCACCCATGATGGCAAGGTCTTCAGGATGCTGTGCGTGATCGACGAGTTCACCCGGGAATGCCTTGCGATCAGTGTCGCGCGCAGACTGAACTCGCGAGACGTGCTTGATACGCTGGGCGAGTTGTTCGTGCAGCATGGAGCGCCGGAGCACATACGTTCCGACAATGGTCCGGAGTTTATCGCCACGGCCTTACGAGACTGGCTCGGCCGTATCGGCGTGAAGACCCTCTACATAACGCCAGCAAGTCCATGGGAAAACGGCTACTGCGAGAGCTTCAACTCCAAGCTCCGTGACGAACTTCTGGCGAGGGAAATCTTCTATGATCTGCGCGAGGCAAAGGTCCTCATCGGGGCTTGGAGACAGCACTACAACACGGTACGTCCGCACTCATCGCTCGGCTACAAACCACCGGCACCAAAAGCCGTCTTGCCCGCGGCGTTCATACCGCCTTACTATGGAGGTGTAGCAGCATGAACGCCGCTACGTGGAAACCGCCGGACTAATAAAACACGCGGACCACCTCGAAGGGGCAGGCCAGCTCACAGCGTGCGCCTGCTATTTTGCAAGTGTGCGGACAATCTCCTGCGGCGCTGCTTGCGGATGCCGAGTTCGCGTTCAAGTCGCTCAAAGACGGGCCAATAGGCATCGCCGTACCTGTCGATAAGACGGGCAAGGCTGCTGAGACTGGTCTCGATCTCCTGTTCAGTGACCTGCTGGCCTTTGTCCATGAGCTTTGCTTTCTATTTCCTGCCTTGGTGCTCGCCTAGGCTGAGGCCTTTGCCCGGTTCCACACCATGACGCCGGTGCCTTCTTTCTCGTTCTCGAAGAAGGCGGCGCGCACGGGCGCGGCGAAACTCGGATCATCGAGTTTGACCGCGAGGTAGGCTCTTTCACCATCTTTGGAATCCTGCCGCCAGGCGGCGCCGAGTTCCGCGCCGCCGGCATAGAGCCGGAAATCCGGTGCGCCGTCGCTGCCCTTGTCCTTGTTGGGGATGAGCTGGGCTTTGACATTGATGGTCATGGTCCGGATGGTCCCGGTATAGCTTCCATCTTTCGCGGTGAAGGTGCCGATCTGAGCCATGGGCCTAGTCTCCTGTGCTGGTCTGTGTGTTGAGGGCGCGGCGCGCCCGTTTGAACCCGGCATCATTGCCGAGAAAGTTTTCGAGCATGGCGGGGATCAGCACTTCCGGCTTTTCTTCCGCGTCATAGGTCTGACGGTAGATTTCAGCATAATCGGTGAGGGCTGCGGCGAGCTCGGGGTCGACCGCGATGCTCATGCGCACAGGGGTGCGGTCCGGAAGTTTGTCGAGACGAAGAGACATGGGGGCGCTCCTGTTCATTGCGGTCTGAGTATGAGGTCGCGCGTGACGACCACGCGGACAGGCCAGCCGGGGCGGACCCTGATCGTGGGCTGGATGCCAAGATTGCGTTCGACGACGCGCTGCCCGGCCTGATTGACGGTGTCGGTTGTGCCCCGGCGGATCGCGCGTTCGATATCGCCGTCGCCTTCACTTCCCAGTTCAGCGCCGACGCCAAGGATCGTCGCGAGACCAGCTGCGACGAACACGCGGTTCCAGTGATGATCTGTTCTGTCAGCGAGGCCTGCATAGCCCTGCGCGTCTGCGCCGGGCGCGGAAATGGAGATTGACGCTCCATCCGGGAAGATGATCCGGTCCCACGTAACCAGAGCGCGGTCCTGGCCGAATGACACTTCAGACTGGTAGCGGCCAATGAGGCGCGAGCCCTGCGGGATCAGGACGTATTGTCCGGTGACGGTGTCGTAGACCGGCTGGGTGACCTGCGCGACAATCGTGCCCGGCAGGTCGCTGTTGATACCGGTTACGAGGCTTGCCGGGATGAGTGTCCCTG
>NZ_ARYL01000031.1 GCF_000685295.1 Hyphomonas oceanitis SCH89
TCTGGTGGATCACCCCTGTGGGGCAGGCCATCAGCGCCTGCCTCGCGGGCAACAAAATACAACAGCCGCCCGAGGCCGATCAGATTTCCCAGCGTGCGCTGCATGTAATAGTGAGAACGGTACGTCGCATTCAACCTCACCTGGCTTTTGGTATTATCGTACTTGAAGCTGGCGAGGCTAAGACAGGGCAGGTTTCCATAGTATGGTTTGCGGTCTGTGGCAGGATCGTAGGTCGCCACTTCTGCAGTGTTTGCGACCTCGTCCAAGAAAGGCCGCCCGGGCACGAGTTCGTAGCAGGCCTTGTATCTCCGTGCTGCGGACATCTTTTTGATGATCTTTTCCAGCGGGTTGAAAGTTTTTCCCTCAAGGTCAGTCTGGCGAAGCATTCGCATTGCATAGCAGCCCCACCTCTTGTCTTTACGGCAAGCATGGATGCGGTCCATCCGCTCGGGATAGATCCTAAACACACCGTCGCGGCCATTCCTTACATAGTCGCTGATGGGGAAAATTGTCTCTGCAACGGTGTGGATCCGGCCGCCGCCATGCGTATTGAGGAATCCATCGACAAGATCGATCACCTCGGAATCTTCCGATGACAGTTCAACTGGATTTGCTATGTGAAGGATGAGGTCATAATCTTCATGCCCTTTCCTGTCCTGGAGATAGCGGGCGGCTCTTACCCAGACTTCCGGAATAGTCCGGCCTTCAATCAGTTTCATGATCCAATCCTTTCCTGCGCGACAATACGGGCTTCGATGAGGTGTAGTTCGATATAGGCTCGTGAGAGCCAGGCATGTCCCGACATGCCCCACCCGGCGCCCCAGCTATTGCGTATGAGAATGAAATGGTCGGTGCCATCGCTTGCGGAACCAACGCCCAGAACGGCATGCCCGCCGCGCTCGGTGTCAGGTGCCAGCGACGGGAGCATCCCTGAGTGATCACATCGGTAGAAGGCGTCGGTTATTATCAGCCCCATCACTACAGTTCGACCAGTGAGAAACTGTGAGGCAATAGCGTCGAAATCCGGGGGAATAGGCTCAAAGTTCGCTTTGTAGACAGGTGCGGAATGAACGGGGGGAGCCCAGTCGACGCCGTAGGCCTGCGTGTCGGCATAAGGCCAAACATGGTCGACTGGCTGGCCTTCTGACAATAAAGCTGATGCGGTTGAATCGAACGTCGTTCCCTCATCGGGATTGGCGGCCGGCATCTGCTGCACGGAATGATAGAACAGGTATTCGATTGAGAGATCTTCAGACGCCGCTGCCGTCAATCCGTGCGCCGTAGACGTGGCGCAAGATAGGCAGGACACACGTCTGCCCTGTTGCAGTACGCTACTCAAGGAAGGGCGCAAATCCGCATGCACGATCACTTCTCCACCGCTCCCCGATTTATTCGGGCAATGCGCGACAAGCCTCCGGACTCCTTTCCTGACATTATCAGCGAGACACGCAGTTGACGGTCATTATCAGGAGCGGCTTGCCAGGGCTGAGACTCTGACAGGTCAATGTTCACCATAGGCGCTTCAGGGGGGCGCGTAATCAACGTCCGCCGGACGCCGCCGCCATATAGAACAGGATCGCGCGCAATCTGGTTCCTGTCGGAAATGACTTCGAAGCCTGCGCCCCTCAGCTTATCCAGGTTCCATTGATAGCCACTGCCCGCCGCTTCTTCGAGGTCAATTTTGATGAGATCGTCCGGGTCAACAGTTAGCGTCGCACCATGATCCTTCGCAGATATCCGCCACGTGTTCGCCCAGGAGTTTGCTGGCCGAAAAGTCTCACCGGTGCTCTGCTTGATCTGGGCGACCTTCGTCTTGAGCAGCAGCTCAACATCAGTCCGATTCAAGATGTCGTGGCTAAGTAGTCCCCAGCATGTCGCCTCATAGCTCGCGCCCATCCGTAATGATAGCTGGTAAACTATATCGGGGTTCTGCAAATGGCGTTGGACGGTCCAGCCCTGTTGTTGCACATGATGTTTGTAGAGCCAGCGGGGTAGCATGAACTCAGCCGCGAATGCGTCCGCTGCCAATTCTTGAAAGTCCTGCCCACTTGCGGGCTCTAGCATTGCTCTGTAGTTGAATTCTCGATCCACACTTCCAGAGTGCCCTAGCACCGCGTGTCCTAGTTCGTGGGCCGCGGTGAATCGCTGAATGTACAGGCCACGCTCGGTCGTAACCATGATGCCGCTAAGCGGTTTTGGCAGGCAAAGGCCGAGCGCTGTCTTTAGGGGTTTGAAGACGAGAGGAATCTCAAGCTGCTCGATCGCGCCGAACACATCGATCATGCCGGAGCCTGAGGTTACGGTATTGCGGATCTTCATCTCACGATGAAGACGCTTGGCAGCTGAGATCGCCTCCAGTCTGATTTCTGCAGCGCGACCTCTAACCATCCTCCGCCTCGCCGGGTGTCTTGTTCTGGAGGAACATAGCAAATGACAGAAGCTGCTGGCGATCTTCGTCCGAGAGCTCCGTGGCCGCGCGCGCCAGCGCATGTACACTCTCCGGCAATACCGGCGGCGCGGACCTACCGGTCAACGACTCAATCGATTGGGAATAAAGGTCGGAGAAGCGGGCAAGCTCGACGGCATCCACCTTTCTGCGGCCATTTTCGATCAAGGATATCGCAGACCTTGGAAGACCGACCGCACTTGCAGCTTCATCCTGACTGAGATCGAGGTATTCGCGGGCGATCTTTAATCTCTGGCCGAGGCTTTCCCACTCCGTTCGTGACTTGCTCATCCCGATTTAAACCTCGATCATTTCTTTTTCGACTTTCCGCTTTTTTACTTTCCGTTTTCCTGAGTAGACGTCCCGCAGTTTCGGTAGCAGGTCATCAAGCATCTCGTCGCAGCTGTCATACCCTCCGGGCTTGATGATCTCGGGTGGTATTTCGATATCGAGAATTTCGCTGGTCACGCTGCTTGCGTCCAGAACACGCTTGGAATCAATCGCTGGTGTCTTTGAAATAATGGAACCCCCAGTGCCTGACGGGGCGTCTTCGACTATGTTGGCATCAATTGCCTGCGCTTCTTCTTCATACCATTCCTCCAAGGCCTCGCCGAGTTCATCGGCCTTCTCGTCGAAAGCGGCTTCCTTCTGCTGCTGCGTAAGTTCCATGAGAACCTCATGTGTTCGAATTTCGAACAATAAATATGCCGTTATGTTCGAAATGTCAACGCCGTCACAAGGAATCGGATATCCCAGAA
Organism: Hyphomonas oceanitis SCH89; assembly: GCF_000685295.1. GTDB lineage: Bacteria > Pseudomonadota > Alphaproteobacteria > Caulobacterales > Hyphomonadaceae > Hyphomonas > Hyphomonas oceanitis. The sequence goes on from NZ_ARYL01000031.1 coordinate 3,205, forward strand.
TAGCCCGGGATCTCCCTCAGCGACGATTTCCGCCATCGACTGCTTGGCCTAGAATTGTGCCTTTCTCATTTCAGGATTGGACCATTGACACCTACTAAAATCCTCCTCGGACAATTCCTGCTGACGCTGTTCCTGATCACCTGCTCGGTGTGGGTGGCGACGCAGTGGGTGGCAGGGGTGTTGGACTATCAACCGCGCTTGGGGGATCCGTGGTTTGAAGTGGCTGGACAGCCTGTCTACAAGCCCTGGCGTCTGTTCCAGTGGTGGTATGCCTATGATGCCTATGCGCCGAACGTGTTTGCGCGGGCCGGTGTGATTGCTTCTCTTGGTGGGATTGCCGGGATCGTGATGGCGATCATTGCATCCTTGTGGCGCGCACGGCGTGAGAAAAATGCGACGACATACGGGTCGGCAAGGTGGTCCTCGTCGCTCGATGTTCGGAAAGCTGGCCTGTTTGGCGTAACCGGCGTTGTGTTGGGACGGTTCAGAAGACGTTATCTTCGGCATGCGGGTGCAGAGCATGTTATGGCTTTTGCGCCAACGCGGTCCGGCAAGGGTGTGGGGCTGGTGGTCCCTACCCTGCTGTCCTGGACAGGCAATGCGATCATTCATGACATCAAGGGTGAGAACTGGTCACTCACTTCCAAGTGGCGGTCTGGCTTTTCACGCTGCATCCGGTTTGATCCGACTGATCTTGCGAGTTCGCGGTTCAATCCGCTGCTAGAAGTACGGCTTGGCGCCCATGAAGTGCGCGATGCACAGAATGTGGCCGATATCCTTGTCGATCCGGAAGGTTCGCTCGAACGGCGCAATCATTGGGACAAGACAGCGCATTCACTGCTCGTTGGTGCGATCCTTCATGTTCTCTATTGCGAGGATGACAAGTCGCTCGCAGGCGTGGCGACCCTGCTGTCAGACCCTGCGCGGCCGATTGATGAGACGCTGGAGCGGATGCTGGAGGCGAACCATCTAGGATCGCGAGACCGACCCTTGACCCATCCCGTGGTCGCTGAGGCGGCGCGGGAGCTCTTGAACAAGGCGGAGAACGAGAAATCATCCGTCGTGTCGACGGCGATTTCCTTTCTGGGTCTATACCGGGATCCAGTGGTGCAACGCGCGACGTCCGGGTCGGATTGGCAGATTGAGGACTTGGTGCGAGGGGAACTTGCTGCATCCCTGTATCTGGTTGTCCCGCCCTCTGACCTTTCACGGACCAAGCCGCTGATCCGGCTAATCCTCAACCAGATAGCGCGTCGCCTGTGCGAAAAGCTGCCTAACGGACAAGAGACCCGGCAGACCCTGTTGATGCTGGATGAGTTTCCCGCGCTTGGCCGGCTTGATTTCTTCGAGACATCGCTGGCGTTCATGGCGGGGTATGGCGTGCGGGCCTTCCTGATCGCCCAGTCTCTAAACCAGGTCGAGAAGGCTTATGGCCAGAATAATTCCATCCTCGACAATTGTCATGTTCGGGTCGCCTTTGCGACCAATGACGAGCGTACAGCCAAACGGATTTCGGACATGCTTGGCACGACCACCGAGCAGCGTAGCCAGAAGAACTATACCGGCCACAGGCTCGCTCCCTGGCTCAGTCATGTGATGGTTTCCCAACAGGAAACACAGCGCCAGCTCATGACGCCGGGCGAGGTTATGCAGATGCCCGCAGATGAAGCGCTGATCTTCCTGGCCAGCCATCCGCCGATCAAGGCGAAAAAGCTTCGCTATTTCGAGGATCGCAATTTCACCGAACGCGCAGGCGGGTTGGAAAGACCGGCGCCAGGCAGTGATGCGCCAGCCTGTTCCGGCTATCATGCATCGGGGCCGGCACCTGCGGGCGGCGACACTGGGGGGCTGGCCCGAACCGTTGACCCGGACATCTCAGATGACGAGGAAGTTGAGCGCGAAATGGATACGGCCGAGCAGGCGCCGGTCGAGCGCAGCAATATTCAGGACCAGATCGCGCGCTATTATCTCCAGTTCCATGAAAATGGCGGCCGGGAGCTCTGAACCATGAGCAACAATCCACGCCTGCACGTCCGCGTCTCCGAAACCAATCTGCGCAAGCTGCGGCGCGTTTCCGGAGACCATGGCGTGAATATGGGCGCGCTTGTCGATGAGGCGCTGACCCTTATGTTTACGCCGCCGGAAAAGAGGCCTGATGCTGCTATTGTGCAGAGGCTTGAACGGGTCGAGGACCAGATGGAGAAGCTGGAAACGAGCGCGGCCTTCCAGACCGACCTGTTGATCGAGTTCATATTCGAGTGGCTTCGCCAACGACCTGGCAAAAACCCCTTCGAGACCCCTGCCGATGCGGCACGAGCGAAATCTGAACTTGAAGCCCTGACCAAGCGGGTCGTGGAGCGGGCCAATCCGCATATCTGGAACTGAGTGTCAGGTGCCCACATCTAGCTCTCCGCTCGACAGCGCCTGTCGGTAGTGCGACGCCAACTGTTCTGTCCTGAACATGTAGAGCGCCATGTGCTCGCCTCTCTCAAGATGGCTGTGCATGCGCCAGTCGGGACCGATATTTGTATTGATCCAGGCGGCAATGATGTCGAGACGCTTGCCGTGCCCCGTGGGCGGAATAGGCAGCGCGACACGGTATGGAAATTCGCGTGCATCCTTTTTGGCCATCAGGACTGACTTGTAGCGACCCATAGCTTTCCCCCTGTAGTTCGTGCGTTGTTCTTTCGTGAGGTGGGAGCAAAATCAATCGCGGCGCTCCGATTTGTTGTGAATTTACCCCTGCCTCTCCCGGCAGGTCCCTTTCGTACCCCCGGCCTCCTCCCGTCCCATCTGGGGGTCTGATCATAGGGGTGTGACGTTGCCTCATCACTGATGAGGACACCCCGCGCCATGACGTCCCTGGCCCAATCTTCCGAAACAGACACGCGGCGCTCCGCCATGCTGCGGACGGCCTTTGACGGGCCGGTTGGGGCAGCGCTGGCCGCACCTGATACAATCGAGATCCTCGCCAATCCTGATGGTTCAGTCTGGGTCGAGAAGGCTGGCTTTGGATTGCGGCGCGCGGCCGAGACTCTCGGCCGTGCGGAACGCGAACGGATCATCCGACTGGTCGCGTCAGCTGTTGGCGAAGCCTGCGACCGGGACTCGCCGATTGTGTCAGCCGAATTGCCGGGCTCAGGCGAACGGTTCGAAGGAATACTGCCTCCCGTTGCCGAAGCGCCCTGCTTTGCGATCCGCAAACCGGCGGGACGTCCGATTGCGCTCGATACCTATGTCGAGACGGGCGCGCTGACGCCTGCTCTCTGCGCCGGACTGCGACAGGCGCTAGAAGACCGGCTAAACATTGTTGTCGCGGGCGGAACCTCGTCGGGCAAGACGACCTTCACCAATGCGCTCCTGTCTGAGCCGGCGCTGGCTGACGACCGGATTGTCATCTTGGAAGACACCCGCGAACTTCGTTGCACAGCCGATGATGTCACACAGCTTCGCACGCATCGCTCCGGCATCACCTTGCGCGACCTTGTCCGCTCGACCATGCGGCTGAGGCCCGACCGGATCATTGTCGGCGAGGTTCGCGGCGGCGAAGCACTCGATCTCCTCAAGGCCTGGAATACCGGCCACCCGGGCGGGATCACCACGCTTCATGCGAACTCTGCGCTAGGCGGGCTCACCCGGCTTGAACAGCTAGTCGAAGAAGCAACCAGCGCCCTGCCCTACGCCCTGATCGGCGAGGCGGTTGACGTAATCGTGTTCATGTCCCGCGCCAGTGGGTCAAGACGGGTCGAACAGGCGCTTCGTATCACAGGCTTTGACGGCACGGGCTACCGCACCGAGCCGCTCGCCGCCCCCTTCATCAGCATCGTCAATTGAGGAGAGACTTTATGCACTATCATCAGATCAAGGCGCTCAATCGCAGCGTTCAGGCCGCAGCCTTAATCGCATCGGTTGGCCTGCTCGCCCTTCCGGCACATGCCGCGGGCACCGGCATGCCCTGGGAAGGTCCGCTCGACCAGATCCTGCAATCGATCGAAGGCCCGGTGGCCCGCATCGTATCGGTGATCATCATTACACTGACGGGGCTGACGCTGGCGTTCGGGGAAACATCCGGCGGGTTCCGCAAGCTGATCCAGATCGTGTTCGGCCTTTCGATCGCTTTTGCGGCGACCAGCTTCTTCCTGACCTTCTTCTCGTTCGGCGGCGGCGCGGTGCTCTGATGCTCGACGGCTACGAGATCCCCCTCCACCGCTCGCTTGCCGAGCCCATCCTGATGGCGGGCGCGCCGCGCTCGGCCGCCATCGCCATCGGGACACTGTCAGCGGCGTTGGCCCTCGGGCTTCGGCTCTGGATCCCGGGCCTCATTGTCTGGGTGGCGGGACACTCGCTCGCGGTCCTCATGGCCCGCTCCGACCCCGATTTCCTGACCGTGGCGATCCGCTCGGCCCGTCATAAGGAGCATCTCGCATGCTGAATCTTTCTGAATATGCAGGCCACCCCACGCGCCTTGCTGACTACCTCCCCTGGGCGTGCCTCGTCGCGCCGGGCGTCGTCCTCAACAAGGACGGCGCCTTCCAGACAGGCTTCCGCTATCGCGGCCCCGACCTTGAAAGCTCGACGGAAGCCGAACTCGTGGCCGTGACGGCGCGGGTCAATAATGTGCTGCGCCGCTTCGGGACCGGCTGGGCGCTTTTCTTCGAAGCGGTCCGGCAGGAGGCTCAGTTATCGCCAGAGAGCGCGTTCGGGAATGCGACCGCCTGGCTGATCGAACAGGAACGGCGCGCATCAGCTGAAGAAACGGGAGCGAGGTTCGAAAGCACCTACTACCTCACCCTGCTCTGGCTGCCGCCCGCCGACGCGACGGGGCGCGCTGAGAAGGCGCTGATCGAGCGCCCGGAGAAGCGTGACGGCCACGACTGGCGCCAGCGGCTCGAACATTTCCAGACGCGGGCGGCGCAGACACTGGACCTCTTGTCGACAGCTTTGGATGAGATCCATCCCCTCAGTGATGAGGAGACGCTGACCTATTTGCATGCCTGCGTCTCTTCCAAGCGCCACCCGGTCGCTGTGCCGGACCTGCCGGTCTTTCTGGACGCCGTGCTTGCCGACGAATCTTTCGATGGCGGGCTCGAGCCGCGTATTGGCAATGTTCATCTCGCGACGCTGACCCTGCTCGGCTTTCCGGCAACGACGCTACCGGGCATGCTCGATGAGCTTAATCGTCTCGGTTTCTCCTATCGCTGGGCGACGCGGTTCATCGCCATGGACAAGGCCGAGGCCGAGAAGCTCCTGGCCAAGAAGCGCCGCCACTGGTTTGCCAAGCGCAAATCCGTCGGCGCCGTGCTGCGCGAGACCCTGTTCAACGAGCAGGCGGCGCTTCTCGATAATGACGCCGACAACAAGGCGGCCGATGCCGATGCGGCCTTGCAGGAGTTAGGCTCGGATCTCGTCTCCTATGGCTATGTCACGACGACCCTCACCCTGATGGGCGAGACGCGTGACGAAGTCGAAGCGCGCACCCGCGCCGTCGAGCGCATTATCAACGGGCGCGGGTTCACGGCCATTCGCGAAACGCTGAACGCGGTCGAAGCCTGGCTCGGTTCCCTGCCCGGCCATGTCTATGCCAATGTCCGCCAGCCCATATTGCATACGCTGAACCTTGCCCATCTTGTGCCGATCTCCTCGGTCTGGGCAGGTGATAGCTGGAATGACCATCTGTCCGATCGCGCGCTGATCGAAGCGCAGACCGAAGGCACGACGCCGTTCCGGCTGAACCTGCATGTCGGCGATGTCGGCCACACGCTGATTGTCGGGCCGACCGGGTCCGGCAAATCGGTATTGCTCTCGCTCCTCGCGGCGCAATGGCAGCGTTATGAGGACGCACAGGTTTTCGTTTTCGACAAGGGTGGCTCCGCCCGCGCGGTGACGCTCGCTATGGACGGGACCTGGTTGCCGCTCGCCGGGGATGAGCGGCCCGCGCTTCAGCCGCTCAGGGACATCGACACTGAGCGCGGTGCGAGCTTTGCGGCCGACTGGCTGCTCGGTCTCATCGCGGCGGAGGGTGTGACGGTTACGCCAGATTTGAAGTCTGCCCTCTGGGATGGGGTGCAGTCCCTCGCCTCGGCGCCTGTGACCGAGCGCACGCTAACGGGCCTCAGCCTCATCCTGCAATCGGATACGCTGAAGGCCGCGCTGCAGCCCTACACGCTGGAAGGGGCCTACGGGCATTTGCTCGATAGCGACCATGAAGCGCTGGATCTCACATCGGTCGCGTGTTTCGAGATGGAAGAGCTGATGCAGACACCGTCAGCGGTCGCGCCTGTTATCACCTATCTCTTTCACCGGCTCGAAGACCGGTTCGATGGCCGCCCGGCACTGCTTATCCTCGATGAGGCCTGGCTGTTCCTCGACCATCCGGTCTTTGCTGCGCGCCTGCGCGACTGGCTGAAGACCCTGCGCAAGAAGAACGTTGCCGTTGTATTCGCAACCCAGTCGCTCGCCGATATTGAAGGGGCGTCCATCGCCCCGGCCCTGATCGAATCCTGCCCGACACGGATTTTCCTGCCGAACGAGCGGGCGCTCGAGCCGGCATCTCAATCTGTCTATCGCCGGTTCGGGCTGAATGACCGGCAGATCGACATCCTCGCAAAAGCCATTCCGAAGCGGGACTATTACTATACCTCGCCCCTGGGCTGCCGCCTGTTCGAGCTTGGCATGGGCGAGGTTGCGCTCGCCTTGTGCGGCGCTGCCGCGCCTGCCGACCAAAAGCAGATGACCGCCTGTCTCGAAGAGGCGGGCGAAGCGGGCTTTGCCCGTCGCTGGCTGGAGCTGAGGGACCTCGGCTGGGCAGCTGACCTTATCGCGGGCTGGCCGGGCCTGCCCGGCGCTGACCCTGCAAAAATCGCTGCTGAACAGGAACCCAGACCATGAAACGACCCTTCCTGAGTATTGCCGTCTCCGTATTTGTCTGCGCGGCGCCCATACCGGTGTTTCTAACCCCGCCGGCCGCTGCGCAGCTTACCGTCTATGATCCCGCCAATCATGCCCAGAACATCCTCCAGGCCGTGCGCGCGCTGCAGGAAGTCGACAACCAGATCCGCCAGCTGACGCATGAGATCGACATGATCGAGAAGATGGCGCGAGACCTGGAAACCCTGCCCGTAGACGTCGCCCGCGCCATCATTGCCGACCGGATCCGGCGGATCAGCGAGCTGATGCGCGATGCTGAAGGCATCGGGTACGGCGTGGAAGAGGTCGAGGATGAATATGAGGACCTCTATCCCGAAACCTATGGCGATACGCCGCCTGACTCAGGCGTGCTCGTCGAAGATGCCCGTGCCCGATGGCGCCAGTCCCGCAGCGCCCACAAGCACACCCTGCTCATGGTCGCCGAAACGGTGCGCAACAATGCCGAGGATTCCGAGGCGCTGACCGGCTTGGTAGATGAGAGCCAGACTGCGATCGGCAACCTCCAGGCCCTGCAGGCCGGCAACCAGATCGGCGCGCTCTCTGCCGAGCAGCTGATCCAGATGGAGGCCCTGATGGCTGCCCACTACCGGGCTATTGCCTTCGACCGCGCGCGCGAGCTTGAAGAGGCCGAACGCGGCCGGGCCCGCCTTAAATCCTTTCTCGGAGACTGACCCGCCATGGAAGAGATGGGCGTCATCGACCGGTTTCTCGAAACCTTCATTGCCTATATCGATTCAGGCTTCGGCCTGCTCGCGGGCGATGTCGCTTACCTGACCACCACGCTGATTGTCATCGACATCACGCTGGCCGGTCTCTTCTGGGCCCTCTCGCAAAATGCCGATGTCATGTCGGGGCTTCTGAAGAAGGTGCTCTATGTCGGCTTCTTCGCCTTCATCATCGGCAATTTCACCCTGCTCGCCAATATCGTGTTCGAGAGCTTCGCGAGCCTCGGTGTGAAGGCGGGCTCCAGCACGCTGACGGCAGGCGACCTTATGCGACCGGGCTATATTGCCGGGGTTGGGTTCGAGGCGGCAGAACCCTTGCTGGCCCAAATCGGCGACATGCTTGGTCCAATCAGCTTCTTTCACAATTTTATCCTGATCGCTGTCATGTTCCTGGCCTGGGCGATCATCCTCGTCGCCTTCTTCGTGCTCGCGGTTCAGCTCTTCGTGGCGATCCTGGAATTCAAGCTGACGACGCTGGCCGGGTTCGTACTGATCCCGTTCGCGCTCTGGAACAAGACCAGCTTCCTCGCTGAACGCGTGCTCGGCAATGTCGTCACCTCCGGCATCAAGCTGATGGTGCTCGCTGTCGTCATCGGGATCGGCTCAACGCTCTTTGCTTCGATCACCGATGCTTTCACCGGGCCGGGCGATACGACTCTGGCGCAAGTGATGGGCACCGTGCTTGCCGCCATCGTCTTTCTCTGGATGGGTGTGTTCGCGCCGGGGATTGCGTCGGGCCTTGTCACCGGGGCGCCGCAGCTTGGCGCCGGTTCGGTCGTCGGCACGACGGCGGCAGTTGGCGCAGGCGCGATCCTCGCGGGCACAGGCACAGTTGCAGCCGGGCGTGCCGCTATCGGCGGGGCCTCGGCAGCGGTCAAGGCCGGGGCTTCCATGTCGGGCGCGGCCCGCACCTCCTATGACCTTGGACGGCTCGGTTCGGGCGCGGATGGCTGGCGCGGGCGGGCCGCAGGCGTGGCCGGCATGGCCCAGGCCGGAGGTGACGCCGTCCGCCGTATGGCGGGCCGGCCCTTCAGATCTGTTGGCAATGCCTATCGCCGTGGCAGTGAAGCGGCTTTCGCCGCGACGGGCGGCACCACAGGCGCGTCTTCCAGTGAGTCCGGCGCGTCCGGTTCCAGTCCGGCCTGGGCGCGGCGCCTGCGAACAGAACAACGCCTGCAGCATGCCGGGGCCATCACGGTGCACGCCCTGAAAGACGGCGACCGCGGCATGGCAGGCGACAACCCGAAACTCCAGAGAGACGAGGACTGATCCCATGTTCAGGCGAACTTCTACCCATTACGGGCAAAGCCCGCATCCCGAAACGCCCTACCAGAAGGCCGGCCAGGTCTGGGATGACCGGATAGGCTCAGCCCGGGTCCAGGCGAAGAACTGGCGGCTCATGGCGCTCGGTCTGCTCGGACTTCTGGCCGCCTCGTCTGCCGCGCTGGTCTGGCGCAGCCTGCAATCGACGGTGACGCCGTATGTCGTGGAAGTGGACGATACCGGCGCGGTTAAAGCGGTTGGCCCCGCCCTCGCCAATTACGACCCGACCGATGCACAGGTCGCCCATCACCTCGCCAACTTCATCTCCGATGTCCGCAGTCTTTCCATCGATCCGGTCATTGTCCGGCAGAACTGGTTGGCGGCCTATGACTATGTGACCGACAAGGCCGCCATCACGCTCAGCGATTATGCCCGCGACAATGACCCCTTCGCCGAGATCGGACGTCGCTCGCGCAGTGTCGATGTCGTAAGTGTCGTCCGCGTCTCGGACGAGTCCTTCCAGGCGCGCTGGCTTGAGAAGACCTACGAGAATGGCGCGCTGACCGGCGTCAAACGGTTCACCGGCCTCTTCACCCTGATCCACTCCCCGCCGCGCGATGCGCCGACGCTCCGCGCCAACCCGCTCGGCCTCTACATCCACAGCCTCAATTGGGGCGAAGACCTTGTCACAGGAGACAACCCATGATCCGCACTCTCACACTGGTATCCGCACTGGCCCTTGCCACCGCCTGCGCCAGCCTTCCGGAGGCCGCGCCGATCGAGCCGGAACTGTTTGTCGCCGCCGCGCAGGTCGAGGACGCAGAGCCCCGTCCTGTCGAGATCGTCGAAACACCAACACCTTTGCCGCTTCCCGGCCAGATGAAACCGGTCGACGGGGTCAAGCGCACGGTAACCCGTGTCTATACCTCGCCCTCCGAGACGATCCGCAAGGGCACATCAGAAGCCCGGATCGAACCGTCCGTGGACGGCTATGTAAATGCCATTCAGGTTTATCCCTATACAGAAGGGGCGCTGTACAGATTGTATGCCGCGCCGGGACAGGTCTCCGACATTGCGCTGCAGCCCGGCGAGACGCTGGTCTCTGTCTCGGCTGGCGATACGGTGCGCTGGATTGTGGGAGATACATCCTCCGGTTCAGGCGGAACAGCACGCGCACATGTTCTGGTCAAACCGATCGGCGCCGGCCTCTCGACCAATCTCATGATTGCGACGGACCGGCGGACCTATCATCTGGAACTGGAGAGCGGTGACGGCACCTATATGGCGGCGTTGTCCTGGCGCTATCCAGCCGACGAGCTCTCGCAACTCATCTCTCGCAACAGCGCAGCGCTCGCGCGGGAAGAGACATCAATCATGCCGGGTGTTGCACTCGACCGGCTGGACTTTGATTACCTGATCGATGGTGACCGTCCAGACTGGCGACCCGTCCGCGTGTTCGATGATGGGCGGCAGGTTTTCATCCAGATGCCGGAAGGGTTGTCGACCATGGAGGCCCCGCCCCTCTTTGTCCTTGGCGCTTCTGGCGAGGCCGAACTCGTCAATTATCGCCTCAAGGGCAATTACTACATTGTCGACCATCTCTTCCGGGCCGCTGAGCTTCGCCTTGGTGAGAAATCCCAGACCGTGGTGCGGATCCGCAAACGCGAACCGAGGTCTGGTCTCGCGAGCCTGTTCGGGAGCAAGGGATGAGCGAGCCAGCCCCTTTCCCGCAGCAGGCCGATGCCCTGAAACTGCGCGCGCGGCCGCGACCCGTCACACGGATCAACCGGAAAGTCCTGATGGTCGGCGCCGGGCTCGGTGTGCTGGGTCTCTTTGCTGCCGCCTCGATTGCGCTCGATCCGCCCAAGGCCGTCGATCCCGCGGATCGCCAGGAACTTTACAACACGGCCACGAAGCGCGCGCCGGATGGGCTGGCAGAACTTCCCTCGTCCTATGCGACCTGGACGCCGTCGCCCGGAACGCCAAAGCTTGGCGCACCCATGGCCGGCGACCTCGGCGGGACAGTGGTTTCAGAGGAACGCGAATGGGGGCTCGATCCGGAGTGGGATGTCGCAGCCTCGGATGATTTCAGGCCCTCGCCTGAAGATGAAGCCCTTCGGGCCGAACGTCTTGTCGCGGCTAAGCTTGCTGACGCAGCGGGCAAATCCTCCGTATTCTTTGACATTGGCGCTGGGCCGAGCATCGGGCCGGCATCCCTGCCGTCTGCCGGAGTTCCGGCCTCGTTCGGCTCTGAGCTGCTGGCGCTCGCTAGCCAAAGCGCCGGTGCCTTGCCGACAGGTCCAGGTAAGGATGACAACTTGCAAGCCCGCAAGATCGCCTTCGCGGACGAGGCACGCGATGGGGCGATTTACAACCCGCATGATCTCGAGACACCGGTCTCGCCCTACCAGGTCATGGCGGGCACGCTTATCCCGGCTTCGCTTGTGACAGGCCTCAACTCGGATCTGCCAGGTTCGGTCATCGGGCAGGTCACCCAGCCGGTCTATGACACCGTCACCGGAGCTTATCTTCTCATTCCGCAGGGTACCCGGCTGATCGGGCGCTACCAGTCCGAAATCTCATTCGGCCAGCAGCGCGCACTATTGATCTGGGACCGAATGATCTTCCCGGATGGCAGTTCTGTGCAGATATCTGAACCTGCCGCAGACAAGCAGGGTTTTGCGGGCCTTTCTGACCGCACAGACCATCACTGGGACCGGGTATTTGTCGCCGCTGGTCTTGCGACCGTTCTCGGCATCGGCGCGGAACTAGGATCAGACGAGGATGATATCGAACGTGCCATACGGCGCGGGTTCGGCGACAGCGTGTCTGAGGCCGGGGAGCGCGTCGTTGATCGCAACCTCGGCATCCAGCCGACCCTTCGTATCCGGCCCGGCTGGCCGGTGAGGGTCATCGTGACGCGTGATCTTGTCCTGCGGCCTTATTCTCAGGGAGGCCGCTGATGAGCCTTCGCATTGCCCAACTGCCGGATCGCACGCCGGTCAAACTGACCCTCTCTGTTGAACCCGATCTCGCGTCCGCGCTTGCCGACTATGCGGCGATCTATGCCAAGACCTATGGCGCCGAAGAGAAACCCGAAACCCTGGTTCCTGTCATGCTGGAAACCTTCCTCGCATCGGATGCCGGGTTCAAGCGGGCCCGCAAGGCCCTTCATGCCAGAGCCAGCAAAGGAGACTAGAGATGGCAACAATTGGTACCTTCAGCCAGAAGGACGGCAAATGGACCGGGACGATCCGGACCATGACGATCAATGTGAAAGCGCAGATGGTGCCGGTTGCCGAACCGGCAGAAGGCGGGCCGGCTTACCGCATCTTCGCAGGCGGCGCCGAGCTAGGTGCGGCCTGGCAGGAAGAGAGCAAGGATGGCGAAACCCCCTACCTCGCCGTGAAGCTGGATGATCCGGGGTTCGACAAGCCAATCCGGGCTGCCTTCTTCGAGAAGGAAGAGGATGGGAGCGGCGTGCTGGTCTGGAACCGGCAGAAGCTGAACTGAACCGGAGACGTGTCGTCATGGGATATGAATTGCGGACAGGCGGACTGGAGTCGCTCAAGGACCTCGCAAAGGATGTCTATTCCTTTGGTCCGGGGCCCGGGTCCAACGCGAAATCGTCCCGTGACGACACCTTTCGCCAGCTCATCGCCAACAACAGGACCGTGCGGCGCCCCGAATTGCGCAAACTCGTTCCCCTGTCTGACACGACGATCTACGAACTTGAACGTCGGGGGAAATTTCCAAAGCGCTTCTACCTAACACCCAAATGCGTCGTCTGGCCGCTCAAGGACGTGCTCGAATGGATCGAGGAGCGTCGGCGTATTACTGAAGACGGGCGGCCTGAAAACACGCCTGTTCCCGACGTTCATCAGCGGAAGAGCCGCCCGACATGTAATTGAGCGCCACAAAACAGGTAGCGGCCTGTTTACAGATTATTATAAATAAGGATATAGCCTGTTTTTCGAATCTTAAAAAACAGGTTGCAGCCTTATGAAAAAGACCCGCCAACGCTCGCGCCAGGCCCTGGACCAGCGTTTCTCGACCATTCGGGAAGCGGTAGATTTTGCGCGGCCAAAGTCAGGTTGGGTACGGACGCTTCGGGAGGCGCTGGGCATGACCCGTATCCAGCTCGGAAAACGCATGTCGATCACGCCGCAAAGTCTTGCTGACATCGAACGCTCTGAAACCGAGGGGAAGATCCGCTTGGAAACGCTTGAACGTGCTGCCGACGCGCTTGATTGCGAAGTTGTCTACTTCCTCCTGCCGCGGGACCGGTTAGAGCAACGCGTCATGAACCGCGCCCGTGAAATCGCGGCGAAACAGATCCGAGCCATCTCTCATACAATGGCCATGGAAGATCAGGCTGTGTCTGACAAGGAACTGAATGAGCGGATCGACCGGTTCATACGAGAGAGCCTCGATGAGCGCGACCTCTGGGAGTCCTGATGACTGACCTGTTTCAGGAACCAGACGACGCAACGCCCCTCGATCCTGACGAACGGGCAGGACTTCTGCAGGACTGGATCGCAACACGCGCTGAACTGAACGCTGCAGAGCAGGACAATATCGATACCGCCGCCGCCTGGGTCTTCCGGCGGCGGCGCGCACCCATCCTCAGCGTCGAATTCACGAACGACCTGCATCGCCGGATGTTCAATGACGTCTGGGCGTGGGCAGGCACTTACCGCGCGACCGAACGCAATGTCGGCGTCGCGCCTTATATGATCGGCGTCCAGATGGCCCAGTTATTCGACGACGCAAATTACTGGGTCGACCACGAGACCTATCCCGCCGACGAGATTGCAGTTCGCCTGCACCACCGGCTCGTCGCCATTCACCCTTATCCCAATGGGAACGGGCGCCTTTCTCGCATGATGGCCGACCTCCTGATCCAACGCTTGGGCCAACCAGCCTTCAGCTGGGGCAGCGAAGTCCTAGGTGGCCAGATTGCTGACATGGGCGAGCTCAGACGCCAATACATTGCAGCCCTGCGTGCGGCGGACCGCCATGACATCACTGCCCTGATGGAATTTGCACGGTCATGAGGCCAACATTGGCGCTTGCGAGCAAGATTATGGATCGAATTTAGGATCAAGCTGGAGATCAAAACCCAATTCAGCCGATGCCGGCGGCGTAAGCACCGGTTGCCTTTGATGCCCTTGTGACCACGCATCGATTGTGTCCGCCCATTCCTGCATCATGTGACGCCGGCCATCGGCATACTCGGCCTTGTTATAGACACCGCGTGACGTGCGACGGTCTTCATGGGCGAGCGCCTTTTCGACCCAGTCCCGATTGAAGCCGAGCTCATTGAGGAGCGTAGATCCTGTGCGCCTGAGATCGTGCACCGTGAACCGTTCAAGCGGCAGGCCCGCTTCCCCCGCCGTTTCCCACGCCGCCGTTGTCAGCCGATTAAGCGTCGCATTGGAGATCGGCTTGTAGCAATCATAGCGGGAGGGCAAGACGTAGCGCGATCCTCCCGCACACGTCTTGAGCGCCACAAGAATATCAAGCGCCTGACGTGACAGATATACATTGTGAGGCAGTCCCGTCTTCATCCGCTCCTTCGGGATAGACCAGACCGCGTTCTCGAAACTGATTTCGTCCCAGGTCGCCAAGCTGACTTCGGATTTCCGCTTCATGGTAAGCAAGATGAATTTCAGCCCGAGCTTGAGGGTTGGCGTCGCGATCAGCTCCTCGAGCACGCTGTAGAAGATTCTGATCTCGAGCGGTGAGAGAGACCGGTCCCGCGGGCGCACTTTGGCGATAGAGACCGGCGCGATTTCGTCGGCCGGATTATCGACTTTCACGCCATGCAGCCTGGCATATTTGTAGATAAGGTGGACAAATTCCCGAACGTGAAGCGCCGTAGACGGAGCACCGCGCTTCTTCACCTTCTCGCACAGGGCCCGGAGATCCTCAGGTGTAACCTCACTTAACAGGTAGCTCCCAAAAGTGGGAAGGATGTCCCTGTTCAGAATGTGCCGGCGCATGTCGCGCGTGCTTTCGGCCATGTCATCGCTTTCGATCCAGCGATTGGCCATCTCCGAGAACGAACCGGATTCCAGGAGACGGGTTTTTGATCGCTTTTTTTCCTTGGCCGGTGACACGCCCGCCTCGATCAGACGCTTTGCGTCCATGCATCTGTGGCGGGCCTCCGAGAGACTGATACCACCATGACCATAGCGTCCGATCGTGAGCGTCTCCCGCCTGCCGTGGATCCGGTAGTCCATACGAAAGGTCACCGTGCCGACAGTAGAAACGGTTGCGTACATGCCGTCACGATCCCCCACCTTGTAGACTTTTTTCTTTGGTTTCAGTGCCTTGATGGCAACATCCGTCAGCATCGCAATGTCCTTTCCGGGAAATTTTACCGTCACCCAAAAATGCGACGGTAAATTCCCATTTTTTTGATTATATTCAGTGATCTACGGCTCTGTTTTTACCGTCACCCCACATTTTGGCATGACGGTAAGTGCGAATTTAGCGGTATGTGCCGGGAACGCATACCGTCAGCCTTACCGTCATCGGCTCGTGTTTGACGGTAAAAAACGGCGATAGGAGTCGAAAGAAAAACGCCACTAAGCGTTTGAACTTAATGGCGTTTTTGAAAGATTTCGAAAGGTCGCGAGAATGATGAAATCATTCCCACTCAATCGTACCGGGCGGCTTGCTGGTCACGTCATAAACGACACGGTTCACGCCCTGCACTTCATTGATGATGCGCGTCGCAACGCGGCCCAGAAAAGCGTGCTCGAACGGGTAATAGTCCGCCGTCATGCCGTCCGTAGACGTCACAGCCCGAAGGGCCAGCACGGCCTCATAGGTCCGCACGTCGCCCATTACGCCCACCGTGTTCACCGGCAGCAGCACGCTGAATGCCTGCCAGATCTCGTCATAGAGACCCGCCTTCTTGATCTCGTCGATATAGATCAGGTCAGCCTTGCGCAGCGTGTCGGCCTTCTCGCGTGTAATCTCGCCGGGAATGCGGATGGCGAGGCCCGGCCCCGGGAACGGGTGGCGACCGATAAAGCTTTCCGGCAGGCCAAGCTCGCGGCCAAGCGCGCGCACCTCGTCCTTGAACAGCTCGCGCAGTGGCTCGACCAGTTTCATGTTCATGCGTTCTGGCAGGCCGCCCACATTGTGGTGGCTCTTGATCGTCACGCTGGGGCCGCCGAGGGCCGAGACACTCTCGATCACATCCGGATAGAGAGTCCCCTGCGCCAGGAAATCCGCGCCGCCGATCTTCTTTGCCTCTTCGTCAAACACGTCAATGAACAGACCGCCAATGATCTTGCGCTTCTTTTCGGGGTCCGACACGCCGGCCAGCTTGCCGAGGAACAACTCCGACGCATCCACATGGACCAGCGGAATATTGTAATGCTCACGGAACAGGCTCACCACCTGCTCACTTTCGCCATGACGCATCAGGCCATGGTCGACATACACGCATGTCAGTTGCTCGCCGATGGCTTCATGAATCAGCACCGCGGCCACGGAGGAATCAACGCCGCCTGAGAGGCCGCAGATCACCCTGCCCTTGCCCACTTGCGCGCGGATCTTCTCGATCGCCTCGGCGCGATAGGCCGCCATCGTCCAGTCGCCCTTCATGCCAGCGACACCATGCGTGAAATTGCGCAGAATCTGGCGCCCATGCGTCGTGTGCACGACTTCGGGGTGGAACTGCGTGCCGTAGAACTTACGCTCAGGGTCCGCGATGATCGCATAGGGCGCGCCCGGCGATTTCGCGATGACACCGAAGCCCGGCGCCATCTCGGCGACATGGTCGCCATGGCTCATCCAGACCTGCTCATGCTCGCCACTCTCGAGCATACCTTCGAGGAATGGATCATCGATCACTTTTTCGATGAACGCGCGGCCGAATTCGCGGCTCGTGCCGCCTTCTACGCGGCCGCCCAACTGGTGCATCATCACCTGCTGGCCGTAACAGATGCCTAACACCGGGATGCCCGCCTCGAAGATCGCCATGTCGGCCATTGGTGCATCGTCCCAATAGACGCTGGAAGGCCCGCCCGACAGGATCACGGCCTGCGGGTCGTAGGCCTCGACAAAGGCCTTGTCGACCTTGTTGAAAGGGTGGATTTCGCAATAGACGCCGCTCTCGCGCAGGCGCCGGGCGATCAGTTGCGTCACCTGGCTGCCGAAGTCGACGATAAGGGCGCGTTCGTGTCTTTGCTCTGTCATGGCGCCGTTTAGCTGAGTCCCGCCCTAGCGGGCAAGCCTCCAGTCGCTGCAAAGCGCGGAATCCGTCCATCAAACGGCGCAACTCACCTGTTTAAAGCGCTCGGCAATGCCAGATAGGCGCTAAACAGCTAGAAATCGCGCGCCTTGGCAGAGAGGATGGGACCGCCAGCCTGCCGCTCGATCCAGTTCGCAAGCCTCAGCGACACGAGTATCCTGATACGCGGCTCAGGCGCCGCCCGCAGTTCGCAGAAGGTCCAGAACAGGAATGTCCGCTCCGCGCGCACCAGATCATGCAGCGGTATACCAAGCGGCGGCTGGAACAGGCCAAAGATGAACCAGGCCTTCAGGATCAGCAGGCCGCTGTCCACCGTCACGTTCAGGCAGGCGCGGTAACGCACCAGCCGCCAGCGCGAATAGCCCATCATCGCGCTCTGGAAGCCCCGTGAAACACCCCGTATCTCACCGCGATAGGCATAATGCTGGCCCAGCCTTTGCCAGCCGGAAACCCGGCCAAGCAGCCAGATCACGCCACACCACATCGCGATGAACGCAACCGGGAACAGCGTGATGGCCAGAACGACTGTCATCCCGCGCGGCGCAGCACGGCGAAGAAGAACCCGTCCGTCCCTGCCCGGCGCGGCGTCAGGCGTACGCTGCCCGTCGGCATACGGAAGCGCTGCACCACATTGGCGCCCTCATCCGTCAGCAGGCCTGAGGCAATCGCCGCCCCGGCGGCATCTTCCTCGGTGAACTCAGGGTGCATGCTGAGGAACTCGGCCACGCGGTCTTCATCCTCTTCCATCAGGAAGGAACAGGTCGCATAGATCATCCGCCCGCCAGGTTTCACGAATTCGCTCGCCTTGGCGATGATCTCCGTCTGCTCGGACATCCGCTTTTCCAGCTGGCCCTGCTTGATCCGCCACTTGGAATCCGGCCGGCGGCGCCACGTGCCCGTTCCCGTGCACGGCGCATCGACGAAGACGCAGTCCATCTGCCCCGTCAGCGTCTCCAGTTGAACCGGCTCTGTCGGATGCACCAGCTGCACATTGTGCGCGCCGGACCGTTTCAGGCGCGGGATCAGCGCGCTGAGGCGCTTGCCGTCGATGTCATAGGCGAAGATCTGCCCCTTGCCCTTCATCTGGGCCGCCAGTGCGATCGTCTTGCCGCCGCCGCCGGAGCAATAGTCCAGCACCTGCTCACCCGGCTGCGCATTCGCAGCTGCGGCCGCAATCTGGCTGCCCGCATCCTGCACCTCAACCCAGCCCTTGGAATAGGCCGGAATGCTCTCCAGCGAAGCTTCGCGCTCGCTCGGGTCTTTTGCGGGAATATGGAAGGCATTGTGCAACAGGCGCGATTGCTCGGCCTTGGCGCTCTTCAGCGGCATCGAGGCCTTCTCGGCATCCACCTTCAGCGTGTTGACCCGCAGGTCCACGTCCGCGCGCACAGCCATGGCCTGCGCCTCGACCGTCGCTTCCTCACCGAACACGCGCGCCATCATCGGCGCCATCCATTCCGGGTAATCGCCCTGCACATGCGGCGGCGCGGACGGATCCGGCGCCATCACAAGATGCTCGCGCTCGCTCAAAGTCAGTTTCGAGGGCGCATGCTCCTCTTCCATCGCCGTGTCGATCTGACGGATATCCCAGCCCCAGGCAAAGGCCAGTGCCCCCAGCACCAGCGCCCGCGGGCTCTCGTCATCCATGCGATAGGCAATCGAGTTACGCTTGCGCAGCGCGTCCAGGACGAGCCCAGAGACCCAAGCGCGGTCCTTGCTGCCAGCATAGCGCGCCCGCTTGCCCCAGTCCCGGGCCGCCGACTTCACAGGCTGGTGCCGGTTCAGCACGTCCGTCAGGACATCAATCGCCGCCGAAATCTTACCGCCATTGCGCATTATTCTACCTCATTCTTGATCTGACGGACGCTTTACGCGCGCTTTCCCTCCAAGGAAACCAATAGACACTGGAATGTCTGCATTCTTAGATAGGGTCATTCAGGCAGGAGGGGCCCATCATGACCGTCTATATCGTCGCCCAGATCACAATTTCCGACCGTGAGACCTACGGAAAATACGAACAGGGCTTCATGCCGGTGTTCAATCTCTTCGACGGAAAGATGCTCTCTGTCGATGAGGCGCCCCACGTTCTTGAAGGCGACTGGGCCTGCACGCGCACCGTCCTGGCCGAATTTCCCGACAGGGATATGGCGCTCGCCTGGTATAATTGCCCCGAATACCAGGCCATCCTCCCCCACCGACTCAAGGGCGCGAAGGCCCATATCGCCATCCTGAACGGATTTCCCGCGCCAGCGGCCTGATCGCCTCAGCTTCGGCCGTTTTCCAGCACGCGCAGCGCCATCGCACGGCCGCTGGCCACAGCATCCGACGCCAACGGTCCCAGGGCCCAGTCTCCGCCTGCCAGCAGTGTGCCCGCGCCATTGACCACAAAGGGCTGGCCCAGCGGTCGGTCCACCCGCGCATACCGCCACCGATGCCCCGCCACATAGTCCGGAGCACCCGAAAGCCCTGTCGCCGCCATGAAGGCCTTCAGCAACAGGCTCGCCGCCGCATCCTTGTCCAGCTCAAGATGGGCGACCGACCACGCGATAGAAGCATGCACGGTCCACCGCTCCGTCGCAATCTGCCCCGGTTTTGACAGCATCGGAATGGCCATCGCCAAGGGTTCCGTAAGCGTGAGCACATCTTGGGAAAGACCGCTCGGCGCATCAAAGCCAAGCAACAGGGTCCAGGCGGGATTCATGCGAACGTCCGCCAGAGCCTTCTTCATCCCCTCCTCATGCCCCAGCAATGCTGCGGCTTGTGGCGCAGGAACAGCCAGGATCACCGCCTCGAAGCCCGAATGCACACGGCTGTCAGCATCGGTCAGACTAAACCCGTCATCCGTACTGGCGACATCAGTAATGGAGATCTCGCGTTGCACATTGATCCCCTTCCCCAGATGGCGCGCCAATGTGCTCATGCCCGGAATGCCGATCCCGCGCGCATCCTGAGGCCCCTCTGCCCAGACACTCCCGCCTGCCGCCTGAGCCACATCCACTGACACGCCCGGTGCGCCATGATCAATCGGCCCCAGATCAGTCCTGCGAGTTGCCAGGCGCCCGCCTAGTCCGCGGCTCTTCTCGAAAACAACCGTACTCAGACCAGCCGCGTTGAGGTCACGCGCCGCGCACAGGCCCGCCAGACCGGCGCCAACGATAGCCACGCGTTGGATCATGCAATGCTCCTCTCCCTGCTACGAGGCTTCACCTAGGGCGCCCGCCCGCAATGTCCCGCTTTCTGTAGCAATTATTCAATGCGCGACCGCCAATTGCGCAAAAATGAAAGCTAGTCGTCGCTACTTATCTTACCTATACTGCCTTCATGCATAGGGGTTGGCAGACATGCAATTAGAGCTTCCGGACAATGTGCGCGCCGCGACGCAAGCTGACTGGCGCCAGCTCGGCGATATCACGGCGGAGGCCTTTTTCGACGATCCGGTGAACAAGTGGATCTTCGGCAGCAACCGCGCCATCAAGAGCACTTTCACGGTCCTCGCACGCGATATCTATCTGAAGAACGGCCTCTGCTACCTCGCTGGCGATGGCGGCGCGACCATGTGGTCCCGGGCAGATGCGAACCGCACCCCACCGCTGATGGCGATACTTTCAATCGCAGCTGGCGTTGCGCGCTGGGGTTCAAAAGGTGCTGTTGGCCGCGCCCTCAAGGCCGGTGAAGTGATGGATGCCAACCACCCGCACGAACCCCACATGTACCTCTTCTCCATCGGCACACGGAAGGCTGCGCGCGGCAAAGGGCTCGGCAAGGCCCTCATCCGCCCAATGCTTGAGGCCTGCGACCGCGACAGCCTGCCCGCCTATCTCGAAAACTCTAACCCCGACAATACCGGCTTCTACATGAGCCACGGCTTCGACCACATGAAATACTTGGAAGTCGGCCCCGGCGCCCCACCTTTGCAGGCGATGTGGCGCAAGCCGAAACGCAATTTCGCTTCGCAATCTTGAGACTTTAAGGAAACGCGCCAGTTTTACTGACTGTCCGCTAAAGCTCGTCGCCAGCTTTATGGGGTGACGTGCTATTTTCCTCTAAGGCTCGTGCAATAGCGGGAAGAGATTCCAGTGCGAGTTGGAGCCTTGTATCTCTCAATTCATATTCCCCAGATGAATAATTTAGAGCGCGAAGTTGAATGTGAGAAAACTTTAGTCCGCATTTCTTGGACATCTCTACGAGCATGTCTGAGACAAGATTTTGCAGATTTGGATCATCTCGCAATATGCGATTAGGCCCTTCAAGATAAAGCCGGAGCCGATCAAAAGCAGTGAGAACCAGTTTGTCCTGTGGGAAGACTAGTGGGACAATATTCATTATTTTACCGAATTCGGCTCGCGACGGATGCATCCGGTTCGCGACCAGATCCATCACCATCTGGACTTTTTCGCGCTTTTTTTCCTTCCTAGATTGAAGGTACATAGAGCCGACAATAGCCGATATTGGACCTATTATCGTGGCCGCCGAGATTGCTATTGTCTGAGCCCAGATCGGATCCATGGTTCACCTATGCAAGATAGTTGAACAAAAACAGACCATCGAATGGGATTACACGCAAGCTTTTGCAATGTGATTTCAAATTTTCTGTTAGCTGAATTCCATTGCACGGTGCAAAATTGCTGTCGCGGTATGAAAGGCTACCTACCCCCGGCTCACCGAATAGTTCGGCGCTTCGCGCGTCATCATCACATCGTGCACATGGCTCTCTGAGAGGCCCGCGCCGGTGATCTGCACGAACTCCGCCTTCTTGTGCAGCTCGTCGATATCCTTGGCGCCGACATAGCCCATGGCTGCCCGCAGGCCACCAACCATCTGGTGCAGGATCGGCCCGATCGGTCCCTTGAACGGCACCTGGCCCTCAATGCCTTCCGGCACCAGTTTCTCGGCGGCGGCATCCTTCTGGAAGTAGCGGTCTGCCGAGCCGCGCGCCATGGCGCCGAGGCTCCCCATGCCACGATACGCCTTGTAGCTGCGGCCCTGGTAAAGGAACACTTCGCCCGGCGCTTCTTCCGTGCCGGCAAACATGCTGCCCATCATCGCTGTCGCCGCACCAGCGGCCAGCGCCTTGGCAAAGTCGCCCGAGAACTTGATGCCGCCATCGGCGATGATCGGAATGCCCGTCTTCGCGCCAATGTTAGCGCACTGCTCAATGGCCGTCAGCTGCGGCACGCCTACGCCCGCCACGATCCGCGTCGTGCAGATCGAGCCCGGGCCGATACCAACCTTCACGGCATCCGCGCCCGCATCGATCAGCGCCTTGGTTGCTTCGGCTGTTGCCACGTTCCCGGCAATGATCTGCACCGAGTTCGAAATCTTCTTCGCCCGGCGCACAGCGTCCGCCACGCTGATCGAGTGGCCATGCGCCGTGTCGATTACTACCGCGTCGACGCCCGCCTCGATCAGCGCCATCGTGCGCTCATAGCCGGCATCGCCCACGGTCGAGGCCGCTGCCACGCGAAGGCGGCCCGCCGCATCCTTGGCCGCGTTGGGGTTCACCGCCGCCTTGTCCATGTCCTTCACCGTCAGCAGGCCGATGCAGCGTCCGTCATTGTCGACGATCAGCAGGCGCTCGATCCGGTGCTTGTGCAGCAGTGCGCGCGATTCCGACGGCTCTGTGTCCATCTTCACGGTGACGATCTCGCGTGTCATCAGGCTTGCAACTGTCTCGTTCAGGTCTTCAGCAAAGCGCGTGTCGCGGTTCGTGATGATGCCGACAACCTTGCCGTTCTTCTCAACCACAGGGATGCCGGAAAACCCGGTCCGCTTCTTCAGTTCGCGCAGCTCGCCCAGTGTCGCGGTCGGCGAGATCGTTACGGGGTTCATCACCACGCCGCTCTCGTATTTCTTCACCATGGCGACTTCGCCAGCCTGTTCCTCGATCGACAGGTTCCGGTGAATGACGCCGATGCCGCCCGATTGCGCCATCGCAATGGCCAAGCGCGCTTCGGTAACAGTGTCCATGGCAGCGGAAATAAGGGGGATATTCAGGCTGATGGACTTGGTCAGGAACGTCGAAACGTTCACATCAGCAGGTAAAACCTCGCTCGCGCCGGGCTGCAGAAGCACGTCGTCGAAGGTAATGGCTTGTCGGATTTTCATGTGGGGAGCTCCCTTTTTGGCCTAGTAAGGGAGTCGCAGGGTCTTGTGAAGGGGGTAGTTTCGTCACAATTGCAGAACAATCACTCTGCGCTGCAATTGGGTTCGGCGAGCGGCCTGTCAGGGCATATCCTGATGTGAAGGCGCCCACATCTCTATCGGTGCGTGAATTTGTTCCGCTGCAAGGATTGAAGTCCTCCCCCTTCCCCATTAGCGAGACAGGGTGAATTTGGGAAGGCAAGGCCATGACACGTAAAACGCTTCTGCGCATTTGCAGCGGGCTCCTGCTCATTTCAGTTGCGGCCTGTGGCGCGCAGGATAGCAAGCCAAAAGCCGACGAGCAGGCAGTTGAACCGCTTGTCGTCGAAGCCCCCAAGTCCAATCCGGAAGACTCTTTCTTCACGCCCATTCTCGACAAACTGGATGACAGTCTCGCCGCCTCGGTGAAGAGCGGCCGTGTCGCCAGCCTCTCCTATACATTGATCAAGGACGGTGAGCGCGTCAGAAGCGGATTTATCGGCAGCCGCACACTCGAGGGCGAGGAACCGGTCAGCGACAAGACCATCTACCGCATCTATTCGATGACCAAGCCTGTCACGGCCGTCGCGATCCTCATGTTGCAGGAAGACGGCGAGCTCGACCTGGATGACCCGATCACCAAATACCTGCCGGAAATGAAGTCTTTGCAGGTGGCAAATTCCCCCGGCAGCGCCACCAAGTCAGCGACGCACCCGGTCCCGCAGCCGCCCACCATCCGCCAGCTCCTCACCCATACGGCGGGCTTCGGCTATGGTGACGGCAAGCAGGACTACATCAATCGCCAATTCACGGAACGCAAGGTCCTGGCCGCGCCATCCATGGATGAAGTCGTACGCCGCACGGCCGCCATCCCGCTCAAATACGATCCCGGTACGGCATGGTCCTATTCCATTGCCTCCGATCTTCAGGGCGCCATCATTGAACGCATCACGGGCAAGTCGCTGGGCGACTTCATGCAGGAGCGCATCTTTGGTCCCCTGAAGATGACGGATACCGCATTCTACGTCAGCCCTGAGCAGAAGGCCCGCCTCGCCGACGCCACCGCATGGACGCCTGACACCCCGATTCACCTCGTTGGAGGACCGCTCGCCAAAATGGACCGCGCCAGCGTGCCGGTTGATTATGGCGGCCAGGGCCTTGTCTCGACCCTTGCAGACTATGAGCGCTTCGCCCTCATGCTGCTCAACGACGGCACGCTGGACGGGCAGACCTTGCTGAAGCCGGAATCTGTCACGCTCCTGCGCACGAATGCCTTGCCGATTGTCGATCCCGAGGCCCCGCAGACCATGTTCAAGCGCAAGGCCGGCACAGGCTACGGGTTCGGCGTCGGGGTCGTGACCGATACAATTCAGTCCGGCCTTGCGGCGCCCGAAGGCACCTACTTCTGGGACGGCGCCAGCGGAACCTGGTTCTGGATCGATCCCAGGAACAAGGTCATCTTCATTGGGCTGCAGCAGAATTTCTCGCCTGCCGGCGTCAACATGAGAGCGTCGTCCATGCGCAGCGTCTATCACGCGATCTATAGCGAATAGCGCTCCGCCAGCTTCAGTCGACGCAGATTGTGTATTGGGCCATCCCGTCATTGACCTCCGAATAGCAGCCGAACGGGCTGTCATTGGCTTGGCATATGCCATCCTCGGTCGGCTGTCCCATCTCATCATCCGAGTCGGCGGAGAGGAGGCAGCGGCCTTCACAATCTTCCGTTCCCTTGCAGGCCTGTCCGGCGTCCGCATAGGGCCGAACGCACTGGTCATAACCAAGCATACCGCCCGGCCCGACCTCGCCTCCGGCCGCTTCACATGCCGCGCGCTCGGCTTTCGTGGCCCGCTTTCCCTCAAACCGGATCTTCTCATGCCCGGATGCAGCCATTGGCGCCGGTCCTTCCGCCGCCCCGTCCATGTCCGTGCCGCCCATGCCAGTACAGGCGCCCAGCAATATCATCGCGGTTGCCCCCGCCAGCAGCGCCCTCATTGACCGGGCGCCTTGTCGAACACGGGGATGCCCTCGGGTTTTGCGTGAAAAGGCTGAGCGTCGCACATGTAGATGGCCATCTGCGCCATTCCAAAGTCGGCGGGATTGTCGAGCGTGCCCGCCTTGAGCAGGTATGCGCCCGGCATATACGGGCTTTCTGACCACAAAGGGGTCCCGCAAGTACCGCAGAACGACCGCTTAACGGGCGCCTCAAGGTCGCTCCGGGCATAAGTGGCGGGCTCGCCTGATGTCAGCTGGAACGCTGCGGCAGGCACGCCAAACACCATGTTCGGCTGTCCACCCGAGTAATACTGGCACTCACGGCAATGGCATTGCCCATTGAAGATTGTATCACCGTCAACCTCATAGCGCACCGCGCCACAATAGCACCCACCTTTGGCTTTCATCCTGATCTCCCTGTTCTGTAGTTAATATTGTGGCTTGATTGGTTAAGCACGGCAAGGCAGCGCCAGATGGAACGAATGGCATGCCCGATGCATAGAACCAATGGAGGGATAAACGCGTACATGAACTGAAAGGAGACTTGTTTGGCATCGACAACTTACACCACCCGCCAAATCACAGGCACGTCCGATATTTCAGTCGATGATGCGATAGCGCGCGCTCTTAATGTTGCGCGCCAACGCTTCAGCGAACCCGAATGGTTCGACGTCGTTACCGCCCGTGGCTTCCTCAGCAACGGCAATGTCTCGCACTATCAAGTCACCCTTGATCTCGGCTACGCGAAAGAGCGTGGAACCCTGGAGGATGACCGTTACTTCACAGCTGCCTGTTCCGGCCGCAAATCGGAAATGTACCATACGGTCGATCTGCGTCTCTGAGGCGTATATCCCGAAAGTTACGGAACATTCCGTCTGCTCAGACGATTGGTCTCCACAACAAGGAGGACCACCATGTCAGCAGATACCTACGCCATCACCAAGATCGTTGGCACATCGAAAACATCCATCGAAGACGCAATTGACGGCGCTCTGGCCACGGCCAGCAAGACCCTGCGCAGCCTCGACTGGTTCGATGTCACATCGACCCGTGGCTTCATTGAAAACGGCAAGGTCAAATTTTACCAGGTCACAATCGAGCTCGGCTTCAAATACGAAGGCTGATGTTCGGCCTAGCAGCGAAAGCCTTTGGCAATCACAAAAATCTCAGGGCTGCCCGCACGACTTGCGGGCGGCTTTATGTGCTTCACGGTCTTGAAGTTTGCTTTCAGCATGTCGAGCACATCCTTCGTCGTGCCCCCCTGGAAGACTTTCGAACAAAAGCTCCCGCCCGGGGCCAGATGCTCAACGGCAAAGGCCGCAGCCATCTCAACCAGCGCAACTGTGCGCAAATGGTCCGTCTGCTTATGGCCTGTCGTGTTCGCCGCCATGTCTGACAGCACGAGATCGGGCTTGCCGGTCAGGCCTTTCAGCATGCGCGCCACATCGTCAGGCTCGTTTACATCGCCCTGGATGATATGCGCGCCCTCGACCGGATCGACCGGGAGCAGGTCAATGCCCACAACTTCCAGCGCGCCCTTGGCGACCGCGACCTGCAGCCAGCCACCCGGTGCGCAGCCAAGGTCGACAATGCGCTGGCCGCGTTTCAGCAGGCCGATCTTCGTATCTATTTCCAGCAGCTTGTAGGCCGCCCGCGCCCGGAAGCCTTCGTCCTTGGCTTTGCGCACATAGGGGTCCGACAGCTGGCGCTCGAGCCACTTCTTGGAACTGTCGCTCTTGGCGTGGTGGGCATGTATCTTGCGCTCGCCCGTCTGGCGTCCGGAAGTCCCTTCCTTGCCGGTCGGTCCCTTCCAGCGGCGCTTCTCTTCATCCGCCATCTTGTATGCCCTTCTGATCATCGCCGCCGGTCTGTGTTTGTCCGGGCTTGCGGCCCCGCCGTCCGCGCCGGCGCGGTTTCGGCTTCTTGGGCCCATACATCATCGACAGCAACAGGCCTTCGCGCAGGCCCCGGTCTGCAACACGCAGTCGGCCCGCCGGACAGGCTTCCCAAACCGCATCCACGATCGCGCAGCCTGACAGCATCAGCCCTGCGCGTTCATTGCCGATGGTCGGCAGTTTTATGCGACCATCCATGCCCACATCCCGCAGCAGCTTGATGGCAGCGAGGCCATCCTCCTGGCTCAGCCATGTTCCATCCACCTTGTCACGGCGATACCGGTCGAGCTTCAAGTGAACACCGGCCAGGCAAGTCACCGTGCCGGACGTGCCAATCATGTGTGCTTCGGATTCCGCCATGGCCTCACGCACGGCGGCGATACCGGGCCAGCTGGCAATTGTCTGGCGCGCATGGTCCAGCATCAGCGGATAGGCTTCCACCTCGTCCAAGTGCGCAAAGGCCTCCGACAGCGTTACCACGCCCAGCGGCAGGCTCGTCCAGTCAAGGATCGGGGCATGCTCCAGCAAGCCCTTGAACCCGTTCTCGCGTGCGGCCCGCGCATCGACCCATGACAGCTCCGTCGAGCCGCCCCCGATATCGACCACCAGCACGGAAGAAGCGTTCGGTTCGATCAGGTCATGGCACCCGATCGTCGCCAGCCGCGCTTCTTCCTTCGCTCCGATGATCTTGAAGGTCAGTCCCGTCTCTTCATGCACACGGCGAATGAACTCGGCGCCATTGGCGGCCTTTCGACAAGCCTCGGTCGCGATGCAGCGCACGCGGCCCACGCCATGCTGCTTCAGCTTCTTGCGGATGTTGCGGAGGGCATCAATGGCCCGTTCAATAGCGGCGTCAGACAGGCGGCCAGTCTCGTGCAGCCCCTCCCCCAGACGTGCAATTTGGGAATGCGAATCGACCACGCGAAACGTCTTCCCCCGTGGCTCAGCGACCAGCAGGCGGCAGTTATTTGTCCCAAGGTCGACGGCCGCAAAAAGCGGTGCCGTCTTTCCGTTGCGCTGGGCGCCTCGCTTTTCGCGGGTACCGGGCGCTTTTTTATCAGCCATGGTGTGGCCCAAATTGATGACTTGGGGCATTGTTATCACAGGAGCGGGAAATGGCTAGTGGACCAAACTTCTTCTCGTGGTTGAAAAACCCATTCAGGCGTCGGCGCAGGAAAACGCAGACAAAACCTCTCCTATTGATCAATCCGATTGACGGAAATCGTCGATACAACGCGATATCCCGGCACAATGCCAAGTTCCAGATCGGCCAGGTCGTCCGCCATCGCATGTTTCCCTTCAGAGGCGTAATCTTCGATGTGGACCCCCAATTCGCCAATACGGCGGAATGGTATGAGTCGATCCCCGAAGAAGTCCGCCCCCGCAAGGACCAGCCCTTCTACCACCTGTTCGCCGAGAATGAGCGCACACATTACGTCGCCTATGTGTCCGAACAAAACCTCCTGCCCGACGATTCCGAGACCCCGCTAACCCATCCCGAAATCCACGAATGGTTCACGCTGACGGGCCGCGGGACCTATGAACTCAAAAAGGGCGTCGCCAACTAGGCTCTGCCTCAAGCGTCCCCTCAGGCCAGATAGAAGAAATAGATCGCGACACTCGTCGCTACGCCGACGATCAGGTTCATGGGCACGCCGATCTTCAGGAAGTCCGAAAACCTGTAATTCCCCGCAGCATGCACGATCGTGTTCGTCTGATAGCCGATGGGCGAGGCAAAGCTCGCACTTGCTCCGAACATCACCGCCACGACCAGTGCGCGCGGATCAATGCCCAGCTGCGTGCCGATCCCGATCACCAACGGCGTCATGATGACTGCTACAGCCGCATTCGTCACCACTTCCGTCAGCACCGAGGTCAACAGATAGACCATCAGCACAAGCCAGAATGGCGAAGCCATCACCAGCACTGGCTGCAACACGCTGACAAGTGCCTCGACGCCGCCTGCCGACTGAAGCCCCTGCCCCACCATGAGCATCGCCACGATAAGCGTCAGAACGCCCGCATCCATCGCTTCGAACGCATCATTCAGCGTCAGGCATCCAAAGGCCAGAACGGCCCCCACACCGATCAGCGACGTGATCAGCAACGGCACGCCAAACACCGCTGAGGACAGGATCACCGCGACAAGTATGGCAATTGCCAGCGGCCCCCGCTTACGGCGGAACGGCTCCACCTTGAGCGAGGTGTCGACCACCAGCGCGCCTGATGCCGCAAGGTCGCGCAGCTCACCGGACGTGCCATCAATGATCATCCGGTCCCCGGCCTTTACGCGTGCGCTGGCAAGATCGGGCCCCGGCAGGCTGCCAAAGCGGGTCAGCCCACGCACGGTCACCGCATGGCGCGACAGGTAGGTCATCTCCGAAACCCGCCGCCCGATATTGGGGTCATTCGGCGTCACCGTGGCCTGGGCGTGCTCTTCTGCGCCGCCTTCCAGCTGGCGCAGCTTGATACCGATCCGGAACAGGCCGGAATCCACCATTGTCAGCAATTCCTGCAGGTCCGCGCGCAGCGTGATCCGGTCCCCCGCCTTCAAGATGGATTCCTCATCCGCCACGGCCAGCCGCCGGTTACCGCGGAACAGCGATATGACGTTAATGCCTTTCTTCGCCAGTTCCGGCACATCTGAGACCAGCTTTCCGGCCGCTGGCGATTCCTCACGCACATAGACATCCGTCAGGTAGGAAGAATCGAGCGCAGGCCGCGCCACGTCGCCCTCTGAGCGCGGCAACAGCAGCCAGCCAAGCCCGAGCAGGATGACAAGCCCTGAGGCGAACGTCACAAGGCCAATTGGCGTAATCTCGAAAATGCCGAATGGCGCGAGACCATTTTCCTGCGCCACGCCCGCCACCAAAAGGTTTGTGGATGTACCGATCAGCGTGCAGGTGCCCGCAAGGATCGAGATATAGGACAAGGGGATCAGCAGCTTCTTCTCTGAAATCTTCAGCCGCTGCGACAACTCGATCACGATAGGCAGCAGGATGACCACGACGGCGGTATTGTTCACGAAGGCCGATGCCACCGATACAATCGTCCCCAGCAACAGCAGGGCCCCGACGGCCGACTTGTCCGCCACCTGCAGCACAGAGGCTGCCATCGCATCCAGCACGCCGGTACGGCGCAGCGAGGCCGCGAGGATGAACATGGCGCCAATCGTGATCGGCGCGCTGTTGGAAAAGGCCGAAAGGGCGCCTTTCTCATCGAGAAAGCCCAGCATCAGGAAGACGCCTGCCCCGACCATGGCCATAGCCGCAGCCGGCAGCCGCTCCATGAAAAAGCCGACAAACATCAGCCCGAGAATTGAAAGTGAAATAAGCGCAGCGTGGTCGGTCAAAAAGGCCTGCATTCATGTGTCCCGCTGTGTGAGGTGAGGTTCATACGCGTAGCTTCAGCGCTGGTTGCCTCAGATGCCACGTGATCCTGTCAGCTTGACAGGCCGGTATCCGTTCCCTCGATCAGGGCGATCACCGCATCCCAATGGGCCAAGGCTTCCACATCGCCCTGCGCCGCCACCTCGGCCGCCCGCAGTGTTGCGATCACGGCGGCATCCTCGCCATACTGGCGCATCAATTGTCCGGCGGTGCTGGCGGCTGTCTCGCTCATTCGGCCTGCGCATTCGCTCGTGCAATGGCGGCCGTTGTCGACTGTCCATCGACCAGCGGCACAATATGTACCGTCCCGCCCCGCGCCAGCACAGTATCCGCGCCGACAATCGTCTCAATCGAATAGTCCCCGCCCTTTACCAGAAGATCCGGCTGCAGCGCCTCGATCAGCTCTCGCGGCGTGTCCTCGTCAAATACGACCACCGCATCCACAGCCGTCAGCCCGGACAGCACCCGCGCCCGGGACACTTCATCATTCACCGGCCGCGTTGGCCCCTTCAGGCGCTTCACCGACGCGTCGGAATTCAGCCCCACGATCAGGCGACCGCACCGCGCCTTGGCTTCTTCAAGCACGCGCAAATGACCCGGATGAAGGATGTCGAAACAGCCATTGGTGAACCCGACCGTAAGCTGCGCATCGCGCCATACTTCCACCTGGTCCTTCAGGGTCTCCAGCGGCACATGTGACACGCCGCCATTCCGCATGCCCATTTGCAGCGCCTGGCTCAGTTCGACCGCCGCCACGGTTGCCGTGCCCGACTTGCCAACAGCAATCCCGGACGCCGCAATTGCCAGCGCCACTGCCTCTTCCAGTGTGCCGCCCGCCGCGAGGCCGAGCGCCAGCGCCGCAATGCTCGTGTCGCCAGCGCCGGACACGTCATAAACTTCCCGCGCCTCGCCTGAGCGGTGCATGACCTCTCCGCCCTGCGTGGCGAACGACATGCCCTTGGCGGCTCGTGTCACGACAATCGCTTTGGCCGGCAGGATGCTCAGCGCCTGTCCCAGCGCCTCGGCGGCGTCGCGGTCCGTCTCCACCGGCAGGCCCATGGCCTGGCTCAGCTCGACAGCATTTGGCTTCAGCACATCCACTGCGCCATAGCGCGCAAAATCGAGCCCTTTAGGGTCAGCAATTACGGGAATGCCATGGGCACGTCCCGCCGCAATTGCTGCCTCGATCACGCCCGGCGTCACCGCGCCCTTGGCATAATCAGACAGAATGATCAGGCTGGCATCCTTGGCCGCGTCTTCCAGCGAGACGACGAGGTCGGCCTCCGTCGAGAGGTCAATCGCCTTCGTATCCTCGGCATCGACCCGCAGCAGCTGCTGCCCGCCTGCCACGAAACGTGTCTTGAGCGTTGTCGGTCGGTCGCGCATGACGATCAGGTCGGCTTCAACCCCGTCAATCTGCCCCAGCAACTCGGCCAATGCGCGCCCTTCAGCATCATCGCCGACGACGCCGATCAGCGAGGTCTTCATGCCGAGGGTCGAGAGGTTCCGCCCCACATTGCCCGCGCCGCCCGGCATCGCCGCTTCGCGCGTGCGCCGCATGATCGGCACCGGTGCTTCGGGCGAAATACGTGCCACATGGCCATATACAAACCGGTCGAGCATCACATCACCGACGCAAACAACGCGTTTGCCTGCGGCCGCGCGGACCAGTGCCATCAGTGCGCTCGTTTCCATTAGCGATAGTCCGCCAGAAAAGCTGCGTAATCTGTTGCAATTACAACGTAATGTGGCTCAAGCCCGAAATACGAGGCCATGCTGGCGACTCCCTTTGTTAACAGGATATAGCCGCCCGTCGCGCCCCGCGAAACCCATCGTGGCATCAACTGATCCAGATGCGCTTCAGCGGCGTAAGAGAAGCATACACCAACCCGTAACCATCCGGAGCCTGCCCTGACTCAATCTGCCCCCGCCATCGTCTGGTTCCGAGAAGACCTGAGACTCGCTGACAATCCGGCCCTCACGGCGGCTGTGAAGACCGGTCGGCCGTTGGTTTTGCTCTATATCCATGACGAAGTGTCCCCCGGATTGCGGGCGCGTGGCGGCGCATCCAAATGGTGGCTCGGCAAGTCCCTGGCAGAGCATGCACGCCAAATCGAATATACCGGTGGGCGTCTCACGATACGCGCCGGCGGAGCGGAAGAAGTCCTGATCGATATTATCGCCGAAACCGGCGCGACGTCCGTGTTCTGGAACCGACGCTATGGCAGCGCCGAGCGTACGATCGACACCGACCTGAAAGCGATGCTGCGGAAAGGCGAAATGAATGTTTCAACATTCAACGGCCGCCTGCTGACAGAGCCGTGGGACATTACCACCGGCGCCAGCACGCCTTACAAGGTCTTCACACCCTACTGGAAAGCCCTGAAGTCCACCTACCGCGCCCCGCCCGTCCTCGCGGCGCCTAAAGCGCTGAGCGGCCCGGTTCTCAAATCCCAAGCTATCGAGTCGCTCGGCCTGCAGCCGACCAATCCCGACTGGTCCGGCGGTCTGGAAGCGACCTGGCACCCCGGCGAGGCCGGCGCCATCGAGCGTCTCTGGGAATTCCTGGAAGGCTCGATCAACACCTACGCCCAGGATCGCAACCGTCCTGACCTTGAAGGTGGCACGTCCCGCCTCTCACCGCACCTCCATTTCGGTGAGATCAGCCCCGCCCAGGTCTGGCGCGCTGTCCAGCACGGTATCAGTGCCGGAAAGTTCGACGAATCCAATGCCATGACTTTCCTGTCCGAACTGGTCTGGCGCGAATTCTCCTACGTCCTGCTCTACTACAATCCGGATCTCGCAACGGAGAACTACAATTCCGATTTCGACTTGCTGCCCTGGCGGGCAGATTGCGACGCGGTGAAGTCATGGCGCGCGGGTCAGACAGGTTATCCCATTGTCGATGCCGGCATGCGCCAGCTCTGGCATACAGGCTACATGCACAACCGTGTCCGGATGATCGTCGCATCCTTCCTCACCAAACACCTGCTCCAGCAATGGCAGGTTGGCGAAGACTGGTTCTGGGACACGCTGGTCGACGCAGACCCCGCCGCCAATGCCGCCAGCTGGCAGTGGACCGCCGGCAGCGGCGCCGATGCCGCCCCTTATTTCCGCGTCTTTAACCCGATCACGCAGGGCCAGAAGTTCGACCCCCACGGCACCTATGTGCGCCGCTGGTGCCCGGAACTCTCCTTCCTGCCTGACAAAGTGCTCCACACGCCATGGGAAGCAGACAGCGACACGCTGAAGGAGGCCGGCATCACGCTCGGCACGACCTATCCCAAACCGATCGTCGATCACGCTACGGCCCGCCAGCGCGCACTCGACGCTTATGATACCCTCAAGGAAAAACGGAACGCCGCATGAAACGAATCGCCATTATCGGATCAGGCATTTCCGGCCTCGGCGCCGCCTATGCCCTGAAAGACACGGCCGACGTCACCGTTTTTGAGGCGGACGACCGGCTCGGCGGGCACGCCTGCACGCACGTGTTCGATTATGACGGCCACGAAACCGCCGTCGATCTCGGCTTCATCGTTTACAATGGCCTCAACTATCCAAACCTGATCGGCTTCTTCGACGCGCTCGGCGTCGCCACCCAGCCCTCCGACATGAGCTTCGCGGTGTCCGACCGCGATGGCTGGGAATGGGCGTCCACCGCGCGCGGCATCTTTGCCCAGAAGCGTAATTTCCTCAGCCCTAAATTCCACCGTTTCTGGCGCACCATTCTGCGCTTTAATGACCTCGCCCGCGCCGAATTCGCCGCCGGCAAGATCGCCGACACCACGCTCGGCGCCTGGCTCGACATGCACGGCTTCGACCAGCCGTTCCGCTGCAACTATATCCTCCCCATGGGCGCAGCCATCTGGTCGACGCCCGAGGCTAATATGCTGGACTATCCGGCCCAGAGCTTCTTCCAGTTCTTCGAAAACCACCGTCTGATGCACAAGGAGCGCCCGAAATGGCGCACCGTCACCGGCGGTAGCCAGACCTATGTCCGCGCCGTCGCCGCAGAGCTCGGCCAGCGTGTACGCACCAATTCGCCCGTCACCCGCGTCGCCCCCTTCGGCGACAAGGTTACTGTCCTGACAGCAGACAAGCGCACCGAAGTCTTTGATGACGTCATCCTTGCGTGCCATTCCGACCAAGCCCTGCGCCTCGTGCAGGACAGCTATGAAGATCGCGCCTTCCTGCTGCGCTCCGTCCACTA
The DNA here is from genome assembly GCF_000685295.1 of Hyphomonas oceanitis SCH89. Lineage (GTDB taxonomy): Bacteria > Pseudomonadota > Alphaproteobacteria > Caulobacterales > Hyphomonadaceae > Hyphomonas > Hyphomonas oceanitis. Next base: position 38,001 of record NZ_ARYL01000031.1, read on the forward strand.
TCGTCCCAACACGATCTATCTGCACCGCGACCCGGCTCTGATGCCAACCCGCCGAAGCGCCTGGGCCAGCTGGAACGTCATCAAGCAGGACAATGGCGACATCTGCCTCACCTACTGGATGAACCGCCTTCAGGGTCTTGATGATGCGCGCCCGCTCTTCATCACACTCAACCCCGAAGTGCCGCCGATGGACCATCTGGCCTTCCATAAATACGAATTCGACCATCCTCAGTTCGATGGTGCTGCAGAAGCGGCTGTACGCGGACTCAAGCGCACCCAGGGTCAAAATGGCCTGTGGCTCGCTGGGGCATGGATGGGCCGCGGCTTCCACGAGGATGGCCTCAAGTCCGGCCTTTCCGCCGCCCTTTCCCTTGGGGGCCGGGTCCCGTGGGAAGCGAAAGGCGTGGACATTCATGCAGGCTCGCGCAAAACTAGCTTTATGGAAATTGCAGCAGAGGTGTCGGTTTGACCGTCCCAGCGCTCAGTTTGTGGAAAGGTCAGACGGCACACGCACGCTATGTGCCGTTCGAACGCCGCTTTGCCTACAAGATCGCCATGATCGATATCGACATTGACCGACTCGATGAGGCCGATGCGCAGACACCCTTCTTCTCCATTGACCGGCGGGGCCTTTTCTCCTTCCACCGCAAGGATCATGGTGACCGGATCGACGTGCCCTTGCGTCCGTGGGCAGAGCACATGTTCGCGCAAGCTGATGTTGCGCTGAACGGCGGCGCCATTCGCCTTGTCACTTTCCCGCGCCACCTGCTTTACCGCTTCGCGCCAATATCGCTCTGGTATGGCTATGGACCGGAAGGCGACCTGCGCGGCATCATCTACGAGGTAAACAACACGTTCGGCGAGAGCCATTCCTATGTCGCGGCCGTGTCGCGCGACCGCTCGCGCCATGTGGCTGACAAGGCCTTCCACGTCTCGCCCTTCTTCGACGTGACAGGCACCTACCGTTTCACGCTGCGCCAGCCTGACGTTCGCCTCGGCGTCGTGGTGGAGAGCCTGAAGGATGATGTCCGCCTGCACATGGCCAACATCACCGCCCGGCGCGTGGCAGCGACGCCATCCGCCCTCCTCCGCACGGCCGTCTCGATGCCGCTTTCCACAATCGGCGTCACGATCGGCATCCATTGGCAGGCCTTCCTCCTCTGGATGCGCGGCGCGAAATACCGATCCAAACCCAAGCCCCCGGCAAACGGTGCCACAATTGCCGTTGAAACGGCATGCGATCTGCCACGAGTTGTAAAGGACGCCGCATGACCGACCCAATCATCGCCACCACGCAGTCAATCGGCCGCCTCAAGGGCGTACCCACCACGTTCCGGCTGGTCGCCCTCGCTGTCCTGCGCACCCAGCGCGGCAAGCTTCAGTTCACCCTGCCGGATGGCCGCCAGCTCCTCTTCAAGAATGCCGAGCCCGGCCCCGAAGCCGAAATCATCGTCCACGACTATGGCTTCGTGAAACGCGCCCTTGCGGGCGGCGATGTCGGCTTTGCCGAGGCCTATATGGACAGCCAGTGGTCGACGCCAAACCTGACCAAGGTCCTGCAATTCTTCTCCGCCAATTTCGAGAGCGCACAACGCCTTGCCCGCGGCGGCATGGTCGTCCGCTGGGCCAACATGGTCCGCCACCTCTTCAACCGGAATTCCAAGGCCGGTGCGCGTCGCAACATCATGGCGCATTATGATCTGGGTAATGACTTCTACCGTCTCTGGCTCGATCCCAGTATGACCTACTCCTCAGCGATCTTCGAAAGCCCCAACCAGTCGCTCGAACAGGCCCAGCAGGTCAAATACAAGGGCATCTGCGACCGCATCGACGCCGGTCCATCCAGCAGCATCCTCGAAATCGGCTGCGGCTGGGGCGGTTTCGCCGAATATGCCGCCAAGCATCGCGGCAGCAAGGTCACCTGCCTCACCATCTCTCCGTCCCAGCGCGACTACGCGATGGAGCGCATGCAGCGCGAAGGCCTCTCCGAACGTGTCGACATCCGTCTCGAAGACTATCGCGACCATCAGGGCGTCTATGACGGTGTGGCCTCAATCGAGATGTTCGAAGCCGTCGGCGAATCCTACTGGCCAAGCTATTTCGCGAAGATCTTCGACAGCCTGAAGCAAGGTGGAAAGGCCGCGCTCCAGATTATCACCATTGATGACCACCTCTTCGAAAGCTATCGCAGCCGGGTCGATTTCATCCAGCGCTACATCTTCCCCGGTGGCATGTTGCCGGGCGAAACAGTCCTCAAGGAACAGTTCGCCAAGGCGGGCCTGCGCCATGACGGCGTCCATTATTTCGGCCAGGACTATGCCCGCACCTGTCATGAATGGGCCCGCACCTTCAATGACAAATGGGACGAGATACAGACCTTCGGTTTCGACGAACCCTTCAAGCGCATGTGGAACTTCTATCTCTCCTATTGCGAAGCGGGCTTCCTCGACGGTCGCATCAATGTCGGCCAGTTCTCCGTCTCCAAGGCCTGATTCTGCAGGATAAGTGATACGCTTTCCTCGGCACATCCCGGCGAAAGCGCCCGTCGCAACTGGCCCGGATGAAAATCTGTCCTACCGCACAGGCGCGGCGCCTATCCTCGCCGAATGCATTATAAGCCCACTCCTCTAGTCTCCAGCATGATCCGCTTCGCGTGGAACCAGGCAGGCTATCTGGTCGAAGGGCTCCACCGCTCTTTCGCCCTCGGGCTCACCGGCTGCCGCCCCTTCCTGCTGCGTCCGGTGCGCGCCCGCCTCGCGGCGGAACTCGCGCGGTTCGAGCCGCTTGTCCGGCGTCTCCTCTTCCTCATGGCACTTGAGCTCGGTGCCCTGCCGCCGCGCGCGCAGGCCACAGCAACGTCCAAATCAGGCGGCGCAAAGCACAGCGCACCGGAATCGTGCCGCTTCCTCCGTAAACCCCGTTTCCGCATTGCCGAGCCGCCGAAGCGCGCGGTCCACAGCCTTCCGCCCCGCCGCGCTGCCGCCACCGGCCCCGGCTTTCGCTATCTGGACCTGCCGCTCCCGCCACCCGCGCCCTTCGTGTATCCGCCGCAGCCGACAGACATTCTGCCAGCAAAGCCGCTGATCCAGCGCCTGCGCGCCCTCAATGACGTGTTCGAGAACCCGCTCTTCTACATCACCGCCATGCGCCGCCGCCTCGGACAGCCGCAAGCTCCGGCCCCGGTCCGCGCCGACACACCGCCCGCCTTCCGCTCCCGTGCCCGTTCAACGCTCGAACGCGAGAACCTTAGCGGCCTGCAGGCGGAAATCGCCGCCCTCGTGCCGCGCCTGAACTCCTCCTGATATCGACTGCATCGCCACTCCGCCTCACGCGACATGCCCCCCGCATGTGGCGCTATCTGTGCTGGGCCTTTCCTTGCGCCGCCGATGCCTTAGCTTCCCGCCTGAAGGAGCAACACTATGCAGGCAGTCATCTTCGGCGCATCCGGCGGTATCGGCCGCGCCCTCGTGGCCCAGCTCGCCGCCCGCCCTGACATCAGCCACCTCCACGCCGTCTCGCGCTCCGGCACTGATTCAGCCGAAAAGGTCACGCCGCATACGGCCGACATTACCAGCGAGGCCGATCTTGCCGCGCTCGCGACCACGCTCAAAGGCATAGGCGATCTGGGACTCGTCATCGTCGCCACCGGCCTGCTCTCGGATGAAACCGGCCTGCAGCCCGAAAAGTCCTACCGGCACCAGTCACTCGACGCCTTTGAACAGGTCTTCCGCACCAACACGTTCGGCCCGGCCCTCGTCGCAAAGCACATGCTGCCGCTGATGCCGCGTAAAGGTCGCGCCGTGTTCGCCGCCCTCTCGGCCCGCGTCGGCTCGATCAGCGACAACCGCCTCGGCGGCTGGCACGCCTATCGCGCCTCCAAGGCCGCCCTCAACATGCTGGTGCGCAACTACGCCATCGAACAGGCCCGCGTGAACGACCAGTTCATCGCCGTCACCCTCCATCCCGGCACAGTCGACACAGGCCTCTCGCGGCCTTTCCAGTCGAACGTACCGGACGCACAGCTCTTCAGCCCGGACCAGTCGGCCGGATATCTCTTGAAAGTGATTGAAGGCCTGAGCCCCGCCGACACCGGCAAGAGCTTCGACTGGGCCGGTAAGGAAATCCCGGCCTAAACCAGTCGGCTCTGCTTCACCGCCGCGCCGATAAAGCTCGCAAACAGCGGGTGCGGCTCGAACGGACGTGATTTCAGTTCGGGGTGGAACTGCACGCCGATGAACCAGGGGTGGTCCGGCAGCTCGAAAATCTCCGGCAGCCTGCCATCCGGCGACATGCCCGAGAACAGCACACCCGCCTTCTCCAGCTGCTTGATATAGCCAGCATTCACCTCATAGCGGTGACGGTGACGCTCGGAAATATCCAGTGAGCCATAGATCTCGGCGACCTTGCTGCCCTCTTTCAGGCGGGCCGGATACGCGCCCAGGCGCATCGTGCCGCCCTTGTCGGTGTTCTCGTCACGCACGACGCGCTCATTGCCCTTGGTCCACTCTTCCATCAGGCCGACGAGCGGCGACTTGGTCGGGCCGAACTCGCTGGTTGAGGCATCCGCAATGCCTGCCATGTGCCGCGCCGCTTCCACGACCGACAGCTGCATGCCGTAACAAATGCCGAAACATGGCACCTGGCGCTCCCGCGCAAACCGGGCCGCCCGCATCTTGCCATGCGCGCCGCGCTCGCCAAAACCGCCCGGCAGGATCACGCCATGCACGCCTTCGAGAATGTCCAGCGGCGCATGTTCGTCATCGAACTGCTCTGAATCGATCAGCCGGACCTGCACCTTCACCTGGTTGGCGAGGCCGCCATGCACCAGCGCTTCCATCACCGATTTATAGGCGTCCGGCACGTCCGTGTACTTGCCGACCAGACCGATACAGACATCGCCGTCGGGGTTGCGGATTGTCTTGGCAATCTTGTTCCACGAGGTCAGGTCAGGCTCAGGCGCATCCCCTATCCGGAAATGGCCCAGCACTTCGGTATCAAGGCCTTCGGCGTGATAGGCCGCCGGCACGTCATAGATATGGCCCACATCGCGCGCCTCGATCACCGAGGACGGGCGCACGTTACAGAAGCTCGCAATCTTGCCTTTTTCCGTCTCCGGAATTGGCCGGTCACAGCGGCACAGCAGGATATGCGGCTGGATGCCGATCGAGCGCAGCTCCTTCACCGAGTGCTGCGTCGGCTTGGTCTTCATCTCGCCGGCTGCCGGAATGTAGGGCAGCAGCGTCAGGTGGATGAAGCAGGCGCGCTCCGGGCCCAGTTCCTGGCCCAGCTGGCGAATGGCCTCGAAAAAAGGCAGGCCCTCAATGTCGCCCACCGTGCCGCCAATCTCGCACAGCACGAATTCCACGTCCTCGCCCGGATCCGACAGGACGAAATCCTTGATGTCATTGGTGACGTGCGGAATCACCTGGATCGTCGCGCCGAGATAATCCCCGCGCCGTTCCTTCTCGATGATGCGCTGATAGATGCGCCCCGTCGTGATATTGTCCGACTGGCGCGCCGAGACGCCGGTAAAGCGCTCATAGTGGCCAAGGTCGAGATCGGTCTCTGCCCCGTCATCGGTAACATAGACTTCGCCATGCTGGCGGGGGCTCATCGTGCCCGGATCGACGTTGAGATAGGGGTCCAGCTTGCGCAGGCGGACCTTGTAGCCACGTGCCTGCAGCAATGCGCCGAGTGCGGCGGAAGCAATCCCTTTGCCAAGGGATGACACCACGCCGCCCGTAATGAAAATATAGCGGATCATGGGACTATCCCGATGCCGTGATTCGTTGATGATTGGCGCGGGCAAAATGCCCTTGCCGCAAATTTACTGGGGATTGCCCGTTTCCGGATCAGCCGGAACAGGGGTTTCCTCTACTGCCGCGTCGCCTTGAGGCAGGACAGGCTCGGATGCGGTCGGATCGACCAGGTCATCCGCAGGCGCGTCAGGGTTCGTCAGGCTGCCCGATCCGGCATCCTGTCCGTCCAGAAGCGACGTCGTCGGGTCAAACAGGTCTTTCTGCTCCACCGGAGCGCCTGTTTCGTCGACGCTGAGCGCCTTTTCGACGTCCGAGCGCGTATCGCTGGTCCGGTTGGCAATCGCAGTGAGCGCAAGGCTTGTAACAAAGAACACGCCGCCAAGAATGATCGTGGTGCGCACGAGCGCACCTGCTGCGCCACGTCCCGACATCAGCGAATTGCCACCGCCGCCGCCGCCCATTCCCAAACCGCCGCCTTCCGATTTCTGAATCAGAACCAGCCCGGTCATGATGACACAGGCGAAGATGTGGACAACGAGGATGAGATTCTGCATGGCGGACCGAATTTCCTGAAATCAAGGGGCCCGCATATCGCCTATGAAGGCGAACGCCAAGCCTCTCCCGTCAGTCTGTGTTAAATTGCTGACATGTAAATGGAGAGGAAATCCTCGGCCTTCAAGCTCGCACCACCGATCAGGCCGCCATTAACATCAGTTACGGCAAGGATTTCGGCGGCATTGCCCGGGTTCATGCTGCCGCCATATAGAATCAGTGTGACCGCCGCATCAGGTCCGAACCGGCCTGACAGCCAGGCCCGAATGGCGCCATGTACTTCGCCAATCTGTTCCGTACTGGCCACTTTTCCGGTCCCGATGGCCCAAATTGGTTCATAGGCAATCACGAAATCAGCCGCGCCAATGCCCTCTGGAATCGAGCCCGCGAGCTGGCTTTCAATCCGCTCCAGCGTCCGTCCGCCTTCGCGCTCCTCGAGACTTTCCCCGACACAAATGATTGGAACGAGGCCTGCCCGCAGCGCGGCTTTGGCCTGCGAGGCGACCACGGCGTCGGTTTCGCCATGGTCTGCGCGGCGCTCGGAATGGCCTACGATCACGTGCGACGCGCCTGCATCTGCCAGCATTTCAGCCGAAATATCGCCCGTATGCGCGCCTTTTTCGTTCGGATGGCAGGTTTCCCCGCCGATTCGCAGCGCAGAATGCCCCTTCGCCGCCGATCCAAGTGCCACCAGCGTGGCTGGCAGGCAGAGCAGCGCCGTGACATCGTCCCGTCCGGCGCCAACTGCAACAGCGACTGCCTCTATCTGCGAAATCCCGGCCTTCAGGCCGTTCATTTTCCAGTTTCCCGCGATCAGTGTCCGTGACATGCAGCCATCCCTATCTTGCAAGACTAAGCCGTGTCGCCTAGCAAGCACTGAGCCATCCCGCAAACCCTCAGAAAGACTGCGTCAAATATGCTAGCCGTGATGAAAAGCCTGATGAATTCGATCTTCGGCAAGATCGTCGTCATGATCATCTGTGCAGGCATGGCGCTCTGGGGCGCCGATCAGGCATGGACTGCGGTCAATTCCGGGCTCGGTGGCAATCTGGCCGGCGCCGGTACGCGCGGCATTGATGCAACATCACTCGACCGCCGTGTCGAAACCCTGCTGCGCAATATCAATACGAATTCTGACAAGCCGATCACCAAGTCGGAAGCCGTCGAGCAAGGCATTATCGATCAGGTCTTCGAACTGGAAAAGTCCCGCATCGTCAGCCTCGGTTATGCCAATGCCATTGGAATCAAACCCTCGACCGATGCCGTGGTCGAACAGCTTAAAACGGTCGACGCGTTCAAGAATCCCCTCACGGGCGAGCTTGATCTCAACACATATCGTGAAGTCCTCTACCAGAACCGCCTGACCAAGGAAGAATACGAGCAACAAGTCTCCGACGACCTGATTCTCAAGACGCTGAGCGAAGGCGCCACAGCGGCGCTCTTCCCGCCGCAGGTCCTTGCCGGCATTCAGGCACTCTATATTGGCGAAACGCGCGACGTCGCATGGTTCATCCTCGATGCGTCCAAGGCCCCGACACCAGATGCGCCCACCGATGAGGAAATCCGCGCCTATTACGACGCTAACCTTGCGGCGCTTGAGCACCCGGAACGCCGGGCGATTGACCTCCTGCAAATGTCGGCCGACGATTTCCTATCGCAGGTAACGGTCACCGAACAGGAAATCGCGACCATTTACGAAGCGACAAAATCCGAGCGCTTCTCGGAGCCGGAACAACGCACCTATATCGAACTCTATTTCGCCGACCGTGATACCGCCCGCGCCGCATTCGGCCTGCTCGCAGGTGGCGCAGACCCGGCCACGCTGTCCGGCGTCCTCTCCAGCCAGACCAAGACCGGCGACAAGGACAGCATCACCGACGCCGCCCTCCGCGACGCCATGTTCGGCCCCGGCAAGCAGAGCGGCGCCCTGCTCGACCCGCGTGAGGTTGACGGCCGCTGGCAAGTTGCGCGTCTGGTGTCTGTCCAGCCCGGCGCGGTTTACCCGATCGAGACAGTCTCTGACGTAATCCGCGGCGAACTCGCCCGCGAGCGCGCCCAGGTCCTGTTCTACGAGAAACTCGACGAGCTCGACCGCGCCATCGGCGCCGGTTACCCGCTCAGCCAGATCGCCTCCGAACTCGGTGTGCCGGTCATCAGCTTCGAGCCGGTCGATGCCAATGGCATGACGGAAGACGGCACGATGATGAACGGCCTGATCGCCGCGCAGGATGCGTTCAACGATGCCTTCAAGATCAATGCCGGTGATGTATCCATCCGGTTCGACGGCAATGACGCTGTCTACCTGACATCGCCAAGCGCCGTCGTCGCGCCGAGCACGCCGGACTTCGAGAAGGTCAAGGAAGACATCCGCCAGACACTGGTCGCCCAGCGCGCCGCAACGGCGATGAAAACCTTCACGGACGATATCGTCGCAAGCATCAAATCAGGCGAGACGACACTCGCAGCTGCCGCCGCAGCTGCCGATTCCGCTGTCGACTCCCCGACGATGCCGCTGACGCGTGTCACAGCCGAACAAAGCGGCCTGCCCACGCCGGCCATCACCGCCATCTTCAGCGGCGCGGAAGGCGACGTCTATGCCTATCCAAGCCGCGCTGGCGACAAGTACATGGTCGTTCGCCTCGACAAGATCACGCCGCCTTCGGATGAAGCTCTTGAAGTGCTTGGCACACGCGCCACCTCATCGCTCAATCAGGCCCTGAACGAAGACCTCCAGGTCGCCCTTCAGGCCGAGATCGAACGGGCCATCAAGCTGAAGACCAATCCGGGCGCCCTTGAAGCCTACAAGAGAACGATTGCTTCCGATCAATGAGCACAGCCCGTCTGATTGTTCGCAGGCGCATCGGGGATATTGAAACGCCCGTCGGCGCGATGCTGAAACTGGGCGACGACCAGCCCGGAAGCTTCCTGTTCGAATCCATTGCCGGTGGCCAGCGCCTCGGCCGCTATTCCTTCATTGGTCTCGAGCCGGAACAATGGTTCCGCATCCAGGACGGCGTGGCCGAAACTGCCACCGACGCTGCCTTCAGCGACGGCGTGAAGCTGGACGCCACCCCCGTCGACGCCCTGCGCGCCTTCGTGGCCAGCGCCCGCGCCGAAACCGACACGCCCCTGCCCCCCATGGCCTCCGGTGCTTTCGGCTATGTCGGCTATGACATGATCCAGCACGTGGAGCCGGTCACCATTAGCGCCGAAGACACGCTCGACGTGCCCGAAGCGCTGCTGGTCATCCCCAAGGTCGTTATCGTGTTCGACCATATCTATCAGGAAATACTGCTCATCGGCCGTGTCCATAATGGCAACGAGGCGGCGATCAACACGCTGCTGGACGAAGTCGAAGCCCGCCTTGAGCGCCTGCCCGTCGTCCCGCCCAAGGACCAGAAGCCGACCGAGGTGACGCTCACGTCCAACACGACCAAGGAGCGCTATTTCGAGATCGTCGAGAAGTGCCGCGAGTACATTCGCGCTGGCGACATCTTTCAGGTCGTGCCGAGCCAGCGCCTGTCGACGCCCTTTACCCGCAAGTCGATCAGCTTCTACCGGGCCCTGCGCCGCCTGAACCCGTCGGCCTTCATGTTCCACATGAACCTCGGCACCGTCCGTCTCGTCGGCTCCAGCCCGGAAATCCTCGTCCGCGTCCGCGATGGCCGTGTCGCCATCCGCCCCATCGCTGGCACGCGTCCTGTCTCGGGCGACGCCGCAGAGGATGCCCGCCGCGCCGAAGGCCTGCTGGCCGATCCGAAAGAGATCGCCGAACACCTCATGCTGCTCGACCTTGGCCGGAATGATGTCGGCCGCGTCGCCGCCTATGGCAGCGTCGAAGTCACCGAGCGTTTCATCGTCGAGCGCTACAGCCACGTCATGCACATCGTCTCCCATGTCGAAGGAAACCTCCGCGAAGGCCTCGACGCCGTTGATGCGCTCTTCGCGGGCTTCCCGGCAGGCACAGTGTCGGGCGCGCCCAAGATCCGCGCCATGCAGATCATCAACGAGATGGAAAGCGCCAGCCGCGGCATCTATGGCGGCGCTGTCGGCTATTTCGGCTGGAATGGCGACCTCGACACCTGCATCGCCCTGCGCACCGCCATCATCAAGGATGGCCAACTGCACATCCAGGCGGGCGGCGGGGTCGTCCTCGATTCCGTGCCGCAATACGAATATGACGAGACCCTGCACAAGGCGGGCGCCCTCCGCCGCGCCGCCGAACTCGCCGCCACCTACGAGTTCGACCAATGACGGCATGCTCACTCAAGGAACTCATCCTGAGCGAAGTCGAAGGACGAGTTCCGTTCGCCCCGCGCCCGCCCTTCGACTTCGCTCAGGGTGAGCGCTCCGGGCCATCTGGAGGTCAGCATGCCTAAGCCGCACATCCTCGTCGTCGACAATTATGACAGCTTCACCTGGAACCTCGTCCACTATCTGGAAGAATTAGGCGCCCACACACAGGTCATCCGCAATGATGAGCTGACGGTGGAACAGGCCCTCGCCCTCAACCCCGACGGCATCCTTCTATCCCCCGGCCCCTGCACGCCCAACGAGGCCGGCATCTGCGTCGACCTGATCAAGTCCGCGCCCGACGACATGCCCATCCTCGGCGTCTGCCTCGGTCACCAGTCCATCGGCCAGGCCTTTGGCGGCGCGGTCATCACGGCCAAGGAAATCCGCCACGGCAAGCTGTCCGACATCCACCAGACTGGCGGCGACCTGTTCGAGGGCCTGCCCGAAACCTTCACGGTCGTCCGTTACCACTCGCTCTCCGTCCGCGAGACGGACCTGCCCGACTGCCTCGTCGCCGATGCCCACACGGACGATGGCGAGATCATGGCCCTCCACCACAAGACCCGCCCGCTCTACGGCGTCCAGTTCCACCCCGAATCCATCATGACCGAACACGGCCACGCCCTACTGAAGAACTTCCTCAGCACGTTTACTGGACGGTAGTTGTGTTAGCTATTTTACCCCTGGTGGTTGAGGCTGATATTGCGACAAGTAACCGACCAACCAGGCCTTGAAATCATCATTCTTATTTTCCCTACCAGAATACCAGCCATGTCCATCTAAGACTGTATCATCTGCCGTGATTACAAGAAAAGGTGACAGCCGCATCTGTCCTGTCGATACATCAGAAGCTGACGGTTCGTATTCTAGGCTTATTCCGTTCAAGCAGTATCCGTTATACAGTTCTGGAGTGCTGTTAGAAATTGGAAGTTCGCTTAGTCTCCTCTGGACGGGGCAATCTTTGTTGGAGATACGTTTAAGGTGGTGTGAAAAATATTGCTTTCGAAAACCCACCGCCTGAGTTTCCAATCTCGTCCACTCCATACTGAGCACTTGGCCGATAGGAAAATATATGCGGTTTGCCTTGTCGCCCTTTGATTGGATTGTAACCATCAGCGGCTGCTGATCTTCGGAGAAACACCTGTCTGCATAGCGAAATTCGTTAAGTGCTTGATAGGAGGCCGCTTCAAACGCGGGATTCAACAAAACAACAAGATCTGCCGTGCTCGAAATCACGTTAAATCTTTCTTGTCTGTCACAAAGACTGAGTTGCGCTGGACCTGATGAATTGTAGGGGTCGCTAGGGTGCTCTAACTGCGTGTTGACTATCATGTCATCGACCACAGCCTTGTAGAGTATTCTCGCCCCGAAGCTGTGACCTATATATATCAGTTGATTGACCACGCATTCATCTGTTAAATTCTTCTTCTGCGCGCATTTTGGATCCATAGTTTCTTGAGCTTTAGAGATGTTTGCAATAGCTCCCATAAGCCTTGGGAGGCCGCCGGCATTGCCAATTTTGTCAGCTCCATTTCTACGGTTGGTGTAACTTAGCGTTTCTAGAACAGGAATTCCTGTTCCTCCTTTCCAGCTTACGAAAATGCCTATGACCGGTCGCTCGTTATCTTCGTTACGCAACCGCCCAAGAAACTCATTGAAGGATTTTAAATCCCCCCCCATTGACTGCGGAGTATAGTCACCCCCGCGGTAATTGTAGAGAAGTTCGTCTTTCTGCCCTGAATCGTTTCGCCAACCGTGAACATAAACAACAACTGTCTTAGATTTTTGTGTGTTCTGGATCACCCGCAAAACCCGCGAATAGTCACAACGATTAACCAGCTGCCCCCCCTCCGCATAGCGTAATATAATTGCATTGGGGGCTCGCTTAGCGTCGTACTGGAAACCCAGATTTGCTTCTAGTGGTCTGCCTCCCGAAAAGTGGTCCGTTAT
>NZ_ARYL01000032.1 GCF_000685295.1 Hyphomonas oceanitis SCH89
ATGACAATGTCGGCAATCACATGATGTGGCTGGCTATTACCGAGTACCTTGAGAATAGAGGTATTCGCATAGCCTACCTGGCAAGCGATTGGGACTTCAATATGTCCGATATGATTGAGACGGTTGGTGATGGTACAATCTTGTTCATTGGTGGCGTTTCGGTATCGCGACTGTGGCCCGAGCACGCAGCGATTAAGCGCGCGGTGGCTGCAGCATGCCCTGACAATCGCCTCATCTCTCTACCGTCGACAATGCTGTTTGTTGACGAAGACGATCGGCGGGAGGCGAGCACGATTTTTGGCGAGCATCGAGACGTTATCATGATGGCACGCGATCCTGTGAGCGCAGCATCGGCGCGAGATGTGTTTCCCGATCATATATCGGTCGTCACCATCCACGACTCGGCTTTCCTCTTACCTCCCCAGCCGCGCATCACTGATCTCATCCAGCATGATGTGATCTGGCTCGCACGAAACGACATGGAGAGTGCGGGCTTCAAAGTGCCCGATGATGTAATGAAATTTGACTGGCCATCACTGGAGCGTAGAGTGGTCAACGTGATGGCGGGGCGTGTCGGGTCGAAGCTCGGCCGTAAAGTGCCAAATGTGCTGTCATTCACAAATAGGATTGTCGGCGCGTCATACCGTGCGATATCGCAGCACGTTCTTTCTAATGGAAATCGTTTGCTTGATCAGGGGAGCGTGCTTGTCACGGACCGACTGCATCCGCACGTTCTCGCCGTATTGCGTGGTCAGCCCTGCGTTCTTCTGCCCGACCGCTTTGGCAAGAACCGCAGCGTATGGGAGTATTCGAGTCATACTTATAATACGCTTCATTGGGCGGACGAGCCCGAGGAGGCGCTGGAGGTCGCTTATGCTCTCGCATACCCGCAGGTTACGGAGCGTCGACGCGCATGTTAGGTCTATCTATCTTTTATGAATAGATATTGTTCGTCTCCGAAAAAAATTCATTTGAATATTACTCGCTGTCGGGCCACCACCCAAATTGCGCGCCGTGCGTAAACGGTTGGTATTGCGTATTGCTTCTCCCGCTCCATAGCTGGATCTGGGCATAACTGCGAGCGCCAAGCAAACGCTTAGCTTGATATACCCACCAGCTTCTCAGTTTCCAATAGTCTGGGCGCAAGTCTAGCGCGAACTTGAGGCACTCCTTAGCGGCATTTTTGTCTTTTTTTTGTAGTGCAATTCCAGCCAGCCAAAATGCCTCTGAAGCAAAACGCGTGCGCATCTCGTTTATCCATATCGGGAACTCAACGATATGGCCTCCCCAAACCCGGCAGGAATACACACACGTCTCAAATTGCTCACGTAAATCACCCATGGGCTGGCTAATGTATTTTGAAGACATGTTATTATCATGCCACCGGTAATAGGCTTGAGGCGCATTCACCACCCCGATGTCGCTTTGGGTGGCAAACCTCATCCACATTTCTACGTCGCACGTGTGTGGAAAGTCAGGATTGTAGCCGCCTATCGCCTTCTGTGTGCTAGTCCGTACAAGTGCCGTTGGCGAAGCTACGGGGTTTTTGTTTCGGCAAAACCGTTCGATAAACCGCTTGCCTGACACCTTGCGAAAGTCGAATTCGTCCTGATCCTCGGCGGGATACTCATCATTAATTTCGTTGACAACAACCGCCATGCCATAGGTCATCCCAATTTCGGGATTGCGCTCCATGACTTCGGTCGAACGGGCCAAAGCGCCAGGTGTAAGTGCGTCGTCTGCGGACAAAAGTAACGTATACGGCGCTGTGGCCCATTCGATTACACCACGATTGGCGGTGCCAACTAAGCCGAGGTTGCTTGCGTTGCGGGAATAGGTCACGCGGTTATCGGATGCTGCTAGGCGCTGGCCTACTTCTGGGGTATTGTCAGGTGAGCAGTCATCAAGGATGAGTACCCTGACTTCAACGTCGCGTTGCGAAAGAACAGTCTCAACACAATATTCGAGATATTTAGCGTAGTTGTAGCAGGGAATTACCACATCTACACGAGGCGTATTCAGAATCTCGGCCAATTTGCTCCCGCCCCAGCTCAGATTGACGCTTACTTGCGCGTCGCTTTTTTCAACATATCGCTTACAAAAACAATATCGTCGTTATTCATCTGAGGATAGAGCGGCAATATGATGCGATTGTCTTGAGCGAATTCGGAATGGGTAAGCGGAGCATTGAGAGGCATATTGCTATAAACTTCTTCTCTGTGGGCACACATAATTCCGCGGCGTGTAGACACGCCTGCATCGAGCATTTTCTGCATGACTTCTCGTTGATCGCTCGTGGAAGGTATTTTTACCGAAAAGCTCTGCCAATTTGATCGTGCCCATGTCGGTTCTTCGGGTAGGCCAATCCACTGAGCTGGGGCGAGTTGGGTTTTATACTCTTGAGCAATCTCACGACGGCGGGCGGTAATGCCGGGCAGGCGCTTCAGTTGCTCGCGGCCAACAGCGGCCTGAATATCTGTCATACGGTAGTTGTAACCCATCACTGGATGGGTTTCGAAGATGACTGTATTGGCTTTGTGCCGAACAGTGTCTGGAACACTCATGCCGTGCTGACGCAGAAGTCGAAACTCTGCGGCCCAATCATCGTGCGGTGTAGTTATCATGCCGCCATCACCCGTCGACATGATCTTGCGTGGATGGAATGAAAAGACGGCTGCGTCTCCGCGGACACGACCGACCTTTTCCCATTCATCTTGCCATTTTATCTCGGATCCAGCTGCGCAGGCCGCGTCCTCAATGACTTTCAGGCCGTGCTTGCGCGCTATGGTAACGATTGCTGCGAGATCTGCTGGCATACCCATTTGATGTACCAGCAAGATTGCGCGCGTTTTGGCAGTTATGGCTGCCTCAATCAGCGTCGGATCCATGTTGAAGGTTGCCGGGTCAATATCAACGAATACCGGCTCGGCGCCGCAATAGCGCACTACATTTGCCGTGGCGATGTAGGAGTGGCTGACTGTAATGACCTCATCACCTGCAACGACGCCTGCAGCGAGGAGCGCAAGGTGAAGGCCGGTTGTGCAGTTCGATACGGCCACGGCATGCTCGGCGCCCATATACGCCGCAAATTCCTTCTCGAAAGCAGCTACTTCAGGGCCTTGGGTTATCCAGCCTGACAGGATGACCCGCGCAGCGGCGTCGGCCTCGGCCTGGTCCATGACAGGTCTGATAATCGGTATCATTCGAACATGTCCTTGTTGGCTCGCCACCAGGAGACCAGGCGCTCAAGGCCTTCTTCAAGATCAATCTCCGCCTTGAAGCCCAGGAGCTTCTCCGCCTTCGATGTGTCGGCCAGTCGCCGGGCCACCGGGTTGACGGAACGCTCGGGGCCATATTCCGGTATCATGGACGGATCAGCCCCCATCACCTTCATCAATGCTGCCGCTAGTTCGTTCAGATTAGTTTCTACGCCAGAAGCGATATTGAAGACTTCGTCGGACACGTCCGATTTCAGCGCCAGAACGTTGGCGCGCGCGAGATCTTCTATGTTGATGAAGTCCATCGAAGTTTTGCCATCGCCGAGAATAAGGGGCGGGGTGCCTTCTTCAATACGCTGCATCCAGCGAACAAGAACTTCCGTATACTTGCCGTGGATGTCCATGCGCGGTCCATACACATTGAAGTAGCGGGTCGAGACATAGTTCAGGCCGTACATGTCATTGAACGAGCGTAGCAGCCCCTCAAGCATGATCTTGGACGCGCCATACCATGTGCGGTTGTTGTAGGGGTGGTGATCCTCTGTGGTGGGGAATGTATCCGCCATTCCATAGATGGACGCAGACGACGCCGCGAGAACTTTCTGTACGCCACACTTCTGTGCCGCTTCAATCACGTTATATGTGCCGTCACACATGACTTCCATCGCTTCGCGCGGATCAGCCGCACAGGCAGTGATGCGTATGGCGGCCATGTGAATCACGGCATCCGCGCCAGCGGTCACATCCATAACGGCTTTCACGTCACGGATATCACCTTTGACAAGCTCAACGCGGGAATCTTGCATGATCTCATTCACGTTACGCATGGAGCCGCGAACAAGATTGTCAAAGATCACGATCTTCTTCGGGCTGCTCGTTGACAAAATCTGGTCGATGGTCGTGGAGCCAATCAGGCCACACCCGCCCGTGACCAGGATGTTCGCGCCGTCGAGATTCATTTTAGTCGCCTTTGTCTT
The DNA here is from genome assembly GCF_000685295.1 of Hyphomonas oceanitis SCH89. Lineage (GTDB taxonomy): Bacteria > Pseudomonadota > Alphaproteobacteria > Caulobacterales > Hyphomonadaceae > Hyphomonas > Hyphomonas oceanitis. The sequence goes on from NZ_ARYL01000032.1 coordinate 4,196, forward strand.
ACTCTATGCTTTTGGGTCGTGATGAAACGACGCTGAATTTCTCACTGGGATTAGGGGTCTCTAGAGCGCCTTCACCGCCTCAACGACTTCGGCCTGCATGTCGCCTGTTAGCTCCGGATACATCGGAAGGGACAACACTTCATTGGCCGCCTTCTCTGAATGGGGGAACTGGCCCTGTTTGTAACCGAGGTCGGCATAGGCCGGCAGCAAGTGTACGGGGAAGGGGTAGTGGATGCCTGTCTGTATTCCCTTGCCGTTTAGCTCTTTGATCCACCGTTCGCGCTCGGCTGTGCGGATCACGTAGAGATGATAGACGTGCCGACGGTTGTCCATCTGGACAGGCGTTTCGATGCCGCTGCCAGCGAACATTTCATCATACCTGCCAGCGGCGTCCCGGCGCATCTCGGTCCACTTCTCGATATACTTCATCTTTACACGAAGCACGGCACCCTGGATTCCCTCAAGGCGCATGTTGAAGCCTTTCAGTTCGTGATGATACTTCTTTTCTGCGCCCCAGTCGCGCAGCATACGGACCTTGCGATTGAACTCGGCATTGCCCGTGACGACCATGCCACCTTCACCCGCTGCGCCGAGATTTTTGCCGGGGTAAAATGAAAAACCAGCGAGATCACCTATAGAGCCGGCGCGCTTGCCTTTGTATTCTGCACCATGTGCCTGCGCTGCATCTTCAAGGACAATTAGGCCATGCTTCTTTGCGAGGGCCATGATGGGGTCCATGTCGGCCATTTGGCCGTAGAGGTGGACGGGGATAATTGCCTTGGTGCGTGATGTGATGGCGGCTTCAAGAGCGACAGGGTCCATAGTGTAAGTGATGGGGTCAATGTCACACAGCTTGATGGCAGCGCCTGTATAATAGATGGCTGCTGCTGAGGCCACGAAGGTGTGCGGAATGGTGATAACCTCATCGCCCGGCCCCACGCCGGCGGCGAGCAGGGCAAGGTGGAGAGCGCTAGTGCCATTGTTCACGCCTGCAGCGTACGTATTGTTGCAATAGGCCGCATATTCTTTTTCAAGCTCTACGACGTCTGGCCCCAACGTGAAGGCGCAACTTTCAAGCACACCCTGGATGGCCGCATCGATTTCAGGCTTGATCGAGTGATACTGGGCCTTCAGGTCAACAAACGGGATCATGCGGACTTTCCTTGACGTGGGAGATGGACGGTTTCACCGCGGCCCCGCATGGAGCTGGTTGCGGCTTCGATGACTTCGACAACACGAAGACCCAGATGGCCATCGGTGATTGGCTTGGTGCCATTGACGATACAATCAACGAAATGTTCGCCTTCAACGCGGAGCGCTTCAGCGCCATCGACTTTCGGCGCCCACATGTCGCCCGTCCGATAGCCCACACGCATTTCGTGGATCTGCTTCGGGTCATCCGTGAAGCTGACGCCCTTGTCGTAGATCTTCAGTTTTTCGGACGGCTCGAGATCATCATAGGTGATCATCTTGTTGGCGCCGCCAATCAGGATCTGGCGCACCTTTACAGGGGCCAGCCATGACACATTGGCGTGAGCAATCAGGCCGCTTTCGTAGAACAATGTGATGTACGCGAGATTTTCCGGGGTGCCCGGGAAGTGGTTGATACCTGCTGCCGACACGGCCACCGGGTGCTCATCGAAGAGGTAATCGAGGATCGAGAAATCGTGGACACCAAGGTCGGAAATCACATTCACGTCGCGTTGGAACAGGCCGAGGTTCACGCGAATTGAATCGTAGTAGAGAATTTTCCCGAGGTCGCCGGCGTCGATAAGCTCTTTCATCTTCCGGACAGTGCCGGTGTAGATGAATGTGTGGTCGACATGGAGGATCAGACCGCGCTTTTCCGCCTCTTCGACCAATGCGCGGGCCTGCAACGATGTTTCAGCCATCGGCTTCTCAAGCCACACATGCTTGCCGGCCTTGAGGGCGGCCATGGCAAGGGAGAAGTGGGTGTTTACGGGTGTTGCAATGGCAACCGCATCAATCTCCGGATCCCGGATCATTTCCTGGAAGTCGGTCGTCGTTTTGGTTGCAGGGAAGCGACGCGCAACGATCTCAAGAACCTTTGGATTCAGGTCTGCGACTGTGTGAACGCGTGCCTGCTGCAGCTCGGAAAAGTTACGGACGAGGTTCGGCCCCCAATAGCCGTATCCAACCACGCCAATATTGACCAATTTCGTTTCTTCAGTTCCGGCGCTCATTCTCGGCCCTTTATGTGGTTTAGTGGCAGGGCCGCGGACGGTTTTGCCGGTGGTGTTCTTAGCTGTTACGGACATCACCAACTACCTTTGCTGGCACTCCAGCTACAATAGCGTGATCCGGGACGTTTTTGGTCACGACCGCACCTGCGGCAATGAGCGCCCCTTCACCGATCGTGATGCCACACATGATCGTTGCGTTGGATCCTATAGAGGCCCGGCGTTTAACTTGTGTGAATTCAAGCGTCCAATCTTCATCAGACTGAGCTGAACCATCAGGATTTGTTGCGCGTGGGAAGCGGTCATTGGTAAACATGACGCCGTGGCCCACGAACACTTCATCTTCAATTGTCACGCCTTCGCAGATGAAAGTGTGAGATGAAATCTTGCACTTTTCGCCAATTGTCGCGCCCTTCTGGATCTCGACAAAGGCGCCAATACGGCTGCCGTCGCCGACCTGACATCCGTACAGGTTGACGAGCGCCGGATGATGAATGGTTACATCACCGATTAATCTGACTGTATCCGAAATAGGCATTTGCGGTCCCCGAAAGCTTGATGGCCCAGCGGTATGCAAGTGTCAAACCAAGTTCTGTGCAATGTTTTGACGCAAGGGAAAAAGCTCGTGGATACAGGCAAAGCTTGAAAATCCGGCCTGTATGGGCGCACCACAGGCCGAATTTGCAAGGTTAGGACTTCAGCGGGAAGTGGGGACTTCTCGACTGTTCCAGTTGGCCGTTTGCGAGGCTTGCTTGTTTCCTAGGTGGGTTCCTACCGCACTGATGAGGGGCAGCATGGCTTTGGAGGCAATTGCCTGAACTTTGTAGCTGTGACCGATCATGGGTAGTTTGCGGATCATGGGTCGAACGACGCCATCATGATAACGCCATTTGGTCAGTTTTTGATACTTCTCGAAATAAGGGTCAGATTCGAGACCCCACTTCTTGCGGAAGTGGTTGAGGCTTTTGCGCTGCCAATTGGGCGACCAGCGCAAAATGAAGATGGGTCGGTCCATTACCTCGACCGGATTGTGGCGATCAGGATGGCAGAATGTGACCACTGAAGAGGGTTCCAGCATGATCCTTCCGCCATTGGCCCAGATTGTTATGCTGAAGTCGATATGGTCCTTGGAGCAAGGCATGTTCTCGTCGAAATCGCCGAACCGCTCGAATGTGTCCCGCCTGACCAGAATGCAGTGGACTTCGCAGACTTGGGTTTCCGTACGTTCCAGTTCGACCTCGTCGACACGCTTGCCTTGGTGGTTGAGGTGCTTGTCCGTAAGACGGCGCGATTGGGTGGGGCCATTGAAGAAGGCATCCATATCTTCAGTGAAGTTTCCGCCAGCCTGGTGAATTTCCGTGTGCAGCGGCATGCCTTGGCATATCAGAGGCTGGACGACCTCCGCGCCGGTTTCCTCGCCACACTTGATCAGCGCTTCGAGCCAGCCTTCAGACGCCATGACATCATTTTCAATATACGCCACATACTTTGTGCTGGACATGTGATGCCCACGATTGCGGGACTGGCAGGGGCTAAGAAAATGGTCAAAGCGCACATATTCAAAGGCATTTTTCTCGCAAATTTGTTTCAGGTTCTTCGCAACGTAGGGCGGGCTCCCCGCATCAATATAGATGAGTTTGTAGGGATGCCGCGTGACAGCTACCAGGTTTTCAAGCGACCTGACAGCGAGACTGAATCGGTCGCGCGCTGTTACCACTACCGTCACATCGGCCTGATTGTTCTTTAAATTCGTCATGGGATTAGACTTTCAACTTGTCACGATTTGCGGGAGTGGGCGCGAGGAGGCTCAATGGAGGTTTTTCTCATAATGGCGGATCAATTGATCGGTACAGGTATCGAGAGCGTACATCGACTCGACCTTTTTGCGTGCCCGATGTGTCAGTGCGGGCCAGTCCGCGCGATTCAATACGAGCCGCTCGATGGCTTCGCAAAGACTGGCGACGTCGCCTTCCTTGGCCAAGGCGCCCGTTTCGCCTTCGATGACGAGTTCAGGTATGCCGCCATGATGCGTGCCGATTACGGGTCGGCCAATGGCCATGGCCTCTTTAAGCGTATTGACGGGGGCATCCTGGCCACCAATTGCGCTGGTCATGGAAGGCGCCAGAAAGATGTCGGTCTGGCCTATCAGGCTCGCAATTTCCGAGTGATCGCAAGCGCCATGGAAATTCACGGCATTGGCGATGCCTAGGCCGGACGCTAAGCTTGTTAGGTCTTCTCGCATCGGTCCATTGCCGACGATATCCACTTTGATCCGTTGTGAAGACTGTTTCTGGAACTGAGCAATCGCTCGCATCGCGATGTGAAAGCCTTTCCGTTCAATCAGCCGTCCGACCATCAGGAATTTGAGTGGTTCACCTTTGGTCAGGCGAGGTGACGAAAAGGGAAAGTTCTCCAGCCGTATGCCCGACCCTATAACGCCAATGCGGTCCTCCGGGCAGCCGAGCGCGATCGCTTTTCGACGGAAATAGTCGCAATTTGCAATATAGCTGCCTGCTTCTGGCCATACATGATCGAAGACATGGGGGCCGACCGCTTCGACGGTTTCAGTAATGTCATATCCCCTGAAATTAACGACAATATTGCCGCTCAAGAAACCGGCCTTGCGGTGTTTGATGACACTCTCGGCGAGTGTCGCAAATTGGCAGTGAAGAATGTCATACTCGCCGCCTCCCTCAAAACCACTCGCTTGGTAAAACGCCGACAGATCGACCAGTGAGCGGCGATAGATGTCGGGGCGAAGCCGCGTCAGCGACACAATCCCGTTTTTCCGTGCGATTGTGCCCAGAGCGGCCGGCAGACCGGCAAATCTTGCCGTTCCGGAATTGGGCCACCTCATATTCACAGTGTGCTTGTCCAACCCATGGCCCACAAGCGCTTTGACCGAAAGACCAGTTGGCTCGACATTTCCGATCCCGTAAATGTCCACGCTATGTCCATGATCAATCAAAGCCGCGGCGCTGTTGGCGATGAACGCTTCCGACATCATCGGGAAAGCATTGACAAAAAAAGCGATTTTCATTCGCTGAGCCTCCATTTTCGCCGGAACCGGAACTCGTGAACTGCTGTTAGCATGACGGGTTGGCGCACAATTTGCTACAGCTGTCAGAGCAAGTTCGGTGCCATGACTTGGCGTACCAATTTGGGGTCAGAAGCGAGCATCTGTAGTAATGTCGGAACAAAATATGACGAGTAACAATGTTACGGTCCTCATTCCGACCTTCAACAGGTCGGGCTTTCTGGTAGAGAGCATAGAGTCCCTCTTGGCTCAAACTTGGCCTATTCACAAAATCATCGTCATTAACGACGGATCCAATGACGATACGCTTGAGGTACTCAAAGCTTATGAAGGACGTGTAGACGTCATCTCGAAGCCCAACGGCGGTAAAGCCGCCGCGTTAAATATGGCCCTGGAATTGGTCTCGGACGGATTGGTCTGGATTTTTGACGACGACGACTTGGCGCTTCCTGATGGACTCGCGACCTTGATGAAGGTCCTGTTGAACGCGCCTGACGCCAATATGGCTTATGGCCGTCATGAGCGCTTCACGGTCGATACTATGGGTGCCGTGCGCATACTTGGAGACGGTTACTGGCGCGACTGTGAATCCGACGAGTTTCTGGCCGCGACACTCGAAGATATGTTTGCGCATCAACCAGGCATGATTGTTCGCAAGGAACTCTACGACATGGTCGGACCGTTCGATGAGAACCTCGTGCGCTCACAGGACTATGACATGCTGATCCGTCTTGCGCGGGTCGCGACGCCCGTGTCCACGGAAGACTACATATTCCGGCAGCGCATTCACGATGGTGTCAGGGGAACTAAGGAAAATCAGGTGGATTTTGAGGCGATGTCATCGTCTTGGGCGCAATTTGACAAGATCATTTTTCGTAGCATTCACCCCCAGCTCAAGCTCAGCGAATACCTGGGCAAAGGCAAGAAAGTCCATAACCAGGCTTCCAAACGCCATGCGCTGATCAGGCGGAGTGCGGTGATGGCCCGCAAAAAACTCTGGTCGCATACCATGGATGATCTCAGAGAAGCGGCAGCCACCAGTGACGAACCTCTTACACCCTCGGAAATCACGGCATTGAGGCGGGCTCTCGCATCTAAATATGGCTGTGACGAGGTCTTGAAGGACCCCAAACTGGTGGACGAACTGTGCAAGTTGGCCATGTCTTCCGAGATAGGCTCGCAAATTGTCGCCTCGCTTGCGCGTGGCCTGAGATGGCGCGTTCGCTCAGCACTATTTAGTGAAAACCGTTGGAATTCTGTTAGATATTTCCTGCTAATGAACAAGCTTGGCAAAGCATCGTCCATATTTTCAAAGCGCTACCAGCACGAAGCAGCTGCTTCGATGAGGCTGTTTCAGAAAGTCGATCGCTCCAAATGACACAGAGTCTGCTTCGACGCGCCGGCAAAGCGGTTGCCCTGAATGCGCTTGGCAACTGGTTTGGCATGGCAGGCAGCATGCTGTCGCTGGTATTCATCGCGCGCCTGTTGTCGCCGATGGATTTCGGTATTTTTGGCATGACATTGGTCATTTTCTCTATTCCAGAGATTTTCGCGTCGGGCAGCCTGAATGATGCATTGATACAGCGCCGTGATCTTCAGGCGGGCCACATTAGTTCGGTTTTCATGCAGTCGCTTGTACTGGCAGCGGTCTTCTGGCTTGGAATAAATTTCGCGGCACCATTGATCGCGCATGCGTTCGATCACGCTGAACTTGTCCCAATGATACGGTTATTCTCCATATCTTTGTTCATCGGGGCACTAACCTCCGTTCCGGCAGCGCTCCTGCAGCGTGATCTGAGATATAGCGAAATTACACTTGTTGACGTTATGGGTACGATTGTTGCGGCAGTCGTGGGTATCGTGCTGGCATTCACGCTTCAGAGCGCCTGGGCGCTAATCTACATGGAACTCGCCCGTCGAGTGGTCCGGCTCATCGCATTTACTGCGATGGCCAAATGGAAGCCTTCGTTTAAGTCAAGTTGGGCCGAAACACGGGAACTTTCGCGTTTCAACTCGTTCAACATGGCAACGAAAGTGGTCGTAGCGGCCGACGGGACGGTTTCGCGAGGCTTGGTAGGCGCCATCCTCGGCCCGGCCGCACTCGGCATGTTCAACATGGCGGTGCGACTGCTTGATCAGGCGAAGGCTGCATTCGTGACGCCTTTTGCGGCCGTGTCGCTGCCGGTTGCCGCACAAACACAGCATGACCTTCCCACGCTCTATCGTGCGATCGAAGGCGCAATGAAACTCGCGGCTTTGATTGCTTATCCGACCTTCATCGGGGCCTGTGTTTTGGCGCCTGTCGCGATCCCCGTTGTGTTCGGCGATCAGTGGGTGCCGGCCGTTCCGACCATACAGGTTTTCCTGCTTATGGGACTTCGCACACCAACGACCGCTTTCAATTCAGGCGTCCTGAATGGGGTGGGACGTGTCGACTGGACGTTCAAAATCTCTCTGGTGGGGCTGGTTCTTACGGTGCTGGCTGTTGGGGCAACCATTCACATCGGCCTTGAGGCTGTCGCCTTGGCCATGTTTGCCCAGACGCTTGTGACATGGGCGCTTGGTGCCTATGCGGTCAAATCCTCGATCGGTTTTCCGATGAAGCGCCAGGTCATTGCTGGTTCATCAGCTTTCTTGGCGTCGGTGATTATGGGTGTCATTGTCTGGGTCAGCATGCAGATGATCCAGGATTCCATACATGCCTTGCTGGAAATGGTCATTCTGGTCAGTGTTGGCGTTGTGTCATATGTCGGGGCCTTGTCGCTTCTCTCGCCAACGCTTGCGAAGCGCATCGTTCAGGCATTGATCATGGTCGCGCAGGGACGCCGGGAAGAGGCGATCACAATTGCCAAGGGCGCTGTTTAGTAAGTCTGCCGTAAACTACGATGCAGCCAGTATCTTTTCGATAGGCTGGACCTTGGCCTCTCGTTCAACTGACTGTGGCACAGGCTCCTTGCCAAGCGCATGACGCACGATGCGAGTGACAAGGGTTGCTCCAATCTCAGGAGGTGCCGCGAACGTCGCGAGCGCCCCCACAAGATCGCGTTCCCGGACTCGTTCGATCAGATGCATCCATGACCAATGCTTGTAGGCCTGCATCTTGTGGCGGGATATTGATTGTCTCGCTTCAGCCGTTAGGCCGGAATGCGTAAGGTACTCACGATCCCGATCAAGCACCCGCCGTAGATCTGCGGAGGCGAATTCCTTTGACAATGAGTTCGGGTAGTCGACCGAGAAATATCCGCATGGGTCGATGAGACCGAAACGGGCGCCAGCCAGAAGGCAGCGCATATAAATGTCGTAGTCCTCCGACAGGCGCATATCCTCATTATAGCTGATCGCATTCGCTGTAAGAAACTCGGTCCGGATGATCGGTTTCAAATAGCCCAGCTCGCGGCGGCTGCCCGTGCGTGCATTGAGATTCTCGAGCGCAAACATGCCTGCATCCATGCGAACCAGGCCAATAGGTTGATCTGCCCAGAGACGCGTGCCGCTGGCCGGCTGGGGAATGGCAGGCACTCGAACAAGGTCGTCTGCGACGATGTCGAGCTGTTCGTTTACACCGACATCCAACATTTTCCGTAGTCGGTCCGGGTACATGTAGTCGTCTGCATCAAGGATAGCTATCCAGCCGCTTTTGACCTCTGATATTGCGCGGTTTCGCGCTGCGGATGGGCCCCTGTTCTGTGGCTGCACGATAAGCGTCAGATTGGCATTCTGATTTACGAGTTGCTGAACCTTGGTGACGGTTTCATCCTTCGAGCCGTCATCGACCACAATAATATTGACCGGAATGGTCTGGGAGAGCGCACTCTCTACCGCAGCCTCAATGGTGGCGATGCTGTTGTAGCTAGGGATAACAACCGTGATGTCACTCAAGGGGGCGCTCCTGCATATGGCGCGAATACGAATTTAGAGCGGTATAAATGCAATATTCGCGCCGGAGTATGCTCGAATCCATCATTAGGACTTGGCTGTCATGCCACCATCAACGACATGTTCCTGTCCGGTGATATAGCTGGATGCGTCGCTCGCCAGGAAAACTACCAAGGCGGCGACTTCATCCGGACGGCCAGCGCGTCCCATGGGCGCTGATTGAGCCCCAATCGCATCAACATCAAACGCATTCGCGCCAGCTTGAGCCGCCATTGCGGCGCGCTGATCATCGCTCATGGTCTCCACCATGCGGGTGATGCCTTTTTGCCAGATTGGGGTGTCGATAATGCCGGGATGCACAGAGTTAACACGAATAGGGTAGCCGAGCTGACCGCATTCAACAGCGGCTGCCTTGGTAAACAGCCGTACGCCGCCTTTGCTCGCGCAATACGCGCTGACCCCGGATGCGCCCCGCAGGCCAGCAACGGACGAGATGTTTATGATTGAGCCGCCAGTCTCTTTCATCGCCTGCATGGCTGCCCGCGTCCCCAAGAACACGCTATCCATGTTGATCGCCATCTGTTTTTGCCAGTCAGCGAGGCTGTACTCTAGAATGGCGCCGCCAATGGCCACGCCTGCATTATTGACCATGACTGAAGGTTGACCGAGCTTTTCCTCGCAGAGCGTCATGATCTCGTACCAGCGGGCCTCATCCACTACATCATGCTTAGCAGCCAGCGCTTGGCCGCCGTCCTGAGTGATAAGTGACGTGGTTTCAGCAGCTCCGGCCTCGTCGATATCGGTAACCAGTACGGCTGCACCTTCACGCGCAAGCGCTTGGCAGGAAGCTCTGCCAATGCCGCTGCCTCCGCCGGTCACGATTGCCACTCGTCCATCCATGCGCTTCATCTTATTCCTCCCAGATGATTATTCTGCTTTTTGTGCTGTTTCAGTAGCAGGAGCGCGGCTTGACGCGCCAGCGATTTTGGTGTTCTAGCCGTTCCTTATCTACGGGCTGGTGCGGAGCCGCCGTTGAAATCGTGGGTGCGAATGAGCGCCGCCCACCGGCCCGCGTCGAAATGAGGTACTACCATGTCACGTCGCCACAGCGCGAAGTACAAGATCGACCGTCGGGTCGGCGAAAATATCTGGGGCCGCGCAAAGTCCCCCGTCAACAAGCGTAACTACAAGCCAGGACAGCACGGCCAAAACCGCCGCGGCAAGGTCTCTGACTTTGGTATGCAGCTTATGGCCAAGCAAAAGCTCAAAGGCTACTACGGCGACATCACCGAAAAGCAGTTCGCACGCGTCTATGAAGAAGCGAGCCGCATGAAGGGCAACGCCGCAGAAAACCTGATCGGCCTGCTTGAGTCACGCCTCGAAGCTTTCGTTTACCGCGCTAAGTTCGTTCCAACGATCTTTGCCGCTCGTCAGTTCGTCAACCACGGTCATGTCATGATCAATGGTCGCCGCTGCAACATCGGTTCGGCTCGTCTGAAGCCAGGTGATGTGGTGCAGATCCGTGAGAAATCACGTAATATCGCACTCGTCCTCGAAGCTCTGGGTAGCCCTGAGCGCGACATCCCGGAATATGTCGATGTCGACCCTAAAGCCATGTCGGCAACCTATGTTCGCGTGCCGGGCCTGGCTGACGTGCCATATCCGGTTCAGATGGAACCTGCTCAGGTCGTGGAATTCTACTCCTCGTAAGAGGATTGAATTTCTTGAATTTTTGCAAAGGCCGCGCCAGACTGGTGCGGCCTTTGTCGTTTTGGAGCTACATCAATGTCCACGCCAAGTATCGCTGCTACCCGTCAGGCGCTTATCGCGGCGCCCGGCAAGACATTCGACCTGTCATCGCGCGACACGGGCGACAAGTCGCTGTTTGAGGATAAGGAGAATGCCGAAACCAGCTTGAAGAAGGACGCAGCTACCATCAACGAGCTGAAAGACATGATGTATGCTGAAGGCAAGCGCTCATTGCTCGTCATACTTCAGGGCATGGATACATCAGGCAAGTCTGGCACAATCAAAGGCGTCTTCTCGGATACGACCCCGCTCGGCATGGAAGTGAAGGCCTTCAAGGCACCAAGCTCAAACGAACTGGCGCGGGATTATCTCTGGCGCATTCACAATGCTGTTCCCAAGAAGGGCAATATAGGCATTTTTGACCGATCTCATTATGAAGATGTGCTTGTCGTAAAAGTTCGCGGTTTCGCGCCTGCGGAAGAGATCGAGCAGCGCTATGCACAGATCAATGCATTTGAAAAACACCTCACCGAAAATGGGGTGACCATCGTTAAATGCATGCTGAATGTCGGCTATGAAGAGCAGGGTGTTCGCCTCGCGGAGCGACTTGAGGAGCCTCACAAGCTCTGGAAGTTCAATCCTGGCGACCTCGAGGATCGTAAGCTCTGGCCGCAATATATGGATGCCTATCAAACAGCCGTCACGCGCTGTTCCACGCGTCATGCGCCATGGTACGTCATTCCGTCGGATAGCCGAACCCGCCGCAATGCCATGATAGCGCGGCTCGTACGCGGCGCTCTAGAAGACATGAAGCTCGAATGGCCCGTTTCTGAATACAAGCCGGGCGACTTCGATATCGGTTAGTGGAAGCTGGTTGAGCCGCCAGACATCGATTTGTTCTGTTCGCGTTTCTGCGGGTCGCCGTAAATATCGACGCTGCCGCCGCTTGAGGTGTGGCTATGGGCTTCGAGCGAAGCGGTGGCAGAGACGGAGCCGCCACTGGACGCATTCGCGGCAACTTTCTCGCACGATACATTACGGCCATTTGCATTGCCGCCTGAATTGGCAACAATCTTCAGCGAGCCACATTTCCCGTCCGCCTTGATGGACGCGCCGCTGGATGCGTCGAGAACGAGGACATCAGCGCTCAGCCCGCTGGCGCGGATGCTGGAACCTGAACTCGCTTCGATTTCCGACATGGCCGGGCTGGTTACGCGTACCTTTGCGCGCACCTTGTCATCTCCCCAGTTCGATATGACCTTCCGCGCGATGTAGAGGCGCGAGCCATCCTGACGCAGTTTCATGTCGTCAGGTCCGCCTTTCTCGAAGTCGATTATGACTGAGTATTCCGAGGAGGTTTCAAAAGAGACGTCCACACCCGCCGATATGTCGAGTTCGTCGAATCCGGTGAAGTCATAGGATTGCGACGTGTCGGCGTGGGCTGCTGAAAAGGTGGATAGGGTGAGGCAAATCGTTGCCAGTAACATCTTGCGCATATGTCGTGCTCCTCTGGTCTTAGCCTTTGATCTCGATATCACCGCCGCTGGATTCGCGCACGTCACGGGTTGCCGGATTGCCGCGTACGGTAACGTCGCTTCCGCTGGAGGCGCGCGCCTCAAGCTTTCCGCTGATATAAGCATCCACATCCGCGCCACTGCTGGCCTGGATATCGCCGTTTACGCACTGCATATCGTCAGCAGATACGTTCGCGCTGGAAGATGCAGCGGCATTGAGCATCTGGCAGGTTCCGGAGATTTCCACGTCGGCGCTGGAAGAGGCGTCGATTCCAACAAGTTCAGTACCCGTTGCCTCAATGGAAGCGTCAGCACTGGAGGAGGCTTCCAGGGTGAGCTTGCCGCCGAGCACTTTTGCTGTGGCATCTGCACTGGATGAAACATCCAGGTCGAGGTTTGTGGCCGCCAGCTGCTTTGCATTGAGATCACCGCTTGAGGATGCGCGAAGCTTAGCCTGCTCCACTGTGCCCGAAAGCGTCAGGTCAGCACTCGATGACACAGACCCTGAGAATGTGGACACGTTGAGGCCTGATGCCGAGAGGCTCGACGAGTTTGCAACGGAGACCTCTTCAAGGGCCGGGGCGGTGACGCGTATGGTGTAGGAAGGTACGCGCTTGCCGTTTACCTTGACCACTTTGTGTCCGTTCTTGGTGGACAGAGAGACATTGCGGGCCCAACCGGCTTTGTTGCGGAGGCTGTTGCGACTGACCAGAAGTGTCTGGCCATTCTGTTCGATGAAGATGTCGCTGAAGTCACCGTCATCCTGTTCGACTGAAATCGAGGCATCCGGGCCTGTTTCGAAAATCACGTCCACGGCGCCACGCGTATCAATCGCGGTGAAGTCGCCGGCCGGGAAGGATTTCGATTCTGCGCTGGCAATCGGCGCCAATGCGGCAGCCAGGACGATAAGGGGCAGGGCGATGCGTGTCATGAGGCGTCTCCATATTGATTTCGTCAGACTATTGTATATCGAAATACGATAAGTCAATCGTTGTTTTTCGATAATTTTCGGCAATCGCAGCTTTTTCCTCTCATCCCCTGCGGTGACGGCGCAGAACCATCGGGGGCTGCCCGTAAGCCCGCATAAAGGTCACCCGCATACGCTCGGCTTCGCCAAATCCGGTCTGCTGCGCGATTTCCTGGAGCGAGATGCTAGTCATCTCCACACGTTCCCGCGCCGCTTCGAGCCTGAGCTTTTCGACAAGGCGGGCAGGGGTCGTACCCGTTTCGGTACGAAAGACGCGCGCAAAGTTCCGGGGACTCATCCCCGCATGTTCAGCCATTTGTTCGACTTTCAGTTCGCTTCCCAAGTTCGCGCGGAGCCAGTCGATCAGTGTGTCGAAGCGTCCGGACGCTAGCTTCACGTCCTGCATCACCGAAAATTGGGATTGGCCACCATGCCGCCGTTGATGGACGACCAACTCCCGGGCAGATTCCCGGGCAACATCTTCTCCAAGATCTTCCTCGACAAGGGCCAACGCCAGATCGATCCCGGCGGAAATGCCGGCAGATGTCCAGAATTTTCCGTCGCGCACGAAGATGCGGTCTTGTTCGACCTTAACGGCCGGAAAGTTGCGGGTCATATCAGGGCACCGGCGCCAGTGCGTGGTTGCTTTGCGGCCATCCAGCAGGCCTGCCGCCGCGAGAAGGAACGCGCCCGAACAAACGGACGTTGTGCGCCTTGTCCGCAAAGACATGTCCCGGATCGCGCTTAGCATGGAATCGTCGTGCATCGCGCTGCGCGTGCCTTCACCGCCGGATACGACAAGTGTGTCCAGCGTCAAGCCGGTTGGTAAAGATTCGGAGTACATCGATACGCCGCTGGACGATCTCACCGGACCACCCTTGAGCGAGTAGATGGTCAGCCGATAGGGGCTCGGGTTCATGCCTCGCACCGGCATCTCGAAAACTGTGATCGGCCCAGCCGCGTCAAGCAGCTGGAAGCCCTCAAAGATGAGGACGCCTATGTCGCGCGTGGTGAGAATGGCGGAATTCATGGGAACAACGTCCTTTCTGCCAAACGGCATCTAGGCCAAATTCAGGATGTCAGCAAGGAGATCCACATGAGCCAGCCCTTCACCACCGTCTTCGCAATCTACGACAACATGACCCATCTCGACTTTACCGGACCCCACCAAGTGCTTTGCCGCTTGCCGAATGCTTCCACAATGATCGCCAGCCGGGATGGCGGTGAGGTGACGGCAGAGGGCAATCTCGTAATCGGTCGAACGAAGAAACTCTCAGATATCGAGCATTGCGATCTACTCTGTGTTCCAGGCGGCATGACTGCGACGCAGGTGGCGCTGGATGAGGCTTTCGTTTCGGAGGTCCGGCGTCTCGGTCTCGGCGCGCGATATGTCACCTCCGTATGCACCGGGTCGCTGATCCTTGGGGCGGCCGGCTTGCTGCAGGGCAAGCGCGCGGCCTGTCACTGGGCCTGGCGGGAATTGCTGCCCGAGTTTGGCGCGATCGTGGATGAAGCTCGGGTGGTTCGCGACGGAAACACCATAACGGGTGGCGGCGTCACCGCAGGGATCGACTTCGCGCTGACCATGGTGGCGGAGATCACCGGTGAAGCCTACGCCAAAGCGCTGACATTGGGATACGAATACGCGCCCTCGCCGCCATTCCCGGGTGGTCGGCCGGAACTCGCTGAGGCTGAAACGCTCTCGGCCTATTCAGCGCATATGGGCAAGTTGATGGATCAGCGACGCGCCGAAGCCCATGAAGCTGGCCAGCGAATGCTTGCTCAGGCTGGGCGTCCGTAGAGGTCGTAATCGTCGGCGCCGTCGATCTCCACTGGCACAATATCACCCGGTTTCAGGTGCATTGCGTTTTCGAGATACACAACGGCGTCGACTTCCGGTGCATCAGCTTTCGTGCGACCAATCATGATCCCTGCCTCATCGCCGGCGCCGTCGATGATGACATCCTGCACTGAGCCAATCTGCGCTTCGGCGCGCGCGGCGGAGACCTCAGCCTGAACCTGCATGAAGCGGTGCCAACGCTCTTCCTTCACCGCTTCATCGACGTGGCCGGGAAGGGTGCGGCTGTCGGCATGAGCGACGTTTTCGTATTTGAAGCAGCCGGCACGATCAATCTTGGCTTCGCGAACGAAGTCTAGAAGGATTTCGAAATCTTCTTCCGTCTCGCCTGGAAAGCCGACAATGAAGGTCGAGCGGATGGCCAGTTCGGGCACATCGCGGCGCCATTGCTGGATGCGCTCAAGGACGCGGTCCTGCTTGGCGGGCCGCTTCATCGCCTTCAGAACATTTGCGGAGGCGTGCTGGAAGGGAATGTCGAGATAAGGCGTGATCAGCCCTTCGGCCATTAGCGGGATGACCTGATCGACATGGGGGTAGGGATAGACATAGTGCATCCGCGTCCACACGCCGAGGCTGCCAAGCCCCTTGGCGAGATCCAGGAAGCGCGTCTGGTATTCCGTCCCACGCCACGTCTCAGGCTTGTAGCCCACATCAAGCCCATAAGCTGACGTGTCCTGGCTGATGACGAGGAGTTCTTTGACGCCCGCGCGGACCAGCTGTTCGGCTTCGGTCAGGACGTGGTGGATCGGCCGGGACGCGAGATCGCCGCGCAATTTCGGGATGATGCAGAAGCTGCAGCGGTTGTTACAGCCCTCGGAGATCTTCAAGTAGGCGTAATGGCGTGGTGTGAGGCGCAGACCTGCCTCGGGCACCAGATCCAGATGCGGGTTGTGAGGAGGCGTCAGGTGGGTATGCACCGCCGCCATGACGTCTTCATACTGATGCGGGCCTGTGATCGCGAGCACCTTCGGGTGGGCCCTTTCGATCACGTCGGGCTCGGCGCCGAGACAGCCGGTCACGATGACTTTGCCATTGGCTTCAATTGCTTCACCAATGGCCTCAAGGCTTTCGTCGCGCGCGCTGTCGAGGAATCCGCATGTGTTCACGAGCACGAGATCTGCTCCGGCATAGTCCGGCGCGATCTGATATCCCTCGGCCCGCAGGCGGGTGATGATGCGCTCTGAATCCACCAGCGCCTTTGGGCAGCCAAGGGAAACGATACCCACTTTCGGGGCGCTCGGTGTGATGGTCGTTACTGTCATGGCGCGCGCTTTAGCACATCGCCGGGCGTTTGCGAGCCGAATGTCTCAGCGACGAAACAGCGTAAATCCCGCGTTAAGGATGTTTCGCGAATTTGGATGCTACATTTTCTTGGATGCAAATGTGTTGAGGCTAGTTTGGTCTTCGTAGTGAAACGGAGATTTTAATGGCAGCTTTTGCTGTAGGCACCCTTTACTGGCTAGCGTCCGGTGTCGGCCTATTCCTGATTGGATATGTGCTGATACGTTGGCGAAAGTCGGCACGCGCGTGCTATCCGATGCCGTTCCGTCGGCGTAAAGGGTATCTTTTCGGATTGCTATTTGCCTTCACCGTAACATTGCTTCCGCTCATCCTGCGCCCGGATAATTGTGCTGGCTGCATGGTGGTTACAGCCACAGGTATGGTCGCTGACATGGTCAGCAACTAGCCACGCTGTATTATCAGACAAGCCTGAGCTTAGGCTGCAGCCTCGACTTCGACGCCCTTGTCCTGAAAGAAGTCGCGCAATTCGCCGCTTTCGAACATTTCCTTGACGATGTCGCATCCGCCGACGAATTCGCCTTTTACATAGAGTTGCGGGATGGTTGGCCATTGCGAATAGGCCTTGATGCCTTCCCGGACGGCTGCGTCTTCGAGCACGTTGGTCGAGACATATTCAACGCCGAGATAGTCGAGCACCTGAACCACAACAGATGAGAACCCGCATTGCGGGAAGGTTGGCGTGCCCTTCATGAAAAGGACAACGTCATTGGCCTTTACGGCCTTTTCGATGGCATCGAGCGTGGTCTGGTCGGTCATGGCATGTTCCTGCAGTACGTGTTCAGCCCTGATGTGTGGTGCGCGGCGGCTTACGTCAAGCGGGCCACCGCGCACAAGTGGTTTGCCTATTCGCTTGCGGGCTCGTCCCAGCCGCAGCTCTGGCCTTCATTCTGTTCCTTCAGATAGACCATCAGCGGATCGAAATACTCGACAATGGCGCTGCCGTCGATGTCGCGAGTCCCAGTGAAGGCTTCGAGCGCGTCCGGCCAGGGCTTGGAGGCCCCCATTTCCAGCATCGCGTTGAAGCGCTCACCAACTTCCTTGTTGTCATAGATCGAGCAGCGGTGAAGCGGGCCTTCCCAACCAGCCTGCTCACAGGCTGCTTTGTGGAACTGAAACTGCAGGATGTAGGACAGGAAGTAACGCAGGTAGGGCGTGTTGCCCGGGATGTGGTACTTCGCGCCTGGGTCAAATGCATCTGCCGGGCGTGGCCCCGGTGGCACGATACCCTGCATTTCGAGGCGCTGGGACCACCAAGCGTCGTTGTAGTCTGCAGGCGCTGTCTTGCCGGAGAGGACGTCCCAGCGCCAGCTGTCCACTGTGAGGGCAAAGGGCAGGAAGGCAATCTTCTTCAGGGCAATATTCAGTAGCAAGGCCGTATCAGCATCCGCTGGCGGCATTTCACTCTCATCGATCAGGCCGATCTGCTTCAGGTATTCCGGCGTGATGGACAGCCCGATGAAGTCACCAATGGCTTCATGGAAGCCGTCATTGGCGCCGTCTTTGTAAAGGAGGTCCTGGTCCTTGTAGGCGCGCTGGTAGAAATTGTGCCCAAGCTCGTGGTGGACCGTATCGAAGTCTTCCTCGTTGACCTCTGTACACATCTTGATGCGCACATCTTCCTTGTTGTCGAGATCCCACGCCGAAGCATGGCAAATGACTTCCTTGCCTTCAGGGCGCGTGATCATGGAGCGCTCCCAAAAGGTTTCGGGCAGAGGCTCGAAACCGAGCGAGGTAAAGAACGCTTCGCCTGTCTTCACCATCTTGATCGGATCATAGCCCTTCTCCAGAAGACGCTGCGTGACGTTGTAGCTTGGTCCCGGCGTGTCGGTCTTGACCACGTCATAGATGCCCGACCAGTCCTGCGCCCACATGTTGCCGAGCAGGTCAGCGCGGATCGGGCCGGTCTTTGGCTGAACATCATCGCCATATTGGGCGTTGAGGCGCGTACGCGCGTAGCAATGAAGCTCCTTGTAGAGCGGCTCAACCTGGGTCCAGAGGCGGTCGACTTCGGCTTCCATCTCTTCCGGCGCCATGTCGTAATTGGACAGCCACATCTGGTCGAGGCTCGGGTAGCCGAGTTCCTGAGCGCCTTCATTGGCGATTTCGACCATGCGTGCATACTCGTCCTTCATGGCAGGCGAAACGGTGCGCCAGCCTTCCCAAACAGCTTTCAGCTCTTCCGGGTCGCGCGAGGTTTCAATGATTGTCGACAACTCGTCGAGCGTCATGTCCTTGCCTTTGTAATTGAAGGTGCCGGTGCCGTATTTCGCATCCAGATCTGTGGTGATCTTGGAGAGTTCTTCGGCCGCGCCTTCTGTTGACGGGGCAGGGATGGTGATGCCGCCGCGCAGCTTGGTCATCTTGCGGGCGAGATCCGGCGGCAGGTCGTCAATGTTGAATTTCTTGGACTCATTGGCGAGCGAAACGGAAAGCTTGGTCGCGCGGGCGCCGATTTCGGCCGCGGCGGCGTTGGTCTCGTCCGTGATGTTCGTTGCCTGGGCCCAGAAAACGAGGCTGGCTTCATCCGACATGTCTGACAGTTCCGACTCTGCGCGAGCCATGAATGCGCGCGCTTCGGTAACGGTCGGTGACTCAGTCGTGGTCTCAGCCGCAACAGGCGTTGTTTCCCGAAGGGTTTCTTTTGGCGCTGTACAGCTGGCGAGGGCAACAGTTAGCGCAATAGCGCTGGTAGCGAGTGATAAACGCATGGTGAAAGACAACTCCCTGAGTGAAATTTACCCAGAGGTGACAAGATTGAGGCGCCGGGGTCAATCTCAGCGCGGATAAAATATTGATTGTTACTTTCAGGGCTCACCTTATCTAGCAGAAGCACAAATGGAGCGCCCCTCATGTCCGACACAATGTCCTACGTTCTCAAAACATCCGCCAATCAAATGCTGGCGTCGATGCGCGCGTCCCTTAGGAAGGGAGAGGCACAGGCGCGGGCGACTGACGTTGAAGATTCCGTGTTTCTGTCGGCGCGGCTCTATCCGGATATGCTGCCACTAAGCCGCCAGGTTCAGATCGCTTGCGACAATGCCGCTCGCGGTGCTGCGCGCCTCTCTGGCACCGAGATCCCGAGCTTTCCGGACGTGGAAACGACCTTTGCCGAATTGATGACGCGGTGCGATACGGCGCTCGCCTTTGTCAATTCCGTCGATGACACGAAAGTGGACGCGAGCGAGCATGAGACGCTGCAAATTCCTTTGGGGCCGCAGACCGTGCCGATGCAGGGGCGTCAGTATCTCACCACGTTCGTCCTGACGAACATGATTTTCCATGTAACGATGACGTACGCCTTGCTGCGCCATCAGGGTGTGGCGCTTGGCAAGCGCGATTTCCTGACCGGCCAATAGGCTCAGGGCGCTTTGGTCTTGAGGGCGAGGGCGTGCAGTTCGCCGCCCATCGTTCCCTTGAGGGCAGAATAGACAAGCTGGTGCTGTTTCACACGGGATAGCCCAGCGAATTGCGCGCTGATGATCTCGGCTTGCCAGTGATTGTCGTCACCGGCGAGATCTGTGAGCGTGATCTCGGCATCCGGGAAGGCGTCGGTCAGGTAGCCGAGCAGTGTGTCGCGGTTCATGGCCATGGCAGCGTGTCCTCAATTGCGATAGGCACATGGACGTGGGCCCGCCACGGGTCAAGGTCAGGCACGGAGAGAACGCAGCCATGGGCAATCGTAAAACGTGGATCACAGCAGGTCTATTAGGTGTGATCGCACTGGTGATTTGCGGTGTTCTCCTGTCGCTCGGTAATGAGGAAGAAGCACCCAGTCTCGTTCAATACCAGCCGAAATACATCGATGCCGGCGCCATGTTGAGATTTACCGAGACGCTCTCCAGTGACGCGCTGGAGGGCCGGGCAACAGGCACGCGGGGCAATCAAGCGGCGCGTGATTTCATCCAGAAGCGTTTCGAGACTTTGGGCATACAGATGCTCGGCGGTGCTTTTGTCCATCCGTTTACAGCGACACCTGACACGGAGGGCGATTCTTCGGTCAACGGCGCCAATGTTGTGGGCATGATTAAGGGCACGACAGACGGGCCCGTACTGCTGATCACGGCGCATTATGATCATCTCGGTGTCATTGATGGCGAGATATACAACGGCGCCGACGACAATGCGTCAGGCACCGCTGCATTGATCGACGTCGCGCAGTATTTCACACGGCACAAGCCGGTCCACGACATTGTTTTCGCTGCGCTTGATGGCGAAGAGATCGGTCTTCTGGGGGCGCATGCGCTGATGGAAGATGCGTCCGTGCCGATGCAACGTGTGGTGCTGAACATGAATTATGACATGGTCAGCCGCTCAGAGATCGGAGAGCTTTATGTGGCGGGCACGTTCCACAATCCGGACCTGCTGCCGCTCGTGGAGCGCGTCGCATCCGAGGCGCCGGTGAAGCTGATTGCTGGTCACGATGATCCGGCTTTGGGTGCGGCGGACGACTGGACCAGCCAGTCCGATCATTCGGTCTTCCACGATGCGGGAATTGCGTTCCTCTATTTCGGGGTCGAAGACCATCCCGGCTATCACACGCCATCAGATGACTATGCCAACATTACGCCTGACTTCTTCGCGCGCGCAGGGGACACGCTGGTGATGGCGGCAATGGCGGCAGATGAAGAGCTGGACATAATCGGCGGCGAGAAAGCAGCCGATTAGTCGACCGTGTTCATGTAGCCGGGCAGCCAGTCTTCATTCGCGCTGCGAAGGGCATCCAGGCCAACCGAGAATGTCTGGTCCTTGCGGACATCTACAGCGAAGGTGAGGCCGTCGGATGCATCCGTGATCGAGCCCAGCATCAACATCGGTACGTCCGGGCGCGCTT
This sequence comes from Hyphomonas oceanitis SCH89, assembly GCF_000685295.1. Classification (GTDB taxonomy): domain Bacteria; phylum Pseudomonadota; class Alphaproteobacteria; order Caulobacterales; family Hyphomonadaceae; genus Hyphomonas; species Hyphomonas oceanitis. The sequence goes on from NZ_ARYL01000032.1 coordinate 25,531, forward strand.
CAGCAAACTGAGCCAGCGCGTTCTCAGCGTCGCCAGCGACGGTGAAGATGTAACGCGCCTGGTCTTCACCAAAGAGGGCCGCATGAAGGTGTGAGGCGGGGAAGCCTTGCAGCTCCGGGCTGACATTGATAATTGCGCCGCAATTGGATGCGAGCGCCACTTCCGCCACGCTGCAGGCAAGACCGCCATCGCTAATATCATGCACGGCGGTCGCGAGCCCTGCGCCAATGAGATCGCGGATAAAGCTGGCATTGCGCTTCTCGACCGCAAGATCGACAGCTGGCGGTGTGCCGAGGGCTTCGCCCTTAAGCCCAAGCACGCTGCGGGCATATTGGGTGGCGCCAAGATGGGTGCCGATACCGCCAACCATCACCAGAAGGTCGCCGGGCTTGGCGCCCTTGAGGGTGGCGGATTTGGAAATGTCCTCAAGCAAGCCAACACCACCAACTACGGGCGTCGGCGGAATGGCGGTGCCGTCCGTCTCGTTATAAAGGGACACGTTGCCCGACACGACGGGGAAGTCGAGTTCGCGACAGGCCTCAGCCATGCCTTCAATGGCCTTAACGATATAGCCCATCGTGTTCGGTTTTTCAGGATTGCCGAAATTCAGGTTGTCGGTGATCGCGATAGGCGTGGCGCCTACGGCCGACAGGTTGCGATAGGCTTCTGCAACCGCCTGCTTGCCGCCCTCATAGGGGTCGGCCGAGACATAATGCGGGTTGCAGTCCGAGCAGATCGCCAAGGCTTTGTTGGTCTTGTGGATGCGTACGATGGCCGCATCACCGCCGGACTGAGAGGAGTCAATTGTGTCGCCCATGACATGGCGATCATACTGTTCCCAGACCCAGCGCTTGGACGCCATGTCTGGTGTGCCCATGAGTTTGAGGAGCGTGCCGGCAAGGTCAGCGGGTACATCGAAAGCGGCCGAGTCGAGCGGCGTACGCTTCGGTGGTTCGTTCCAAGGCCGGTCATAGTTCGGTGCATCTTCGGCGAGTGGTGCAACCGGGATATCGCACACGACTTCGCCAAACTGCGTCAGCACGAGGTGGCCAGTATCAGTCGTTTCGCCAATGACTTCTGCCGACAGGTCGTATTTGTCGAAGATGGCCTTCGCCATATCGATCTTGTCCGGATAGAGCACAATGAGCATACGCTCCTGGCTTTCCGACAGCATGATCTCGTAAGCCGTCATGCCCTCTTCGCGCTGGGGCACCTTGTCGAGATCCATGACAACACCAATGCCTTCGCCATTGGCGCCGCCGCTGGCAGCCATCTCGACAGAGGAAGATGTCAGGCCAGCTGCGCCCATGTCCTGGATTGCCTGGATGGCGTCCGTGGCCATCAGCTCAAGGCAGGCCTCGATGAGCAGCTTTTCGGTAAACGGGTCGCCAACCTGAACGGTTGGGCGCTTTTCTTCGTCGCCTTCGGAGAATTCAGCGGATGCCATGGTCGCGCCGTGAATGCCGTCGCGGCCGGTCTTGGAGCCGACATAGAAGATCGGATTGCCCGGTGTCGCTCCGCGCGCATAGAAAATCTTGTCCTGATCCGCGAGGCCAACGGCCATCGCATTTACGAGGATATTGCCATTGTAGCCCGCGTCGAATTGGGTTTCGCCAGCCACGGTCGGCACACCGACACAGTTGCCATAGCCGCCGATGCCCGCGACGACGCCCGCCACGAGGCTGCGGGTCTTGGGGTGGCTCGGGTCACCAAAGCGGAGGGCGTTGACCAGCGCGATGGGGCGCGCGCCCATCGTGAAGACGTCGCGCAGGATGCCGCCAACACCCGTTGCCGCACCTTGGTAAGGCTCGATATAGGACGGGTGATTGTGGCTCTCCATTTTGAAGATGGCGGCCTGGCCGTCGCCGATATCGATAACGCCGGCATTCTCGCCCGGGCCCTGAATGACGCGGGCATTCTTGGTCGGGAATTTCGACAGGTGGCGCCGCGAGGATTTGTATGAGCAGTGCTCGGACCACATCACCGAATAGATGCCGAGTTCGACAAGGTTCGGCTTGCGTTCAAGACGGGTGACAAGTCGTTCCCATTCATCGGCTTTGATGCCGTGCTCGAGGCCCTGGGCCTCTTCCTGGGTGGCGGTGAGATGGGCGAGGATCGCGGATGTATCAGGCATTTGGGCGCTTTAACCGCAAAGTGCGCGAGTCGCCAGAGCGTTTGTGCCTATGCGGCCATAGCGCGTTCGATTTCGGAGAGGTGTTTGGCTTTGTCCGCCTCGCTCATGAAGGCTGCGGTAAAGCTGTTTCGTGCCAGCTGGATGAGCTGGTCATTGCTAAGATCGAGCGCATCAGCGATCGCCTGATAGTTCTGGTTTACGTAACCGCCGAAATAGGCCGGGTCGTCGGAATTCACGGTTACAAGAAGGCCGGCTTCCAGCTGCGCTTTTAGCGGGCTCTGCTTCAGATCGTCGATCACGCAGAGTGACAGGTTGGAAAGCGGGCAGTTCGTCAGCGGGGTCTGGGTGTCTCGCAGAACCTGAATCAGGCCCTCGTCTTCCATGGATCGGTTCCCATGGTCGATCCGGTCAGCGCCGATGTCGATAAGGGCTTCCTGTACATATTGCGGCGGGCCTTCCTCGCCAGCGTGCAGGCACAGCTTGAAACCCAGCTCCCGGCATTTAGCAAAGAGGCGTGCGAACTTGGACGGCGGGTGGCCGATCTCGGAGCTGTCGAGCCCGACGCCGATAAATCGTGCGTGATAAGACTTGGACTCTTCGAGCAGGGCGAACCCGTCTTCTTCACTCAGGTGGCGCAGGAAGCTCATGATGACATGAGACGTGATGCCCAGCTTTGTCTCGCCATCGGCCAGCGCTTCGAGAATACCATCTGCGACCGTCGCGAATGCGACCCCGCGCTCGGTATGCGCCTGCGGGTCAAAGAAGATTTCCACATGGCGGACATTGTCTGCCGCCGCGCGCTCCAGGTAGGCCCATGTCAGATCGTAAAAGTCCTGCTTGTGCAGCAGCACGGCCATGCCCTGGTAATAGATATCGAGGAATTCCTGCAGGTTCGAGAAGGCGTAGGCCGCCTTGGCCTCTTCGAGCGTCTTAAAGGCCGTCTGAATACCGTTGCGCTCGGCGATCTGCATCATCAGCTCAGGCTCGAAGCTGCCTTCGATGTGGAGGTGCAGTTCGGCTTTTGGTAATTTGGCGATGAGTGCGGCGCGGTCAATCATTCAGGGCCTCCAGCAGACACAGGCGTTAGAACCCGCTTATACACGAGCCGGTGTGCGCTCCAAGGTCGTGGCAGCTTAAGCGGCGTTCAGGAGGCTCAGGAAAACGCCTAGTCCGTCTGCGCCGCCTTCATTGCCACCCATTGCGCGTTCCGGGTGGGGCATCATGCCCATGACGCGGCCGTTGTCGCTGAGGATGCCGGCAATATCCCGCGATGCGCCGTTGGGGTTTTCACCCGCGGCATAGCGGAACACAACGCGGCCTTCGCCTTCGAGCCGGTCGAGCGTCGCATCGTCCGCGAAATAGTTGCCGTCATGGTGTGCGATGGGGATCGTGACGGTCGAGCTGCCGGAATAGGCACTCGTAAAGGCGGTATTTGCGCTTTCCACCGACAGGCGCTGCGGACGACACACAAAGTGCAGGGACGCATTCCGAATGAGAACGCCCGGCAGCAGGCGCGTTTCGCAAAGGATCTGGAAGCCATTGCAGATGCCCAACACATAACCGCCGCGTTCGGCATGCGCCTTGAGTTGCTTGACGACTGGCGAGTTGGCCGCCATGGCGCCGCAGCGCAAATAGTCGCCGTATGAGAAGCCGCCCGGAATCACCACGAGATCCGTATCTTCGGGGATGATGCCGTCTTTGTGCCAGACCATCGCCGGAGCTTTGCCGGTGACTTGGGCAAGCGCGTCTTGCGCGTCACGGTCGCAGTTGGAGGCGGGAAATACAATGACGGCGGTTTTCATGCGGCCCCTTTAGCAGGGAGTCGCAGGAAATGGGAATAGAATTTCAGCGGTTTATGCGGTCAATGCGGACTCTTTCCGGCGACCGAAATGACCGCTTGCCGGTTCAAAAATACAGGCCCATCATGACTTGCTCAGTCAAGAAGGAGAGCACCTAATGAAAAAGTTCCTCATTGCCCTTATGGCCGTTTCCTACATGCCATTCGTCACGGCCTGCAACACGGTTGAAGGCGTCGGCAAAGACGTTGAAGCGGGTGGAGAAGTCGTCCAGGACGCCGCTAAAGATGTCAAAGAAGAGATCACGGAATAGTCTCCAAGGCTCCCCTTCCTCACGAGGGAGGGGGGCATCTTGCTGGACTGCCCCTGCTAATTCTCCATGAATTTCAAGTCGATATGTCGCTTGAGAGACCAGAGACCTGGCAGGTTGAGGGTCAGTCCCCATTTTTCAGCCAAGGCGCGGCGATGCCCGAGACTGACAAGTTTCAAGTAATCCAATTGCGGTCGATACGTCGTGAGCGCCTCGCCTTTGATAAGCCGTATGATTTGCTCTGCGAGCACCGGGCCCTGCCTCACCGCGTAGACCCCGGCCTTGGGCTTTGGCGCAAAGCCGAGATGAGCGGTGTCGCCGCATGCGAATATAGCGGGATGACTGACCGATCTCAGGGTCTCATCTACAACAATGAATCCCACATGTGTTTCCAGCCCTGTCTCTGCCAGCCAGGGGTAGGGGCGCGCACCCGATGCGAGCACCGTGAAGCGCGAGGGTACTGTCTCTCCTGAGTTCAGAAGCAGGGTGTCATCTGTCGCATCTGTTACGGAAGCGCTCGTCTTTATAACGATTCCGGCTTTAGCAAGGGCCCGCGCAAGCTGCCGTCGGAGGCTGTCTGAAGCTCCGGGCAAGATGCAATCGGAACGCTCGAGCAGAGAGACGCAAACCGATTGTACTGCCGCGATATTATCGAGGTGATATTTCATGGAGAGGGCAAGTTCTATACCCGCTGTTCCTGCGCCGACGATCGCGACGTGTGGCGGGCGGGTTTGTGATCGGACATCAGCCACGAACTCCATCCATCGATCTGCGAAGATGCCCAGAGGCTTCACAGGTACGCCCCGGGCTTTAAGGCTTTCGGGCGCGTCGATGGCCGCGATGGCGCCGATATCGAGCGAGGCATGGTCAAACCCGAATTGACGGCCATCAGAGAAGATCGCCTCGCGTTTGCTCGGGTCCAGATGGGTTGCTTTGGCGATATGGAAGGTCGCGCCGGCGGCCTTGCACAGGGGTTCAAGGGGTATTTCGAGGGCGTTCCGTGGCCAATGCCCGGCAACATGCCCCGGCAGCAGGCCGCTATAGGATGTCGTAGAGTCCGGGCTTACCAGATGGAGGTCAAGCCCCGCTTGTGGTTTGCGAGCGAGATGCCTCAGCGCAACGACGTGCGTATGTCCTCCACCGATCAGGAGGATGCGCACTAGGTCCGCGCCGCTTCGGCCGACCACCAGGACTGGAGGGATGAGGCGATGGCGTGGCTAGGCGCGCTGGCCGATGGCGGCGCCCGGAAGGCGACAATGGCCGAGCCTTCGAGTGCGCTTTCGTCATCCACATCCACAGGCCAGCGCGCACCCGCAATGATACAGTCATCAAGGCTGGCCAAGTATTCACCGAACTCTGTCTCGCGACCATCGCGGAAGAGGGGCAGCCAGAGGATGAGGATGCCATTTGGCCAACGCTTGAGGGCGCGGGGTGTCCACAGGGCGAGGGCATCAATGTCGCGGCTCGTCTCGTAACTCGGATCCACGAAGCAGACCATTTGCTCGGCCCCGCGTGGCGCCAGCTTCAGTGCGCCTGAATAGCCGTCCGAGTGCTTCACCTGTACGCGCTCATCTTCGCCGACGGATTTGACAAGCGCGGCATGCTCAGCGGGATGTTTCTCGAAGAAGATCATGCGGGCGGACGGCGGCAGCAATGATTGCGCGAGCGCGGGCGAGCCCGGATAGTCCTTCATGCCGCGTGCCTCGACATCTGACACCCAGGGCTTCAGAGGGCGGGGAGGCTTGCCATTGTGCAGGGCGAGGATGCCAGTATCGCATTCGCCGCCCTTGCGGGCCTGCTCGCCCGTCAGGTCATATCGGCCACGTCCGGAATGGGTTTCGACATATAGAACCGGTTTCCCTACGGCCGCGATTTCCTTCAACAGGGCGTGCAGCACCGCATGCTTGAGCACGTCGGCCCGGTTTCCTGCGTGATAGCCATGTTGGTAGGAGAGCATTGCGTGGTCTTTCGAGGTTTCAGAATGAAATAGTCCCGAACGACCTTCGGGGCCATCCGGGACTATGACGTTTAGGTGCGGGCGTCTATTGGGCGCCGAGCGATTCCTTACGGGCCGCTTCGAACTCATTGCCGGGATACCATGTCGGCCAGTCGGTAGAATCGACAATGCCTTCACCCACTTCGTACAGGGCCTGAATATCTTCGGCGAAACCGGAGAGGTCCCAATCGTCAGAGTACTCGTCCATCGGCTTGTGGTAGCGTTCTGCTGTATAGGCCGCTGCCGCTGCCTTGCCGGCCGCGATGCCGCCTTCAAGCTTGTCTTCGCCGCCGTCAGCGTAGAGCATTGGCACGCCGCGCTTGGCGAGCGAGATGTGGTCAGACCGGTAGAAGTAGCCGGCTTCCGGTTTGCCGTCTGGCTTGATGACGCGGTCATCAGCTTTCAGGATGTCCGTTAGGCGGTCTTCCAGTTCCGAAGCGCCATAGCCGATTATGACCATGTCATGCGTGCGGCCTACGGGCAGGGCACCATCCATGTTGATGCCGGCGACGATCTCGTTGAGGGGCACAGTTGGATGCTCAGCGAAGTATTCCGAGCCAAGCAGACCGGATTCTTCCAGTGTGACCGAGACGAAAAGAAGGGACCGTTCGTGGGGCTCTGCCGCGAAGGCTTCAGCGAGTTCCAGGAGGGCTGCCACGCCGGTCGCATTGTCTACGGCGCCATTATAGATCTGGTCTTCATAGAAATCCTCGCCTGGGGCACCGGTCTTCTTCCCGGTTTTCTTGCCGAGGTGATCCCAGTGCGCCGTGTAGAGCATGTATTCGTCCGGCGTGGTGGTTCCTGGCAGGACGCCGATCACGTTGCGGCTATCCAGCTTGTCGATGGTCTGGACGATTTCACCAGTCGCCTTCAGCCCGGTCAGGGAGACCGGCTTGAAGCCGCGGCTTTTCGCGGCTGTCTTCATGGCTTCGAAGTCGAGGCCGGCAGACGCAAAAAGCTTCTCGGCCATTGCGCGGGTGACCCAGCCTTCCAGTTCGGCACGGTCAGCGCCGCCATCTTCGCGAACAAGATCGGACTGCGCGCCGGACCATGAGTTCTTCACGACATCCCAGCCGTAGGAGGCTGGTTCTGTTTCGTGGACGATGATGGCTGCGGTGGCGCCTTTACGGGCCGCTTCTTCATACTTGTAGGTCCAGCGACCGTAATAGGTCATGGACTTACCCTTGAAGAGCTCCGGATCGCCAGTCGCAAAACCGGGATCGTTGACGAGGATCACGACCGTTTTGCCGGCGTAATCCTGATCACCATAGTCGTCCCAGCCATACTCCGGCGCGTCGACGCCGTAACCGACGAAGACAACATCGGACGGCTCGAACGAGATAGTCGTGGAGTCCTGATGCTTGGTCCAGATGACGGAGTCCTGTTTCAGGACGGTTGGCATTTCGGTGCCGTCGGGAGCGGTGAAGGTCAGGAAGGATTGGTCCGGTTCAATGGTCTGATTGACCATTGCGACTTTCTGGAAATACGTGCCGTCATCGCCGCCAGGCTGAAGGCCGATACGGGCCATTTCAGCGCCAATCCATGCGGCAGCTTCTTCGCCGATCGGCGTGCCGGGACCGCGTCCTTCGAATGTATCGTCTGCCAGCGTCTTGACGCGCTCGGCGAGGTCACTCGCCGTGATAGCGGCTGTCGTGTCTGTCGGGAGTGGCATCAGCAAAGTCGGGGCGGGCGGCGTCTCCGCAACGGGCGCCGCGGCGGGAGTGGACTCCGGCTTCGGGCTGCCACATGCAGCGAGCGCCATCAGAGACGCAGCGAGTACATAATGTTTCATATTTGAGTGCCCCTCCAATGGGCATTTCGGCTTGCTTGGGACAGGGTCTGGCATGGGCCGCGTCAGGCTTCAAGGCACGGCTGTGCAGGGCGCATAGCAAAAAGGCGGGTTCCATTGCTGGAACCCGCCTTAAAAAGGTCAATTCGACCTTGAACTATTCCTTGGCCGCTTCGGCTGCGACTTCTGCTTCATCCGCAGCTTCTTCAGCTGCTTCTGCAGCATCCTCGGCAGCGACAGCTGTTGCGACAGCAGCAGCATCGGCCGCATCCTCAGCGGCATCTTCCGCCATGTCGGCAGCAGCGGCAGCGACTTCAGGGTCGTTTGTTGCATCGGCGGTTTCAGCGGCGACGGCGGCTTCGACAGCGGCGCCCTGCGCGGCTTCTGAGGCGGGCGCGGCTTCTTCGGATACGTCAACGGCGTCTGCTGCGGCTTCGGCAGACACTTCGGCCGAAGCGGCGTCGAGGCTGGCTGCAGCCGACGATTCGGCCGTTGTAGGTGTGGCGCAAGCGGCTAGCATGGCCATTGATGCGGCAGCACCAGCAATTAGTTTGAAGTTCATATATTCACCCTCACTTTGACTTTATTGTTTTGTTTACGGCGACCCCGTTTCCCGAAATTCGCCTGTTGCGGGCGTCTCAACCAAATGTGGCGATTTCAGGGCAGGGGTATCCATTCCGCTTCGTCACCCGGCACAAGGGGGAAGCGGTCCGTTCCATGCAATTTCGTGGATTCTTCCCAGTCCTGCTTGGCTTTTTCGATCTTGTCCGTGTCGGACGCGACGAAGTTCCATTCAATCTTCCTGGGACCGTCCATCGTGGCGCCACCGCACACGACGGCCTTGGTGCCGGGCAGGAATTCGACCGCAATGTCCTCGCCCGGTGCGATGACAAGCATGTGGCCTTCCTCAGCCGTTTCGTCGTCAATGCGCGCGCTTCCCGAGACGATGTAGAGGGCGCGTTCCTCGGCGAGGCTGGCTGGCAGGATCATGCTTGCGCCGTCAGGGGCTTCGATTGCGATGTAGAGAATGTCCCATGGGAACTCCACCGGCGAGCTATATCCCCAGGCCTCCCCTGCTAGCACCCGAATGCTTGCGCCATTTTTCTGGAAAGATGGCAGCGAGTCGGCCGAGTGGTGGGTGAAGGCGGGGGCACAGTCTTCCTCCGTGATCGGCAACGCCACCCATGTTTGCAGCCCGTGCATACGCTGGCCCGCTTCGCGTTCAGGCGCCGGGGTGCGCTCGGAGTGGACGATGCCGTGCCCGGCGGTCATCCAGTTGACCGCGCCGGGGCGGATCACGAGGTCTGTGCCGAGGCTGTCCTGATGGCGAATGGCGCCCTCGAAAAGGTATGTAACTGTGGAGAGGCCGATATGAGGATGTGGCCGCACGTCAAAGCTTTCGCCGGGGGCATAGTCCACGGGCCCAAAATGGTCGAAGAAGATGAAAGGGCCGACCATTTTCTGCGCATGGAAGGGCAGCACGCGGCGTACACGGAACCCCCCGCCAAGGTCCTTGGCGCGTGGCTCGATTGTTCTGACAATTGCATTCGTCATGTGCTTTTGGCCTTTCCTGCGAAATCATAGACTTCACATATGACATCATGAGTGACGATCTCCAGCCATATCTAGATCAAATTCGCACTTGCCGATTGTGCGCTGGTGAGATGAGCCGGCCGCCGCATCCGGTGCTGCAAGCCAGTGCAAGCGCCCGCATTCTTGTGGCGGGGCAGGCGCCGGGAAACCTGGCTGATGTTACCGGTATTCCGTTCAATGATCCTTCGGGCACCCGCCTGCGCGATTGGATGGGGGTGACGGATGAAGAATTCTACGACCGATCTCGCGTCGCCATTGTGCCGATGGGTTTTTGCTTTCCCGGATATGATTCAAGAGGGGCAGACAGGCCGCCAATGGTGCGGTGCGCAGAGACTTGGCGCGCGGGCCTGCTGGATCGACTACCGGCAATAAGCGTAACGATCCTGGTCGGCGCGATTGCGCAGAAATGGCACCTTGGGCCGCGTGCAGGGAAGACATTGACGGAGACCGTCAGCAAGTGGCAAGACTATGCAAGTGATCGAACGTTCACTGTTCCTCACCCCAGTTGGAGAAACACAGCATGGCTGAAACGCAATCCATGGTTCGAGGCGGACGTGCTACCCGAACTTCGCCTCGCCGTGCGGGCGGCCTTGTAAGTGCAACAATGATTTTCGCGAGCTTGATAATCACCAGCTGTGCCCATCCGGTCACACAGGGAGCGCTATCGATGTCTGAGGTGGTCGAACCTCATTTCGAAATAGAAGATCAGGTGTTCGTGGCGGCAGACGGGGCGCATCTGGGGCTTACGGTTTGGGCAGCTGATGATGTGGGCGAGCCGAAATATGTTGTCGTGGGTGTTCACGGCATGAACGACTATGCCAACGCTTTCCACATGGCGGCGCCTTATTGGGCCGCACACGGCGTGACGACTTATGCTTATGACCAGCGGGGCTTTGGCCGGTCGCCGGGCCGGGGCATATGGCCGGATGAGGAGTTGATGCGTGAGGACCTGCGCACGGCGGTCGCTGTGGCGCGCAGCCGGCACCCTGGGGCTACCATCACGGTCGTCGGCATCTCCATGGGCGGCTCGGTCGCTCTTAGCGCATTCGGATCGGAAAGGCCGCCCGAGGCCGACCGTCTGATCGCTTCAGGCCCGGGCCTGCGAGGCTGGGGCGCTATCAACCCGCTGTACAAGGCGAGCCTCTGGTCTTCGGCGCGTATACGGCCTGGCTGGATCGTTCGACCGCCGCGCGGCCTCGTCAAGATCGAGCCCTCAGACAATATCGAGATGCTCCGCCGGACATGGGCTGATCCGCTGATGATGCCCGAAAACCGGATTGATCAGGTCTACGGTGTCGTCAGCCTTATGGAGACGGCGTATCAGCGCGTTGCGAATTTAAGCGATAAGGTACCCATTTTGATGTCCTACGGCGCCAATGACCTCGTGATCACGCCGCCTGGCGTGAAACGCACGGCGAAAAAGCTGCCGGCCAGTATTCAGACTGTATATTATCCGAAAGGGTACCATATGCTTATGCGCGACCTGCAGGCGGAAACGGTCCATGCCGATTACCTTGCCTTCATGAAGGATCCTGGGGCAGCCCTGCCCAGTGGGTCGCCGGATTGGCCATGGCGTTGAAGCGGGCATTCCACAGCCCAAAGCCCCTTGCGGTCAGTCACGCGTGGACAAATATAAGGTGTTCTGCCAGTTCTGGCAGAATACAGATTCCAGATAGCCAGCCCCGAGGCGATATTTCATGACGAGTTCTTACCAGACTGCCCTCAACCTTGTTCCCATGGTGGTGGAGCAGACCAGCCGCGGGGAGCGGGCATTTGATATCTTCTCTCGCCTGCTGAAAGAGCGAATCATCTTCGTAACTGGCGGCATTGATGACGGAATGGCGGCGCTGATCACCTCGCAGCTGCTGTTTCTTGAGTCGGAAAACCCGAAAAAAGACGTCGCGATGTATATTAACAGCCCGGGCGGATACGTTACGTCGGGCCTCGCGATCTATGACACGATGCAATACATCCGCTGCCCGATCTCGACTGTTTGCTTCGGCCAGGCGGCCAGCATGGGTTCGCTGCTCCTTGCAGCCGGCGAACACGGCATGCGTACATGCTTGCCGAACGCACGTGTTATGCTGCACCAGCCATCGGGCGGATACTCAGGCGTTGCTACAGATATCGAGCGCCACGCACAGGATATTATCGACCTCAAGAAGCGTCTCAACAATATCTACGTGAAGCATACCGGCCAGGAATACGATGTGATCGAGCGCAAGCTCGATCGGGATACGTTCCTTACGGCAGAAGAGGCCGTTGAATTCGGTATTGTGGACAAGGTGTTCGAACCGCGCGACCGCGAGGACGAAAAATAGGCGTAGACGCCCCCCACCAATTACGGCCCGCCTCTTGCAGGGTGGGCCATGACCCTTATTGTCATATTAAGAAACCGGGTGAGGGCGCTTAAAGGCCCCGTTAAACCTTACCCGGCATTGAGGACGGCATGACCAAGCAAAACGGCTCAGGCGATTCAAAGAATACGCTCTACTGTTCTTTCTGTGGAAAGAGCCAGCATGAAGTTAAGAAACTTATTGCTGGCCCTACGGTGTTCATCTGCGACGAGTGCGTCGAACTGTGCATGGACATCATCCGCGAGGAAAATAAGACGGCGATGGTGCGCTCCCGCGAGGGTGTGCCGACGCCACAGGAAATCTGTGACGTGCTTGATGACTATGTCATCGGGCAGCGCCACGCCAAGCGCATCCTGTCGGTTGCCGTGCACAACCACTACAAGCGGTTGTCCCACGCTGGCAAAGCCGATGGTGTCGAACTGTCGAAATCGAACATCCTGCTCGTAGGCCCTACGGGTTGCGGCAAGACGCTGCTGGCTCAGACGCTGGCGCGCATCCTGGATGTGCCATTCACGATGGCTGATGCGACGACGCTGACAGAAGCTGGCTATGTCGGCGAGGATGTCGAGAACATTGTGCTGAAGCTGCTGCAGTCGGCTGATTACAATGTTGAACGCGCCCAGCGCGGCATCGTTTACATCGATGAAATCGACAAGATTTCGCGCAAGTCCGATAATCCGTCCATCACGCGTGATGTGTCGGGTGAGGGCGTGCAGCAAGCGCTTCTGAAGATCATGGAAGGCACGGTTGCCGCTGTGCCGCCACAGGGCGGTCGCAAGCATCCGCAGCAGGAGTTCCTGCAGGTCGACACGACAAACATCCTGTTCATCGTTGGCGGCGCATTTGCTGGCCTCGACAAGATCATCTCGTCGCGCGGCGACAATGCCTCGATCGGCTTTGGCGCATCGCTGAAGGATCCAGAAGCACGGGGTGTGGGTGAAATCCTGCGCAGCACCGAGCCTGAAGACCTTCAGCGCTTCGGTCTGATCCCGGAATTCATCGGGCGCCTTCCGGTCATTGCGACCCTGGAAGATCTTGATGAGAAAGCCCTGATCGAGATCCTCACACAACCGAAGAACGCCCTTCTGAAGCAATATCAGAAACTGTTCGATATGGAGAATGTGGCGCTGACCTTCACGCCGGAAGCCCTGACGAGCGTTGCGCGCCGGGCCATCGGCCGGAAGACAGGCGCGCGTGGCCTTCGCTCGATCATGGAATCGATCCTGCTGGACACGATGTTCGAACTGCCAAACCTGCGCGGCGTCGAAGAAGTGGTCATCAATGGCGAAGTGGTCGAAGGCAATGCCGAGCCGCTTTACGTCCACGCCAAGAAGAGCCAGCCTGAAGCTGGCTGATCCTTGAGACATATACGAGATTAAGAAAAGCCCGGACCGATGGTCCGGGCTTTTTATTCACCGAAATTCCCGTCAGGACATAAAGAAAGGCCGGCATCCTGAGATGCCGGCCCGGGTCGTTAAGAGGGATCAAGCTCTTAAACTTTGTAGTACATTTCGAATTCCACCGGGTGAGGGTGAAGTTCGTAGCGCATGTTCTCTTCCATCTTCAGTTCGATATAGGCATCGATCTGATCGTCGTCGAACACGCCGCCCTTGGTCAGGAACTTGCGGTCAGCATCGAGGGCCGCAAGGGCTTCGCGAAGTGAGCCGCAAACCTGTGGGATCGCATTGGCTTCAGCTGGTGGCAGATCGTAGAGATCCTTGTCCATGGCATCGCCCGGGTGGATCTTGTTCTCGATGCCGTCGAGGCCAGCCATGAGCAGAGCTGCGAAGGCGAGATACGGGTTGGCCGCAGGATCCGGGAAGCGCGTTTCGATACGCTTCGCTTTCGGGTTGGAGCCGAAAGGAATACGGATCGAAGCCGAACGGTTACGGGCCGAATAGGCCAGCATGACGGGTGCTTCATAGCCCGGGACAAGGCGCTTGTAGCTGTTTGTCGACGGGTTGGTGATCGCGTTGAGAGCCTTGGCGTGCTTGATGATCCCGCCAATGTAGTAGAGGCACATTTCGGAAAGACCAGCATAGCCGTCGCCAGCGAAGAGTGGCTTGCCGCCACCCCAGATGGACTGGTGCACGTGCATGCCGGAGCCATTGTCCTTGAACATTGGCTTGGGCATGAAGGTCGCCGTCTTGCCATAGGACGCAGCCACGTTGTGGATGACGTACTTATAGAGCTGCAGGCGGTCCGCCATCACGGTGAGGGTCGAGAATTTCAGGCCCAGTTCGTGTTGGGCAGGTGCCACTTCGTGGTGATGCTTTTCAGGGTCCAGGCCGATGTCGAACATGACGGAGAGCATCTCGCCACGCATGTCCTGCTCGGAGTCGATTGGAGGAACAGGGAAGTAACCGCCCTTGGGTCCAGGGCGGTGGCCCATGTTGCCCATCGGGTATTCCTTGCCGGTATTGATCGGCAGTTCCGTCGAATCGAAGCTGTAGCCCGTGTTATGGGGCTCGACCGACCAGCGGACATCGTCGAACACGAAGAATTCGGCTTCAGGGCCGAAGAACACAGTGTCGCCAACGCCAGCGGCTTTGACATAGGCTTCTGCCTTCTTGGCCGTCGTGCGCGGGTCGCGGTTGTACGGCTGGCCGGAGACAGGGTCGAGCACGTCGCACATCACTGCCAGCGTCGTTTGCTGGAAGAATGGGTCGATGATGGCGCTGTCCTGATCAGGCATGAGAAGCATGTCAGACTCGTTGATGGCCTTCCAGCCAGCAACCGACGAACCGTCAAACATCTGGCCCTCGGAGAAGAAATCATCCTCGACCATGTTTTTGTGAAACGTCACGTGCTGCATTTTGCCGCGCGGATCGGTGAAACGAAGGTCGACGTACTGAACGTCTTCGTCCTTCATCATCTTGATTAGTTTGTCAGCCATTGGATTTGCCCTCCAGGTTAGTGGTCTGAATGTGTCTTCGAACGGTTATTGCAGGATTAGAGCGCGGCGTCGCCCGTTTCGCCGGTCCGGATGCGAACAGCTTCCAGTACGGCGGAAACGAAGATCTTGCCATCACCAATCTTGTCAGTGTGGGCGGCCTTCTTGATTGCTTCCACCGCGCCTTCGACGGCGCTGTCTGCAAGAACGATTTCGATTTTCAACTTGGGCAGGAAGTCGACGACATATTCGGCACCGCGGTAAAGCTCAGTATGGCCGCGCTGACGACCAAAACCCTTGGCCTCGATCACGGTCATCCCCTGCAGACCGATCTCCTGTAGCGCTTCTTTCACGTCGTCCAGTTTGAACGGCTTGATAATTGCTTCGATTTTTTTCATGGCCCATGTTCTCCCAGCCGCTGAATTGGTATTCATTTTTGGGTAGGCTCACTCGCGCTTCTAGGCGAGTACAACATACGGAAAGGTGGGGGGGATCAAAGCGGGTGGTCAAAAAATGGACGTCGCTGCCTGCGAATTGGTCACCGAATGGCGTGATCTCCGCCATAAACGTGACGCGGGCGTCACTTTTAATATTCGGGCGATCATGCTATTTGCAGGCCTACGTTGAGCGAGCACTGAAATAAATGACCCAGATTTTTGTTCATCCTGATCGTCGACCCGCGAAGTTTCGGCCTTTGAAAGCATGGAAACACATGCAGCGGCTGATAGCCGACAAGGAGGATACCGAACAGGTATTCCACATCATCGAGGCGCTCAACGGGCGCTCGTTCGAAAAGAACTTCTATAAATTCGTGGAAAGTCCTGAGGGGAAGGCGCTGCTGGACAAGCGCGAATTCCTTCCGCCGCTGCTTGATGATCACGTGTGGATTCGTGAATTGCCTGAAGGCACAGTCGGGCGCGCCTATATGGACTTCATGGAGCGCGAAGGCCTCTCGGCCAAGGGGCTTGTCGAGGAGAGCGAGAAATTCCGCGGCGCCGTACGCGATTTCGATGACGATATGCTCTGGTATGGCAATCGCCTGCGCGATACCCACGACCTGTTTCACGTACTGTCCGGTTATGGCCGGGATGCGCTGGGCGAGGCCAGCCTGCTGGCTTTCACTTACAGTCAGACTCCCGGATTGGGTGTGATCTTCATTTCGTTCGTCGGAACGCGCCAGATCATGAAATCCGTGCCAAAAGAGGCGCGGGTCATGGATTGCTTCCGGGAAGGCAAGCGCAACGGCGCTGCCGCATCAAAAATTATACGCGAGGACATATTCGCTCTCATGCACGAACCGCTGAACGCTGCGCGTAAGCGCCTCAATATTGCTAAACCGACTGCCTACCTTCGCGCGCTGGACGTATGCCAGGCCGAGGGATTGGTGATTGACCAGATCGGCCTTGCGCCAAATGAATTTCAGGCTGCCGCGTGATTTACCTTGTGCGTCACGGAGAGGCCGCCGCCACTTGGGGCGATCATCCCGATCCCGGCCTGAGCGAGCTTGGGCAGAAACAGGCTGAGGCTGTCGCCGACATCCTGATTGAAGCAGGTGCCAGCACGGCGGTCTGCAGCCCCATGTTAAGGTGTCGTGAAACGGCCTTGCCGTTCGAGCGCCGGATGGGCCTTGTTGCGCAGGTCGCGCCGGAAGTCTCTGAGATCGATACGCCTGACGATGTCGGCGATCGCGTGACGTGGCTGCGAACGCTCATGTCGGGCGATTGGGATGCTGGGTCGCACGACTTCACCGCGTGGCGGAAAGCCATGCTCGCCTTCGTGTCAGGTCTTCCTGACGAGACAGTCGTCTTTTCGCATTTCGTTGCGATCAACGCCTTGGTTGGCTTGATTGATCAGGATTCGCGCGTTGTTGTTTTCCGTCCGGGGCATTGCTCGGTGACGCGACTAAAGCGTCAAAATGGCGTGCTTTCAGTTGCTGAATATGGAAGCGAATCCGCAACACGCGTGTTATGAGGTCGCCCCATGGGCAGACCGATTATTACTCCGCAGGAAATGGTTGCCGCCGAACAGGCGGTATTCAAGGCAGGCACCAGCAGCTTTGACGTAATGATGCGCGCCGGGACGGCAGTTGCGGAATTCCTTCATGCGCGCTGGCCAGAGGGAAAAGTGCAGGTCCTCTGCGGCCCCGGCGGCAACGGGGGCGACGGCTTTATTGCGGCCGCGCGTCTCGCAAAACTGTGGCGCGATGTCGAAGTCTTCTGTCTCGTCGAAAAGAACGCGCTAACGGGAGATGCCGCAAAAGCTGCGGCGCTGTGGGAGGGCGATGTCCGGCCATTGGAGCAGGCGCTTGAAGCGCCTCATGACATTGTTCTGGATGCTCTGTTTGGCGGTGGCCTGTCACGGCCGCTGGAGGGCGCAGCAGCTGCGCTTGCCGAGCGAGGCGGCCGGGTCGTGTCGGTTGACGTGCCTTCGGGCATCGACGGCCTGACAGCCAAACCGCTTGGCCCTTGCTTCCGGGCAGAAGGCACGATCACGTTTGCCGGCTTGCGTCCGGCCCATTTGCTCCAGCCAGGCGCAGCCTATTGCGGGCTCGTAGCAGCGGCTGACATCGGTATTCCCGTTCAGAGCCAGGCTTTTGAGAACAGCCCCATGCTGTGGGCGGGCGTCATGCCGCGGCCAGGGCAGGACGGATACAAGCACCAGCGTGGCCACCTCAAAGTGGTGAGCGGTCCCGCCTCAGCGACGGGGGCTGCGCGGCTCTCCGCCACGGCCGGCCTTCGCGCCGGCGCCGGACTTGTGACCGTCATGTCGCCTCCGGGAGCGATGACGGTGAATGCCAGCCACCTTACGGCCGTCATGTTGCAGGTCTTTGATGGTGCAAGCGACCTTGAGGCGGCTGCAAAGCAGGCGCAGGTCATGGTTATCGGGCCTGCGGCGGGGATCACCCCAGCCACACGCGCCAATGTCGAGGCACTCCTCAAATCGCAGTCGCGTGTCTTGCTGGATGCGGACGCGCTCACCGTGTTCGACAGCGCGCCAGCCTCGCTCTTCAAGCGCCTGCGCCCGCACGATATCATGACCCCGCATATGGGCGAGTTCAAACGGCTGTTCGGCGATCTCGCCGAAACTGGCGTCAACAAGATCGAGGTCGCCCGCAAGGCGGCGCGTGATGCCGGCTGTGTCGTTTTGCTCAAGGGAGCCGACACGGTCATTGCCGCGCCAGACGGGCGTGCCATCGTGAATACGCACGCAACGCCCTGGCTTGCGACAGCAGGCGCAGGCGATGTGCTCGCGGGCCTGATTGCGGGCTTCATGGCGCAGGGCATGCCGACGCTTGAAGCGGCCGCGATGGGCGCCTGGGTGCACGGCGAAGCGGGCAGGCGCGTCGGCGCCGGCCTGATCTCAGAAGACCTGGAGCGTCATGTGCCGGACATCCTGAGTGCGCTCCACGGCGAGATCGCCTGAAAATACACCTGAATGGTCTTTACGGTTGATAGAGCGGCCTGCCTCGCGTAGGAAGCGCGCTACGCGGATATGGCGGAATTGGTAGACGCACTGGATTTAGGTTCCAGCGCCGCAAGGCGTGGAGGTTCGAGTCCTCTTATCCGCACCACTACCTTCAAAAATTGATGGCATCGTCCATTCCGGTCGTCAGTGAGACGCCGGTTTGAACGATGGCCTCCGGGCTTAATTCGCACTGGCCTCGTCCACAGCGAATGGATCGTTCGATGGGTCGTCATTCCAGATATACTCTGCCGTCTTGGCGACGTAGTCGGCCTTCTCGCGACCATCAATCTTGGAGACAAGCCCTAGAGCCATGTCGGTCCCGGCCGAAATGCCGGACGATGTGATGTACTTGCCGTCCTCAACCCAGCGCGCGCGGCTCTGCCAGAGCACGTCGTCATCCTGGCTGGTGGCGAATTTCCACGCCATCTTGTTCGAGGTCGCCTTGTGGCCGTCCAGCAGTCCGGCTTTGGCCAGAACAGCAGATCCCGTGCATACCGATGTGGTGTACTCGGTGCCTTTGTCCTGATTGCGCAGGAATTCGAGCATGGCGGGGTTATTCACTTCCGTGCGCGTGCCCATGCCGCCGGGTATCATGATGATCTCGAACTGGGGTGCGTCCTCGAACGAATAATTGGTCACGGTCTCGATGCCCTGCGCCGAAGTGACGGAGCCACCATGCTCGGAGACCGTAACGACTTCATAGTCGTCCAGCCGCCCCCACATTTCCACAGGCCCGAATACATCGAGCGTTTCGTAGCGGGGGAAAAGCACAATAGCGAGTTTCTTGGTCTTCTGGGCTTTTGCGGGTGCGGGTACAGCGCTGGCCGGCGTCTCAACCGACTGCGCAAGAGCCTGAGGCGCGCCGACAAATAGAAGTGTCGCAGCGACCTGAACGGCGGCGAATAGGGTAACTCGTCTCATCTGGGATCTCCACTTGCCAAAAGACCCTGCGCCTGAGGAATTCCAAACCCAAGGACAAGCAGCCAGCAATAGCGCCAAGGCGCCGGTTTGACCGCAATTGTGGCACAATCGGCAACACCTGCACGCCCCCGTCATTTTCGGAATTGGTTCACATAGATAACACGAGAGTGACATATCATTCGCCCCGTTCCCCAGCCCATGCAGGCGATCCAGCAGAGTCTGCGTGGACAGGCGCTTTCGCGTATGACATAAGCCGCGCCTTCAGACAGGTTTCTCACAGCTTCCAGCGTGCTTTTTGCCTCGCGACGCCAATAAAAACGGATGAATAAACCCATGCAAGTTACCCAGACCAAGGCAGAAGGTCTTAGCCGCACATTCGAAGTGAAGGTTCCGGCGAGCGAACTCAAGACAAAGCTTGATGAGCGGATTGAAGAAATCCGCCCAAGCATGCGCCTCAAGGGCTTCCGTCCAGGCAAGGTGCCTGCGGCCCATGTGCGCAAGATGTTCGGTCGCGACCTTATGGGCGAACTGATCAACAAACTGGTCGAAGACACCAACCAGAAGGCGCTCGAAGAGAACGAACTGCGCCCTGCCGGCCAGCCTGACGTTCATCTCGATGGCGACATGGAAGCCATTGTGAAGGGCGAGGCTGACCTTGCCTACCACATGCATATCGACGTGATGCCCGAGTTCACGCCAGCCGACATTACCAGCCTGACGATCACGCGCCCTGTTGCTGAAGTGTCCGACGAGCAGATCGATGAGGCCCTTGGCCGTATCGCCGAGCAAAACACCCAGTTCGAACCCCGTGCCAAGACGGCGAAAGCCAAGGATGGCGATGCTGTCGTCATCGACTTCG
Source organism: Hyphomonas oceanitis SCH89 (assembly GCF_000685295.1). Taxonomy (GTDB): domain Bacteria; phylum Pseudomonadota; class Alphaproteobacteria; order Caulobacterales; family Hyphomonadaceae; genus Hyphomonas; species Hyphomonas oceanitis. The sequence goes on from NZ_ARYL01000032.1 coordinate 45,644, forward strand.
TCGGCAAGGTCGACGGCGTTGCCTTTGAAGGCGGCGCGGCAGAGCAGCAATCCGTCGTTCTGGGCGCGAACCGCTTCATACCGGGCTTTGAAGAACAGCTTCTCGGCGTGAAGACGGGCGAAGAAAAAGAACTGAACGTCACTTTCCCGGAAGACTACCCTTCCGCTGATCTCGCCGGCAAGGAAGCCGTGTTCGAAGTGACCGTTCACGAAGTGCGCGCTCCCAAGACGCCGGAACTCGACGACGACTTCGCAAAAGGCCTCGGCCTTGAAGACCTCGCCCAGCTGAAGGGCCTCGTGAAAGACCAGATCAAGGCCGAGCATGACGGTGCCTCGCGCGCCAAGGCGAAGCGTGACCTGCTCGACAAGCTCGACGAAGCCCACGACTTCGACCTGCCGCCAAACATGGTTGAGCAGGAGTTCAACCAGATCTGGCAGCAGCTGCAAACCGAAATGGACGCCGGCCGCGTGTCCGATGAGGACAAGGCCAAGTCGGAAGACGATCTGAAAGACGAGTACCGCAAGATTTCCGAGCGCCGCGTGCGCCTTGGTCTCGTGCTGGCTGAAATCGGCCGTGTGGCTGATGTCCGCATCACCGAGCAGGAAGTCCAGCAGGCCCTGATCGCCGAAGCTCGCCAGTATCCGGGCCAGGAGCGTCAGGTGGTCGAGTTCTTCCAGAAGAACCCGAACGCGATGGCTCAGCTGCGCGCACCGATCTATGAGGACAAGGTTGTTGACCACATCCTGGCCACGGCCACGGTGAACGATGAAACCGTCTCCCGCGAAGATCTGTTCAAGGAAGACGAAGACTAGTCTTCCCAAATTCCTTCAGAATTCAAAGGCGCCGGGCTTCATTTCAGAAGTCCGGCGTTTTGCGTTCAGCGCAGCCCCTGACACGATAGTAAACGCTGTGTTAACCGCCTTCAGCGAAGTTCAACGACATCGATTCTGAAGGAATAGGGGCCCATGAGCGTTCAGAGCATCCGACCGCAACTGACCGAGCAGGATATCGAGCGCCTGATGCGGGGCGAAACGCCCGAGCAGCGCGCCTCGGTGGCGCACCGGGTTTGCCGCCGGATTGCGCTTGATGTCCTGAGCGACCGCGAAAAAGCCTTCGCAGAAGAGATCATGGCCATCCTTGCGGATGACGCTGCCGATCTCGTGCGCCGCACGCTCGCCGTTACATTGCGCAATTCACCCATCCTGCCGCGCGAGATCGCGCTGAAGCTGGCGCGCGATATCGAGGCCGTCGCCATTCCTGTGCTTCAGGATTCGCCCGTCTTCACGGATGAGGACCTGATTGAACTGGTTCTAGCCGTGACGGCCGCAAAGCAGGCGGCAATCGCCAATCGCGATTCCCTGTCCATCACGCTGACGGAAGTCATTTCGGAGCATGGCGCTGTCGAAGCCGTTCGGGTCATGTCGCGCAATGAAGGCGCGGAATATAGCGACAAGGCCTATGACGATACGCTTCGCCGCTTTGGGCAGGACGAAGTTGTACAGGCCGGACTCATCAAGCGGGATTTCATCCCGACCCATATCGCCGAGAAAATGGTGTCGCTGGTATCCGGCCAGATGTTTGACATGCTGGTCAACAAGCATGAGTTACCCGCCCAGATGGCCATCGACCTTGCCGGCAGTGCGCGCGAACGCGCCACGATCGATCTGGTCGAGCAGGCGGGCCGGACGCAGGACCTCGGGCGCTTTGTCTCTCAGCTGAATCTGAATGGTCGCCTGGGGCACTCGCTGATCATGCGCGCGCTCTGCTGTGGCCAGATGCCGTTCGTCGAGCATGCACTTGCCGAGCTGTCAGGTGTCGGCCACCAACGCGTCTGGCTGATGATCCATGATGCCGGTCCGCTGGGGCTGCAGGCTGTGTTTGACCGGGCGGGTCTGCCCCGAAAGATGCTGCCAGCTTTCCGGGCTGCCGTGAACGTGTTTCATGAGACGTCCCATGATGGTGGCCCGAATGATCGGGCACGCTTCAGGGCGCGGATGATCGAGCGGGTGCTGACCCAGTTTCAGGCCATTCCGAAAGACGATCTGGAATATCTTCTCGACAAGCTCGACTATTATTCAGCCATGGCCGAGAGCGAGAAAGAAGAGAGCGAGTTCGACGCGGCCTAGGTGTGGAGTCTCAACAGGTTGTCCACG
>NZ_ARYL01000033.1 GCF_000685295.1 Hyphomonas oceanitis SCH89
GACGTCCAAGTCCTTTCCTGACGACGAAAGAAGCAGCCGCCTATTTGCGCATCACGGTACGCACGATGGAGAACTGGCGCTGGTCGAACAATGGACCGAAATACCGGAAGCATGGCGGCACCGTCGTCTATCATGTCGATGACCTGAACGACTATTCGACCGTGTGGAACCGCGCGCGAGGATCAGGAAATGGCACGTAAATATTGGGCACTGAAGGCGGATTTAGTCGCATTTTCGAAAGAAAAGCGAATATCTTATTCGAGCGATGGGCGGGGCAATTCATGAGCCTTCGTGCAGCATTCTGGAGCGGGATTTCTGTGATTGGAGTGGCATTGATCAGTCTCCCAGCGACCGGGGTTTTACCGCCGCTCCTGCTTTACAATCCGAGCGAAAGTGCGCCACTTGGATGGTATCGCGTCGAACCTTTTAGCGTGATCTCGCGCGGTGATCTGGTTGTTTCGCACCTTCCGGAAGACGCTTCGATGTTTGCTGCGGAGCGGGGTTATTTGCCGTCTGGTATTCCCGTCATCAAGACCGTCCGGGCGCTAGAAGGGGATACGGTTTGTGCGGTCGACGGTGAGTTACTCATCAACGGGACGCCAGCTGTCCGCCTGCTATCGGACGATAGTCTGGGACGCACTCTGCCGTCGCCCTGGACTGCCTGCAGGCAGCTTCGGACGGGCGAGGTGCTGCTCCTTTCTGGTCGCACAGCGGACTCTTTTGATGGTCGGTATTTCGGAACTGTTTTGGAGGCGGACATTCTGGGCACGGCGATCCTACTGAAAGACGTTGATTTGGCTGCGGAAATTGGTGGTCAGGAGCGAATTGATGGCGAATTTGATTGCAAGATAAAAGCTCATGGAGCCAATGAGGGGTTATCGCCTTGTCTGCACATCGATTTTTATGGCTCCACAGATACTTACGCAGCTCTGTGGTCTGATGGAAGCCTCAATAAGGACAACAGGTTGGCATGGTTCCATGCGCGCAATCTTGCCTGTTTTCCGCCGGATCGGCCCGAATGAGCATGCCGCCGGACAATCCTTTCACCCCAAGACCTGGCAGGATTCGTTCCGCCGGTTTAGGGGGACGCACGAAGACGTACCTGACGCGCATGACGAAAGCGCTGTCGTCGGCTGGCGGCGTCAGGCGGACCACCCTGCCCGCCCGGCCCCGCACCGGCCTGCGCGGCGGACAGAGACGCGTGATCGTCAAGGCACGCATAGTGCGGATGTCGGCTTCCAGTGCAGCGGCCCTGGCAGCCCATATCGGATACATCCGGCGCGACGCGGCGCTGGAGGCGAAGGATCGCGGGAAACTCTTTGACGCCATGAGCGAGGATGCCAACGCATCAGGTCTGGTCAAATCCATCACGGATGACCGGCATCATTTCCGGTTCATCGTGTCGCCCGAAGACGGGACCGAAATGGCTGACCTAAAGCCGTTCGTTCGCGACTTGGTTTCGCAGATGGAATCTGACCTTGGCACGCGGCTCGAATGGGTCGGCGCAGTGCACCATGATACGGGACGGCCGCATGCGCACCTGGTCATCCGCGGACGCCGAGACGATGGCTCGGACCTTGTCATGCCACGGGCGTATATTTCCCATGGGATCCGCGAGCGTGCCGAGGACCTGGTCACGCTGGAGCTCGGCCCGGAGACAAGGCTTGAACAGGAGCGGAAACTCCAATCGGATATCGCTGCCGAGCGTGTGACGCGGATCGATCATTTTATCGCGCGTCAGGTAAGTCCCGAACATGAGTTCCGGTTGAAGGAAAGCCCCTCGCACTATCGCACGCTCCATGCCGCCCGGTTGCGGACGCTGGAGCGGCTTGGGCTCGCCCAGAAACTCGGTGCTGGACGCTGGCAGATGCGGGAGAGCTTCCGCGACACGCTGAGGGGGCTTTCTGAGCGCCACGACATCATCAAGACGATGAACCGCGCACTCGCGGGACGCGAGGACCGGCGGTTGGATGCGGATGCGATCTTCGACAAATCCGATCCGGACGGACGAAGTGTGACGGGTGCGGTTCTACAGACGGGTCTCACCGGTGAAGCCCATGAAAGGGCCTACGCCATCATCGACAGTCTCGATGGCCGCGCGGTTTTTGTGGAGCTAGGTGTCGCGGGCGAAGTGGAGGAAGTAAAGCGCGGGGCGATCGTTACCGTGTCGCCGTCAAACCTTGAGCCGAAAGCATCGGACATCACGATCGACCGGATTGCGCGGGCGAATGCCGGGATCTATTCGGCGAGCCTGCACCAGGCCGATGACCCGCGATCCAGTCCGGAATTTGTTGCGGCGCATGTGAGAAGACTGGAAGCCTTGAGGCGCGCCGGTCATGTTGAGCGGACAGCCGAAGCTGACTGGAAAATCCCACCGGACTATCTGGATCGCGCGAAAGCGTACGAACGGGCACAAGCACGGTTCAGATCAGCGCAACTGCTCGTGCGATCTGAGCTTGGGCTGAAGGATCAGGAATCTGCGCTTGGTGTAACCTGGCTGGATGAGACGCCTCCTCCATCCGGTGTGCCGATTGGGTTTGGCGAGGAGGTCGCTGAGGCGCAGGTCAAACGGCGTGCGTTTCTGGCGGGGATTGGAATGAAGTTGGAGTCGGGCACTGGGCTTTCTGCGGCACAGAAGTCCGAGCTGTTGAAGCGCGACCTGACACAGGCTGGACGGACGTTGAGTGAAAAGATCAGGAAGCCGTATTCGCCGGCGCCCGAACGTGGTCGTGTCGATGGCACCTACCGCGAGCCCGTGTCGCGGGTGAGCGGGAAGTTTGCGCTCATTGAACGGCAGCGGGATTTTACGATTGTGCCTTGGCGGCACGTGCTGGAGAAGCGGCGTGGGATGGCGGTGTCTGGGCTGGTGCGTGGGGGTAGGATTTCGTGGACGCTGGAGCGCGGGATTGGAATGGCGGATTGATCTCAAGAGCGACGTGCAACCCGGTCAAGCGGCGTCTTGCGAGATCGTTTCACGGGTGCGCTATTCAGTCTCCTCGCGGAGCCTGAATCCATTGCTGGCATCCACACTGAATATTCGCGTCGGCACATAAAGATACGCATAGACTGCAGACAAGCGTTTCCGGAAACGGATATCATTTGAAACAATCGCATCACACAGGCTGCCATAGGCGGCATGGCCGAGATCCGATTGACTTGAGATGAATTTGTCGGACCGAGAGAGTTTCTTGTCGGACTGATACCCGATCAGGTTTAGAATCAGCATCATGCTCCTGACCTTGTCTGGGATGGTGTAGGGCTTGCCTGTAAATGGGCTCTCTCCCTCGACATTGCAAAAGGCCTCGAATGACCAGCCGCGCACCGTGTCATTGGTCGACTGGATGAGCGCCCAGATGCGTTCGATCACTTTGTCACCCTTAATAGAATTCAAGGTTTCCATGTCGAGACCAAGATCCCGCCGGAAATCTACACTCGTTACCTGCCTGCCGTTTGGCTGGAGATTTGTTGCCAAGGTCTTGGCTGTTGATGAGAGCGCGCCGGATGCCACGGAAATGATAGAGTCATGCAACTGGTCGAGGAGCTCCCGGAATGCCGCAGGCAGGTCAATCTGGTCCAGCTCGCTCTTCCACGCCCTTTGCATCTCTCCCACTTGGGCGGCAGAAATATCGGCATAGGAGCGATCAGCCTCGCCTCCGAACAGCTTGTGAAGGACGCCAAGGCCCTGAAGGTCGGGTGAGGCGAGCAATTGCTCTTCGAGCGTTACCCGATAGCGCTGTTGTGGACTCTCGACCCGGATCTTGAATCGGCCCGTCGGCCTCAACCGGTCATCCAGTTCGTCGAAGACGCGCGCCGTCACGAATTTGGAGAGATTGCCGAGAAACTCTGGCGCGAGTCCCTCTGAGCGCATAATCTCATTCATGGTCTCATTGGAATACACAAGTACGACCGTGTCGCGCCAGGCAGCAAAGGCCTCTGACTGAATAAGCGCCTCAAGAGGTGCCCCCAAAATGTTCTGGTCGACATAGATAAGGGGACGTGGAAGGCCGGATGGATTATCTTCTGCCATGATGACTGGTTTAGGGCCGTTCTCTCGAGATTGCGATCCGGACAGCTGCACGACGTTTACGACCAGCCGATTCAACTCTTCCGGCTGCGGGCTGTGTGATGTTCCCGCGTATGTCTTCAAGACGCTCACGCCAGTCCTCAGCCTCGGCAACATAGGCTTCTGTGAATCGGGCTTGTCAGGCAGGCCCAGAGCCTCAAGCGCGAGCAGTACCGTATGGCCCATCACTCAGGCTGCAAGATGAAGTCCGGAATGCCGCACTACGATCAGATGCTGGGCGGCGGCCTTCATCACCGTCTGGTCTTCGTCAGATGGGATGGATATTGCGAAGTTCCAGAGCCCGCTCTGTGAGGGCGCTGGCAATCTCCTGAAACAGCACTTTCGGCTACGCCGCAGCGACCGACACCCTGACCGCTTCATCCTGAGTACACGGAAAGCTGATCATCATCATGCCCCCTCCAATGGGATGGTCTTTTAGGGCGATTCCCTTCAGAGAAGGAGCTGTTTCTGGCCGTGGTGCGATTTGCGGACCGGAAGCGGCAAATCCTTAAGGATCTGCCTGCGGATTCAGCCATTCGGGCTATCTGAATATCAAAGGAGCCTCCGGGGGGTGACCGTGAAGCGGAATGACTTTGTCGACCTCGACCGCCGGTTCGAACCGGTTGGCGAACGCGACCGCAGCGAAAGCGACGGGGCAGGTCTCGGCATGTTCCTGCAGGACTCGGTTACCGGCCTTGCCTGGCCGGACGTGCTGGCCCTTCGCGCCGTCGTCATTCTGGGCCGTGCAGGCTCAGGCAAGACTAGGGAACTCCTGCATCAGCAGCAACGCCTTTCCGAAGAGGGCAATGCCGCCTTCTATGTCAGGCTGGAAGCGCTCACAGTCGGCAGCCTGGAAGCGGCACTAGGTGAGAAAGGCGATCCTGAATCTCTCGAGCAATTTCGCAAGTGGAAGCGCAACAAGGCCCACGGATACTTCTTCCTCGATGCCCTCGATGAAGCGCGACTGCCCCGCGGTCAGAACGGCATCGTCCTTGATGAGGCGCTGACCGCCTTCAAGCGTGCCATTGGAAAAGCCCGGAACCGCACATCCCTCATCCTGTCCACGCGCGGGAGCGAATGGCAGGACGAGACCGACCGGCCAAAATTGAAGGACCTCCTGGTTTGGCTGAGCGAGAAAGATGAAGACGCGTCGAAGGCGGACGGCGAGGATGGTGGGGGGCCGGGCGATACGGATGCCTTCGAAGCGGGCCTTGCAGACGCGCAGACGGATCCGGCAGACCTGAAAATCCTCGCTCTGTCTCCGCTGAGCCGCTCCCAGCTCATGAAGCTCGCAGGAGCGCAAGGCATAGACGCCGCAAGCTTTGTCGCAGCGGTCGAAACTGCAAAAGCCGTTGTGCTCGCCCAGACGCCGCTGGAAGCGCGCATGCTCATCGATGTCTGGAAAGGCAATCTCGATGCGGGCCTTCCTGGTGCCACCGGATTTGATAGCCGGCGCCGTCTCTTCAGGCGGGCGATTGACTATGCTCTTCGCCCACGATTGGATGCCGAGCGGCGCTCGGATCTCAGCCAGCCTGCTGCCATGGAAGGCCTGCAGGCTCTTGCTGCGGCCTGCACTTTGAGCGGAAAACGCGACTTCTCGCTTGCAGCCCATGACGCAGCCTGTCTCGATTCTCACTCAATCCTAGGCGCGCTCAGTGATGAATGGACGGATGCCAGCATCCGTCAACTCTTCAGCTATGGTTTTTTCGATCCGGCCTCTGCTGGCCGCATCCGCTTTGCCATCAGGGAAATCCAGGACTTCCTGGCAGCAGAATTCTTCAACCGCGCCATAGACAATCTCGGCGGCAATCTCGAGCCCATCTCGCCCCTGCTAGGCGAGTTCCAGACCCGCAAGCATGTCCCGCCGGATCTTTTGAACTTCTTCGGATGGCTCGCCACAATGAACCCGGCTGCAAGGCGGCTTGTGATCGACATCCACCCGACCCTGCTCATGGAAACCGGCGATCCCAGCCTCTACAGCCTCGACGAACGGGCCGGTGCCTTAGTCAGCCATGCAGCACAATATGAAACCCAGGTCTTCCGGGGCGAACATTTCTATCGCAACGACCTTGAGGCCTTCGCCCATCCGGACCTTGCACCCACGGTCGCAGACTTGCTCTCCTCGGTCACCTCACGCGAACTTCGAGAAAATCTTGTCGAACTCGCCCGCCATGGCAATATGGAAAGCATTGTCGGCCTGCTCTGCGACATCGCCTGTAACCCCGATGAAGCCCGCCAGGTCAGGACCGAAGCAAATCTCGCCCTCCAGGCGTTTGGCCCCGATAACCTGCACCAGCGGGTCCGCGACAGCCTGGTCGATGACATTGCCGCATCAGGGCAAATTGACCCGGAAGCAGCTTCGACCTGGAATGGCTGGCTCCTCTCGGGTCTCGGCTTCGTGGCGCCTGGCCTCGGCGCGATGAGCGACGTGATGGCCTATCTTGAACACCTCGCCCGCGAGCCACGAAACCTCGCATCGGCGAGCGGCTATTTTGCTGGCGATCTTGTCGCTACGGCGAAGCCAGCCCTGCCGGGCGACTGGCTCGGCGCCCTGCTCGACCTCATCATCGATCCGACAGCAACCCGGGACAATCACCTGCCTGTGCCCCTACCCTCGCGCCTGATGTTGCTCCAGCCGATATCTGATCTTGTCCTTAATGAGCTGCGTGAGGAAGGCGGTACACCGCCCTCGGCAAATCTCCTGAAGGCCGTAGAACTCTTCTGCGGACTCTCGCACCGCGATGGCAGTTTTGCCTTCTCGCAGAGGCTGAGTGAGATCGCAGCCCGGCTGCGCGCGGCACCGGAGATCAAGTTTGCCCTGCTGCGCCAGCGTCTCCACCTTGTCAAACCGGACAGGATCTGGGCCTATGAAGCTATCGCCTCGCTTACCCTGACCGACCGGAGAGACCAGGAAGGTCTCTGGACGACAGACGATATCATGCGTGCCCTCGACGAGGCCGAAACGGCTGAAACGAGAGACGAAATCCGGACTTGGTATGCGATTGCCCGGGGCCTCATTGGCGATGCCAGCCCGTTCACGGACCGGAAATCCGTCTTCAAACGGTTGAAGCGGTTCGAGCGCAGCAGCAATGACCCTGAAATCCGGCGCTATGCCCCAAAACGGCCAGAGGTCTGGCATCGGGCAAAGTACAGGTTCGTGCATGCCGGCGGCGGGCGCAGGCTCAAGCGGGCGCTTCTGGACAGGGTTTTGTGGCCTTGGCGGCAGGTTCGCCGCGCATGGCGCGTGCGCCGGATCCTGCCAGCGATCCGGTCAGGGGCTCACCTCAATTTTCTCCATACCGCCATGTTCGAAGCAACGCGCAATAACGAAGCCTGGAGCGTGCGGACCGTGCTCAGCCATATCGCGGAGACCGATGGCCGCATGGCCCGGAATGCCGCGGTAGCTGGTTACCGCGCCGTATGGCGCAGCTTTGACCCGGCCAGGCTGACCCATGCCGATGGCTGGGCCATTGCCGATGTCGCCTATGCCGGCCTGCAGCTGGACCGCATGTCCGGCGACCTTCTCCATGACGGGCCGGAAGCGGCCCGCTGGTGCGTGATCGCCCTTCTCAGCGAACACCGCAAGCTCCCCGACTTGGCGGGTCACTTCCTGCCCGCACATGACGCGGTCATTCGGCAGACTCTTGAGGCTCCGCTCCGGGAGGCGCTCGCGGCAAAGCCTCATCCCCAGAACATTCCTAACCGCCTCGTCTCCGCGCTTGCCTACGGCCCTGGCCCGCTCAAGGACGCCGCAGCGCCGCTTATCGCGAACCTCCTGACCGAACAGCCCATCATCCATACTGACGATCTTGCCTATCTGCTCTCCATCCTCCTGAATTGCGGTCAGGCCGATCAGCTCAGCCAGGCCTTCGTGCGCCGTCAGTTTGCAGAGGCCGCCGCAGAAGGCCAATATATGCGGGCCTGGGCCTGGCTTGAATTCCTATTCAGGACAGATCCGGATGAAGCCGTCCGCACGCTTGACCCTTGGACGCGCCATGTCTGGCCGCAAGATGGGACAAGCCCCTTCCTAGGCTTCATTGCCAACTATGGCAGACTGATGAACCGGTCACGTGAGGACCGCGACCGGCAGGCCGATGCCCTTCGCGCATCAGCCGCGGCGCTTGGCGTCCTTGTGCGGCTGGCCTGGCTTATCGCCCCGCCAGAAACCGATATTCGGCATGAAGACGTCTACTCTCCCGGCACGCGCGACAAGGCGGGTGAGCAGCGCCGTCACTGGACAGAAGACCTAGTCGGGCTGGCGAGTGAAATGGGCTATCAGGAACTCCTCCGCCTTGCCGCCCTCCCTGAACTTGCCGGCCAGCGCGACGTCTTCCTCTATCATGCCGAACGCCTCGTCAGGCTGGGAGCCAGCCGGCACCTCATCGGCAGTGAGGACATTCCACGCCTCATGTCCGGGCTCCGCGCCATTCCGCACACACGCGAGGAATTTGCGGCCTATGTGAATGGCATTCTGGACGGCCTCCTTGAGCGTTTTGTGAACTCCAACCATGACGAGGCGCGGCCCTATCGCAGGCCGGATGGAGAGCCTACCGAGCGGGATGAGGCAGATTTCCGGAACTGGCTGAGCGCGCGGCTGGAAGAAACCGGCCACGAGGTCTTCTCGGTCACGCGGGAGCCGGAAACCGCGGGTGAGAACAGGACCGATATCCTTGTCACGGCGAGACGCGCCGAGCTTGGCTGCGTGGTGGTCGAAGTAAAGCTCGCCGACCGCTCACACTGGTCCGGTGACGCACTTGTGCTCACACTGGAAACACAGGTGCGGGACAAATACCTGCGCGAAGCGGAGAAGCATGCGGGCACGCTGGTGCTGCTGAACACGAGAGGACCGGCGTTCAGGAAACGGGTTGGTGGGAGGCTCGTTGGGTTTGGGGCGTTGGTCGAGGCGTGCGAGGCGCATGCAGGCACGCTTGGAGGTGACAAGCGGTACAAAGTGCTTGCGCGGGAGATTTGAGGAGGCCGGGTTGTTCCATCAGATTTCATCACTGAGGCTGCTCTCGAAATTTGAGGGCTTCAAATGGAAAAGCCTTTCTGAGTAAGCCCCATTCAAAATGATCTGTGACGTTGCCGGGCTTATTCCAAAACACAAATATCCCGGACGCGCTTTAACATAGCCACTGAATTTTCTTGTCCCTACAAATTCTCCCCAATACTTCACTTGCACCGCTCGGCTGTTCCCGAACCTTCAGAATACCCCACATATTTCCCCCAATTCCCTCTCTGGAGACTGAGAGGCTGATTGGTCAGGTTCTGTGTCATGAAACATGGCACGCACCTCTTCTGGCAGATTATACTGGTCTTGCTCGTCGTCCTGGTAGCGCTCTGGTGCGCAACCGAGTGGACGGCCTGGTCCCTTGACTGGTCGCCTCGGCTGGGTGAGCCGCTCTTCGTTATCCTGGGCATGCCGGTCTATGTGCCCTGGGCCTTTTTCGGCTGGTGGTATTCCTTCGATGCCTATGCGCCGGATGTGTTTGAACGGGGCGGGATGATCGCAGGGTCTGGCGGGATTGCTGCCATCGTGATCGCGGTGACCGGATCGATCCTGCGGGCCCGGTGGGACAAGCGGGTTTCGACTTTCGGCTCAGCGCGCTGGGCTGAGAGCAAGGATCTCCGCAAGTCCGGACTGCTGAAGCCAGCCGGCGTATTCCTCGGCCAGGTAGAGGGTGCGTACCTGCGCCATGACGGGCCAGATCATGTCATGGCCTTTGCGCCGACGCGCTCCGGCAAGGGCGTGGGTTTAGTTGTGCCGACGCTCTTGTCCTGGCCGCATTCGGTTCTGGTGCATGACATCAAGGGCGAGAACTGGCAGCTGACCTCCGGCTGGCGCTCGGAGTTTTCACATTGTGTACGGTTCGATCCGACCGATATTGCCTCGGCTCATTTCAATCCGCTGATGGAAGTGCGCCGAGGCCTCAATGAAGCCCGCGATGTCCAGAACATTGTCGATATCCTCGTCGATCCGCGCGGTGTCGTCGAAGAACCAGGGCATTGGGTGGACAAGGCAAAGTCCCTCCTGACCGGCGCCATCCTGCACGTCCTTTACGCCGAGCCTGAGAAGACGCTCGCTCGGGTCGGCACATTCCTCGCCGACCCTGATCGTACGTTCCGGACGACAATCGAGATCATGAAGCGGACCAATCACCTCGGCACGAATGAAGCGCCACGCGTTCACCCGATTGTCGCGACCAAGGCAAGAGAAATGTCTAACCAGACTGAAAACGAGCTCTCAGGCGTGCTCTCCACGGCCTTGCGCTTTCTCGCCCTTTACGCCGATCCGGTCATTGCCGAAGTAACGTCGCGGAGCGATTTCCGGATTGATGACCTGGTGTCGGGTGATCGGCCCCTGTCGCTCTATCTCGTTGTACCGCCTTCGGATCTTTCGCGCACAAAACCGCTCATGCGCCTTATCCTGAACCAGGTGGGCCGACGCCTGACCGAGCATCTCGATGTCAGTCCATTCAAGGTCTCGCGCAGCAAATCGCTTGTGGCGAATATTCTTGGAGCCTGCGGGCTGCTCGCGCCTCTTGTGTCGGTGGCCGCGCCGAAATCCCGGCGGCGGGTCCTGTTCATGCTGGATGAGTTCCCGGCCCTCGGAAAGCTCGACTTTTTCGAAAGCGCACTGGCTTACATGGCTGGCTATGGTCTCAAGGCCTTCCTGATCGCGCAGTCGCTGAACCAGATCGAGAAGGCCTATGGCCCTTCGAACGCCATTCTCGACAATTGCCATGTCAGGGTCGCCTTCGCGACAAATGACGAGCGCACGGCGAAACGGATATCCGATGCGCTCGGCACCAAGACCGAACAGCGCGCCATGAAGAATTATGCAGGCCACCGGCTCGCCCCCTGGCTGTCGCACAAGATGGTGTCGCGCCAGGAGACTGCCCGCCAGCTGCTGACGCCAGGCGAAGTGATGCAGCTGCCGTCCGACCAGGAGCTCGTCCTTGTCGCGGGTTCCCCGCCCGTGCGGGCGCTGAAGCTTCGCTACTATGAAGACCGGAACTTTACCGAACGCCTTAAAGAAGCACCGGGTGCAGCGGCCTGTATTCCGGAGGTACGGGAGAATGACTGGGGCAGAGACGTTCGTACCATCCATGAGGGCCTGATGCAGGCTGACGATCTGGGGCCGGAAGCCGATGGCCTGAGCCGGCGACAAGCGCGCAGTGTGGCTGAAGACCGGGCCCGCTCTGCCGGCCCCGTGAAGTCCGGGGGTTTGCGAGCGAGAACGCGCGCTCCCCTGCAGGCCAGTCTCTTCGATGCGCTCGTACAGGCCGACAGTCTCGAACAGGCGACCGGCATTGACCTGAAGGGGAATGGCGAATGAAACCCCGCATCCAGCCCTATATCTCGCCAGAGAACTATCACTCGCTCAAGGCCATGGCCAAGCGCCCGGGTCTTTCTGAAAGCGTCATCGTTGACCGGGCGCTGACGGCCTACAGGGCGGGCGAAGCGGATAACAAGCGTGAAGCCGCCATCAATCGCCGGCTCGACCGGCTGACGCGCCAGTTCGGGCGGATCGAACGGGACAATTTGGTCCTTGCCGAAACGCTCGCGACATTCGTCCATTACTTCCTGACCGTGACCCCGCCTGTTCCGGCCAACCAGGTGGAAGCCGCCCGGGCCAAGGGGGACCTGCGGTTCGATCTCTTCGTGCGGCAGGTCGCTGAAGCCCTCCGGTCGGGCCAGCGTATTCTCCAGAATGCCGTCGAAGACGTGACGGAAGAGGCTTCCGGATTTGATGGCGAGTCCGCCTCTGAACGTATGGGCGAGGTGCGGGCCGATGCGTGACGCGACAAGCCTGACACGGACACGCGCCATGCTGGTGACAGCGCTGGGCAGCGAGATCGTCGCGGCACTGGATGATCCTGCCGTTGTCGAAATCATGATCAATCCGGATGGCAGGCTCTGGGTCGAGCGGCATGGGAGCGGACGGGCCGAGTCTGGTGCGATGTCTTCCGCCGACAGCGAGCGTGTTATCCGCCTGGTCGCCAGCCATATGGGCCGGCGCGCAGACGTGGGATCGCCGATTGTTTCGGCCGAGCTGCCTATGGGTGGCGAACGGTTCGAAGGGGTGTTGCCGCCGGTGTCCCCCGGGCCGTGCTTTTCGATCCGCAAGCCGGCAGGCCGGGTGATCGCGCTGGATGCGTACGTCGCCTCAGGTGTGATGGCCGCCCACCATGCCGAAGCCTTGCGGCGAGCCGTGCTGGACCGCGAGAACATCCTCGTGGTTGGCGGCACGGGCTCGGGCAAGACGACGCTCGCCAATGCGCTGCTTGCCGAGATCGCGCGGACGGGTGACCGGCTCGTCATCCTTGAAGATACGCGTGAGCTTGTCTCAGCAGCACAAGATTCCGTGCAGCTGCGCACGCAGCCAGGCTCTGTCACGCTCGCAGACCTTGTCCGCTCGACCCTGCGCCTCCGGCCTGACCGGATCATTATCGGCGAAGTCCGCGGCGCCGAAGCGCTCGACATGCTGAAGGCGTGGAATACCGGTCATCCGGGCGGCATTGCCACGCTGCATGCGAATTCCGCCCACGGCGGTCTCTCCCGGCTCGAACAGCTGATCGGAGAGACCTCTGCCCAGGTGCCGCATGATCTCATCGCCGAGACGATCGACTGCGTCGTCTACATCTCGCGGCGCGCCGGCCTGCATCGTGTCGAAACGGTCGCGCGCATGAACGGTCTGGGACGCGAGGGATACGACCTCGTGCCCGTCCAGCCGGACCTCCAGCTCGTCCTGCCGAGCCTGCCCTTTTCTGAACCGCTTCTCTCAACCGCACCTGAAAGGACACATCCGAAATGAACAGAAACACAATCAAGGCCCTGAGCCTGACGGCGATCACCGTGGCGCTCGCCTTTCCCGCCCATGCGGCCGGGTCGGGCATGCCCTGGGAAGCTCCGCTGCAATCGATCCTCGACTCCATCGAGGGCCCGGTCGCCAAGATCCTTGCGACCATCGTCATCATCCTGACCGGCCTGGGTCTTGCCTTCGGCGAGAGCGGCGGCGGGATGCGCAAACTGTTGCAGATCGTGTTCGGTCTCTCGATCGCCTTTGCCGCGACCTCGTTTTTCCTGTCCTTCTTCTCCTTCGGCGGCGGGGCGACGCTCTGATGGCTGACACGCGCCCCCTGCCCCATGGCTATAGCGTACCGGTGCACCGTTCGCTGACTTCGCCGATCCTGCTCGCCGGCGCGCCAAGACTGGCCACCATCGTCAATGGCACATTGGCGGCGGCGCTTGGACTGGGCCTCCAGCTCTGGATTGTCGGGCTCGTCTTCTGGATTGTCGTGCAGGGGATCTGCGTATTTGCCGCCCGGCGCGATCCGCAATTTACCGATGTGCTGATCCGGCACGTCCGGCACAGGGGCTATTACGCATGCTGAACCTACGTGAATATCGCCAGCGTCCGACAAGCCTGGCAGATCATCTCAAATGGGCCTGCCTGATTGCGCCGGGGATTGTCCTCAACAAGGATGGCAGCCTGCAGCGCACGATCCGCTATCGCGGACCCGACCTTGAAAGTGCGCCCCCCGAAGAACGGGTCGCCGTCACGGCGCGCATGAACAATATCCTGCGCCGGTTCGGATCGGGCTGGGCCCTGCACATAGAAGCCGACCGCAGGCCGTCCGTTACCTACCCGGAAAGCACCTGGCGCGACCCGGCAGCCTGGCTGGTCGATGAGGAACGCCGGGCGGCCTTCGAAGAAGACGGACGGCATTTCGAAACAGATTGCTACCTGACCCTCACATGGATGCCAACGGCCGACCGGACAGCCCGGATCGAGCAACTCTTCATCGACGATCCCGCAGATGCCCCGGCGGCGTTCTGGAGCGAGCATCTCGCCCATTTCGAAACCGAAACATCCCGGGCGCGCGACATGATGGCGGATCTCATGCCGGAGGCGCGGTTCCTGGATGATGATGAAACGCTGACCTATCTCCATGCCTGCATCTCTACGGCGCGCCAGAACGTAAATGCCCCTTCGCTACCAATGTGCCTCGATGCGCTCCTGGTCGATACGCCACTGACAGGCGGGCTCAGCCCACGCCTTGGCGAAGAGACATTGAAAGTCCTCACCATCAACGGGTTCCCGGCAACCGGCGAGCCGGGACTGCTCTCAGACCTCGACCATCTCGGCTTTGCCTACCGCTGGGTGACGCGGTTCCTGCCACTCGGCAAGCCGGAAGCGGAAAAAACGATTAATGCCTATGTCCGCAATTGGTTTGCAAAGCGCCGGTCGCTTACTTCATACTTACGCGAAATCCTCACCAATGAACCCGCAACGCTCCTCAATTCTGACGCCGACAACCAGGCAGCCGATGCTGATGAAGCGCTACAAGCCCTTGGCGCGGGTCATGTCGCCTTCGGATACTGTACGACGGCGATTGTCGTTCGGCATGCGGATGCATCTGTCGCTGAGGACCAGATCCGGGCCGTTGAGCGCGTGATCCGGGGGCGCGGGTTCACCTGTGTCTCAGAAAGCGTCAACGCCGTCGAAGCCTGGCTCGGCACGCTCCCTGGGGAAGCCTACGCCAATGTCCGCCAACCCCTGCTCAATACGATCAATCTTGCCCACATGGCGCCGCTCTCGGCGCTTTGGGCCGGACCAGAGCGCAACGCACACCTCGACGGTCCTTCACTCCTGATGGCGCGCTCGGCCAGTGCGACACCGTTCCGGCTGGTTACGCATCAGGGCGATGTCGGCCACATGATGGTGGTCGGGCCAACCGGGGCGGGCAAGTCGGTGCTCCTGTCGCTCCTAGCCTTGCAATTCCGGCGCTATGACGACGCGCAGGTTTTCATCTTCGACAAAGGCGGTTCAGCGCGCTGCGCGACGCTTGCCCTTGGCGGGACCTGGTATGAGCTTGGTCTTGATGGCGAGCTTGCGTTCCAGCCCTTGCGGCATCTGGACGGCGAAGCCGGGCTGGCCGCAGCACAGGCCTGGGTGCTCGGCCTGATCGCTCAGGAAAATGTCACGGTAACGCCAGAGGTGAAGCAGGCCGTCTGGACCGCGCTACAGAGCCTTGGCGCGGCACCCGTCTCGCAACGCACGCTCACGGGCCTCATGGCGCTGGTGCAATCCTCCGAGCTCAAGCAGGCGCTTGAGCCCTATACGCTCGCCGGCCCCTATGGCGCTTTGCTCGATGCAGACGAGGACAGTCTAGCGTCAGAGGACATGCTCTGTTTCGAAATGGACGCGCTGATGCAGGACAAGCGGCTCGCGGCGCCGGTCCTGGCGCACCTCTTTGCGAAGCTGGAAGCCCGGTTCGACGGAAAGCCTACCTTGCTCATTCTTGACGAGGCCTGGCTCTTTCTTGACCACCCAATGTTTGCAGGACGCTTGCGTGACTGGCTGAAGACCCTGCGCAAGAAGAATGTCTCAGTCATTTTCGCGACACAGAGCCTGTCGGACATTTCTTCCAGCACGATCGCTCCCAGTCTGATCGAAAGCGCACCCACTCGCATCTTTCTTGCCAATGCGCGCGCCGAAGAACCTGCGCAGCAAGAAACCTATGAAGCTTTCGGCCTCAATGCGCGCCAGGTGGAATTGATCGCAAGGGCGACCCCGAAGCGGGACTATTATGTTCAGTCGCCGGACGGCAACCGCCTGTTCGATCTCGAGCTCGGGCCAGTGGCGCTGGCCTTCTGCGCCGCAGGCTCGAAGGCCGACCAGAAGCTGATGTCGGAAATCCATGCATCTGCAGGACCGGACGCGTTTGCGCCAGTCTGGCTGGCGGCACGCGGTCTCCATTGGGCCGCGGACCTGATAGTGACCGAAGGAGACATGCCATGCGCCGCAGAATGATCGCCATTCTCCTTGGGACCGTGTCCTCGCTTGTCGTTATTGCGCCTCCTGCAGACGCGTTGTTCGGCGTGGGAGATGTCGTGATCGACCCGACAAA
This sequence comes from Hyphomonas oceanitis SCH89, assembly GCF_000685295.1. Taxonomy (GTDB): domain Bacteria; phylum Pseudomonadota; class Alphaproteobacteria; order Caulobacterales; family Hyphomonadaceae; genus Hyphomonas; species Hyphomonas oceanitis. The sequence continues at coordinate 15,982 of NZ_ARYL01000033.1, forward strand.
TCTTGTCCAGAATATCCTGACCGCGACCAACACGCTCGAACAGATCAATAACCAGATCCAGCAGCTCCAGCATGAGGCGCAGATGCTGGTGAATCAGGCCGAAGACCTGAAACGTCTCGACTATGCCTCAATCGAACACCTGAAACGCGTACTCGAACGCATCGACACACTGATGCGCGAAGCGGGAGAGGTGACTTATGAAGTCGAAGCGTCCCGGCGCCAGTATGAAGAAGCCTTCCCGGACTCCTATGAGGACCTCTCAAATGCGGAGATCGTTGTTGAGGCCACCGATCAGTGGCGGATCAGCCGGGACGCCTTCCGGGCGTCCATCCAGGTCCAGTCCGGGATCGTGACCTCGATTGCGGAGTCCCGCGAGACACTGACGGATCTTGTCGGTGAGAGCCAGGCCGCGACCGGGAACCTGTCGGTCGCCCAGGCCGGCAACCAGCTCATTGCCCTCTCGGTCGAGCAACAGATGCAGATGCAGCAATTGATGGCGGCGCAATACCGGATGGTGGCGCTCGAAGAATCCCGCCGGGCGGCCATCGAGGAACAGGCCCGCATTCGTCACAAACGCTTCCGCGGCGACGGCGTCGCCTACAGGCGGGATTAGGGCCATGGAAGACCTCAGCGTCATAGACCAGTTTGTTGCGACCTTCTCGGCTTACATCGATAGCGGGTTCGGTCTCCTGCAGCCGGACGTCGCATTCCTGACAAGCGCCCTCATCGCGATTGACATCACGCTCGCCGGACTTTTCTGGGCAATGGGCCCCGATACCGACATTGTCGTCAGGTTCTTGAAGAAGGTCCTTTATGTAGGCGCCTTCGCGCTGATCCTCGGCAATTTTGCCCTTCTCTCGGACGTGGTGTTCACGAGTTTTGCGCAGCTGGGCCTTAACGCCACCGGCGGTACGATCACCGCCGACGATATCATGAAACCCGGTTTCGTCGCAGCGACCGGATTCGATGCCGGCCTGCCTCTTCTAGACGAGATCGAGAAGCTCACCGGACCGATCGCCTTCTTCCAGAACATTGTCATCATCGCGGTCCTGTTCCTCGCCTGGATCATCACGCTCCTCGCCTTCTTCTTCCTCGCGATCCAGCTCTTCGTGACCATCATCGAATTCAAGCTGACGACACTGGCCGGGTTCGTGCTGATCCCGTTCGCGCTCTGGAACAAGACCTCGTTCCTCGCCGAAAAAGTGCTCGGCAATGTTATCGCGTCGGGCATCAAGCTCATGGTGCTTGCCATCATCGTCGGCATTGGTTCGACCATTTTCTCCTCCATCACATCGACCTTCCAGCCAGACGAGGTGACCCTTGAACAGGCTGCCTCCGTCATCCTCGGATCGCTCTCGCTTCTGGCCCTCGGCCTGGTCGGACCCGGCATCGCCACAGGCCTCGTATCCGGGGCACCACAACTTGGGGCTGGGGCGGCCGTCGGCACCGCCGCCGGTGTGGCGGCCGGAACGGTTGCGGGTGGCAGCCTCGCCAAGGCAGGCATCGGCGCAACAGCCAGCGGTACGCGCAGCGCTGTTGGCACCGCGGCGTCCATGGCAGGCGGCGCTCGCACAGCCTACCAGATGAATGCGGCCGCTTCTGGCAAGACCGGTGCCGGCGCAACGATGGCGGGCATGAGCGGTGTCGCGGAAGCAGGTGTTCGCGCGGCAGCGTCTGGCGCGAAAGCCTTTGCCCGGCGGGCATTTGGAACCCCAGGCGAGCGTCATCAGGCCGGAGCACGCGCAGCGTTCGCGGCGACGGGTGGCACGGGCGCGCCGAACGCCGGTCCAACCAATGGACCGAATTCTTCCCCTGACTGGGCCAGGCGTATCCGGCGCGATCTGTCGACCCGCGATGCCGGCATGATGGCTGCCTCAGCTGTGCGCGACGGCGACCGGCCGGGCGGTGGCACTTCGATACAACTCAGAAATGACGAGGACTGACATGAATCTCTGGAAGCGAAATTCCACCCGCTATGGCGAGACACCGGAACCGGTCACGCCCTACCAGCGCGCCGCGCAGGCCTGGGACGACAGGATCGGCTCAGCCCGGGTGCAGGCGGCAAACTGGCGGCTGGCCGCACTGGGCAGTCTTGCCCTCTCGTTTGTCCTCGCGGGCGGCCTTGTCTGGCGCTCCACCCAGTCTTTCGTCACCCCCTATGTGGTCGAACTGACGGGCGAAGGCGCCGTGCGCGCCGTCGGCCCGGCCGACGGGCGCTATGAACCGACTGATGCGCAGATCGCGTTCCACCTCGCAGAATTTGTGAAGAACACGCGGTCCATCTCCATCGATCCGGTCGTTGTCAGGCAGAACTGGCTGACGGCCTATGCCTATGCGACCGACCGGGCCGCTGCGACGCTGAATGACTATGCCCGCGACAATGATCCTTTTGCCGACCTCGGGCGACGTTCGGTGTCGGTCGACGTGACGAGCGTCGTGCGCGCGTCCGACGAAAGCTTCACGGTGCGCTGGCGCGAGACTGCCTACCGAAATGGCACCGAGACCGGCCAGTCAAACCATACCGGCGTGTTCTCGATCGTCATCGACCCGCCACGCACGGAAGAGGCCCTGCGGGCCAATCCTCTCGGCCTCTACGTCCACGGCCTCAACTGGTCGAAAGACCACCAATAGGAGCACTCCCCCATGAAACGCCTTGCCCTGATCCTCCTCGCCTCAACCGCGCTTACGGCTTGCGAGTCTTTCCCTACCGCCGTCGGTCCCGACATCACACTCGATGAGCCGGATTATGTCGAAGATCTCTATCTCGCCCCTTACGCGGAAGAGATCAATATCGCCGACGCCGACCTTTCGCCAATGCCGGTCGCGTACCGTACTTATACACCGACACGTGTCACCGGCGCGATGCCCGGCCAGTTGAAACCAATGCCAACGGAGGCGGATGGGCCATCGCTCCAGCCCTACCAGGCCATAGAGACGGCAAACGGCAAGGCGGCGGTCGAACCCTCGCTCGACAATTACATGAACGCGATCCAAGTCTATCCCTATAGCGTGGGCGCGCTCTATCAGGTCTACTGCGCGCCGGAGCAGGTGACCGACATTGTCCTGCAGCCCGGCGAGGAGCTTGTCTCGGTCTCGGCAGGCGACACAGTGCGCTGGGTGTTGGGCGATACGGTGTCCGGGACGGGCACCGATGCCCAGGCGCATATCCTGATCAAGCCGACACAGGCCGGTCTCAAGACCAACCTCATTATCACGACCAGCCTGCGGGCCTATCATCTTGAACTCCGTGCGTTCGAAGAAACCTATATGGCGGCCGTGTCCTGGCGCTATGCTGACCAGCAATTAGTGACGCGGGTCGCGCGGTCGGGCGCGGTGTCCGCTTCAGCGTCTCCCGCCGGGTTGCAGCTGGACCGGCTGAAGTTCAGGTACGATATGGATGGGGATTTCCCGCACTGGCGGCCGGATCGCGTGTTCGATGATGGCCGCAAGGTCTATATCCAGTTCCCCGCCCGGCTCGACCAGGGCGAGGCCCCGGCCCTCTTCGTAATTGGCCGGGACGGCAAGTCTCAGCTGGTCAACTATCGCATGTCCGGCGACTATTATGTCGTCGACCGGCTGTTCGCCCGCGCCGAACTGCGCCTAGGGGAAAAGCGACAGGATGTCGTGAGGATTGCGCGCAATGACCTTGGCAGTGCGCAGCCATGACAGAGACTGCTTCCCCACCAGCACAGCCGCTCGAAATCCGAGGGCGCCCGCGCCCGGTCAAACGGTTTTCGAAGCGGGCACTCATGATCCTGCTCGGGACCGGTAGTGCGATTGTACTCGGATCGCTCGCCTTTGCCCTGCAAGGCCCGAAGGATGATGCGGCTGGACCCGCGCGCGAACTTTACAATACCGGACACAATCCGGAGGCGGACGGCTTGGCTGCGCTTCCGAAATCCTATGGTGAGATTGCGCCGGAAGACGATGTGCTCGGGCCACCGCTTCCGGGAGACCTCGGCACGCCGATCCTGAAGGCGCAGCGCGAAGGACGGATGGTATTGCCGGCGGAGGATGCGCCTGAAGGTGATCCCATGCGTGAGCAATTGGCGGCACTGGAGGCAGAGCTGCGCGCGCGTGAAGCGGCGCTTTCTGATGCAGCGCGTGGGAGTGGGGTGTTCTTCCAGGTTGGATCGGGAACCGCGGCGAGGAGCATTGGAGAGAGTACTGCCAATCCCTCAGCGGCTTCGGTGAGTTTTCCGGACCTCTCGGCGTTTGCACCATCTGCAAACGGCGCATTCGGATCGTCGCTGAGCGAAGATCCCAACCGGCAGGTGCGCAAGCTTGATTTCCTAGGCACCGAGACCGACCCGTCGATCTACAATCCGCATCGGCTGGAGACACCGGTTTCTCCCTACCAGCTGATGGCGGGCGCGATCATTCCAGCAACCCTGCTGACGGGTGTAAACTCCGATCTTCCGGGTCAGGTCATCGCGCAGGTGACAAGCCCTGTCTATGACACCGTGACCGGCGAAATCGTGCTCGTGCCGCAGGGCGCGAGACTCATTGGCCGCTATGACAGCGTCATCGCGTTCGGCCAGTCCCGCGCACTGCTCGTCTGGAGCCGGATTGTGATGCCGGACGGCACGTCCATCCGGATCGACAATCTCGCCGGTGTCGATGCGCGTGGGTATGCAGGCCTGGAAGACAAGGTCGACTATCACTCCTGGAAGCTGCTCCAAGGCGTTGCACTCTCCACTCTGCTTGGCGTCGGGTCGGAACTCGCAAGCGATGACGAGGGAGACATTGCCCAGGCCCTTCGCCGTTCGGCGCAGACAGGCGCCAATGAAGCGGGCCAGGAGATCGTACGCCGCAGTCTCGACGTCCAGCCCTCGATCACCATCCGGCCCGGCTGGCGGCTCGGCGTGCTCGTCAACAAGGACATCGTTCTGAAACCCTATGAAGGAGGCAAGCGGCCATGAGTGAAGTAAGTTTGAAAATCGGGCCGCTGCCGGACCGGACGCCGCAGAAACTCGCCGTCCTAGTCGATCCTGCTTTGGCTACGGAGCTGGAGGACTATGCACGCATCCATTCGGAGATTCACGGGGTGGAGGTTCCGGCCTCGGCGCTGGTGCCACTGATGCTGGAAACCTTTCTGGCAAGTGACACCGGATTCCGAAAGGCAAAGAAATCTTGATTGCGGTGTCGCCGGATCAACATCAGATTGTGGAGTATGCCCAATGGCAAAGGGTAAGATTAGTGAAGCCGATTTCACCAGCGAGACAAGCTGGCTGACACCGAAACAGTGCGCCGACCTTACCGGGTGGACCGTGTCCGGTCTGGAAAAGCGTCGGGTACGCGGACAATGGCCGCCTTTCTCCGTTCGTGCCGGTCGTCCAAGGTACCCCGGAGATTATATTCGACAGCAATTCGCCGAGGCTGTGGTGACCAACACCGTTCAGGCGTCGACTACCAGCGACAAATTTTAGCAGAGGTATGGTCAAAATCACGGCCCGTGTGCTGGCCGCGGTTGAAAGTCTTCTAGTTACCATAAAGCGGTAGGTATTGACTTTTGCCGGCATTTTTATATTTTGCCGGTAAATGGCCATCCAGGAACTTCCCCTCGTCATCCAGACCAGTTACGCCGAGCTGATAGACCAGCTGCGGCTGGCTGCGGCTTCCGACTTTCCAGAGGGGTCGACGTTTCGCAAAAGAAGCATTTCCGGAAAGGACTACTGGTACGTACAGGAGCCGACGACACCGCAAGGGCGTCCGCCTGAACGGTATCTGGGCGCTGACACGCCAGAGCGCCAGACAGCCATCAAAAGTGCGATGAACGCGAAAGCGCATGCCGATACACGCAAGGCCATCCGGCGCTCACTCTCGGGCGCAGGCCTGCCTGAGCCAGATGGACTGACGGGAGCCGTGATCGAGGCATTCGCGGAGGCTGGCGTGTTCCGGCTAAGAGGCGTGATTGTCGGCACAATCGCATTCCAGACCTATTCCGGCCTTCTTGGTGTGAAGCTACCGAACGCCGCCATACGAACCGGTGATGTCGACCTCGCACAAGACTATGGCGTATCTGTCGCACTCAATGATGCACTTGGCGTCTCACTGATCGACGTCCTGAAGTCGGTCGACCCTGATTTTGCGCCGATCCCTTCCTTGGCAGGACCCAACATAGCAACAACATATGCACGCCCCGGAGGATACCGGGTAGACGTCCTTACAACAAATCGTGGGGCAGACCGGGACGCGCCGGTGAACCTTCCCAGCCTCAGATCCGATGCGCTGCCCTTGCGCTCTCTAGACTTCCTGCTGAGAGACACGGTCGAAGCAGCGATCCTCACGCGCTTCGGGGCACTCGTAAACGTTCCATCCCCGGAGCGGTATGCTGTCCACAAACTGATTGTTTCAACCACGCGGAAGGACACTGGCGAGAGTGCCGTGAAGTCCGACAAGGATATTATTCAGGCCGGCCTTCTCGTCGAAGCGCTCGTTGCCAAACGCCGACAAGACGATCTGATCGCCGCCCTCAACGAGGCCGCCGCGCGAGGACCGGCCTGGCAGGAAAGGCTCAGCCAGGGCGCTGCACGTCTTGGGAATGAATCACGGGAAATCATTCAAACACTCCTGGAAGCAAACAACTGACCTGCTCTGTCGAAAATTTCGCCTCATGCGGTGGAATTCATGGAGGGGGGCAATTCAATAGCCTAAAGCACCATAATGGTTGCGCATGGGGCCAAGCCTCGCTATTCCGGCTGCATTGTAACTCAGACGGTGGCTTATTGGTGGCTTGGCGTTTGGAGGTATTGCGGCAAGCGGGGTCCAAACCCACTTAATGCATTGTTTTTTCAGGGGTCTTGCGAAAGGCTCGTTCCACCAACTTTCTGGTTTGGGACCAGAGGGTCGGAGGTTCGAATCCTCTCGCTCCGACCAATAACTTCTCGACGAAACGAGGCGGTCATATGGAAGCGCGGATCTACAGACCCAGCAAAAGCGCCATGACGTCCGGTCGCGGCAATACCAAGGCTTGGGTCCTCGAATTCGTAAAACCCGGTGCACATCGCAGTGCCGACCCCGTAATGGGCTGGACCAGCATCGACGACACATCAGGTCAGATCCGCCTCGAATTTGATACCCAGGATGAAGCCGTCGAATATGCGCAGCGCGAAGGCATGACATTCCGTGTCGAAGAATCACGTGAGCGCAAACGTCTGGTAAAGACGTACAGCGAGAATTTCGCGTTTGACCGCAAGCAACCCTGGACGCACTAAGGCGCGTCACTAGCGTGGCCCCTTAGCTCAACTGGATAGAGCACCGGACTTCTAATCCGACGGTTGCAGGTTCAAGTCCTGCAGGGGTCACCACTGATTCGAAGTTTAGCGACACACCTCCCCGTCCCCCAACGAAAAAGACCGGAGCTTTCGCCCCGGTCTTTCAGTCGCTTCAAAGCAGATGGCGATCAGACGCCAACGACTTCCGGCAGCGCCTTGCAGAAGCGCTCCACATCTTCGATCTTGCCCATCGAAACGCGGGTCCAATCTGTGTAATCCATGTACTGGCCGCGGATATAGATGCCACGATCCTTCATGGCCTTGGCCACTTCGTTCGCCGGCTTGCCTGACTTGAAGTAGACGAAGTTCGTCTGCGACGGCAGGTATTCCAGGTCGAGCGCATCGAGCGTGGTGAGAACCATCTTGCGGCCCTCAACAATTTTGCCCTTCGAGAAGGCGAGGAAGGCGGTGTCATTGTAGCTGCCGATTGCAGCAGCAAGACCGACGCCGGAAATCCATGACATGGCGGTGGACTGGATCTTGGCGGCAATTTCTGGCGACGAGATAGTGTAGCCAACGCGAATACCGGCCATGCCGTAAATCTTCGAGAAGGTACGCGACACGATGACATTGTGTCCTGCCTTCACAAGGCCAATACAGGTGTTGCCATCAGGATCGTCAGCCAGTTCCATATAGGCTTCGTCAACGAGCACAGTCGTGAGCTTGGACATGCGCACCACGGCCGCTTTCAAGGCAACCGGATCAGCAACCAGGCCGGTCGGGTTATTCGGGTTGCAAAGCTGCACGAGGCCGGTGCTCGTCGTGACCTTCGCTTCGATTGCAGCCAGGTCGGTGCTCATGTCAGGCGCAAGCGCAACACGATCAATTTCCGCCATACCGAGGTTCACGGCATAAAGTGCCGTCGTGTCCCAGAATAGGCGCGGCGCAACGATAGGGCCGTTCTTGCCATAGATCAGGGCGATGGCGCTGAGCGCTTCGCCCGAACCCGTTGTGATGGCGATCATGTCAGACGTCACGCCGTGACGCTCAGCGATCATTTCGGCCAGTTTTGCGCCGGCGATGTCCGGATAATACGCGCCTTTCTTACCAGCATATTCGATCATTTTCAGCGCTGATGGCGCCGGACCATAAGGGTTTTCATTACGCGACAGGAGGGCCACCCCCCCGCGCGGGCCAAGCAGTTCCGGATCAGGATCAGCAGACGGAGCGTTTGCTGGAAAAGCACCTTGGGCTGATGCGGATTGTGCTGTCGTGCACGCCGTTGCGCACGCGACGGTAGCGCCGACGGCTCCCGTCAGAACTAAGCGTCGTGAAATATCAAATGCCATTTTATTTCCCCAGTCGTTGGTTGTTTATAAATGGGATGTTCCCCGGCAGGCGTTCCGAGGCTCCCAATGAAGGATCAGGAAGTGAACGAATTGTACAGGACGATCGCAGACGTTGCGACGAGATAAATCCCGAATATACGCTTCAGTGCTACGGCGTTGAGACTGTGCGCGGCGCGCGCTCCGAGAGGCGCGGTAATGAAAGACATAGCAGTAATTGCCAGAACGGCAATCACGTTGACGTAGCCAATCGAACCGAATGGCAAGCCCGCCTCGCCAAGACCGAGTATCGCAAAACCGATCGCCCCCGGCACGGCAATGATCACGCCAAAACCAGCTGCCGTTGCGACAGCCTGGTGAATCGGACGACCACATGCCGTCATGACGAGCACGGCAATCGTACCGCCACCAATGCCGAGCAGAGCCGAGAACCCGCCCAGGAATGTCGCAATGGCCGCAAGAAGTGGCCCCTTAGGCATATCCGTCGTAATCGCCTTTTTCGGCTGCATGACGGGTGCGATGAAGTGCACGCCCATCAGGAAGACACCGAGGGAAAAAATCCATTTCAGCGAACGGCCGTCCATGTAGCGGGCAATGAGAATGCCGATCACTGCGCCGACCACGAGCCAGACTGTCCAGTCCTTAATGATCTGAAAATCGACGGCACCGCGCTTGTTGTGCGCATGCAGCGAGCGCAGAGAGGTGACAATGATGGTCGCGAGAGAGGTGCCGATTGCCAGGTGAGTGATCACATCACTGTCAACATTGAAGACGTTGAAAGTGAGCAGAAGGGCCGGAACGACAACGAAGCCGCCTCCGATACCAAAAAGTCCTGCGACGAATCCTGCAACAAGGCCTGCAGCAAGCAAAACGGCGATCAGCTGGCTGATGTGAGCCAGATCGAGATTTGATAATGACATGTAATTGAGTGCTTCTATTTGATGATGAGGGGCTCGCAAGGACGATAAGCACAGTCCTGAAAGCGAAGCAGGGAGCGAGTTGCCTCGCTCCCTGTATTTTTTGTCATCTGCCTAAAGGACAGTCAGATTGTACTCATAAGCATCAGAAGCTCTTGGTTGCCTTCAAATAGACAAAACCACCTTGCCAATCGACAATTGAGTCAGAGCGGTAGATCCGGCCATTTCCGGTCTCCCGTAGGTTGTTGTAATCGGGTTCGTAAGGATATTCGTTCGTTACGTTACGCGCACCGACCGTGAACTTGGTCGTGTCGTCATAGGCATAAGTCGCCTCGATATCGAACAGGACCTCGCTGCCTGAATCTTCAGTAAGCAATCCGCCTGGGCAGCTATAACCATCTGCTGCCGCGCCCGTGAGGCACTGTGATGGATTATACTCGCCGAAATAGTTCGCCCGGCCAAGGAAAGTGTAAGCCCCGATCGTGTGCGATACCGTGAACGTCGTCCGATAGTTAGGCGTGCCATTCTCGAAGTCATACACATCTTCCTCGAGGAACAGACCGTCAATGTTGACCTTCTCAACCGAGAACGTGTTGTAGTTCGAGCTCAGCGTGAAGGCCGTCGAACCCGCCGTGCCCCAATCAGCGAGATAGGTCATGACCAGATCGACCCCTTCTGTTGAGGAGTCAAACGCGTTCTGGAAGAATTGAACAGCACCGATCGTATCAGCGCCCGGTACGCCTGCCGCAATCAGCTGATCCCGGATTTCCGGCGTCACGGTGATAGAGCGCGATGCATAGAACTGGTCACTGATGTCAATCTTGTAGAGGTCAAGCGTTACGCTCAACGGGCCAAAGGTGCCCGTTGCACCAAGGGAGTAGTTCGTCGACTTTTCAGGCTTCAGCTCTTCGGCCCCAAGGAATTGCGACACAGGGTTGGAGGCCGGGAAAAGACCGGATGCGACCGGTTCACCGGCCGGGAAGCGTGTTGACACGTTCGTCGTGGCCAGCTGGCCTGGCGTTGGTGCCCTGAATCCTGTGCCGACCGAGCCACGGATATTGACGTTCGGGGTAACCGACCAACGCGCGGCAATCTTGCCATTGGTCGTTTCGCCAAAGTCGGAATAGTTCTCGAACCGGCCAGCAACCTCCACGAACAGAGCGTCCGTAAGGTCAGCTGCGGCGCCAGCATAGATGCCGTAGCTGTCGCGATTGAGCGAACCCGAATAATCCGGCGAGTAGCCCGGGAAGCCGTTCGAACCGACACCATTGAGTGTATACACCGGGTCCGAAGGATCGGCACAATCGAGCGTTGAGCCATCGGCAATGACGCCTAGTCCCGCTGCTGTCGGAGCCGCGCCGTCGCAGAAATTCCATGGATCTGCAAAGGCATACGGGCCGGCAATGTAGGAGGCTACGTCACCCGCAACAGCCTCATAGCCCTCGTCCCGCCATTCAGCACCGAAGCTGAAATCGACTGGGCTGGCGAAGCCGCCCATCTCGTAGGAATAGACAAAGTCAGCAGCAACCGCGACTTCATCCGAAATCAGATCGCCCGGATGGAAGACTGTTGGAGAGCTGTCACCCAGCGACGGGTTGACCGTGTTGCCTAGCTTGTAGTTGATCTGGTTCTTGCCGTAACGAGCCGAGAAATCATACGTGAAGTCTGGCGTGAATTCGCCACGGATACCGCCCGTTGTTGAATAGTCGACAACGTTCCCGAAGAAGCGTGGCGTAAAGCCCGCCGGGAAAAGGCTGTCAAACTTATATGTCGAACCGTCCTGCAGACGGATCAGCGGGCCGTTCACAGAGTTGCCGGGGAAGCGATAGTTGAAATCACCATCGGCCGATGAGTTCGAGTAGTTGGCGAAAGCGTAAAGTTCCTGCCCGCCTGGAAGCGTATAGCCCATGTTCACGAACGAACGGAATGCTTCCGATTCAGGCTGTCCCCATATCTGAACGTTGCTTGAGTCATAGTCGCCGCCGGGGCCATAGAGATAGGCTTTGTCCGGATTTGCGGCCACATAGGCATCGACATCGAATGACGTGGTTTCGTCCCATTGTTTGCCGCGGCTCGTAGGCTGAGCACTTGTACCTTCAAGGCTGATATTGATGAAGCCGTTCTCGCCGAGCGGCAAACCGATATTGCCTGCAATCAGAAGGTCTTCGCCGTCGCCTTCATAATATTGTCCCCCTTGGACTGTAATTTCTGCGCCTTCTGCCGAGTCCTTGAGGATGAAGTTGATAACACCGGCGATTGCGTCGGAACCGTATTGGGCCGCAGCACCATCGCGCAGGATTTCAACTGTCTTCAAAGCGGACGCGGGAATGGTCGCAACGTCAGGACCCTGTGTACCTGACCCACCAATAGACACGAGCGCAGCACGATGGCGGCGCTTTGAGTTTACGAGAACCAGAGTTTTGTCGGACGAGAGACCACGAAGTGCGGCTGGGCGCACGAATGTAGATCCATCAGAAATCGGCTCACGGCCAATCGTGTAGGATGGCACGAGTGTTTTGAGCACGTCATTCGTATCAGTGAACGAGACGTCTTTAATAGTGGCTTCGTCGAGTACATCGATAGGAACAGCAGAATCGGCGACCGTCCTTGGTTTGCCGCGAGAACCTGTCACCGTAATGGTCTGCTGGACCGACACCGAATCTGTGACGGCAAGCTCCTGCGCGGCGGCAATTTCCTGTGCGGTTGCCGTCAGCCCGCCTGCTGCAAGAAAGACACCAGACATCAAATATGTTCGAAAAGAATTTTTCATTTTTACTACTCCGTTTTGTTACGCTGCTTGTCGGGCAGCGCGACCCCATCCGCAGAGCGGACAAATTCAGTACTTCTCCGCATGCGTCGCAAAGCGTCACACTGGATAAGTCGATAAGAGATCCCGAAGACCTCACGATATGTGGAAAAGTCGCTGTCGCCAGGCGACCGCATTACGGGCCCAACATCGAGCCGCATTATCGGTTCTACATTGAACCAGTTCTCAGCAGAGCCGGAGCAAGGACTTGTTCATACTGAAATCTATATGCTTCTGGCTCTACTATGGGTGGCCGCACAGGAATGATGCACCGCAACATGCGGGAAGCTTAATGTCGGTGCACTAACACGTGCTGAGTATGGGTAAGGTGAAAGCGCTGTAGGCTAAGCAAATCAGCCTTCACCGCACGAAACGCATATTGTTCACGGAAGCATGTTCGAGATGGCGACAATTGTTTCTGCAATCTCGCGCACAGGCTTTCCTCGCGACATGGCCATCTTGCGAAGCGCTTCATAAGCAGCATGTTCTGTGACGCCTCGCTGCTCCATCAGTAACCCCTTGGCCCGCTCGATCAGCTTGCGGGCTTCCAGGTCGCTCTTGGACCGTGACAGTTCCTTATGAAGCGCATCCATCAGCCGGAACCGCTCCATCGCAACGTCAAGCACCGGCCCAACCCGCGCAGCAGACAGGCCGCTGACAATGTACCCGCTGGCACCTGCCCTAATTGCCCGTCGCGCGAGATCGCCTTGGTCAGCCTCCACAAATACGACAATCGGCATCGGGCGCTTGCCGGAAAGCTCTTCCACAACGCGGATCATGTCGCCATCGGGCACATGACGGCTAATAATAAGTAGATCGGCTTTATGAATATCAGTCGCGGCGATAATGGATTGCATGGATAGCTCGCCTATGCGGCGCACATTTGCCGTATTGCCGAGCCCTTCATCGAATATTGCCGCTCTGGCAACATCATCCTCGACGAGCAGAATCTCCAGCGGAATAACAGGTGGATCGTAATTCGGCACGTTCATGGTGTGCTTCTCGATAGTTGAGAAACGCTCCGCAGCCACTGGCATGACCATGAGGCCAAAACCAGGCTACCGGGTCCAATTAGCAATGATCGTGTCTTAGGTATTGCCATAAAGCAGAATATCGCCGAGCCCCTGATTGCTACTAGATTTGAGGTAGCTTCAGGGGCACGTCGCCCTGAATACAAGGCGAATCGCCGCTCGGCGCGACCGGAAGCCTGGCGAGATGCAACCTTGGGCACACAAATTGGGTTTCTGCCCACAACGTGGCAGTTCCGAGTAACTATCTGGCATCTTGCGACTCCACCCGTAACGAGTAGGTAGAAAGCCTATTCAGCAGGCGCAGGAACCAAATCGGCCTCTTTTTCCTCGGCCTCAAGCCGCCGGGCCACGTCATTCGGTGAACCCGATTTCCGTGCAATCAGCGCATAAGCCGTCGGCACAAATAATACGGTAATGAACGCCGCCGTGATAACGCCGAACAAGATAACGACGCCGATGGCTTGACGAGTTTCAGCCCCTGCCCCTTCCGACAAAATGAGAGGCACAGCACCAGCGGCCGTGGTGAGGCTGGTCATCACGATTGGCCGGAAGCGTGCCAGAGCCGCTTCTCGTAGTGCCACATCAAACTCTTCACCCTCATCGCGCAGCTGGTTAGCGAATTCCACGATTAGGATGCCGTTCTTTGCGGCAAGGCCGACCAGCATTATCAATCCGATCTGCGTATAGATATTCAGTGTATTGCCCGTGAGCCATAGGCCCAGCAAACCGCCAGCAATCGTTGCCGGCACACAGAGCATAATAATGATAGGATGCCGGTAGCTTTCAAACTGGGCGGCCAAGACCAGGAACACAATAACCAGACCGATCGCAAACACGAACAGGATGGAACCTCCGGACGACTTGAAGTCCAGCGACTGGCCCTTGTAGTCAATCGTGGCCTCTGTCGGCAGAACTTCCTTCGCGATACGCTCCATGCCGCTCAACGCCGTACCTAGCGAGACTCCTTGTGCAAGCCCCGCTTCGATGGTGATGGATCGGACGCGATTGTAGCGGTTGAGGCTGGGACTATCGGCGATGGACTCGATCTTGGTCAGACTGGACAGTGGAACAAGCTGCCCCGAGCGCGATGACCGCACATAGATGTTCTGCACGTCCGTGGGCGTATTCTGGTCCGACCGCAGCCCCTCGAGGATGACATCATATTCCTCGCCCTGGTCGGTATAAGTAGTCACGCGGCGCGATCCGAGCATGGTTTGCAAGGTATTGCCGATATCGGCGACGGTCACGCCCAAGTCGGCGGCTCTGTCATAATCGATCGAGATACGGAACTGTGGCTGAGTTTCCTTATAGTCCCAGTCGATATCAACAAGGCCCGGGTTATTGTCTTCCAGAGCCGCCACAAATGTATCGCGCCACTGCGTTAGCTGCTCATAGGACGGCCCGCCAAGCACGAACTGAACGGGCTTTCCATTGCCCCCGCCGAGCCCCTGCCGCATAACCGCAAAGGCCCTAATACCAGGCATGTCAGACAGTTTGCGATTTATCTCCGCAATGATCTCGTCACCGGAGCGCCGCTTCGACCAGTCATCCAGCACGACCACAACAAAGCCCTGGTTGAAGCTCGAACTGCCAAATCCCGGCGCCCGAACCAGAAGGCGGGTTGCCTCTCCAGACTCCGTATAAGGTAGCAGGCGCTGCTCGATCTCATCGAGATAGGTCGCCATATAATCAAACGATGCGCCTTCCTCACCGCGAATGCTGATGAAGAATGTACCGCGATCCTCCTGAGGCACGAATTCTTCGTCGATATTCTGGTAAAGCCAGGCAGCGCCTCCGAAAATACCCAACAGTATGAGCATCACAAAGATCGGCCGGTAGATGAGTTTACTCAGAATCCAGCCATAACCAGTCCTTAGCCGAGCAAAGACGCTATCGATCGCCAACGGGATGTAACGCGTAACGCCCGTCCTCGCCTTGGGCTTCAAAAGCTTTGACGACATCATCGGCACGATCGTCAGGGACAATATGCTGGAGAAGAAAACGGCGGCGGCCATCGTCAGCGCGAACTCGGTGAACAGGCGGCCGACATTGCCTTGCAGGAACGTGATAGGAAGGAATACCGCGATCAGCACCATCGTTGTCGCAACTACGGCAAAGCCCACCTGACGCGTGCCGCGATAGGCAGCCACAAGCGGTGTTTCACCATACTCGTCCATCCGCCGGTGGATGTTCTCTAGCACAACGATGGCATCATCCACGACAAGGCCGATGGCCAGAACCAGCGCAAGCAGCGTGAGCAGGTTGATCGATAGGCCGAGCGCTAACAGAACGATGAACGTAGAAATAATCGAGATCGGCACCGTAATGGCCGGGATTATCGTCGATCGCAGGCTGCCTAGAAACATGAAGATGACGACTGTCACCAGCCCAACAGCGATGAATAGTGTATTGTAGACTTCGCGAATGGACGCATCGATGAAGATCGAGGAATCAGACCCCCGCGCGATCACCATGCCTTCCGGCAATGTCTTGCTGATCTCGTCGGCCAGATCCCTCGCCGCGGCGGCCACTTCCACAGTGTTGGCCGTTGACTGTTTGATGATGCCCAGTCCGACCATGGGAACGCCATTGCCCCGGAAGGTCGTCCTGTCTTCGGCCGTACCGCGTTCAACGCGCGCAACGTCGCCAAGGCGCACAAGATAGCCGTCATCTCCCTGTGCAATGACCAGTCCGGCAAAGTCCTGCGGTGTCTTGAAGGCCCGCTCAATCCGGACCGTGAAGTTACGGGAATCAGACTCCAGACTGCCGGCTGGGGCTTCGATATTCTCCCGCCTTAGCGCATTCTCAATGTCACTTACTGCTAGGCCACGGGAGGCCAGCGCCCGCCGATCGATCCATATGCGCAGCGCATAGTCGCGCGCGCCGCCGACCTGTACACGCGCAACGCCATCGAGGGCAGAGAAACGGTCAACGATGTACCGGTCCGCATAATCGGTCAGTTCAGGCGTTGTCATGCGATCGCTGCCGAAGTTCAGCCAGATAATGACGTCATCATTCGCGTCCGCCTTCTCGATCTCGGGGGGATCGGCTTCCGGCGGCAAATTGTTCAGTACACCTGATACGCGGTCGCGAATATCATTGGCCGCCGCGTCAATGTCCTGGTCGATGCTGAACTCAATACTGATGCGCGAGCGGCCATCAGTGGAATTCGAATTAATAAAGCGGATGCCGGAGACGCCGGCGATACGGTCTTCAATTACTCGCGTGATGCGCGTCTCAATCACATTGGCCGAGGCACCGGGATAACGCGTGCTGATCGTCACGATTGGCGCGTCAATGTCCGGGTATTCGCGCAGCGCCAGCCTATTATAGGCGACGAGGCCGAAAATGATCAGGATAAGCGACAGGACAGATGCGAAGACCGGACGCTTGACGGAGACGTCTGACAGCAACATCCGGGCTATTGTGCGTTGAGGGCAGCGCCGTTGCCGGACGCGCCAGGGAAAACAGCAGAACGCTCACGCACAAGGACTTCACCCCCATCGCGCGCCTTGATCGCTCCCTCGGTAATAATGAGATCGCCCTGTGACAGTCCGGAAAGGACTTCAACATTCCCGCCCTGGCGAAGGCCAATCTGGACCTTTCGCTTTCGCGCGATTTTCTTGCCATTTTCTTCCATGGCGACGAAAACGAAGTTATCAGGTCCAAGTGGCTGTATTGCCCCTTCAGGAATCGATAGGGCGGTGCGAGCGTCGACCAGAATGGTGACACGCATGAACATGCCAGCCTTCAGGTCACGGTCAGGGTTTGGGAGAACGGCACGTACGCGTACCGATCGCGTGACGGGGTCAATTGTATTGTCGACGCTGTCGATCTTCCCGGCAAATTCCATGCCGGGCAGGTCATCGGTCGTCGCCGTAACAGTCACACCAGCCCTAAGTGACAAAAGGAAGTTCGAGGGGACGCCGAAATCGAGGTTCATTTCGCTATCGTCGACCAGTGTCGCAACCACATCACCCGGTTTGACGTAGGAGCCGACGCTGACCATCCGGAACCCGAGAACGCCATCAAATGGCGCAACCAGGACGCGGTCCTTCTGGCGAACTTGAACTGCGCGAAGCTGAGCCGTAGCGCTGTCGAGATCACGGCGGGCTGCATCAAGAGATGTCTGGGCGATCGCATCCTGGCTCGCGAGTTGCTGGGCGCGCTCATACTGCCGACGCGCTTCATCAGCTGTGGCCTGGGCAGATTCGACCAGAGCGACCTGCTCACGTTGCGCGAGGGAGAGAAGGGTCTTGCCAGCCGTTACGCGCTCACCGTCGTCAAAATAGATCGCAGTTACGCGGTCGGCGACATTGAGCGTGAGTTCCACGCGCTCATTTGCCTTCAACGTACCCAGCGCCTCGATCCGCATGGCAAAATCCTGTTTACCCACTTCCGCGACGAACACGCTGGAGGGCCCCCGCCCCTGAGCGAATGCATGCGCTGTGAGAAGCGTCATGACAGCAACGGCCGCGCCAAGCGCGCGCGGCAGAGTCAGCTTGCTCCAGATACGGCCAGTATGTGCCATTCAAATGCCTTATGATGTTCCGTCATCTGCGAGACTTCCGCACGAATGCCCGGAAACAAGCGCCGACATGGCTTTGTCCCTGCACTTCACGAAGTAGTTCGCCAAGTCCAATAGGCAATACCATGTTGAGCGTCTCGCTTAGCATCAAAAAACAAACAGTTTCCCAATGGTAACGAGAAATTTATCGGTTAAGAGCCGCTTTCAATCCTTGGAATCTGTTTTTGAAGCAGCAGTGAGACCGATTTCAGCAAAAACCTCGTCTGTATGCTCGCCTATGAGGGGAGCCGGGCGGATTGTACGGGCCGACTCGTCTCTGAAAATCACCGGGGGTTGCGTCTCCCAATAATTCCCCTCGGTGGGATGCGCACGTTTCTGGAAGAAACCGACCGCCCTCAGATGCGGGTCATCCCTTAGCTCTGTAATATCATTTACGCGTGCCGCTGGAATGTCCGCCGCAGAGAATGCCTCAAGCCAATGCTGAGTCGGTTTAGCGGTGAGATAAGACTGAACTCGCTCCATCATGTAGGGCATGTTGTGATAACGCCCCCGCCGGTCATTGAGGCGTTCGTCCTTTAGCTCGTCCGGCGCTCCCAGCACGTCAAACAGGCGAATCCAACGCGCGTCGACATAAGGCGCAATAGTGATCCAGCCGTCTTCTGTTTCCAGCGGTTGCCGTGAGGGGTCGACCTGCCGCTGGTAGCAGGCTGGACCATTCGGGGGATCGAACGTCTCGCCGTAAAGGTGCTCTTCCAGCAGGAAATGGGTCATACATTCGAACATAGGCACTTCGACATGCACGGCTTCCCCGGTCCGGTCGCGCTTACGCAGCGCCGCGAGCGTGGCATAGACAGCGTGCAGGCCGGACACCTTGTCTGCAATGGCCGTCGGCAGGAAGCGCGGTGCAGGATTGCCGTCCACGCGTGGCAGCAGGCTGGCCGTGCCAGAAAGACCCTGAATCAGGTCATCATAGGCCGGACGCCCGGCATAGGGACCGCTCGATCCGAAGCCCGTGCAATGCACATAGACAATATCCGGCTTGATCGCCTTGACCTCCTCATAGGTCAGCCCGATCCGCGCCACCGCATCCTCCCTGACATTATGGATGAACACATCGCTCTGCTGGATAAGCTTGGTGATAGCCGCCTTGCCCTCGTCCGATTTGAGATCCCAGACAACCGAGCGCTTGCCGCGATTGATGGTAAGGTGGCACGGGCCCATGCTTTTCGTGTTCACAGGCTTGCCGACGTTACGGAAATCATCTCCTGCCGCCGGCTCGACCTTCACGACATCTGCGCCCATGTCAGCAAGGGTCTGCGTGCAATAGGGACCGAAAATGACCGTCGTCATGTCAGCGATGCGGATATCGGAGAGTACATTGGTGCCGGGCATGGGCATTTCCTCGATCATTCTATCAACGGCTTCACGTCCTTGCGGACGGGATTCCGACGGGTTTCTCAGGGGTTTGCTACGGGTTTGAGTGGGGGTTTTCAATGCGGAGAGGAGACTTCCAATCCCCTTCCCCGGCGGCACTCAGCCAGTTTTTTGACTTCGGCTCGGCGCGTCCCCAAGTAACCTGCTCACCGTTGCTGCCTGATCGCGCGACGCCATTCCGGAGCGCTGACTGATGCCCAAACTGTCCATACTTGATCTTGTCCGAGTGACCGAAGGCACTGATGCTCGCACCGCCATGGACAATGCGCGCGACCTCGCCGCACACGCCGAAAACTGGGATTACAACCGCATCTGGGTGGCTGAACACCATAACATGGCCGGTATCGCCAGTGCTGCGACGTCGCTGGTTATCTCCCACATGGCTGCAGGCTCTAAGAAAATCCGGGTCGGCGCAGGTGGCATCATGCTACCGAACCATGCGCCGATCGTGATCGCCGAGCAGTTCGGTACCCTTGAACGACTCTATCCCGGACGCATCGATCTCGGCCTCGGCCGTGCTCCCGGCACCGACCAGATCACCGTACGCGCCCTGCGCACAACCCAGGAAGCGGCCGAACGTTTCCCTCAGGACGTCATGGAACTGCAAGCCTTCTTCAAACCTGTCCAACCGGGCCAACGCGTCCAGGCCGTACCCGCCGCAGGCACAAACGTGCCACTTTGGATCCTCGGCTCCAGTCATTTCGGCGCCATGCTGGCAGCAGAGCTTGGCCTGCCATACGCCTTCGCCTCACACTTTGCGCCTGCGCATCTCATGGCCGCGCTCGAAATCTACCGCAGCCGTTTCAAGCCATCTGAACAGCTGGGCAAGCCATACGCCATGGTCGGCGTGAACATCATCGCTGCCGAAACAGATGCCGAGGCCCAGCGCCTTTCGACCACGCAGAAGATGTCATTTGCCAACCTGTTGCGCGGCACACGCTCTTTCAGCCAACCTCCCATCGATAATATCGACGATTACTGGTCCCCTGCGGAAAAAGCACAGGCCCAGAACATGCTGGCCCGCTCCATTGTCGGGTCACCGGACACCGTCGGCAAAGGCATTGAAACCCTCGTCTCCGAAACCGGCGCTGAAGAGCTTATCATTGTATCCGACGTATATGATCACGGCGCACGCCTACGCTCTTTCGAACTGATCGCCAGCACGCAAAATTAATCCCCCCGCCTCCGGGATTGCATAACACCGCCAAGATAGGTGATGTTGCTGCAGAAAATAAAATCGGAGGAAATGACTTTGAACTTTGATGATACAGATTTTACCGGAAAACGCGTACTCGTCGTTGGAGGGTCTAGCGGCATCGGCAATGGCATCGCACAGGCCTTCCGCGCCCGCGGCGCTGAAGTACATGTCTGGGGAACACGCGCCAAGGCGTCTGACTATGATCCAGCCGATGGCAGCGATCTCGAAGGCCTCCTCTATCAGCAGGTTGATGTCGGAAGCCCCGACGAAATTGAATCTGCACAGCTTGACTTCGACACCCTCGATTGCCTCGTCCTCAGCCAGGGCATCGTCGTCTACAAACGCGGAGAATTCGAAAACCCCGGATGGGACAAGGTCATGGCCGTCAATCTCGACAGCCTGATGCACTGCTCCCGCGTCTGCAAACCCATGCTCGCAAAGACACAGGGTTCGGTCATTATCGTCAGCTCGATCTCAGGCCTGTCGGCCAATGTCGGCAACCCGGCCTATGCCGCCTCAAAAGCTGGCGCCATCAGCCTCACAAAGACGCTGGGCCAAGCTTGGGCGCCTGACGGTATCCGCGTCAACGGCCTCGCTCCGGGCCTTGTCGATACGAAGCTCACCAAGGTAACGACCGAAAACCCAAAACGCCTTGAGGGCGCTTTGCGGGCCATACCGGTAGGCCGTATGGGCACCCCCGGAGACATGGCCGGTGCCGCGATCTTCCTCGCAAGCCCCTTAGCCGCCTATGTCTGCGGCCAGACGCTCATCGTCGATGGCGGCCTATCCCTCTAGAAGACAAGCGAAAGTCGCGGCACGCAATCGGACCAGAAAACTGCTTGTGTAGCAGTACCATGCCCGGCATTACCCCACCCTTAAAGATGAGAGATAACGGCAAATTCCGAAACCAGGTCGTCAAGCTAAGACCTGAGAGAGATCGACCTCAGAATAGAGATGCGCCGATATGATTCAGACATAATATAGATAATTTATTTACCAATGCCACATGCATATGGCGGATCTGGAAGTATATGAGCATTATCTATCTTGCTTTATCGCACTTTTGCTTGCATTCTACCCCGATGACAGATCCTCTATCGACATTTGACATCAAAATCCTCGAACAGCTCCAGAAGGACTGCTCCGTTTCAACAGTTGAGCTGGCGGAAATAGTCGGACTTTCCCAATCACCCTGTTGGCGCCGACTGCAGCGCCTGAAGGACGAAGGGTACATCAAGAGGCAGGTCGCCATCCTCGACCGCGAAAAACTTGGGTTCGGCCTGCATATATTCGCGTACCTTAAGGTACAGCGACTGTCAGAAAAGGACCGCGCGACGTTCAGTCGGAAAGTGGAGAACACACCGGAAATCCTGGAATGCTATTCCATCTTCGGCGAGATGGACATCATGATGAAAATACAGGCCAAATCGATGAGCTGGTACCAAGACTTCCTGATGAATTTCCTGATGAACCTGCCCGGTGTGGATAATGTGAACTCCACAGCCACTCTTGGCGAGATCAAATCCACAACCGCTGTACCGGTACGAGGCAATTTGGCGCTTTAGGCGCCTTAACCACATGGCAAGGGGGCAAAGCCCGGCCCGCTTTTCGCCTTACGAAAAGTGGCCGACCTTTCATGCGCATCTTGGAGCTTACTCAGAAGTAGCGCCACCGTTCAGAACCGCCGGCGGAGAAGCAAATGATTTAATTGCCAATGCTTCGTATATCTCGCTTGGAAAGTAGACATCCCCATTCTTCACGACCATTCTTGGCGCCTTGATGGCTTTTAGATCAGCCAGCGGATTGCCTGCAAGCAGGACAAAGTCGGCGAACTTGCCAACCTCGATCGTTCCAAGTGTATCGCCATAGCCAAGATACTCGGCCGGCCCTTGTGTACCGATCGCCAGAACGTCAGCGACCGGGATGCCAGCCTTGTTATAGAGCTCAAGTTCACGATGAACCGTAAATCCCGTTCCATCATCTGTTCCGGGCAGTATCCGGATACCAGAATCATAGAGCAGCTTGAGCGTAGCCAGCGTCTTCTGGAAGCCTTCGACATAAGCCCGATCCGCAGCAGCATCCTCAAGCGTCACGAAAGTGCGCTTGCGGTATCGCTGGTAGCCGATTGGCATGTGGTCAAGATAGTCGACGTCACCGGGTGGAGTGGCACCCGCGCGGCTCAGCATCAGCCGCTCGAGGATGACGGCCGTCGGGTCGATACCCACATTGTTAGTTTTCATGAGCGATATGGTCGTATGCACCTGCTCGGAATTTAGGTCCAACTTCGCGCCACGCGCCATGCCCGTGAGACGCAGCGGCGTACGCGTATCTTCATCAGGTGCCAGCAACCAGCCGAGCATCAGCTGGTTGATATGCGTGATCTCGTCGTAGCCAGCTTTGATCATGTTGTCCGCATTGGTGAAAGCTGGCACGTGCCCAATAACGCGCATGCCATGACCGTGCGCCAGCGTCGCCATGGCGGGCACCCATGCGGGATTCATAGAGTTATAGATCTTGATGAACGGGTACTTGCGATCCGCATACCAATTGACGGCATCAAGCGCTTCCTGTTCTGTTGACGCAATGATGCCAACGCGCGCAGAAAACGGGCTGCGGCCTTCAATGAAGCCCGCCGGGGTAATGCGTGGTCCGACGACAGTTCCTGCGTCCAGCTTGGCCATGAGGTCTGTGAGGAAGTCATTGTCGTTGCCCATGTCGCGCGTAGAAGTCACGCCAGCGGCAATGTAATATAAACCCGAGTCTAGCGACGCGTGGGAATGGACATCGTACATGCCGGGCATCAACGTTCCGCCCTGCCCATCGAACACAGTCATGCTCTCGGTCAGATCGTCGCCCGAGGGATAAGACTCTATCTTTTCGATTTGAGAATTGTGCACGATGACTGTCAATGGCTCGCTAAGCGTGCCTGCGCTGGGCGTGAGAATGCGCACATTCGCAATTGCAAAGGCGCCGCCATAGGTGTGGCGTAGTTGCTTGGCCAGATTTTCTGCGCGTGCCACCTTGAGCGTGCGAGCCAGTTCCATGAGCGGCGTAACAAGATCCTCATGGCCGGTCTGAACAATGGCTGATGATTCTGAAAAATCAGCAAAGAACGCACCGGACTTGTCAAGCGCAATAAGACTTGGCGCCATGTCGATGCCCGACAAGAGATAGATGTCGAGGGCGATCTCGGAATCTCCGGACACAAGCGCGACGCCGTCCAGCTCTTCAAGACGCAGCTGTCCGGAAGGTATAACGGCCATCGAGTGATCTGGGTCGGCCAACAGGGCTTTCACATAGACATAGTTCGCCCACGGACTGCCGTCGTTCACGGCATAAAGGGCTGGAGCATCCTGGTTTTGGACACCGGAATCTGCCTGGCTTTTCCATGTCGCAATGCCGTCGTGAAATTCAAATGTCTCGCTAACATCTCCGCCCATGAGCGAAGTGCCGGCAATGGTCCATTCGGTTGGAATGCCCTGCGCATCAACGACAAGATGCTCGGAATGTTTCGGGCCTCGGCCATTGCTGTCGACATAGTATTCAACATCCGTGGCATCGCCTTTTCCGGTCGCCTTCACGTAGCCAACGTTCTCGCCATTCTGGATGATGCTGAGCGACTGCGTCTCAGGCAGCGCCGATTCCTTACCGGCCACCTCTGCGGTGCCGCATGCAGTGAGTACAGTAACGGCTGCTGTCAGCATGAGCGTCCACTTTATTGGCTTCATTGGGATTGCTCTCCTTTGGTAGCCATGGTGGCCGTGTGGGTCTGTATGAAAGTATAGATACTGTCTGCGAACGGCGCCCTGAGCGCGTCCTCATCAAAAGGCGAATGCCCGGAAGCAAGTATCTTTAGTTCGACGCGCTCCTGAGGCAGCCCGGCATGGGTCAGTGCATATCGTGTCGCGAGCAACGGCGTCGCGAGATCGCGGTAGCCACCAAAAACGAGCAGCCGCGCATCCGTCTTCACGTTCATGAAATCAGCAACACGGGGCGTGGCGTCAGCATAGAAGAGCTCCAGGCTAGCGCCTGACCAGTCCCATGCAAAGTTGGCGTCGAGATTGAGTGACCTGTAGTCTTCACCCTGATCAAGCCCGGTCATGTCCGTAAGGTAGGCCGCAATATCCGAAGCAAGGATCTTGTTGGATCGTCCCAGTCCCAAAGATGGGTCATTTGCGGCGGCCGGTCGGTCTGTATTAGTCGCGATAGGCTTTACAGATTGAGTTTTTGCCGTGTTGAGGCGGCTGATGAGAAGATTATCGCCCGCGAGAAGTGTTTCAAGAAAGTCCTGGATACCGACGCGCAAGTTGGCCTGAAGCACAAGGTCCGATGGCAAGCCCGTCATCGCGGCTACTTCGCTAGCGAGGCTCTGCTTTTCCGATTCATCAAGCAGATCGCCCTGCTCCAGTGCGACGAGCAACTCCGTTTCGCTGAACCGACGGGCGATTTCCCAAGCCTCTGCTTCACCTGATGCCTCAATGGATGACTTGCCGAAACGCCATGCCGTCGCCACCATGGTCGGCAACGCAAAGACGTTGCCGAGATCGCTGGCACTAGCGCTGGCATTGAGCAGGGGTGAGACCTGTTCGTCGTCAGGTATTTTGAGACAGAAG
>NZ_ARYL01000034.1 GCF_000685295.1 Hyphomonas oceanitis SCH89
TAACGGACCACTTTTCGGGAGGCAGACCAGTAGAGCGCCATGATCAGGCCGAGGATTTCGTTTGCCTCAGTCTGGTCCTCGAACACCGGACCGTCTCCGCCCCAGACGACAGGCAGCCATACGCTTGGCAGGATCATTTCGGGGCAGACGAGGAGGCCGGTGAGGAACCCGTCGAGCTCGGGCACCATCATGACTTCATCGTCTTCCTGAGAGACGAGGAAGTGATCGAGCCGGGCAAGGCCTTCGTCTGTCAGCTTGCGCATGCGAACGGCCCCGGCAGGAGTTCATCAAGTCGGCTCATGGGATGGCCCTGGGCAATGGCTTCGAGCGTTTTGGTCAGGTAGCCGAGCGGTTCGACGCCGTTGAGTTTGCAGGTTTCGATCAACGACGCGGTGCAGGCCCAGGCATGCGCGCCTTCATCATGACCGGCGAACAGATGGTTCTTGCGGCCGAGGGCCAGCGGACGGATGCGGTTCTCAACCGGGTTGCTGTCCATCTCGACATGGCCGTCAGAGAGGAACACCTGCAGCCCGCCCCAGCAGTTGGCGATGTAGGTGAGATGCTCACCCAGCCTGGACTTGGCAGAGATGCGTGCGCGTTTCTGCTTGAGCCAGTCGCCGAACGCAGCCACCAGCGGCGCGGTGCGGGCCTGGCGGACAAGCCGGCGCGCTTCCGGATCAAGGCCGCGGATTTCTGCTTCGATGGCGTAGAGCGCTGCGATCTGTTTGAGGCCTTCATCGGCAATGGGCGAGTTCGAGGACTTCTTGATCTCCACCAGCTTGCGGCGTGCATGCGCCCAGCAGTTGGCAAGCACGAGCGCGCCCTCCGGCCGGCCTTTCCGCGCGAGGCGCTTGTAGCCTGCATAGGCATCGACCTGCAGCGTTCCGGTGAACCCATTCAGGAACGCCTCGGCATGCTTTCCGCCCCGGCCATCAGCGTAGAAGTAGACCACACCCGGCGGACCTGTCCCGCCCCATCCGCGTTCATCCCGGGCCAGCGCCCAGAGATAACCGCTCTTGGTCATGCCTCGTCCAGGATCGAGCACCGGGCACCGGGTTTCGTCCATGAACAGGTGGCCTGAGGTTTTGAGGATTTCAGCAAGCCGCCGCGTCAGCGGAGAGAGATGATAGCCCGCGGCCCCGCTCCAGCCGGCGAGTGTCGAGCGATCCAGCAGGACACCGGACCGGGCAAAGATCTGCGCCTGCCGGTAAAGTGGAAGATGATCGCCGTATTTGGAGACGAGGACCTGCGCGATCAGCGCTTCGGTTGGCAAGCCGCCTTCGATCAGGTGCGCCGGGGCCGGCACCTGCGTCACGCCAGCCTCGCAGGTCCGGCAGGCATATTTGGGACGTACCGTGACGATCACCCGGAGCTGCGCCGGCACGCAGTCGAGCCGCTCCGTGCGGTCCTCGCCGATCCTCACCATCTCCCCGCAGCCGCACGGGCACTCAAGGCTCTCCGGTTCGATCACACGTTCGATCCGCTCAAGATGGTCTGGCAGGCGGCCGATATTGCGCCGGGAAGGCTCACGCGCCGTGCACCCGCGACTGCGCGCTTCGCTTTCTTCCTCAGCCTTTGCAACCGCCGTCTCGAGATCTTCAAGCAACAGGTCGAGCTGGTCCGGATCAAGGCGCTCAGACTTCTTGCCATAGAGCGCACGGCGCAGCTCCTTCACCAGGTACTCAAGCCGCGCGTTCAGGGCTTTGATTTCCCCAATCTCGTCGGCGATGGCGGCGGCGCTCTCTTCAGCCGCAGCGGCCTTTTTTTCAGCAGCGGCAGCTTTCTGTTCGTGCGCGGCGATCTGTTCTGCACGCGCCTCAATCAACTCCGCCTGCGCCGCCAGAACCGCCCGCACCTTCGGCGGAAGTCCGGCAAGTTCTGAAGCAGTGAGCGTCTCGGGCATAAGCCATATTATACACTGCTTCGTTCGCGGTGACTCGCTTATTCGACAAGGTTCGGACGGCGAACATTCACCGCGCGTACCTTGCGCCAGTCGAGACCTTCAAACAGCGCGCCGAACTGGGCTGCCGAGAGCTTCATCACCCCGTCCCGGATCGGCGGCCAGGCAAAGCTGCCCTGTTCGAGCCGCTTGTACGCCAGCACCAGCCCGCCGCCGTCCCAGGTCAGAACCTTGATCCGGTCCGCCCGCTTCGAACGGAACACGACGATGATCCCCGAATGAGGATCGAGGCCCAGCTCCGACTGCACCACCGCCGCAAGACCGTCATGGCCTTTGCGGAAGTCCACAGGCTTCACCGCCACGACCACCCTCAGGCCCTGTCCGGTCAGGATCATGTGATGCGCAGGACGCGGACAATGTCGCCAAGACGGGCCGCGCTGATATCCGCCGGCACCCGAACGACGATCCCGCCCGTCTCGATGCTGATCGCCCCGCACCTGCTTTGATCTTCATGCTCGGCCGTGCGGAGATCGCCCACGACCAGATGGGCAAAGGGTTCTTCGCCAGCCGATGGTAGTATCAGTCGCCCCTCGCGCACCGCCCGGCGCCATCCGGTTAGATGCTGCGGCGTCAGGCCGTGGCGATGCGCAACCGCGCTCACCTTCACGCCCGGCTCGAAGCTTTCGGCAACGATCTGCGCTTTGACCTCATCGGGCCAATTGCGACGCCCCGTCGGACCCTCGAGAACCTCAAGCCGGCTTATGTTGCTCCCAGCGGAAGCCAACAAATGTTGCACTGTTTGTTCCAACGCTTTGCTCCAAACCAAAACGCAAAGCTCGCCGAAACAACGTCGAAGGAGAACCCGTCATAACGGTGGGGCGGTCGCACCGCTTACGACCTTCTCGGCCAGTGCGGAAAGGCCATTAAAGCCCTTGCGCATGTCGGTCACGCCAGCCGCCAGCCAGACCCTGGTCGAAGCCGGAACCGGGATCATGTCACCTGCCTCAGGGCACGCAACACCCTCACCAGGGATGGCTCGTCCCTGCAGCGGATACGCGCTCCCGCCGCCAGTTCCACGATCACCTCATCGCCTGGCCCCGATAAAGGTTGGGCGGTCACCGCGACAGGCGCCGGACCGATCTTGACCGGAAGGAAACCCGTGACCGCCTTGTCGCCCCCGAAGCGGGGATCACGAAGCCAGTTGAAAATGACGTTCGCGTTCATGCCATGTCGGCGGGCCACTTCGGCTACCGACACAAACGGCTCCCGCGTCTCGGCCAGGACCTGGAGCTTGAAGGCCCTTGAATAACTCCGCCGCTTGCGCACAGGCTTATGGTCAAACATGGTCGGATCGTGTCCACTTGAATCAGGCGGACACTATCCGCCTCCATCCAACCAAAATCAGCATCGAGGCGTTCACCACAAGGGCGGGCAGACCGGACGGTTACATAGAATATATTATAATTGTCTGTAGAGCATCATACCGAATTTGTGGGGAGGCTCGTAAATACTGTTGATCGACAGCCACCCAACCCGTTCTACCAACACCATATCTGTCCAGATCGCCCCCTTTCAGGCCCGGACACGCCCGTGCTGCGAGCGCGCACAATCGAGACGTCCGCCGAAGCACAAGGAAAGCCAATGGCAGATAAAGTACCATGTGCAGCGACGGCAATACGTCCCTTTCTTGGCATCACAAACTCTCCTAATTTCGAATTACTCATTGGTAGCAACCAGGTAAGATTCGAGAAAATCGAGGCGGTCATTGCCCCAGAATATTTGATCATCGACAAACATAAGAGGCGCGCCGAATACGCCTCTTTGATAAGCTTGCGTACGCACCTTGCGATATTCGCCCTGGCCGGTTGGAGATGCTATGAATTCGCACAACCCATCGGCGTCGAGGCCAGTTTCTTCGGCACAACTTCGTAACTCGCTGAGATCACCAGGATCGATGCCAAGTCCCCAGATTCGGTGGTATGCCGCTGTGACAAAAGCTTCGGCCTGGCCATGGCCGCGAGCGTAAACCACCGCGCAGTTCCAGTCTGCACAGGCGAAACTCGCAGGAAATTTCAATGGCGCCGCGTATTTGACTGCCCAACGCTCCAGATCAGCCATCATGACCTTTATTTTCGGTGCAACTTCACGGTTGGATGGGCCATAGTTGCCAGCGGCAATCTTCGCCTCCGGAATGTCGATCGGCCAATATTCGATCTTGCAACCAGTCCTCCGGGCCAGGTCTGGCAACTTCAGCTGCGCGAGATAGCTGAAGGGACTGATAAAATCAAAATAGAAGTCGATTGTTTTGGTCAAGGTGCAATTCCAAAGCCGACCAGCTTCTCGTAGTTGTGCCAGAACCCAATAATGGCGCCTTCAGTGACCAGGTGGTCGGCATCATCGGGGCGATCGCCGCCCATGGCGATGTATGAGGCCGCGTCGTGTTCGCCTATGACAGCTCTCTGCACTATCTCGACCGCTTCGCCATCTTCCATGGAGACCAGCCCGGCCGGACCGATCAGGTTTGCCTGTTTCTGCCTGATCGCCTGCATCTCGACATCGTCGTCGGCATAGCCAAAATGGGTCCAGACGAGTTCGAAGCCATCGGTGCCCTTAGTCACGGTCTGCCTGACAGCCAGAGTGTTCTGGATTTGCTGGAGCACTAGGTTCGGGAAGACAGCAAGGATGACGAGGGTCACACCATCGTCGAATTCCTGCCGACCCTTCAGGAGCGACATGTCCTGAAGTTTGAACTCGGTGTCAAAAGTTCGGGAGTCGCCGTAGGCCTGCTTATCTGCCGCATCATCGTTGCTGGCGGCGATCGAATAAAGCAGTGAATGGCGCTTGTTAGCATCCATCACGCTCTTGCCCGTCTGTGTGGAGCGGTAGAGACCGAAAGTGTTATGGAACAGGTGGAGCAAACTCGCGTGATAAGGGTCGCGTGTGTTCTCCGCATACAGCTTCCAGTTGCCGTGGACATGCTGGCGCTGATCTCCAAGAACCTTGATCGGCTTGCACATGATACGTTCGATGTGCTCGATCACGATCGGCCCCAGAAAGTCACGCAGCGGCTCTACAGTTTCCGAAAAGCTGGCGAAGACCAACCCACCTACAGAATCTACGCGCAGCTTTCTAAGGCCATGCTCCTTCATGTCGAAGTCGCCCGGCATACCGCCCTGACCCTTAAGCCCGCGCCGGAACGGAACCCCGATCAGATTGCCTTCCAAATCATATGCCCACTGATGGTATACGCATTCCAGACTGGGCCGGTTGCCGCGCATCTCGCGGCAGACCAAGGCACCGCGGTGGGCGCAGCGGTTGACCACAACATGGACTTTTCCGTCGCTACCTCGGGTAACTATTACCGGGGTCTCGCCGATGAAGGTCGACTTGAAGTCTCCAGGCTCGGGAACTTCGGCTTCTAGTGCGACGAAGGACCACGTCTCACCCTGGAAGATGTTTTCCTGCTCGCGCCTGTAATAGTCCGGATCCGTGAATACCCGATAAGGAACACGGTAGCCCGCGACGTCCGCTGTTGCCGAAGACCCTCTGTTTTTAAGCGCTTTTTCTGCCATAACTACATTTCCATGATAAGGGTCAGATTGGACGAACCATCATTGTATCGATGACGTTTGTGTCAAAAACAGCGACCTTTGATATAAAAAGAGGCTGGTCTTCGCTGCAATCGATCTCGTCAATATACTTCCCGGCATTGTATATTTCGGTGTGTCCGTCCGCACGGGTCATGAGAACGGCGTAGTTCGTTTGCGTCGTTATCTTGAATTCATGCGCCGAAACGATGCGCGTCGGACCAAGGATGTGGCGATAGCTGTGGACCGGGAAAATGTTTGCCTTGCGTAGGGAAATTATGCGGTCGACCAACATGCCCTTGCTGTCGCAGAATATTGCGGACAGTGTCAGATTGCGATCATGGTTCTCGCGTGCGATGACGCGGTAGGTGCAATCCGGTACGAACAGGTCGGGCCATTTCTCCAGCCGGTCGTCATCTATCAATTCGGCGTGGGTCGCGTTGAGTTCGGTCGCAAGTTGCTGCAAGCGAAACCGCTCAGAAGTGGACAGGTCCATTTCAGGCCGCTCCGCCCAGTTCGTCGATGCAAACCCAACCATCCTCGATAGCAACCGCGTATGTTTT
This sequence comes from Hyphomonas oceanitis SCH89, assembly GCF_000685295.1. Classification (GTDB taxonomy): domain Bacteria; phylum Pseudomonadota; class Alphaproteobacteria; order Caulobacterales; family Hyphomonadaceae; genus Hyphomonas; species Hyphomonas oceanitis. The sequence continues at coordinate 6,051 of NZ_ARYL01000034.1, forward strand.
GACCGGAACCTGACATGGAAAGGCCTTCGCCGCCCCCGTGGCGATGTCGAACGAACCGCCATGAAAAGGACATTCGATGATGCCGCCATCCTGGTACCCATCGGTCAGCATGGCGTTTCCATGGGTGCACATGTTGTCGGTGACGAAGATGTCACCATTAACATTGTAAACAGCGAGCGCCGGCAGGTCATCCAGAAACACGCCGACCGGTTCGCCATCCTTGACGTCGGCAACTGGACAAAGACGTACCTTACTTGTCATAGTGTTTCGCAATCCTTTGAAATAATTGATATGACAGCCATTTTGGAGGCCCCTTACTGGAGAGGGATATCCATGCCGTACCCCTGGGCCTCATTGCCGTGGCCGAAAATATCGCGGGTGTAGAATTCCTGCTGGGCTGGCGCCTTGCGAGCACCCCAACCAAATTCCCACAACCAGCCGGACGGGTTGGCGCAGTAGAAGGTGAGGGCCAAATCGTTGGCATGTTTGCCAAGCTGAAGCGCGACATCGATCTGCCGCTCGCGCACGATGTCGTGAGCGAGCCCGAGGTCGTCCAGTTCAGTATATTCAAACATCAGATGGTTGATGCGCTTTTCCATCGGGCCGAGGCCGAAGGCGACCGAGTGCTGCCGTTCGTTGCAATGCATGAAGTACGGCATGGCAACCATGCCGTTGGGCAGGTGCAACTGGTATTCAACCGATCCGCGCAGCCCCAACAGGCGGTAAAACGCGGCTGCGGCTTCGACATCGTCTTGGCGCAGGATGCAGTGACCGATCCCTTCCGACCCGGTGACGAATTTGCCGAACATGGGGCGTCCGGGATGGAAAGGCTTGTGGGCATCCACTTGCGGGCCGAAGAAGATTTCGGTGGGGTTTCCACCGGGATCGGTCAACTTGGCCAGGCCGAGCACGCGACGCTCGCGGGCTTCGGCATCGCTCGCCACAGTCACTGCTACCCCGGCGTTGGTCAGCTTTTCAACCATTGCCTCGAACTCGGTCGGATCGCCAAGCCGCCAGCCCATATAGGCCAGATCGTCAGTGTCGCCTTTGATAAGTGCAATGCGATGATGCCACAGATCCATCCGGAGATAGATCCGATCACCCTCACCTTCGTCGACGACTTCCATTCCGGCAACCTCGGCTGCGTAGGCTCGCCACGCATCGAGATCTGTCACTGACATGCCCAGATATCCAAGTTCGGTGACCGATGACATTTGCTACTTCTCCCCTTTATCTCTGCCTTGGACGTTATGTCCAAATGCCCAACGGATCCGCCGTCGCCATTATTGCGACTTCGACTATCCGATTCTGTGGGTGTTATAACTCAAGATTTCTCATGGTGCAATACGTTGCATATACTAAATTCCTCGTGTATAGAAGGCAATGGTTAGGTCTGACAGTTCGATTCGTTGCCTGATGTTTCTCCATGTTTCCGACGATGCGGACGTGGGAAGTTCACGGCGCTCAAGGATTTCGGGCGCGGCATCTGACTGGAATTTAAAAAACGGGAGAAATCAGACATGAATGCGACGGAAGAGCTCGTTGGGCGTATTGCCGACCTGCAGGTCCTGCGGGGCCGATTACAATCATGGCTGGCCAAGGATGAAACGCGCGGCGTCTATCAGGTAGATCGTGCCGCTTTTACCGACCCCGAAATGTTTGAGCTTGAGGTAAAGTACGTTTTTGAACGCAACTGGGTGTTCGTTGCGCATGAAAGTCAGGTCGCTAAGCCCAACGATTTCATCACAACAAAAATCGGCAGGGTGCCTGTCCTTATTACGCGAGACAAGGCCGGGAACCTTCGTGGCATGATCAATGCCTGCGCGCATCGGGGCGCGCGCGTCTGCCGTGAAAAGGCCGGAAATAAGAAGAATTTCATGTGCCCGTTTCATGGATGGACCTATTCATCGGCAGGCGATTTGCTGGACGTCACGGAAGAAGCGGCTGGCGGCTATGCGCCGGGCTTCGACAAGGCTGATTTTGGTCTGCCGCAAATTGCGCGCCTTGAAAGCTATCGCGGTTTCATATTCGCAAGCCTTTCCGACGACGTCTTGCCGCTTGAGGATTATCTGGCTGGGTCGAAAACGTTCATTGACCTGCTTGTCGATCAATCCCAGACCGGAGAGCTTGAGGTAATCCCTGGTGCCACCCGATATCGTTATCAGGGCAACTGGAAGATGCAGGTTGAAAACGGTCTTGACGGATATCACGTCAGCACTGTCCACGCCAACTACTTCATGACCGTCCAGCGGCGTGTTCTGGGCGAATCGAAAAACGATACCAAGGCGATCGATTTTGCCAACTTCAATCAGCAGGATGGCGGGTCGTTCTCTTTCAAGAATGGCCATACGGTCCTGTGGGCTGACTATGCCAATTTCAAGGACCGACCGAACTTTCAGTGGATCGATTGGCTGACTGCCACCCACGGGGAAGAGAAGGTATTGTGGATGAACAAACGGATCCGCAATCTCCAGCTTTTCCCCAATGTGTTCCTGATGGACCAGACCAGCAGCCAGATCAGAATCATTCACCCGATTTCGGTCGATGAAACGGAAGTCACGACCTATTGCATCGCGCCTGTTGGTGAGAGTGCTGAGGCCCGGGCCTTGCGGATTCGGCAGTATGAAGACTTCTTCAACGCCAGCGGCATGGCGACACCCGATGACCTGACCGAGTTCAACAATTGCCAGATTGCTTTCGCCAGCGGTGAAGGCCGGATGAATGATATGTCGCGCGGCGCTCCCAGATGGGAGAAGGGCGCTGGACATTTCGGTGCAGGACTGGATGTAGACGCCGTCCTCAGCAGTCCCGCCGTGGCCGACGAAGGCCTTTATGTTGCGATCCATGATGAGTGGGTGAACCGCATGAATTCGGCGATCGATCGCGAAAGCGCTGAACTGATGGCGTTTGGGGACAAGGGGCTGGTTTTGTGACTGACGTAGATGCAAAATGGCTGTCGGTGTTGCGCTTCCTTGGGCGAGAGGCCCAGGCGCTGGACGAGAAGGACTGGGATTCCTGGTTGGCGCTCTACGACGAGGAGGCTGAATACTGGGTCCCTGCCTGGGATGATAGCGAACGCCTGACCGCCGATCCGAAGCGTGAAATCTCGCTCATCTATTATCATAACCGGGGCGGGCTGGAAGATCGGGTGTTTCGCATCCGGACCGGCCGGTCTTCATCCAGTACGCCTGCTCCGCGGACGCAGCATATGTTCACGCTGCTGTCGGTCGATGACACCGCTGCTGGTTTGCAGGTGCGAACCTCATGGACCGTCACTTCGGTGCTTGAAGGCGATGTCACCGTTTACAGCGGATCCGCGCACTACGACCTTGCGCCAGCAGGCAATTCCTTTGTGATCAAGCGCAAGAAGACGATTGTGATAAACGACGTCGCCAAGACAATGCTCGATGTCTACAGTATCTGACCGGCCAATGGGTTCGCTTGGCACACGGCCGGTCGTTGGAACGATGATCGGCGATCCTGCCGGGATCGGTCCGCAGGTTGCGGTCAAGGCGCTTGCGAGCGGGCAAGTTCACGAAGTGTCTGTCCCGGTTCTGGTCGGGTCGTCTGCGGCCGTCGAACGGGCCATCGACATGACCGGGGTCAAAGCGCGCGTGCGTGCCATGAAGTCGCTCGAGACGCCCAGTGACGATCCCGGCGTGATTGATGTGATCGACACCGGTGCCTTGCCTGCCGGGGTTCTGCCGCTGGGCGAAGACACTGAGGCGGCGGGGCACGCGTCGGCGCAGTGGCTTGATGAGCTTGATGCGCTGGCGCGGGACGGATCCTTTGCCGCGACGATCATGGGACCGATCAGTACCGGTTCGCTGAAGATGGCCGGCAAGCTGGACAAGGTTATCAGCCCCACGCCCGGCGAGAGCTATCTCGTTTTGCTGACCGGCCCCTTGCGGGTAGCGCACCTCACCGATCATATGTCCTTGCGGCAAGTGATAGATGTCATTTCCGCCGATCTGGTGGCCAAAGCCATCGGGCAGGTGAACGACGCTATGCGGTCTTGGGGCATCGCTAAACCGCGCATCGCGGTTGCCGGGCTAAATCCCCACGCCATGGGCGATGAGGAGCGGCTGGCCATCGCGCCGGGTGTCGAGGGGGCCAAGGCCATGGGGATTGCCGTCGAAGGGCCGGTCGCGCCGGATTCAGTCTTTCGCCAGTGTATCGAGGGCCGCTACGACATGGTTCTCGCGATGTTCCACGATCAGGGCCATATTGCTGTCAAGACCTGGGGGTTTTCGGGCAACTGCGTAATCATGATGGGGCCGCCCTATCTCCACATGTCGGTCGCCCATGGCACCGCCTACGACATTGTCGGTTCAGGCATAGCGGACGCGGCGATGATGCTCAGTGCGATGCGCACCTGTGGGCGGCTCGCATCTGGGCAGGGATTTGAACTTCAAGGAGAAGCGAAATGAATACTCAAGTGCGGGTTGAGGCCCAGCGATCAATCCCCACGGCGATCGACTATAAGGTCTATCACGACCCCGAAGTATTCGCTGCGGAACAGCGCAACGTCTTCAAGGGTCGCACCTGGTGTTACCTTGGACTAGAAGCCGAAATTCCCAATGCTGGCGATTTTCGAACGAGCCATGTCGGTGAAACACCCGTAGTTCTGGTGCGCGGGCAGGAGGACAAGGTTTTCGCCTGGGTCAACCGGTGCGCGCACAAGGGAGCAACTGTATGCCGCTCACTGCGCGGCAATCAGGCTGATGGCGCTTTTGTCTGCGTATACCATCAGTGGGCTTACGATTCCGAAGGAACGCTAGTTGGCGTGCCGTTCCGGCGCGGCATGAAGGGCGTCGGCGGCTATGATAAGGATTTCGATCCGGCCAATCACTCGCTCGAGAAGCTTCGGGTGGAGAGCTACAAGGGGATGGTGTTTGGGACGTTTTCGTCTGAAATAGAGCCGCTCGAGGACTTTCTAGGCCCCGTGATGCGCAAATATATCGACCGGGTTTTCCAGCGCCCGATCAAAGTGTTGGGCTATTCGCGGCAGTATATGGCGGGCAATTGGAAGCTCTATTCCGAAAACAGCCGGGATAGCTATCACGGCGCCTTGCTACATCTGTTCTATCCCACCTTCGGCATTTACCGCCAAAGCCAGGACAGCGCGGGAGAACTTGCCGAGCAGGGCTTCCATAACGTCTTTACGGTGTCCAAACCCAAGGGCGACATCGATTACACGTCGTTCGGCGACGAAGCCAATCGGGAGATGCAAGGGGCCACGAAATTGCAGGATGAAAGACTGTTGCAATTCCGGCCCGAAATTGACGACGATGTGGGGCTGCACATCCAATCGCTGTTCCCCAACGTGGTGCTGCAGCAAATCCAGAACACGCTGGCGACTCGTCAGATCGTGACGCTTGGCCCTGACAAGACCGAGCTGGTCTGGACTTACTTTGGCTATGCCGACGATGATGAGGAAACAACGCGGCACCGCCTGCGCAACCTGAATCTCGTTGGGCCTTCCGGGCTGATATCGATGGAGGACGGCGAAGCGGTCGAGCTTTGCCAGCAGGGGACCATCGGGGCGGAAGGCAAGTTTAATTTCATCGAAATGGGTGGCGACGATGTACGCGAATATTACGCACCGATGGGCATGGATGAGAACGCCGTGCGTGGATTCTGGAAAGGATATCTGGAATTGATGGGTGATGCCTTGTCGGCCTCGACAGCGGAGGTGCCGGCATGACGATCGCAGATCCAGTTCTGCAAGGTCTGATCGATTCCCTGAACGCCGCTTACGGTCTATGCCTCGATGACGGGCGCCTTGAAGATTGGCCCGAGTTCTTTGTTGAAGATTGCCTCTATCAGGTGATCGCTCGCGAGAATGTCGACAATGGCCTGCCTGCTGCAGTGATGTATTGTGATAGCAAGGGAATGCTGGTTGATCGCGTGGTGGCCCTGCGCCAGGCCAACGTGTTCCCAGAACATTTCAGTCGTCATCTAATCTCTCGGGCGGTTGTGACTGGGAGCGAAGGGAACACGGTGACGGCGGAGGCCAGCTATGCCGTGCTGCAAACCCGCAACGACGGTGAAACGCGCATCTTTAATGCCGGAAAGTATGTCGACAGGTTCCTTGTCGAGGACGGCGCGGCAAGGTTGGTCAGCCGGACGTGCGTCTACGACACCCACCGGATCGCGACCCTGCTGGCGACCCCGATCTGACGGCCGTAATTTTTACCAACAAGAGACAAGAGGAGAAACACAATGCAATTGTTTATTAGTCCCGGCGCCTGTTCGCTTGCACCGCATATTGCCCTGCGCGAAGCCGGCGCGGATTTCGAGGCGGTCAAGGTCGATCTCGCAACCCGCAAAACCGAAGCAGGCGACGATTTTCTGGCCGTTAATCCATCCGGCAAGGTCCCGGCGCTGACCCTGGACAACGGTCAGAGCCTGACCGAGAACCCAGCAATTCTGCTTTATATCGCCGATCAAAATCCCGGAGTCGGCTTGGCGCCAGCGGAGGGCAGCATTGAGCGCTATCAGCTGTTGAGCCGCCTCAGCTTTCTCGGCTCGGAATTGCACAAGGCGTTCGTCCCGCTGTTCACGCCTGGCACAACGGACGACGCCAAGGCCGCAGCGACGGTCGCCGTGAAAGGTCATTTGGCCGGACTTGATCAGGAAATCGCTGGCAAGGAATATTATGTCGGCGAAGCATTTAGCGTCGCTGATATCTACCTGTTCGTAATCCTCGGCTGGCCCGCCCATGTCGGCATCGACATGGCAGCTTATCCTGCGCTCGGCGCTTTTGCTGGCAAGATAGCGCAGCGTCCCTCGGTGGGAGCAGCTCTCAAGGCAGAAGGCCTCCTCTGAATTTCTTTCGCTGACACTATCGGGAGCAATTGCGATGGTTGCAAAGCTTTGGCCTATTGCAAATGCATTCTTTTTAGAGCAATAACAAATAATAACAAATTTGGTCTTTTGGAGTAAATCCGGGCGGGTCGGGTTCTTGCAGGAACAAGATTCGTCGGGGTTACCGGAACCAACACAAAAAAGTTCGGGAGAGATATGATCACCGCTTCGAATGAAGTCGCACGCGCCGAGATCGGCAAATCGCTGGTCGTGGATAACTGCGCAACCAATTATCATGATGTCGGCGAAGGCGCGGCGGTTTTGCTGGTCCATGGCTCAGGGCCTGGCGTCACCGCCTGGGCCAATTGGCGACTTAATATGCCCGAACTAGCTAAGCGGTTCCGAGTCATTGCGCCAGATATGTTCGGTTTTGGCTATTCCGATTCCAAGGGCCGAGTCGAAGACAAGCAGATCTGGGTTGATCAGTTGGCAGCGCTGCTCGACGAACTTGGCATCGACAAGGTGTCAATGGTGGGCAATTCGTTCGGTGGCGGCATTACCCTTGCTTTCATGATCGCTCATCCAGATCGGGTCGAGCGGGCGGTGCTGATGGGGCCAGCCGGTCTTGAATTTCCGATTACACCCGCGCTTGAGGAAGTCTGGGGCTACGAACCTTCGGTCGAAGCCATGCGCTCATCACTCAAGTATCTTGCTTGGGATCACAGCAGGCTGACTGACGATCTGGTCAAGTCGCGATATGAAGCAAGTATCCGTCCGGGTGCGCATGAACCTTACCATGCGACCTTCGGCGGCCCAGACCGCCAGAGCAATATAGCGATGCTGGCAAGCCGCGAAGAAGATATTACCGCGCTGCAGCACGAGACCCTGATCCTGCATGGCCGGTCCGATCAGGTCATTCCGCTGGAGTCGAGCGTGCGCTTGGCCAATCTGCTGCCTCGTGCGGACCTGCACGTTTTCGGCGAATGCGGGCACTGGGTTCAGATTGAGCGCATGGCCAGCTTTAACCGAATTGTGTCTGAATTTTTCACCACCGGCCTCAATGGCTGACTCATACAAGGAGAACTGAAATGGCTGTAACTGGTGTACTCCGTCCAGGATACGTGCAGCTGAGGGTCCTCGATCTCGACGAGGCTATTGTTCATTACCGTGACCGGATCGGTCTCAATCTCGTCAGCGTCGAGGATGGGCGTGCCTATTTCCAGGCGTTCGACGAATTCGACCGCCACAGCATCATCCTGCGCGAAGCGGATTCGGCCGGATTAGATCGGATGGCGTTCAAGGTCGCGAAAGACTCCGATCTTGATCATTTTGCCGCACGCCTGCTCGATGCGGGAGTTGACGTCGATGTCATTCCCGCTGGCGAAGATCCGGGTGTCGGACGCAAAATCCGCTTCAACACGCCGACCGCGCATGAGTTTGACCTATACGCAGAAATGGAGCTGTCCGAAACCGGGCCCGCAGTACGGAACCCTGATGTCTGGATCGCCGAGCCCCGCGGCATGCGCGCGACCCGGTTTGACCACTGTGCGCTCAACGGCGTGGACATCTCGGCGAGCGCCAAGATCTTCGTGGAAGTTCTCGACTTCTCCGTCACCGAGGAACTGGTCGACGAAAGTACGGGGGCACGTCTCGGTATCTTCCTGTCATGCAGCAACAAGGCCCATGATGTCGCCTTTCTGGGCTATCCGGAAGATGGCCGGATCCACCACACTTCGTTCTTTCTCGAATCCTGGCACGATGTTGGGCACGCGGCTGACATTATCAGTCGCTACGATATCTCGCTCGACATCGGCCCTACGCGCCACGGGATCACTCGCGGCCAGACGATCTATTTCTTCGATCCGTCGGGCAACCGCAACGAGACGTTCAGCGGCGGCTATTTCTACTACCCCGACAACCCGCGCCGCATGTGGCAGGCGGAAAACGCAGGCAAGGCGATTTTCTATTACGAGAAGGCGCTGACCGACCGCTTCATGACGGTAAACACCTGATCATGGACGGTTTGGTGACAATCCGGACAATCGGACACGGCTTGGCCGCACAAGCGGTTTCGGCCGCCGTCGCCAAGGGCGAGGAAACCGGTTGCCCGGTCGTTGCCGCCGTCATCGGTGGAGGAGGCGAACTGGTGGCTCTGCTGCGAGCAAGCGGAACACCCTTTCCCTCGTCACAAATTGCCCAGGACAAGGCCTATACCGCCGCCAGCTTTCGGGTTGCGACGCCTGACGTGTACAAGATGGTTTCGGGCAATCCGGCGCTGAGCGCCGGGATAACCGTTCAGCCGGGGATCGTGATGTTTGGCGGGGGGCTGCCCATCGTTATCGATGGCGAATTCGTCGGCGCAATCGGCGTCTCTGGTGGATCTGAAGAACGCGACATTGCCTGCGCCAACGCGGGCCTATCCGCAATCGGCGCAGGGCAGCAGTGAGCGGCCAGCGCCTCAATAAATTGGAACGATAGAACTCAAATGACTACCAATTCGCCTCGACCTGTAGCCGACACCATCCTCAATTTCATTGGGGGTTCCTATCGCAAGGGCAGCCAGGGAAAGACCTTTGACAACGTCAATCCTGCAACCGGACAGACGATCGGCACGGTTCATGAGGCAAGTGAAGCCGATGTCGCCGATGCAGTGGCGGCGGCTGAGGCGGCTCTTGATGGTCCTTGGGGCAAGATGACGACGGCCGAGAGGGTCAAGTTGATCGTCGCGGTGGCCGCCGAAATCGAGCGCCGTGCGGATGATTTTCTCGATGCCGAGGTGGCCGATACCGGCAAGCCCCGTCACGTGGCTTCGCACATCGACATTCCTCGCGGCGCGGCGAATTTCCGCATGTTCGCCGACGTTATCGCGACGATGCCAGGCGAATCCTTCACCACGCCGACGCCCGATGGTGGGCAGGCGATCAATTATGCCGTGCGCAAGCCCAAGGGCGTGATCGCGGTGATCTGCCCGTGGAACTTCCCGTTGCTGCTGATGACCTGGAAGGTCGGACCGGCGCTAGCCTGCGGAAACACAGTGGTAATCAAGCCTTCGGAGGAAACCCCCCGAACAGCAGCGCTTCTGGGCGAAGTCATGAACGCGGTGGGGATGCCCGAAGGTGTCTACAACGTCGTCCATGGTTTCGGCGGCGGCTCGGCGGGCGAGTTCCTGACCTCCAACAAGGATGTCGATGCGATCACTTTTACCGGCGAGACCGGAACCGGGCAGGCGATCATGCAAAAGGCTGCAGTCGGGGTCCGCGACGTTTCTTTCGAGCTCGGCGGCAAGAATGCGGCGATCGTCTTCGCCGACGCTGATCTCGACAAGGCGATTGAGGGCCTGTCACGCTCGGTCTTCCTCAACACCGGGCAGGTCTGTCTCGGCACAGAGAGAGTATACGTCGAGCGGCCGATATTTGATGAATTCGTGCAGCGGATGGCGCTAGCCGCGCAGACGTTCAAACCCGGCGTGATAGGCGATCCGACCTACCTTGGGCCGTTGATCAGCGCAGAGCACCGCGACAAGGTGCTCGGCTATTACGCGAAAGCGGTCGAAGAAGGGGCGACGGTTGTCGCCGGCGGCGGCGTTCCGAAAGTCGATGGCGATCAGGCGGGCGGCTTCTATGTCGAGCCGACGCTGTGGACCGGACTTGCGCACGACAGCACAGTGATGCGGGAGGAGATCTTCGGTCCGTGCTGCGGGGTAATCCCGTTCGACTCCGAAGACGAGGTTATCGCGCTGGCCAATGACACCGACTACGGATTGTGCGCGACCGTGTGGACCGAAAACCTTTCGCGCGCGCACCGGGTGGCAGCGGCGATGCAGGTCGGTGTGTGCTGGGTCAATTGCTGGTTCCTGCGCGATTTGCGCACGGCGTTTGGCGGGTCTGGCCATTCCGGGATCGGCCGGGAGGGCGGTGTTCACAGCCTCGAATTCTACACTGAAACCGCAAACATTTGTGTGAAGCTCTGAGATTATGACCATGGAAACCACGATAGACCCTCGGGTCATTCAACAAGCAGCCGAACAATTGCGCGGTGCCGCGACAAGCGGAACGCCCGTCGCACCGGTTCGCGACCTCATATCGGCGGGCGGGGTGGATGCGGCCTATGCCGTGCAGGAGGTCAATACCCGGCACTATGTCGACAGCGGACGAAGACTGGTAGGCCGCAAGATCGGCCTCACTTCGCTTGCAGTCCAGCGGCAGCTTGGTGTCGACCAGCCCGATTACGGCATGCTGTTTGCCGACATGGACGTGCCTGAAGGCATACCGGTTTCGCTTGATCAGGTGATTCAGCCCAAGGTCGAAGCTGAGATCGCGATCGTCATCGGTCGCGACCTGCCCCATCCGGACCTGACGACCGCCGAAATGATCCGCGCGGTGGAATATGTCGTGCCGGCGATCGAGATCGTCGACAGCCGGGTAGCCAATTGGGACATTCGCATCTGGGATACGGTTGCCGATAATGCCTCAAGTGGCCTGTTCGTGCTGGGCGCGGTTCCGCGCAAGCTCGATGGGCTCGATCTGCGTGAATGCGGCATGGTGATGGAGATCAAGGGCGAACCCATTTCGGTCGGCGCTGGTATCGCCTGCCTGGGCAGCCCGATCACCGCATCGTTGTGGCTGGCGCGGGTCATGGCGCGGGTCGGCCGGCCGCTGCTTGAAGGCGACGTGATCCTGTCCGGCGCGCTCGGCCCCATGGCCGGAGTGAACCGAGGCGATGTCGTCGAGGCAAGAATAAACGGTGTCGGAATGGTGCGGGCAGAATTCGCCGCCGATACCAACTGAAAACTGGATGAAAGACAAGCGTATGCCAAAAATGAAATGTGCGATCATAGGCTCGGGAAATATCGGCACCGACCTGATGATCAAGTTGCTCAAAGGTTCAGATGTGCTCGAACTTGCCGCAGTGGTTGGTATCGACCCGGCATCCGAGGGGCTGGCGATGGCCCGCGAACGGGGCGTGGAAACCACCCACGAGGGGATTGAAGGGCTACGCAAGCTGTCCGTCTATTCGGAGATCGGGATCGCTTTTGACGCGACCTCGGCTTACGCCCACAAGGAGCATGATGCCGCGTTGCAGCAGGATGGCAAACTGGTCGTTGACCTGACACCCGCAGCATTGGGACCATTTTTCGTGCCCCCGGTCGGAAATGTGCTCGACAGCAGCGTCCGCAACGTGAACATGGTCACCTGCGGAGGCCAGGCGACCATCCCGATCGTCGCAGCCGTATCACGCGTGAGTCCTGTCCATTACGCAGAAATTGTCGCATCGGTTTCGTCGCGTTCAGCGGGGCCGGGAACCCGCGCCAATATCGACGAGTTCACCCGGACCACTGCTAAGGCGATCGAGGTCGTTGGCGGTGCGCGCCGCGGACGCGCGATTATCATCCTCAATCCGGCTGAACCGCCGATGATCATGCGCGACACGATTTTCACGCTGACCGATCAGGTTGACGAGGATCTTATCCGGCAGTCGGTGCAGGACATGGTGCAGACCGTCCAGTCTTATGTCCCCGGCTATCGCCTCAAGCAGGAGGTACAGTTCGAGCGGTTTGGTTCGAACCAGCCTCTCAAAATCCCCGGCTATGGCGAGTTCGTCGGTCTCAAGACCAGCGTTTTCCTCGAGGTAGAGGGGGCGGGCGATTACCTGCCAAAATATTCCGGCAACCTCGACATTATGACAGCTGCGGCCAAGGCGGCCGGCGAGCGGCTTGCATTGCAGAACCTAGAAAGGGTGGCACCATGACCTTCAACCCTGAAACCGGCAAGCTTTACATCCAGGACGTCACCCTGCGTGACGGGATGCACGCAATCCTTCACATGTACGGCACCGACAGCGTCCGCACGATCGCCAAGGCCCTGGACGATGCCGGTGTCGACGCCATTGAAGTGTCGCACGGTGACGGTCTCAACGGCACGTCATTCAACTATGGCTTTGGCTCTCACACCGACTGGGAATGGATCGAGGCGGCAGCCGACGTGATCAAACGGGCGGTGCTGACCACGCTGCTGGTCCCTGGCATCGGCACGGTCGAAGAGCTTCGCCGCGCTTACGCATTGGGTGTTCGCTCGGTACGTGTTGCAACCCATTGCACTGAAGCAGACGTTGCCAAGCAGCATATCGGTATCGCCCGCGATCTTGGTATGGATGTATCGGGCTTTTTGATGATGAGCCACATGATCGACGCCGAGGCGCTGGCCCAGCAGGCCATGCTGATGGAAAGCTATGGCGCGCACTGTGTTTATGTGACCGACAGCGGCGGCGCACTCGACATGGACGGTGTGCGCGAGCGGCTGCGGGCTTACGACCGCGTTCTCAAGCCAGAAACCCAGCGCGGCATGCATGCCCACCACAATTTGTCGCTCGGTGTCGCAAATTCGATCGTTGCCGCTCAGGAAGGCGCAGTACGGATCGATGCCAGCCTTGCAGGCATGGGGGCAGGGGCGGGCAACGCCCCGCTCGAAGTGTTCGTTGCTGCGGCCGACCGAAAGGGCTGGAACCATGGATGCGACGTGATGGCGTTGATGGACGCAGCGGAAGATCTGGTCCGTCCACTCCAGGATCGCCCGGTGCGGGTCGACCGCGAGACGCTGAGCCTGGGCTATGCCGGTGTCTATTCAAGCTTTCTTCGTCACGCGGAAAAGGCGGCCGAACAATACGGCCTCGACACCCGCGAAATTCTGATCGAACTGGGTAAACGGCGCATGGTTGGCGGGCAGGAAGACATGATTGTCGATGTTGCGCTCGATCTCGTTTCCGCGCGGGCAACATAGGCGATGGCAATGGACAAGATTGAACGTTACGCGGAAATTCTGGACAGCGCGGCGCTTCATGCGCGCGCAACGCCCCAACTGACGCATACCGACCCCGATCTGAGTGTGGCGGATGCCTATCTGGTGCAGAAGCTGTCGGTCGATCGTCGCCTCAGCCGCGGTGAACGCCGAATCGGAGTCAAGATGGGTCTGACGAGCCGGGCCAAGATGCTGCAGGTCGGGGTCGACGAGGTAGCCTGGGGACGCCTGACCGACGCGATGCTGATCGAGGAAGGCGCGTCGATGTCTCGCGCACGTTTCGTTCACCCACGGGTTGAGCCGGAAGTGGCCTTCCTTATGAAGGCGCCGCTTTCCGGAAAGGTCACAGCGATGGAGGCGCTGGCGGCGGTCGAAGCGATTGCTCCAGCAATGGAAATCATTGATAGCCGGTACGAGAACTTCAAGTTCGCTTTGTCTGATGTTATTGCCGACAACACCTCGTCTTCTGGCCTTGTGATCGGACAATGGAACGATCCAGCCAAGGATTTCTCGAACCTCGGGGTTGTTCTCGAAATCGACGGCCATGTGATCGAGGTCGGTTCGACTGCAGCTATTCTCGGCCATCCCTTGCGGTCGTTGGTCGCCGCGGCGCGACTTGTCGCTGAAGGCGGAGAAGAAATCTCAGCAGGCGACATCGTCATGGCAGGTGGCATCACCGCCGCTCCCAATCTCGCGCCCGGTCAAACCGTCCGCACGAATATCCAGGGGCTTGGTGCCGTAATGTTTCAGGTGGAGGCGTAAATGCCAATCATCGAGGTCAACATGCTCGAGGGTAGATCGCCGGATGACAAAGAACGGTTGATCCAAGCCCTGACCGATGCTGCCATAACGTCGATCGGGGCGCCGCGTGAATCGGTCCGCATTATCTTGCGCGAGATGCCGAGCGGCCACTTCGCGGTCGGTGGACAGTCCTTCGCGGCGAAAGCGGCCGCAAAGGCCGCCGGGAAGGAATGACGTGACAACTGGGCTGCACCTGATCCGGATTGTCGGCGGCGGAGAGTTCAGTTGCGGTGAGGACGAGTCGGTCTTGCTGGCCATGGAGCGATGCGGATCGAGCGATATTGGCGTTGGTTGCCGGGGCGGCGGGTGCGGGATCTGCAGGGTCAAAGTGGTCGAAGGGGGCTATAAGACCGGCAAAATGAGTGCCGCAAAGGTTTCAGAAAGCGACCGTGAAGCGGGTTATGCCCTAGCATGCCGCCTCTATCCGGCCGCTGACTTATTAATCGAAGTGTAATATAAATCTAGAGGAGATATGAAATGGCTACCAAACTCAAAAACGTTGAAAACGAATACGGAATTAAGAGCGAATACGGTCACTTTATCGGCGGCGAGTGGATTTCCGGTGATAGTGGGAAGACGATCGACCTGATCAATCCGGCCACAGGCGCGGTGCTGACCAAGATCCAGGCCGGTAATGCCAAGGATATCCAGCGTGCAGTGGCCGCTGCAAAGGCCGCCTTTCCGAAGTGGTCAGAAAGTTCGCCTGCCGAACGTCAGGAAATCCTGATTGAGGTCGCGCGTCGGCTCAAGGCGCGCCATCAGCATTATGCCACGCTTGAGACCCTGAACAACGGTAAGCCAATCCGCGAATCGATGTATTTCGATATGCCTCAGGCAATCGGCCAATTCGAGCTTTTTGCCGGCGCGGCGTATGGCCTTCATGGTCAGACATTGGATTTCCCCGATGCTGTCGGCATCGTTCACCGCGAGCCGCTGGGCGTGTGCGCGCAGATTATCCCGTGGAACGTGCCGATGCTGATGATGGCGTGCAAAATCGCGCCAGCCCTTGCTTCAGGGAACACGGTTGTGCTTAAACCTGCCGAGACGGTCTGCCTTTCGGTGATCGAATTCTTCGTAGAAATGGCGGATCTTTTGCCCCCAGGCGTGATCAACGTGGTCACCGGCTACGGTCCTGACGTCGGTGAGGCGCTTGTGACTCATGAGGACGTCCGTAAGGTCGCCTTCACCGGGTCGGTGGCGACGGCCCGCCGGGTCATGCAATATGCATCCGCCAATATCATCCCGCAGACGCTCGAACTGGGCGGTAAGTCCGCGCACATCGTTTGTGGGGATGCTGATATCGATGCCGCGGTCGAAAGTGCCACGATGTCGACCGTGCTCAACAAAGGCGAAGTTTGCCTGGCTGGCTCACGCCTGTTCCTGCACGAGTCGATCCAGGATGAGTTCCTTGCGAAGTTCAAGGTGGCGCTCGAAGGTATTCGTCAGGGCGATCCGCTGGACTTTGCGACCCAGCTCGGCGCACAGGCGTCGAAGATGCAAATGGACAAGGTCGAGAGCTATCTCCAGTTGGCTACCGAAGAAGGCGCCACCGTTCTGACCGGCGGCAGCCGTAACGACAATCTTGCCGATGGGCACTTCATCAGCCCGACGGTCTTTACCAACGTCAACAACTCGATGCGTATCGCGCGTGAAGAGATCTTCGGCCCGGTTACCAGCGTGATTAGTTGGAAGGACGAAGACGATATGATGAAGGTGGCGAACGATACCAATTACGGCCTCGCGGGTGGTATCTGGACCCGCGATATTGCGCGCGCGCACCGCATGGCACGCAAGCTCGAAACCGGCACGGTGTGGATCAACCGCTACTACAATCTGAAGGCCAACATGCCACTCGGCGGTTACAAGCAGAGCGGGTTCGGTCGTGAATTCAGTCATGAAGTGCTTAACCACTACACCCAGACCAAGTCGGTCGTGGTGAACTTGCAAGAGGGTCGCACCGGGATGTTCGATCAGTAATTTTGAACTGAACGACAATCGGCGAAGAAGGAGAGAAAATTGTCTAAGAGGCTTGATGGACAGGTGGCGCTACTTACCGGTGGCGCCACCGGGATCGGCGCGGCGGTAGTCGCGCGCTATATCGAAGAAGGCGCCAGGGTCGGCGTGCTCGTCAAGGATGACGAGCAGACAGAACTGGTGCGTTCGCGACATGGAGACAGCGTCGTCGTGGTAACGGGAGACGTGCGTTCCTATGCGGACAATTCCCGCGCCGTTGCGGAAACCGTGGCGGCGTTCGGCAAGCTCGATGTGTTTGTCGGGAACGTTGGAATCTGGGATTTCATGGTTCCGCTCGAACAGCAGGAGCCCGAGCAGCTCGGAAAGGTTTTTGACGAGATATTCGATGTCAACCTCAAGGGCTACTTTCTCGGTGCCCGCGCCGCCATCCCCGAGCTCCGGAAGGTTAAGGGAAGTATTATTTTTACCGCCTCGACTTCAAGCTACTACACTGGAGGAGGCGGCACTCTATACGTTGCGTCCAAGCACGCTGTGCTCGGGCTTATCAAACAGCTGGCCTGGGAACTAGCACCGGACATCAGTGTCAACGGCGTTGCGCCGGGTGGGACACGGACCCCGCTCAGCGGTACCCAGACCGGCGGCTTTGCAGAGACGAAGATGGAACAGATGCCCGGGCTTGACGATTTGATTTCCGGCATGACTCCGCTCGGAAGGATCGCCGAACCTGCCGACCATGCTGGTCTCTATACCCTTTTGGCTTCGCGGCGGGACTCTTCGTACATGACCGGAACAGTGCTCCTCAGCGATGGCGGAATCGGAATCGGGAAACGTCCGGACGGGTGAACACGATGCCGAGAGCTAGGGTTGTTAGTATCAAGCGCATGATAGGAGGATAGAAGCCATGGCTGAGAAATTTCAATTTTCCGACTTGTTCGTCATTTCGGGGGTTATTGGAGCCGCCCGGTGGAAACCGACGCACCTTGGTCCGACCGTCGCGCCTCCCCAACTGGTCGAATTCGGCGGCGATCTCACAAGAGATCGCGCCGAACGTATGATGGCTCATGCCGAAGCCGGGGGACTCGCAATTTACGGGATCGGGCAGCTCAGCTACCATCGTGCACCTGTCGACAAGACAGTCGTCTATCCGATCGACGCCTTTTACGCGCATGGTCAATACACGTCAGTTATTGCTACCTTGAACCGCGTTGCAGTTCTGCTCGACAACACCCAAAAGGTGGATATCCAGGAAATGGTTGGCAAGATGATCCGGGTCGATAACTGACTCGGGGTTGCAGAATCACTGTCTCGCGCCCGGCTTGACATTGTTGCTCCAAGGCGCAAAACAGCGCTTGGCGCACAGGCTATTTTAGTGCGGGGTTACCGCGCGCTGCTCCGATCGAGGAAACGATCTGCAGAGATCGCATGGCGAGACACGCCGGCTTTGAGTAACACTTCTTCAGCGAGGTCGACCATCGCGGGCGGGCCACAGAGATAGGCCTCGCATTGTGCCCGGTCTGGTATTTCGGCGATCTGCTGCGTCACCAGCCCCCGGGCGCCTTCCCAGGGGCTATCCGGTGATTCTTCGGACAGGACCGGTATAAATTCGAACGGCGCATTCCAGTCGGCGGCGAGTGCGCTGATTTCATCAAGGCAATAAAGGTGCGCCTTGGTCCTGGCGCCATACAACAGGATAACCGGCCGATTGGCGCCAAGCGCACGGGCCTCCTGCAAAATCGCCATGATCGGAGCGAGGCCGCTGCCACCCGCAATGCAGAGCATTGGCGCCTTGCTTGGCTTGAGGTGGAACGCGCCATAGGGCGCCGCCACCTCCATCTGCGTTCCGAGGCGTTCACCGCCAAACAACCAGTCGGTGAAAGCGCCTCCCGGAACATGGCGGACATGGAATTGCAACTGCTTTGCCGACCCGTTTTTGGGTGCGAATGCGAAGGAGTAGCTTCGGGGGCCGTCGATGCTAGGCAGGCTCAGATCGGCGTACTGGCCTGGGGTAAAGGACAGCGGTCGGTCAAGCTCGACAATGAGGTTGATTATATCCGGGCAAAGCCGGGTGGCTGCGACAATCGTTGCCGGATAGTTTTTGACAGCTTGCTGGCTCAACAAGGGAGCGTCGAGTGCAATCGTCAAATCCGAGCGAGGTAGGGCCTGACAAGCAAGCCTGTATCCAGCCGACAGTTCGTCGCGCTCCAGAACCAGCGCGGATGGACTTAATTCCCGTATCTTGCCGTCCAGAAGCTTGAATTTGCAGGTTCCGCACGAACCGACTTTGCAATCGTGCGGCATGGCCATGCCCTCGGCGAGCATTGCTTCGAGCAGGGTTTTGTCTTGGGCGACAAACAACTCCCGCGCTTCGGAGGTCACAGTCACCTTGTTGGGCTTGGGCTTTTTCAGGAAGGAAAACATGAATGCGATCTATTCTGTTCGATTTGCGGCAAGTGGGATGAAAGTAAAAGGAAGTGTCATCCCCGGAGGGACGACGCTCGAGTAACATGCAGATGACCGGACGGATGTTGGTGGACTGTGTCAGTCGATGGCGAGCCACTGCGGCCAACCGGCCCTCGCGTTGGCGGCTTGTGCAAGTTTGCGCTCGCCAGGTGATGCAAACCTCTGGTCCCAGTCTTTGAGGCGCGGCTGGGCGATGAACCGGTTCCAGACTGGCGGGACCAGTCCGCACAGGAAACACAGAAACAGCGACGGCATCTGCGGCGCCTCGGGCTCGGGCCGCAGTTCGTAGAATGGGGTGTGCCCGTCGAGGTGGTGGTTGATGTGATTGGTGATCTCGACCCCGATCGGACGCACGATCATGCCAAGATGGTTCCATGCGTGATGCTTGGCGATCGGCTCCCCCTCGATCCGCAGCAGGCCGTAATGTTGAAAGTAATTGAAGCCTTCAACCAGCATCTTGGCAAAAAACATCGCGGTGACCGTCACGAGTCCGGCGATAGGACCGGCGAGAACGACCATCACACCGATAATTGCGCCAACCAGCACCAGTTGCAACCACATCGCATTGCGCCAGCTCCATTTCGAATGACCCAGACGCGAAAGGATCTCCGCCTGCTTATCCCAGGTGTCCTTGTACGAACCCCAGGTGGCCGAAAACACGAAGCTGTAGATGGTCTGCCCTCTCAAGGGTGTGTCACTATCTTTCGCTGTGTCGAGATGCACATGATGGGTGACAATGTGCGCAATATCGCGATTGGGATCGCCATAGAAGGCACTCAATCCTTTTGCCACAGCCCTTGGGAACCAGTGCCGGCGATGCATCAACTCGTGCGCGACGGGCAGGGTCGGAACCGCAGAAAGCCATGCAAGGCTGGCGATCGATCCGGCGATCTGCCAACCCGAAGCCGCATCACCCAATATCGGATTTGTGCCGGAGTTTACCGAGTGGGCGAAAACCAGATAGAGTGCGATCATCAGCGGTAGCTGCAGATAGATCGCTAAATCGGCGACGGACGAAATGCCGAGTGCGCGCATTTTGCTGTCATTTGGAAGGGCTATGTCAAGCATCATCAGCACTGGGAAGGTGCCAAAGCCGAGCCACACGAACGGGCCGCCGAGGACAAACCCTGCGATGCCCGTCATGGTCATAACGGGCACAAGATAATACCGTAATGCGTCCACTTTATTCTCTCCGATCCGTCCGGTCCGCAGGCCGGCCATATTGTTGTTCGTATATGGGAATGCCCCGCGCCGAGGAGCGCATGGTTAGCGGCACGAAATGCGACTGGCTTCGCATTTCGTGCCGCCGCATCCCTAAAGGAAGATGTTCAGGTTTTTGCTGAGCAGGACATTATGCTTGAGTATGATTCGCCGTTTGACCAGCTGAAATGCAGCTCCCGCTTCGCGCCAGATATCGACACGGTTGCCGATCAGCGAGTCTTCCTCACGCTCATTGCGATTGCGATAGGCGTAGAAGTTGGAGAAGACTTGGTATTCTCCTTCCTTCTCAGTCATTTCTACCTCAACGTTGGTGATGATGTGCGTGTAACGCGTGGCCGGATCCTCGGACCAGGCCGTACCGGTTTCCAGCCGCGAAAGCCGTTTCTTGATCTCCTCCAGATTGTCGTTGTAATAGGCCATCCGGGTCAGATCGTTTACTTGGTCGGTCTTGTCGCGGCGATAGCGCGTTTCAATGCCGGGCATATGATAGAGCAAATCGTCGGCCAGCATCTTGACCCAACCGACATAGTTCTCATCGTCGAGCATGCGCGCTTCGCGATAGACGGTCTGGGTCAAGGCGTGCGTCAGTTCGAGCGAGGCGCTCTGGCCCGTCTGCGGGCGTTCGAACGTGGCGTTCTTTGTCATAGTAATGATTCCTTTCAAAGCGCGAACAGGCCGGGAACGTCGCGCGTCTCGCTAACGCCTGTCAGGCGCGGTTCTGGGCGCTCGGGCATTGCATCCAGCTTGTCGGCTTCCATCATATCGAGCCAACGCTGGTAGAAACCGCGCTGGTTGGCGTCGTTATACTGCCCGCGATAGACGATGCCCGGCAGCGTATCGTGCTCGATCTGGCGCGATATGCCGCAGCGGTAGTGCAGGCGTTCGTGGCGGGTCACTACGCCGCGGTTGACCGTGGTACAGTTACTCCAGTTTTCCCCATCGTCCATCTCGAACGTGCCCCCTGGGCCAAAGGTCTGCATGACCCCCTTGGTAATTTCATCCTTGATGTCATCGGGCATCGATTTGTTGACGATCACCCAGGTCTTGAGTTCGAACTCCATTGGTCCCTTGGGCTGCCACTGACGGAAGGTCGAAATGCCAGGAAGGAACGACACGTTGGGGAAAATCGACGCGGAGGCGACCGATCCGAAGATTTGGGAGCGCATCTCACCCAGCCGCTGGGCCATCTTGGGCCGGATTCTTTCATAGTATTCCATAACCTTCGGTCGGCCCAGGAGGAAGAGATCGCCCACCCCTTCGGTGCCGAATTCCCACCCGTGGCCGTTGACGCTGGCATGGTAGGAATTTTCCATGTCGACCGGCGGGAAAGGCTCGCCATTGTTCATCGAACGGCAGCCGGAATCATGGGTCCAGCCAGCATGGTAGGCATCACCGATGAAGTTCTCGACGCCGAACTTCCAGTTGGCGTTAATCACCGACTTGATGCAGCCGCCGATCAATTCGGTGCCGCCATCCTCATTGTCGAGCAACATGTCGAGGTACCAGCGAAAGTCGCCCAGCCACGCGTCCAGGCTCGGACCGTCTTCGGCGAAGGTCGCAAACACCAACCCCTTGTAACCGGCTACCCGGGCAACCTGCTTCAAGCCGTTCTTTTTCCGATCAATATCGATTTCGTCGTAGCAATATTCCTCATGCATGCCTTTCAGTTCACCGCCGGTATCAAAGGCCCAGCCGTGGTAATTGCAGACAAACCGGCGGGTGTTTCCGGCGTCGGCAAAGCACACCTTGTTGCCGCGATGCGGACAGGAATTCAGGAAGACTTTGATCGAGCCATCGGGCTGACGCGCGACGATCACGCCGTCTTCGCCCATATGGGTGGTTAGAAAATCGCCCGCCTTGGGCAGCTGGCTCTCGTGGGCCACGAACAGCCAGGACCGTGCGAAGATGCGGTACAGCTCTTCCTCGTAAATCTCGGCATCGCTGAAGATCCGGCGATCGAGCCAGCCTTCCTTGAGGTCCATGTATTGTGAAAATTCTGGCTCGCGGCCCATCCGTTCAATGCGCATCATTTCTCTCCCATTAACTTCTTTGTAACTTCATTTTAGAAAAACACGTTGATGTTGCTGTCTGGCAGCACCGCATGGTCAAGCGCGATGTCACGCGCAGCGAGGCACCAGCCCTGCGTGCCATGGCGCCACCGGTCGGTGCGCCCCGCAGTAAATTGACGCGCCAAGCCGTCGATGCGGTTGCGATGAATAACGATCACCGAGTGTACGATCACCTCGTTTTCGGCATCCGCAGGTTCGATTTCGACGTTCGATATGACGCGGCGCACGAAATTGGGCGGATCCTCGGCCCACACATATCCCGAGCGCAGGCGATCGATCCTGAGTTTAAGGCGCGCGATGTTCTCGTTAAAAACAACGCCAGCGCCGACTGCTGCCGGCGGCGACCGATCTGCCCGGAAGCGCCGCCGTTTGAGGTCCATTCGGTAGGTAACATCGTCGCACAGCAGCTCCAGCCAGTCCTCGAAGCGTTCGGCATCGAGCAGGCGCGCTTCGTGATACAGGCGCTGCGTCAGAGCGATCATATCCTCTACCAGGACCGGGGCAGGGTTCATTTCAAGCATTCTCAGGCTCCTCAACGGAGAGCGAGTTGATGTTGTAGGTGGGAACCTCGGCCCAGCTTTCAGCCTGCATGTGTTCTTGCCAGCGGCGATAGAAATAGCGCTGGTTGTGCTCGCTCACCAATCCGGCTGCGATGTCGCCAGGAAAGCCATCGCGCGGCCCAGAACGGCCGAGCGCCATGTTAGTGAACACGTCCATCTGCGCCGTCCGCCAGCCACGCGACTGTTCGGTGCAGGCAGCTAGATTGTCGCCATCGTCATTGTCGAACAGGCCCGCAAGCCCGAAGGTCAGGCACTGATTGTCAAGGATTGCTGCTTGCATCTCGTCAGGCATGTCGTTTTCCACCATCGCCCAGGTCCATTGCTCGAGCTTGCCCGGACCCTTGGGATGATAGACCCGAAACCAGTTCAGGCCTGGCAGGAACTGGAGGTTGGGGAAAATCGTGATGTTGATCTGCGAACCCCACAGCTGTTCGCCGCGCACCTTGCCCAACCGCTCGATCGCCGTGGGACGATTGGCCTCCAGATAATCCATCATGGGCTTCGGTTCGGGGTAGAAGGCGTAGCCCGAAATCCCGTCGAGCGAGGTCAGCGCCATGTGGCCGTTCATTCCGGCGACGGAAAGCCCGCCTTCGAGGTTGGTACTCGAATTGCCGACGCTGAGACCGGCAAGGTCCATCGACTGGACGGCCGACATCGCTCCGGCATGCGCCCAACCCAGATGGTAGCCATCGCCGCAGACATTCTCAACCGGCAGCTTCCAGTTGCTGCCCAGCTCCATCTTCTGGGTTTCGCCGAGCAGCGAAGTTCCGCCTGGCATCGCATCCAGCCAGACATCGAGGAAGAATTTTGCATCGCCAAGGTAATCCTCGAGCGAGGGCGCATCTGGATCGAAGCAGCCGAAGACCAGGCCCTTGTATTCGGCAACATGGGTTACCTGAACCAGGCCCAGCTTGCTGCGGTCCAGTTCGCCAAAATAGGCCTCGTTTTCCAGCGGAACCCCGGCGAGCGACCCGTCTGGCGCGAACGACCACCCATGATAATTGCAGGTAAAGGCCTTGGCATTGCCGCGATCGGCGCGGCAAATGCGGTTCCCGCGGTGGGTGCAGCTGTTGAGGAATGCTTTGATCGATCCGTCTTTCTGGCGAATGACGATGACGTCGTCCTCGCCCATGAAGGTGCGGAAATAGTCACCAGCTTTGGGGATCTGGCTGGTGTGAACGAGGAACAGCCAGCAGCGACCGAAAATGCGTTCAAGCTCCTGTTTGTAGAGCTCCTCGTTCGAGTAGATCGTCCGCTTTTGACGGCCTGTCGTCGTATCGACCAGGTCGGAAACATCCATCTGCGTCCTCTCCTCCGAGTCGCCGCCGCAGATTTCCTTCGGTCAGCCATGTCCAGAATTTTGCTTATATCATGCATAAACTGTGCCAAATTCAAAAGTCAAGGAATCTCGTGCATATATAAAAGATCTCTACTTTTAACCCCGTTAAAGTTTGACATATTTGTCGAGTGCTGGATGATGTTGTGGCGCACAGTGTACATTTTTGTTATGATAAGGCATGAAGCATCTCCCCGCGTACACCGACCTTACCAGCCGGCTCCGTTTTTCGCCCGAGCAGGGCCGCATCTGGCGTGACAGCGAGCGCTGCGTATTGCTGAGTAATTCTGCGCTAGTCATGTTGCGGAACGAAATAGTTGTCCAACTGGGCTTAGTCAGCGCTCGCCGACTATTCTGGGAGATAGGGTTCGCCGAAGGCGCGCGTTGCGCAGTCGAAGCAAAGCATTTAAGGCCCGGCAGCAGTTTCCTTGATGCCTTTGCGGTCGGCCCTCAAGCCCATGCAGTAACCGGGTTCGGCTGGACCGAGATCGAAACTTTGGACACCGATACCGAGAACGGGCATTTCGATGGTCGTTTTCTGGTCCACGATTCGATTGAAGCCGGAATCCATCTCGCGACCGATGGCATTAGCACCGATCCTGTGTGTTGGTTGCAAACTGGTTTTGCCAGCGGCTTTGCAAGCACTTTCGCGGGTCAGCCCATAATCATGCGTGAAATCGAGTGCAAGGGAATGGGGCATCGGGCCTGCCTGCTCCATGGCAAGCCTGAAGCCGAGTGGCCAAGCCTGGACGATGTCGAAACGGCAGTGGTTCAAATCGATTCAAGCGGCCTCAAGAGTCAGGACGACCAATTCGTCGCTGGAGTATCGGCAGGCTTCCACGCGGTGCGCAACTTGATCGAGCGGACTGCAGGGACCGATGCCACGCTGTTGTTCTTGGGGGAGACGGGAGTCGGCAAGGAGGTGTTCGCCAGGATGGCGCACCGGCTTAGCCTTCGCCGCGACGCGCCTTTCGTCGCGCTGAATTGCGCAGCAATTCCTGAAGGCTTGATCGAGGCCGAACTGTTCGGTGTGGCCAAGGGTGCTTTCACCGGCGCCATGACCGACAGGCAAGGACGTTTCGAACTCGCCCACGGTGGTACGCTGTTTCTCGACGAGATTTCGATGCTGTCACCCCTGGCGCAAAGCAAGGTTCTGAGGGCCATCCAGGAAGGCGAATTCGAACGTGTGGGTGGTACCAAGACCATCCAGGTAAACGTTCGCCTGATCGCCGCCTCCAACATCGATCTCGAGGCGGCAATCGCTGCGGGGACATTTCGTCCGGACCTGTACTTCCGTCTTTCAACACTGCCGATCTGGGTTCCGCCGCTGAGAGAGCGGCGCGAGGACATCCCGGGATTAATGGAGCACTTCCGCGCCAAATATACCAAGCGTCACGGGCGTACCGTAGAAGGCTTCACGGCGCGGTCGATCAATGCGCTGCTGATGCACGACTATCCCGGCAATGTCAGGGAACTGGAGCGGATGGTTGAGCGTGCCGTGCTGCTCGCCGACGAAACTGGTGCCATCGATTTACGGCACCTCTTCATTGGATCGAACAGGGCGCTCATCCCAAGCAGTCTGACCCTGGCTCAGGATGGCCGTGTGGTCGGCGCGGAGCCGAGCTCCGAAGAGTCGTCTGGGATTGACCAGCTGGTCGGCTTGCTTCGCCAGAACGGCGAAACGCTTTCGACGATCGAAGATGCGATCGTTCGTGCATCAGTCGAAGCCGCCGGCGGTAACGTTGCACTAGCGGCCAGAGAATTGGGGCTGACGCGTCGGCAACTGGCATACCGTATCGAGAAAATTCGAAATGACAGATATTGACGGATTTACAACATATTGTATATTGTGCAACACAAACCTTAACAGAGTGTGCAAGGATAAAGGTATGGCGGCGTTCGTGAAATTGGGAGAAATCGAGTGCATTCGGTAGCGATTGTAGGTGCGAATCTTGCTGGTGGGCGAGCGGCGGAAGCACTTCGGCAGGCGGGGTTTGACGGTCAGATCACCCTTATCGGTGAAGAGCCGTTGAGGCCCTATGAACGCCCACCTCTTTCGAAAGAACTTCTGTGGAATACGGCGGAGGCTCCGAATAATTTTTTCTTGCAAGATGAGGGCTGGTACGCGGAAAACAGGATCGACCTGCTTCTCAACACGCGTGTTGAAGCGCTAGATTTGAATGCGGGCGGAGTGCGCCTGTCCGGCGGGCCGCTGGTCACCGCCGACAAGGTGTTGCTGGCGACCGGCGGGCATGCCCGCAAACTCAATTTAGCGGGAGCCGATTGTGCCAATGTCCATTATCTGCGCACCCGCGACGACGCCACCAGGATGGCACTCGACCTTCGTCAAGGGGCGCGGGTCGTTATTGTCGGGATGGGGGTGATCGGTGCTGAAGTGGCAGCCAGCGCGATCAAGCTGGGCTGCGAGGTAACCGCGATAGAGCCGCTGGCGGCGCCGATGGAACGGGCGCTGGGCAAGCGCTTCGGCCTATGGCTGGGTGAGCAGCACAGCAAGCGTGGGGTCAGGACCTATTTCAACCGGGGCGTCACGGGGTTCAAGTTCGCGGACGGTCGCGTCTCCGCCGTAGAGATCGACGACGGCACCCTCATCCCTTGCGACGCTGTCGTAGTCGGCGTGGGAATCATTCCTGCAACGTCGCTGGCGATAGATGCCGGGTTGACTGTAAACAACGGGATCGTCGTCGATCGTCGTTGCCAAACCAGTAGTCCAATAGTGTTCGCCGCCGGCGACGTGGCCGAACAGGACGGGTTTTTTGGTGGTCGATTCCGTCAGGAAACGTACCAAAACGCGGCCGACCAAGCCCAGGCTGCGGCCTTGGCAATGCTTGGCCACGAAGTCGATTACTGCAAGCCGATGTGGTACTGGAGCGACCAGTTCGATCTGAACATCCAGTTCTGCGGACAAATTCCGGTAGAAGCCGAGATTGTCGTCCGCGGCGACGTCGAAAGCAACGCATTCGTCGCTTTCTTCCTCTCCGGGAATACCATTGAAGGAGTCCTGACTGTCAACCGCGCTGCCGACATGGGAATTGGCAAACGGCTGGTCGAACGGCGGGTGATCGCCAGTGCGGACCGGCTTGCCGATGCGGATGTTTCATTACGTGAGCTGCTTAAACAGACCGCTTGATGGATGGCAGCGCCGCGGGACCGGCCTATCCGATACCGCCGCCTGCGACGAAGAGCGTCTGTCCCGTAACGTACGACGCTTCTTCCGATGCAAAAAAGCAGATTGCGGCGGCCAGTTCCTCGGGTTCGCCGAAACGGGCCATCGGGGTGTCGCGCATGGTTTGCTCCATCACCCCGGCAAAGCCCGCCTTGACGGCGTCGCTCATTGGCGCCGGATCGCGCGGCGTGACCCGGGTAACATTGACACCCCCCGGCGCAACGCAGTTGATTCGGACACCGCTGGTTTCCAGTTCCAGCGACAGGGCAGCGGTCAGCGCAGCGACTCCGCCCTTGGCGGCGGCATAGGGCACCCGGTTCACGCCGCGTGTGGCCACTGAACCGATATTGACGATCGAACCGCGCCCGGCCGCGAGCATATAGGGCACCACTGCGTGGCAGCACCAAAGAGTCGGCCACAGCGAGCGGTTAATTTCTGCCACGATCTCGTCTGGTGTATAGTCCCAATAGGGTTTGGCCCAAATCGTGCCGCCCACATTGTGGACTGCCACGTCGATCCGGCCAAATTGATCGGAAACCGTCCGGTAAAGTTCGGTCGCTCCCTCGCATTGCTCAAGGTCGAAGATGGCGGCGTGGGCGTCCGCGCCGTCGGCCCGCAGCCGGTCGACCGCATCCTGCGTGGCTTGAGCTGCGCGGTCAGCGACGATCACCGTCGCGCCTTCTTCCGCCAGGCGCTGGGCGGTGGCCAGCCCGACACCTTGAGCTCCGCCTGTCACAACCGCTACCTGGTTTTCGAACCGTCTGCATATAGGCATGGTCAGTCTGCTCCTCTTTCCCGAACTCCTGAAAAATACGCAAGGTCGAAGGACGATCTTGTATATATCCGCACTTTATGTCATGCAAGGAAAAGCGTTACACAATGCAGAACGCCGGGACACTGCGGCAACAATCACCTGACGTAAATTCTAGGAGAGCGACGAAGATGACGCGTACACTTATGGCCCCAGCCGACATCAAAGGAGCATGGGCAATTATTCCCACTCCGGCGAAGGACAATGCCTCGGATTGGCGCGCGACAAAAACGGTGGATCTCGATGAGACCGCGCGCGTGGTAAACGGTCTTATCGACGCAGGAATTAACGGAATTCTAAGCATGGGCACGCTTGGGGAAGCGGCGACCATGACCCACGATGAAAAGCTCGATTTCATGAAGGCATTGGTCGATTCTGCGGCTGGCCGGGTGCCGATTTTTGTCGGAACTACCTGCATCAACACCCGCGATACCGTCGCGTTAACCCGGCAGGCGCTCGATATAGGTGCGGATGGCACTATGTTGGGAGTCCCGATGTGGTGCGCTCCCAGCCTCGACGTTGCCGTGCAGTTCTACAAGGATGTCGCTGAAGCCGTCCCTGAAATGAACATTGCGATCTACGCCAATCCCGAAGCTTTCAAATTCGATTTTCCACGTTCATTCTGGGCACAGGTGGCCGAGCTTCCGCAGGTCGTCACGGCGAAGTACATCGGTGTCGGCACCCTGCTGCCAGACCTTGCGGCAGTTCGCGGTCGCATCAAGCTGCTGCCGATCGACTTCGACTATTATGGTGCAGCCCGTATGGACGATTCAATCGACGCCTTCTGGTCCAGCGGTGCCGTGTGTCATCCGCTGGTGACAACTACGCTGCGCGACCTCGTGTCGCAAGCGCGCGCGACGGGCGACTGGAGCGCGGCGCGGGCTTTTATGGGCCAGCTCGGCCCAACGGCAGCGCCGCTGTTCCCTAACGGCAGCTTTAAGGAATTCTCGACCTACAACATCGCGCTTGAAAAGGCGCGGATGAATGCCGGCGGGTGGATGAATGCCGGCCCGGCCC
Organism: Hyphomonas oceanitis SCH89; assembly: GCF_000685295.1. GTDB lineage: Bacteria > Pseudomonadota > Alphaproteobacteria > Caulobacterales > Hyphomonadaceae > Hyphomonas > Hyphomonas oceanitis. The sequence continues at coordinate 35,088 of NZ_ARYL01000034.1, forward strand.
GTCCGCCTTATCATCTTTGCCCGGAACCCTACCTCGAAGGCGCGCGCCAGTCGGGCAGAATGTGGGCTGAGCTCGGCAAAGCACTCGAATCTGAGAAATGATATCAGCGCGATAATTTGGGAGAGAGCAGATGACGGAGATTAACCTGTCGTGGCCGAAAAACTATAATGAAGTTCCTAAAGAAGCCTTTGTTCGCAAGGACATCTATGCGGAGGAGGTCAAACGGATTTTTCACGGCACCGAATGGCACCCGGTCGCCCATGAAAGCGAATTGCCCAACCCAGGAGATTTCAAGACTTTCCGGTTGGCGGGCGTACCGCTGCTTATCGGGCGCGACGTCGAGGGCGTGGTGCGGGTGTTCTACAACGCTTGCTCGCACCGCGGCAATCAGCTCGAGACGGCGATCATGGGCAACAAGACCGAATTCGAATGCCCTTACCACCGCTGGCTGTTCGATTCGAAGGGTGACCTGGTCGGGTGTCCTAACCCACGGGAATTTCTGCCCGGTTTCAACAAAGCTGACTATCCGCTTGCCCAGCCGCGGTTCGACATCTATTTTGGCCTGATATTCGTGACGCTTTCGGCGGAAACCGAGCCGCTGCTTGAATATCTGGGCGACTCGCAGAATTGCTTGCGCGAGCTGCTTGCGGGCGACGGGCGGCTCAAGCTGCTTGGCTACCAGAAGGTCCGTTATGATACGAACTGGAAGTCGTATACCGATAACGATGGCTATCATGCTCCGTTGCTGCATCAGGCGTTCAAGATGCTCAACTGGCAAGGCGGCAAGGGTCGCCAGTACACGGCAACGCACCGCGGCCACATCTGCTTCGAATCGGCCCTTTCTGTGGCAACCGGGCCTTCCGTGCTCAAGGACAAGTCGCTGATCGAGTTCAAAGGGCAGGACCCGGCGGTCGGATCCCGGATCGTCTCGCTGTTTCCAACCTTCGTTTCGACGAAGCATCTTGACGTCATCAACTTGCGCTTCGCTACACCGATCGATGCGGAGACGGTTGAAGTCCACTATGCCTATTTCGCCCATCAGGATGACGACGAGGACATGGTTCGCCATCGCCTGCGGCAAAGTTCCAACCTGCTCGGCCCGTGCGGCCTGATCAGCATGGAGGATGCTTCGGTCTTTCACCGCATCCACATCGGAAACCACACACCAGGGTCGGCCATCTTCCAGAAGGGAGTACATGACCCTTTGAAGCTGGAATCGGAATTTCTTCAGAATGACGAGAGCGGCAATCTTCCGCGCTGGGAATATTACCGTTCGGTCATGGGCTTCGAAAGGGCGACAGTATGATGCAGACAGATACATCGCTCGAAGCGGCGCTTAACGCCCTGCTGCTGGCTGATGCTCACGCGCTCGACAGCAAGGATATGCCGGGGTGGCTTGGTAATTACGCGGACGAGGAGGCTGCCGCCTACTACTGCCGTTCGGCGGAAAATTCGGAGCACGGACTCGCCCTTGGATTCATGTACGACGACTGCCGCGCCAGGCTCGAGGATCGCGTCACCTTCGTGAACGACATCTGGGCTGGCACCTTTCAGGACTATCGAACCCGCCATTTCGTCCAGCTCACCAGCTTTGATCGCGTTGATGCAACCACCCTGGAAATGCGATCAAATTTTTCGGTGTTCATGACGCCTAAAGACAGCGGTATCACCCAAGTGCTGGCGGCAGGGCAGTATCTCGATACTGTTCGGCAAGACAAGAATGGCGAACTGAAGCTGTTATCGAGGCGCGCTGAGCTCGATACCTCAGTACTTCCGCGATATCTGGTCTATCCGATTTGATCAGGTGGTCAGCCGAAGCGACGGATATTTTCCGCCAAACCGGTAACTAGTGCTTCGGCCGCAACAGAAGGGCCCGGCGTCATTCAGGCCCTTAGTTGTTATAATTTGAACGATAACAAGTGTTTGCCTATGGGAGCCGATTTGACATTTGAGCCCCGCTTGCCGAACAAAAATATTATGCCATGCTGACCAACGTCGGCATGGCCGTGTAACTTTAAAAAATCGCTTCCGACAATCCCTGGGCGGTTTAGTATGGGCGCCGGGCGTTCAACGGGGTTGCCTGATTGCCATGTCATTTCAGGATAAGAGTTGTATATTATACAACATGCGTCTATAGTCCGCACAATTGTGCAACGAGCAATTGAACACAAAACATGGAACGCCAAACCGCGATGGCTGAACCCATGGGTTAATTAAGATTTGGGAGATGTGGTATGGCTGCGAGTGTTTTTCCAAAAAACCAGGAAGAGTATTTCGAGCAGTTGCGAAGGGCACCGTTACTGGCGCTGCCGACCTTCTTGCTTTTCGTTGCCTCGATGGGTGGCATCGGAATTGTCTGGTATCTGGCATTGACGGGGCAGATACCTATCTGGCTCGGCACCATCGCCAACGGCCTGATCACCTATCTGCTTTTCAGCGTAATACATGATGCGGCCCATATGTCCCTTTCCAGGGTCAAATGGCTAAACGAGACGATCGGAGCGATCGGCCTCTTCTTCTTGTTCCCATATGCCCCGATGGTACTTCTGCGGTGGGTGCACAACAAACACCACAGCTATGCCAATGGCCCACTAGACCCTGATCGCTTCGAACACGAGTCGTCATGGTGGCAGGTGCCGTTTCGCTGGACGATGTTTGACGGCGCCTATATTTATTATTTTTTCAAGTACGGCCAGAATGTTCGCAAAAAGCACGGCAAGGAACTCGTCGCTTTTTACTCGGTCTTGCTCGCGCTGTTTGTAGCGGCCCTTTATTTTGGATACGGCTTCGAACTCTTCATGTTGTGGTTTCTGCCCTCGCGAATCACGCTGTTCCTGATTGCGATCGTTTTCGTGATTCTGCCGCACTATCCGGCGATGGTTGCACAGGATGAAGAGCCCTATATGGCGACGACGATGCGCTACGGATGGGAATGGCTGCTGACACCGTTGCTGGTTTATCAGAACTACCATCTCATCCATCATCTCTATCCGGAAATTCCCTTTTACAGGATGCATAAGGCCTATTTCATCAAGTTCGATGAGATCAACCGTCAGAACATCAGCCGACAGACAGCCTTTGGGGTCAAGCCGGAGAACATGGAGTCCCATCTGGCCTACCGCCAGGAAAAAGACGCGGCATTGCAGCCAGCTGAATAATAGATGGCCCGACAGGCTGCCCGATCAGATCACTGCCGTCCCTACGGCTGCGAACGGCCTCTCGCCGCGATCGGTCAGGCTGGCCTCTACTCATGGACAGGCGCTACGCTGCACGCGCTCCCGCCTTCCGCACTGCGCCGATCACAAGGCACAGGACCGCCAATCGGCAGCGCGGGCTGGTTACGGTGCTGGAACAATCGACCGGGCGGAGCATCATCCCCAGGAAGCTCGAACGGAGAAAGTCCGCTGACGAAGCGTATTTGGGAAGCAAGCAAAGGGGCGTTCGGCAGGCTGGCGCAATTTTGCTCAACCATGTAGACCAGCGAAAACAGCAACGGCGAGGATGTCCATTATGAGTGCCAAAGAGATTGGGGGAGGTGTGCCCCCTAATGCAATCCCAGCTGGTCCCCCCGAATTCGACGTGGGGTTTGCTTCAGACACATCGCCATGGACGCCCTATCAGAAGCTGGTGCTTCTGCTGTGCTCCCTGGTGATCGTGCTCGATGGTTTCGATGCGCTGGCGCTCGGTTTTGCCGCCCCGGCGATGCTGCCCGACCTTAACCTGACCAAGGAAGAACTTGCGCCGGTGCTGGCGATCGGCCTGATCGGCATGACCATAGGCGCCACAATCGGCGGGATCATCGGCGACAAGTTTGGACGCAAGATAGCCCTGTTGGCCAGCACAATCATCTTCGGATCAATGACGGGCGCAATCGCTTTCGCCAATGACTTGCCGACACTGGGACTATTCCGCTTTATTGCGGGTATCGGTCTGGGCGGCGCGCTCCCGAATGTCACCGCACTGGTTGCAGAGTATACGCCCCAACACCGTCGCAGTTTTGCGGTTACGCTTAGTTTGGTTTGCATGGCGGTTGGCGGAGTGGTCGGCGGGTTTGTTTCTGCCGAAGCGCTTCCGGCATTGGGCTGGCGGGGATTGTTCGCTGTGGCGGGCGCCTTGCCGCTAGTGCTGGCATTGGCGCTGTTTTTGTTGCTGCCGGAATCTCCACGATTTCTGGTGACCCGGCCGGAACGGTCGAACGAATTGCGCCAGATCTTCGAAAGGATGCGGTTCGACGTGCCGTCGGACGCCGTGTTTGTCGATCGCGCCGAATCGGGTGTCAACAAGCCATCGGCGGCAACCCTTCTCCGCCCTCCCTACTTGCGTGATACATTGCTCTTGTGGCTGGCCTTCTTTGGCTGCCTGCTGGCGGTGTTCATGTCGTTTAACTGGCTTCCGACCATGCTCGCCGATGCCGGCTTCGACCTTCCGACATCGAGCCGCGGCCTGCTGACGTTTAATGTGGGGGCGATTGTGGCTGCGGTGCTGGTATCCTGGATAATCCTTTTCACCGGGTCGCGGTTGCCAATGGTGATTATGGCGCTTGGCGGTGCCGGGGGGGCTTTGGCGTTGAGCCGCATGGGGTTTGACCCGGCCGCGCCAAAGCTGCTGCTCCTGACGGCGCTGGCCCTGCTTGGTGGCTGTATCGTAGGCCTTCAAGTTGTACTCTACGTGCTCGCGTCACACGTCTATCCGACGTTGCTGCGTGCAACCGGGGTTGGACTTTCGGCGGGAATCGGCAGGGTCGGTGCGGTATTGAGCAGCTTTATCGGCGCAGCGGCCCTGTCCGGCTTCGGCCCGGTGGGCTTCTATTATGTAGTGGCCGCCGCCATGGCCGTGACGGTGATCGCGTTGCTGCTGGTGAGGAGACACATCCCGCCCAGCGCGAAAACCGGGGCAACCCCGGCCGCAGGGACCTGACGCTGAGCGCTGCGGTTGGGTTTTGAACGTCGGTCGCGGGCGTCGCAGTCTTGATGGTTACCGAAAAACTGATTGAGCATGATCGGCCCTGCAAGATGCCACGAACACCTTCTTGCCTAAAGTTCGCTCGCTAGCGTCGAGCGGGCACGGATCATCGGCCCGACGCGTGTCATCGCCGATTGCGCGAGCCTCCTCGATGCGCGACGAAATCAACCAGGATAGCTATGTGACCGAGGCCGACGAGATCGTTTTTCTCGTCGAGGAAGTTCCGCGCAAACTGCGCAAGCTGTTTGATGCGTCCGTGGCAAAATTTGGCCTGTCTCGCACTCAGTGGCGCGCCCTTGCCTATATATTCCGCTCACCGGGACTCACCCAGACCGAACTTGCAAAACACCTAGATCGTGAACGCGCGAGTGTGGGTCATGTGATCGATCAGTTGGAAAAGGCACATTTTGTCGAGCGGCGTTCGATGGAAGGGAATCGGCGCGTCTGGAGCCTGCACCTGCTTCCCAAGGCTATCGAGATACTTCCATCACTTCGGTCGGAGGCCGACGCGATATACGCGCAACGACTGGCAGGAATTTCCGCAACGGAGTTTGACACGGTCAAGACCCTGCTTGGGAAAATGTCTGGCAACCTTGGGTAGCGTCCCGGGACTTGGTGTAAATTC
>NZ_ARYL01000035.1 GCF_000685295.1 Hyphomonas oceanitis SCH89
CACGAATTACACCACGTGATGGGACGCTACCCAACCTTGCCGACTAAAACAAGCTGGACTCGTTATCAGGACTTGTCAAAGGGATGGCGATGTTTAGCACAGCGGATGCAGCCAAAATGCTGACGGGGTACACAGCGCTCATGCGCGACAACGTGGCTCGGCTCTAATCCCAGCTGGGGGAAAGCTGGGCGTCATGTCACTTGCTGAGCGCGAAGCGATTTCCGGTTCGATTCGCCTATCTACATCCCAAAACTATGATCAAGGCTTTCCGATGTTCATCACGCTCTGGATAAATTGATCCATGTAAATTGAACCGCCCCGGGATTGTCGGAGGCCATTTATTGTAAGCTATGCGGCCATGGGGACGACGCGCAGAAAGCACAATATCTTCCCAAGGTTGCGAGCGGCGAATTGCGGCTGCAGGCCTTTGGCGTAACCGAACCGACCAGTGGCACGGATACACTAAGCCTGAAAACTTCCGCAAAAAGGGATGGCGATCACTATATCATCAACGGGCAGAAACTGTGGACCAGCCGCGCCGAACATTCGGACTTGATGATTCTCCTCGCTCGCACCACGCCGCAAGATCAGGTGCGTCGCACACCGAGGGGCTCTCGGTGTTCCTCGTCGATATGCGCGAAGCGATCGGCAATGGCCTCACCATACGACCCATCGAAACGATGATGAACCACGCGACCACCAAAGTTTTCTTCGAGGACTTACGCGTACCTGTCGCAAATTTGATTGGCGATGAGGGCAAAGGCTTTCGATACATCCTGTCAGGCATGAACGCCGAGCGCTTGCTGATCGCTGCGGAATGCGTGGGCGATGCTAAATGGTTCATCAACAAGGCAACGGCCTACGCGAATGAGCGCGTTCTTTTCGGTCGCCCTATCGGCCAGAATCAGGGTGTGCAATTTCCTATCGCGCGCGCCTACGTACAAATGCGCGCCGCCGAGTTGATGGTGCATGACGGGCTGCGCAAATATGAGGCGGGCGAAAATGTTGGCGAGCAAGCCAATATCTAAAAAATGCTCGCTGCAGAGGCAAGCTGGGCTGCCGGTGAAGCCTGCATCCAGACCCATGGCGGATTTGGTTTTGCTGTCGAATATGACATTGAGCGCAAGTAACGTGAAACCCGGTTGTATCAAGTGGCCCCGATTAGCACGAACATGATCCTGTCCCATGTCGCTGAACATGTCCTTGGTCTGCCAAGAAGCTACTGAAAAAAGAGAAGCGGGCTATTGCCCGTAGGCGTTGAATTCTATTCTATATGGCCTTGCCGGATGTGACCTCGCCTAGGCAAGGTGGTCGCGATACGTTTCGCGTAAGCCCTTTTTGTCGATCTTTCCGGTCGCTGTAAGCGGCACTTTTGCAAACAGGATGTCGTCCGGCAGCCACCAGCGAACAACCTTCGTTTCTAGGTGCGCGCGAATGTCGGTGGCGGTAACGACCTGGCCCTCATGTGTTTCGATCACGAGAAGGGGACGTTCTTCCCATTTTGGATGATAGACGCCGATAACGGCTGCAATCCGGACGCCGGGATATCCAACCGCCGCATTTTCGAGGTCGATCGAGCTGATCCACTCGCCGCCCGACTTGATGACGTCCTTCGCGCGATCGGTCAGCCGGAGAAAGCCAAAGCGGTCAATCGTGCCGATGTCGCCGGTGTCGAACCAGCCATCGCTGCCGACGCCTTCAATATCGGGAAAATAGCGGTCGACGACCCATGGTCCGCGCACCTGAAGCGCGCCAGCCTGCTCGCCGTCCCATGGCAGCGGCACGCCGCCATCATCGATAATGCGCAGTTCGATGCCGAACTGCATGCGACCCTGCTTGCTGAGCAGAACATCGATCGCGAAATCGTCACCTTCAGCCATAAGGAGCGGGGTGGGTGTCGAAATCACCCCGAGCGGATTGGTTTCGGTCATGCCCCAGAGCTGGAGCACGGTGACTCCATAGTGTGTCCGAAACGTTTCGGCCATTGCCCTCGGCACGGCCGAGCCGCCGATCACGAGGCGCTTGAGATTGCCGACGCCTTTCTCCGTGGCATCAAGGTGCGCGAGGTACATCGTCCATATCGTTGGCACGCCGCCCGAAAAGGTGACGCCCTCTTCGTTGATCAGGTTGGCAAGACTGGCACCGTCCATCTTGTCGCACGGAAGCACAAGCTTGCAGCCGTTGATCGCAGCCGTGAAGGGCAGACCCCATGCGGTGGCGTGATACATTGAAGAGCACGGCATGATGACATCGAAAGCACTGAATCCGAAGGCGCTGCTGAGGCCGGCCGCCATGGCATGGAGAACGATCGAGCGGTGGCTGTAGAGGACGCCCTTGGGGTCGCCTGTCGTCCCCGAGGTATAGCAAAGAAAGGCGGCCGCCTTTTCATCGAAGCTCGGCCATGCGAGGGCGCCGTCCTCGTGCGCTAGCAAGGCCTCATAATTCAACGCGTCGGCAAGATCCGGCACGAAAGCTGCGCGCTCGGCGAGAAGGACATAATGCTCGATCCCGGGGAGGAGAGGGCGCAACCGTGCGACGAGCTCGGCAAGATTAGGTTCAAACAATAGGACACGGCTACCTGCATGCTCGATAGTGAAGGCGATCTGTTCGTCGCTGAGGCGCGGGTTGGCGGTGTGCAGAACGGCCCCCATTCCAGGAATCGCATAGAAGAGTTCGAGATGGCGGTGCGTGTTCCAGGCGAGTGAGGAGACGCGGTCGCCCGTTGCAACACCGAGCACGCCAAGGGCCTGCGCCGCCTGGCGCGAACGCTGGTCGCAGCTACGCCAGTCATACCGCCAGACGGACTCATCGACGAGCTTCGAGACGATCTCCCGCTCGCCATGCGCGCGGGCGGCATATTGTAATATACCACTGACCAGCAACGGTGCGTCCTGCATCAATCCTTGCAGCATGTTGCATTCTTCTCCTAGCGGCCCCGGCGTGTTATGCGCAACGCGCCCTTCTGTTCCGTATGACGCGCAGGCGCGCATGCTGTCAATTGACCGCCGTCTTGCCCGCAGGCCCAGTTGTGGCCTGCTGCCGTTTGGTGGACACGGAGATAGGCTCATTCATGCTACACCGGCTTCGCGTTCGACGTCGATGGGGCTTTTGTATCCGATGGTCGAGTGCCTGCCGATGGGGTTGTAGAAGCATTCGATGTAATCGAACACATCGGCCCTAGCGTGGTTGCGCGAGCGATAAACTTTCCGCGCGATCCGCTCGGTCTTGAGCAAGGAGAAGAAGCTCTCCATCGCGGCATTGTCCCAACAGTTGCCCGACCGGCTCGTCGACCAGCCAACCATCCCCCTGGAGGCCTCAGTGCATTATTGGGACACAGATTCACGGAAGGGCCATGCAAGCTGATCACTTTGCGGTGATTTTCAGCGGTAAAAGCCCATCATCATCAAAATTGCCGACGTCAGACCAAACATAGTCGCCAGTCAGATTGATATGATCCCAGCCCAGCGGGGACAATTGCCGCAGCGCCTCTGCATGATCAGGCATTGCGCGGAGGTTGAGTGCGCCCACGGCCCGGTTGAGATATCGACAATTGAACAAAATGATTGCCGCCGTCACAAGATTGAGCGCGGCAGCGCGAGTTTGCTGGTTTTCTTGGCCCCGATCTCGGAACCGGCCAAGGCGGTGGAAGGCAACGGCCCGGGCCAGAGTGTTGCGCGCCTCACCCTTGTTGAGTTCGGCGGTCACCTGCTTGCCCAGCGTCGACAATCCGACACCCAAATTAGCAGCCACACGCCGCCGGGACAATCCACTGGTCAGCGCAATGCGAACCGCTTCCTGTTTGAAATCTTCTGTATGCTTCATCATCTCTTCGGTCTCCTTGTATGAGTGTTTAACTCTCAAGTGACCGGCACAAAACCGGTACAAGTCCAATACTGTCAGGCAGCGCTTCGAGATCGCGCGCCATGTTCTCCAGCATCTCGATCTCATGGGTGAGCTGCTGGATTTGCTGGTTCACCTCCTGAAGGGAGCGGACGGCCTGGTAGATGTTCTGGATGTGATTGGCGGGGTCATAGACCGTCCATTGGGCCGAAGCTGGCGGCGCGATGAGGATAGAAAGCGGCGCGGCGCAGATGAGGACGGAGGAGAGAAGACGTTTCATCGGGGGTTCCTATTCGGCTGCGAGGATGTGGGCGGGATTGAAGGGCGCGTGCGCTTCGGACTCCGGCGCATGTCCGGGCCAGCGGGTGAGCAGCTCAGCCGCCCAGGGCAGGCCCTTCTCGATCAGCCAGCAGGCCGCGAACCCGTCGCCTTCCGTCTCGGCCCAGATGCGGTCGAGCATGGCCTGATCGTCGGGCGAGGACGCACCGCAGATCGAGAGCGCGATCGGCCCGAGGCCGAGGTCGAACACGCGCGCACCCAGCGGCGACTGGTGATAATAATCGCGCTTCGGGGTGGCCCGGCTGATCAGTTCGATCTGGCGGGCGTTGAGGCCGAACCGGTGATAGGTCTCGCGGGACTGCGGTTCCTGCGCGCGTTCATTGGGCAGGAATATCCGTGTCGGGCAGGACTCGACGAGCGCTGGCGCAATGCTTGAGTTCGCGATGTCGGCCAGGCTCTGCGTGGCGAACACGACGGACACGTTCTTTTTTCGCAGGGTCTTCAGCCATTCGCGGATGCGCGCCGCGAACATCGGATCATCCATGAACAGCCAGGCCTCATCTAGGATGAGCAGCGTTGGTTTGCCGGTGAACCGGGCCTCAAGCCGGTGGAACAGGTAGGTGATCACGGGTACCACCGCGCCTTTGGCGTGCATCAGCTCTTCCATTTCGAAGGTGGCGGTGTCCGCGAGACTGAGGCTTTCATGATCAGCATCCAGAAGCCGTCCATGCGGGCCTTCCAGCGTGAACGGATGCAGAGCGGATTTGAGCGTCTCGTCCTGCAGCATCAGGCTGAGGCCTGTCAGCGTCCGCTCGGACTCAGGCGCTGAGCTGAGAGACTGGATCGCTTCCCAGAGCCGGGCCTTGAGCTCCGGCGTCATGGCCACGCCTTCATGGGTGCACAGGCCCGCCAGCCAGTCGGCGGCAAAGCTCGCCCCGTGTCCGGTGTCGATGTCCTTCAGCGGCTGAAGGCTCGGGGCGCGGGCACCGCCGAGATCGATATGTGCGCCGCCCATGGCGAGCGTTGCGGCGCGGGCCGAACGGCCCTTTTCAAAGAGGAAGACCTGCGCGCCTTCATAGCGCTTCCATTGCAGGGCAAGCAGCGACAGGAGCACCGACTTCCCCGCGCCGGTCGGGCCGACCACAAGCGTATGCCCGACATCGCCGATATGCAGGTTCAGCCGGACCGGCGTCGTGCCATCGGTCTGCGCCTGGATCAGCGCCGGGGCGTTGAGATGGCGATTGGTCTCCTCGCCCGCCCAGACCGCCGAGAGCGGCACCATATGGGCAAGGTTCAGCGTGTGCAGGATCGGCTGGCGGACATTGGCGTATGGATGGCCGGGCAATGAGCCGAGCCAGGCATCGACGGCGTTCAGCGTCTCGCGGATCGCGGTAAAGCCGCGGCCATTCACGATGCGCTCGGCAATTCGGATATGGTCATCGACGGTGCGCCGGTCGGGATCGGCAACGGTGATGGTCGTGGTGACATAGCCATAGGAGACAAGATCGGAGCCAAGCTCTTGCAAAGCCGCATCGGCGTCGGCAGCCTTGTTGTCGGCGTCATTGTCAACGAGGGCGGCTTGTTCATTGAACAGGGTCTCGCGCAGGACCGCGCCGATCGATTTGCGCTTGGCGAACCAGTGCCGGCGTTTTTTGCCGAGGACTTTCTCGGCCTCGGCTTTGTCCATCGCGATGAACCGCGTCGCCCAGCGATAGGCAAAGCCCTGCCGGTTGAGCTCATCGAGAATGCCGGGAAGCGTTGAGGCCGGAAAGCCGAGAATGGTCAGCGTGCGCAAATGCGCGTCACCGATCATGGGTTCGAGGCCACCGGCGAAGGGTTCATCGGCGAGAATGGCGTCCAGGAAGACGGGCAACTCGGGCCTCACGACCGGATGGCGCTTCGTGGAAATCGTCGAATGCAGATAAGTCAGCGTCTCGTCATCGGTGAGCTTTGCGATTTCGGCGAGACAGGTGGAGAGGAGATCGAAGACGCGGGCGGCATGTTGCTGGAAGGTCTCCAGGCGATGACGCCAGGTCGCCGCGTCTTCGGTCTCGGCGCGCTGGATCAGGGCTTTCTCGGCCCGGCCCGTGGCATCGGCGGGTGGGAGCCAGAGCAGGGTCAGATAGTAGGCACTTTCGAACCGGGTTCCGGCTTCTTCGGCTTGTAATGCCCGTTCCTGATCGACGAGCCATGACAGCGCGTCGGGGAACTCAGCCTCCGGATAATCATGCACTTCATGGCGCTGCGCTTCGAAGAACAGCGCCCAGCCCGAGCCGAACCGGCGCAGCACATTATTGACCCGCGCCATCACGGAAACGAGTTCTTCGTCTGTCGAGCTTTCGAGGTCAGGGCCGCGATAGCGGAACGTGGTCTGGAAGCTGCCATCCTTGTTGAGGACGACGCCCGGCGCGACGAGACAGGCCCAGGGCAGGTAGTCGGCCAGTAGGACCAGGGTCTCTGCGTATTCTTTCAGGTTCAGCATGTCAGATGCTCCTTGTGCCGCGTGCTCCGGCCGGCAACGGCCATGAAATCCGGATCAGAGCGCGCCATGAACACCGCTGCCGAATGCCCGACCGCCCAGAGAACAAGGCCCGGTATCCAGAGCTGGAGGCCCAGGCCGACAGCAGCGGCGAGCGTCCCGATGGCGATGGCGGCCGTGCGGGGCGCGCCCGCCATCAGGATCGGCTCGGTCAGCGAGCGATGGAGCGGGATTTCATAGCCGTCAGCCACTAGCAGGCTGCTGAAAAAGCCTGTTTGCACGTTGTGGAGTATAGATTTTTTGGGGTCTGTGAGACTTTTTTTCGCCGTTTTGGCGTCGGGACGCGCGTTTCCGCCGGCATTGAGGTCACTCTTTCGGCATAGACCATCTTTCTACGGATTATGCGCTGACCTATAGCAGCGGCGATGGTGGCGTTCATGCTGCGGCCCCCGCAAGTAGCTTCGGTAGTCGGACGAGATTGTAGGCGGCGATGGCGATATCGAAGCCGAGGGCAACGCGCCGCTTTCCCCTGAACTTCGTCTTGGCATAGCCGCCAGTTGTCTTCGTCCACCCGAAGATCTCCTCGATCCTTTTGCGGATGCGCTGGGAGACCTCATAGCCCTCGGGGGTCTTGATGGGCAGGCCGCACCTCCCGGTCTCGGACTTCAGGGCGACATGCGGCCTGACACCGGCCTGCTCCAGATCGCGCTTGAAGGTCCAGGCATTGTAGCCTTTGTCGGCACCAAGTGTGGCGCCGCGTTTAACCTTGCGTTTCCTGATCATCTCGAGGGCCGCCTCGCGTTCGGCTCTGCCGGTTGCATGGGTCAGTTGTGTCGCTACGGCGAGGCCTTGCCGGTTCTCCATGAGGACGTGCCCCATGTAGCATAACTGAGCCGGCTTGCCCCGGCCCTTGCGATAGAGCCGAGCATCGGGATCGGTCGATGAGGCATGCGTCTGGTTCGACCGCTTCTCGCCGTGGAAGTCGTGCGGTGCATTGCGACCACCACCTCCACTATCCGGACCACCGCCGCTATCGGTATCCTTCGGACGGAAGCTCTTGGTACTGGCCCAGGCCTCAATCAGGGTGCCATCCACACTGAAGTGCTCACGCGACAACAGCTTCTTCACTCGCCGAAGCGACAGGACGGCGTTGAGGAACTTTGCGGCGATATCCCCATCCAGAAGGCGGTCGCGGTTCTTTGAAAACGTCGAGGCGTCCCAGGTCGGCTCATCGGGCCCGAGCCCGACAAACCAGCGAAACAGGAGATCGAACTCAAGCCGCTCCATCAGCTGGCGCTCAGACCGGATCGAATAGATCGCCTGCAACAGCATCGCCCGCAACAGACGCTCCGGCGCGATCGACGGGCGACCGGTATCCTGCGCGTAAAGTGCCGTAAAATCTGCGTCCAGAGCCTTCAGCGCGTCATTTACCAGCTGCCGTATCTGCCGCAGAGGATGATCCGATGCGATCCGGTCTTCTACGTTCACATACGAAAACAACTGATCCGTCGTCCGATCTTCACCACGCATCTCTGCCTCCCTCTCCACACAAAAGAGAGAATCATGCTTCGCAAAGCAAAACGAGACCTTTTTCAGCAGCCTGCTAGACAAGCGCTCCGCCGCCGAAGCTGAAGAAGGTCAGGAAGAACGAGGTCGCGGCAAAGGCGATGGACAGCCCGAACACGATCTGGATCAGCTTGCGCATGCCGCCGCTGGTCTCGCCAAAGGCCAGCGTAAGCCCCGTTAGGGTGATGATGATCACCGCCACGATGCGCGCGACCGGGCCCTCGATCGAAGTCAGGATCTGATCAAGCGGGCCTTCCCAGGGCATGCCGGAGTCTGCCGCATGGGCCGGGCCTGCGATCATGAGGCCGAGGCCGATACAGGCCGCGACCTGTACCGTTCGGTTCACGGTCTGAAGGTGGTTGTAGAGCGTCATTGGGTTTCTCCATGTTGGACGAGGGACAGGGAACGGGAGACAAGCGGGGCGGTCTGATACCCCTCGCCGTCAAAGCCGGTGACGCGGAGCGCCTCCTCGACGCGCCGCTGGCCGCCCGCGCGGCTCATGAACACGACGACATCGATGGCCTCTGCGATCAGATCGAAGGGCGCGCGCGGTGTCGCTTCGAGCGTCAGCTGTTCAAGCCGGGCCAGCCCGCCATGGGCGGAGTTCGCGTGAAGCGTTGTGATCCCGCCGGGATGGCCCGTGTTCCAGGCCTTAAGGAGGTCAAGCGCTTCGGCCCCGCGCACCTCGCCGACAATGATCCGGTCAGGCCGCAGGCGCAGCGTGGAGCGGACGAGGTCCCGCAGGCTCGCGGCGCCGCGATGGGTTCTGAGTTGAACCACATTGGGCGCGGCGCAGCGCAGCTCGCGCGTGTCTTCGAGGATGACGATGCGGTCGTCGTGGAGTGAGGCTTCTGGCAGCAAGGCATTCGTGAAGGTCGTCTTGCCGGAGGACGTGCCGCCCGCGATCAGGATGTTCGCATGCGTCGCAATCGCGTCCTTGAGCGCCTGTGCCAGCGCCGGAGCCAGCGCGCCCTGGGTGACATAGTCGCCAATTGAAAAAGGCGTCGTCGCGGGCTTGCGGATCGAAAAGCATGGCGCGGTCGAGACAGGTGGGAGAAGCCCTTCAAACCGCTCGCCGCTGCCGGGGAGTTCGGCAGAGACGATCGGGGCGGACCGATCACAGGCCTCGCCTATGCTGCTCGCGACAAGGCGGATGATCCGTTCGCGCGCGGTGACTGAAATCCTGTCGGGACTGACCTCGACCCCTCGCCCCGCCCGTTCAATCCAGATCGAGCCATCAGGGTTGGCGAGGATTTCGATGACGTCATCAGCGTCCAGCGCTGCCCGCACCGCGCCTTCGCAGGCAGACCGCAGCATGGATACGCGTCGTTGGTCGGTCTCAAGCGTTCGGGCGGGTGCGGACATCGGGGGAGTGGCTCCTGTCGTTGCTGACAGGTCCAATCCTCTGATTTCGCGCTAATTTCTGATAGTTGGGAAAGTCGCAAACGGTCGGAACGGATTGAGGGGTCTTGCAAGGCTCGATAGGGTCTGGTCGTGCGCGTCATGAGCCGCGGCTTCAATAAAGCACTATGCCAATTCCGGAGAAGATGACTTAAAAAACGGATGCTCTGAAAGGCTCGAATGGAGCGTCGCCGTCATTCGATCAGACCTCCACGACTCGCTGCTATTGGCTCTAATCTGCCGATCTGGAGCTGAATAGTGAATGCCGGAATTGGAGAAATCCAGACTGGACCTGTCACGCTTTCGTTCCGACCTTGAGTCTCAGTTAAGCGGCCTTTCTTTCAAATGCCAAGGGGCTTTTCCATCCGAGGGCTGAGTGCCGACGGCGCGGGTTGTAGAAGGCGTTGATATATTGGAAGAGCGCGGCCTCGGTTTCTGTCCTTGTCGTCCATGTTTGCCGCCAGATCAGTTCGGCTTTCAGAGATTTGAAGAAGGTCTCAACGGCCGCATTATCCTAACAATTTCCTTTGCCGCTCATCGACACCTGAAAGCCCTGATCGCGCAGGCTTTTCTGATAGTCATGACTGCAATATTGGCTGCCGCGATCGGTGTGGTGAATACAGCCCGGTGGTGGCTGACGCAGATTGATCGCCATGTCGAGTGCGCGGATCGCAAGGTCCTTCTTCATACGATTGCTGACCGCCCAGCCGACGACGCGCCTGGAATACAGATCAATGATCACGGCCAGATAGAGCCATCCCTCGCGGGTCCAGATATAGGAGATATCACCCGCCCATTTCCGGTTGGGGCCACTCGCGGTGAAATCCCGGTCCAGCAGGTTTGGTGAGATATTGAACCGGTGATTGCTATCGGTCGTTGCCTTGTACTTGCGCGTACGGACAACAGAAATGGCGTTTTCCCGCATCAATCGACCGACACGCCGATGGCCGACATCCAAACCAAGCTCTTACAGCTCTTCGGTCATGCGCGGACGGCCATAACTGCCCAGTGCAAGACCGTGCTGCTCACGGATATGCGCCAGGATCACAAGATCTCTGCGCTGACGTTTGCTCATCTGCCGGGATCGCCAGGCCCGGTATCCCCGCGACGTCACCTTCAACACACGGCACATCTGCTCAATCGGCCAGGCGTTCCTCCAAGTCTCAATGAAAGCGAAACGCTTCACTTCTGGCTTGCGAAGAACGCCGTCGCTTTTTTTAGGATGTCCCGCTCCTCCTTCAGAATGCGGTTCTCCCGGCGAAGCTGTTCAACCTCCTTCAGCATATCCGCCGATGGCAGGTCCGCTGGCGCCTCTGGCCGATAAGCCGAAATCCACTTACCCAGCGTCGAAAGCCCGATCCCCAAATCTGCTGCAACCTGCTTGCGCGTCAGGACGCTGGTCTTCGCCAGCCGAACCGCCTCACGCTTAAACTCTTCTGTGTGTACATGTCCCATCGTCCTGTCTCCTTGAATGTAGATAATCGTCTATCAAGGTCGGAATCAAACCGGGACAGGTCCAAACAGCCTCTTTGGCCATCTCGCGTCGCTGAGACGGCCTTGCTACTTTTTTCCAAGGGCATCCTTCAAGAGCTCATTCTGCATCGCCATTTCGGCATACATCTTCTTTAGCCGCCGGTTTTCCTCGGCCATGGATTTCATCTCGGACAGCATCGCTGCATCCATCCCGCCGTACTTGGCTCGCCAGTTGTAATAGGTCGCGTTGCTAATCCCATGCTCGCGGCAGAGGTCCGCAACGGGCACACCGCCTTCGCCCTGCTTCAGGATTGCGAGGATCTGTGCGTCGGTAAATCTCGATTTCTTCATTGTCGTCTCCGTGCTTTATCAAAGCCGGAGAAGTCCAGTTTTCAAGTCCCTTAATTTCGGGGATGATTACCAAAGCTGTCGAGGCTCTTGGTGGTCGGGAACTTCGCAGCCTTTATCCGTCGCTCCACCATGCGCCGTTCCCGGTCGATCAGTTCGAGCTCGGCCAGCCGCAACAGATAGCGCGTGTGGTCAACGCCTTCGCTGGAGCACTGTTTGGCTTGTCGGTCATACTCGCGCAGGAAGGTCGGCAGCCGCAGCGACTTCAGATGATGGCCGAGCAATAATTGCGGTGTATCGGTCATGACCTGCCGGCCGTCAGCAGCGCCAGGTAATCGCCAGCCGATGTGGCTGCGACATGCGCTTTTGGCAGATACGGATACACCGACATGTCCAGCCTCGGCGGCCTGCGTTCGATCCGGCAAAGGACCAGGTGCTTGACGGCATCAAAGCCAATGGTGCCGCGCTCCAGAGCGCTGTCGATCCCGGCTTCGACATCCGCCACCAGGAAGGTCTCCAGCAGGCGTAGAATCTGGACGAACTCGCGCTTGCCAGCTTTGCCCATGCGGGCCTCAAGCAAACGTCGCAGAGTGGTGAACGCGTCCGGCAGGTCCCAGTCAGCCAACGGTGCGGCCTGATCAAGTGCGTTTGTTTTCTGCTCGATCAATGCCAGATAGTGCAATGGGTCGAAGATATAGTCTTCCTTCTCCCACGATCTTGGATGGCGCGCGATCACCTGCGTCCCGCTGGCGATCACCACGTCATGTACATAACCACGTTCCAGGACCTGTTGGTGGCCATAGGCTGTCGGAACAGAGTAATCATTACCGCGATAGCGGACCAGGGACAGGGAGCTGACCCGCACCGATTGTTTGTCACAGGCGTCATAGGGCACTGCAGGCAAAGGCCGCAGCTGTGCTGCATCCGCCAAGAACCGTTCCCCAGTCGTATCCTTGTGGCCGCGTAGCCTGTCTCCCATCCGCTTGCGGCACTGGTCTGCCAGATGGGTGTTGAGATCATCAAAGCTGATGAACCGGGGTCTCGGCACCATGAAGTTGCGGCGGGTGTATCCCACCATCCCTTCGACCTTGCCCTTGTCGTTCCCTTTGCCGGGGCGGCCAAAGCGATCAGTAAACAAATAATGGGAGACCAGTTCCGAGAACACCCGCGTGCGCTTGCGTGTCCCGTCGCCCAGAATGCGGGCAACCGCGATCCGTGTGTTGTCGTAAAGAATCGAGACCGGCACGCCGCCGAAGAAATCAAACGCCGACACATGCGCATCGCAGAACGCTTCTGTGGTCTCTGCCGGATACGCCTTCAGGAAGCAGGCATCCGAATGGGCGAGCTCCATCACCAGAAAATGGATCTTGCGTTCAACTCCGCCGATGACGGCGAGCGCTTCACCAAAGTCCGCCTGAGCATGCCCGGGCGGATGCACCAGCGGCACAAACATCTCCCGCTGGCGTTGCTTTGCCGCGAAGATATAGTCCTTCACAATCGTGATGCCGCCAGAAAACCCATGTTCGTCACGTAACCGCTCGAACACCCGCTTCGATGTGTGCTTCTGCTTGCGCGGAACAGTCTTGTCCGCCTCAAGGATCGCATCAATCACACCGACAAACGGATCAAGCTTCGGGCGCCGGACCGGCTGACTGCGCCGATATCCAGGCGGAACCGAAAAGGTCAGCATCTTGTCGACCGTTCGCCGGTCGATCCCAAAAAAACGCGCTGCCTCCCGTCGGCTCATCCCATCAACCAGAACTGAACGACGAACACGACCATACAAATCCACACTCTTCACCTTATCCCCCGAACAAAACCGGGAGCCTATCAGTGGCGGAGTTTTGCTCCGGCCAAAGCGATACTATATCGCCGTTCGTGTGGTGGATTATTGCACCGGCGTTCTCACCTGTGTATGCGGGCAAAGCGGCCCCGCAGGCGGAAGATGGCGGTTCATCGGGAAGCGCGCTGTCAGCCCTCAGGACTGAACGAGGCATGGAGCCTGGACTTCGTGCACGATCAGCTGTCATGCAGCGCAAAGATCCGCTTGCTGACAGTGATCGATATCTACTCCCGTGAATGTCTTGCCATCGAAGTCGGATCGCGCCTGAGGGGCGAGGATGTGGCAAGGGTCTTAAACCGGCTGGTCTATTTACGCGGCGCTCCGAAGGCATTGTTTGCCGACAACGTCCTACGTACGGAGCGCGATCAGACCAGCAGGCAAAAAGCCTTCTATCCGCAGAATGTCTCCGCGGCTTGATTTGTCAATTGCCGAGGGACTTCCGCTTCTATTGGAAGAGCTCTCGGCCATAGCAAACACAGGATCCACACGAGCATATTTCGCTGGTCCTCACCGTCCTTAACACGGGATGCCGATCCGAGCGGAAGACCCGAACATTATCTACGAGGTCGCGTTTTCACGTGCCTCAACGGCCCTTCAGACAGGGGTTCTTCCTCTCGGCTCCGCCCCTTGGAAGAAGGGACGGTAGGGGGTTCCACTTTTGATGACGGCGTGAACCACGCGGGCCATCTTGGCGGTAACGGCTGTGAGCGCTTTACGCTTCAGATCCGGATTTGTCGGATCCTTAGCGATGTAGCGCGCGTACTTGTCCCGGAAACTGTTTTCCCTCTGACGAATGGCGACATTGGCGGCCATCCAGAGAGACCGGCGCAGGCGCGCGTTGCCGAACTTGGCAAGCTTGGTCTGTCCCCGGAATGTACCCGACTGGTGGGTTGCGAGGTCAAGGCCGCAAAATTTCAGGAACTGACGATGATGACCAAACCGGCGCAGGTCACCGGCTTCTGCCAGAATGGTCAACGCATTGATCGGGCCGATTCCAGGCACTTGCTTGAGTGCGACATAGTCAGGCGTGTCGCCCAGCAGCGCTTCGGCCTCGGCTTCGATCTGATCACGTTGACGGATCAGGCTTCGGATCTCGGCAAGGACCATGCGGAACATGACAACCGCCTTGCTGTCGATCGGAATCGGCAAAGCGATTGATTCTGTTGCTGTTTCGTAGATGTCCGCAATCAGGCGAGCCTTCGAGACCTTGCGTCCAACGACGTCCCATGCGGCGGAAATGAAGGCGTCCTTGTCATGCGCGATGACCGATGCAGGCGTCGGAAACTGCTCGAGGAAAGCAAAGAACCAGTCATTGCGCGATCCGTTCCGGAACCGTTCGATCTCAGGAAAATACAGAGGCAGGTAGTGGGTGAGGATGCGATGCAGCGTCTCAGTCTTGGCCTTCGAAACCATCTCATGCGTCTTCGACAGTTCCTGTATGTCGGAAATGCCCGCGACGAGTGGATCCTGATAGTACTGGCTGAGGCCGGTTGAGAGCATATGCAGGATGACCTGCGCATCTTTGGGATCATTCTTGTCCCATCCATTGTGGATCGCTTCGCGGGTTCGGGCGAGTGCCATGGATGAAATGAGCCGTGTATCAAACCCGGCATCGAGCAGGCGCCAGGCCAGCGCACGGTGATAGTTACCCGTCGCCTCGAAACCGGCGATGATCGGGCGATCGAATGAAGTCAGCATGTCAATGAAGCGATCATGCTCGGCGCGTGTGTTCAACACGACGAGCCGTTTACGCCGCTTGTTACCGCGCACTTCGATGAGCACATCATTGCGGGCTTTGGCAATGTCGATGGCGACAAGCACGGCGTCTTCTGGAATAATATGGTTGGTGATCATGGCGGTCTCGGTCTCCTTTCGTGGGGCTGGTACCTTCACAATAGAAGACCTTCAGTCTGCCATGGTCACTCCCTGTTCGAGCAAAATCAGATCGAACCAGGAAGCGTTCCGAACGTGCTATGGCGCCGAATTTACCGGACAGACCGTGGATCTCTGGGCATATCATCACAAGGTCAAAATGGACTTCTCGCGCCCCGGCACCCCTACGGACAATGCCCACATTGAGTCCTTCAATGGATCGCTGCGTGACGAGTGCCTGAACATCAATTGGTTTGCTTCCCTGGTGGAATCAAAGCGGCTGATCGAGGCATGGAGACGCGACTACAATGAGAGCCGGCCTCACATGGCTCACAATGGGCAATCTCCCGCCGAGTTTGCCCGTAACGTCGGCCTGTGCCATGGTGGCAAGGTCAAAATCGCCGCCGGATTTTAGCGTCCAAGCCGGATCATCATACCCTAACACTTCACTGCCTTCATGCGTTTCTCGAAATGGTCAACATCGCTATTCGCGAGTGTTTACCGACAAGCCGTTCCACCTCGTCGCCCCACAACTCCATCGCTCGGCGAACATCGTCAATATTCTCACCCACATCATAACGCGTGTGCATTGATCGGTCGGGCGCGTGATTGATACACGCCTCGGCGATCACGGGTGACACTCCGAGCTCTCGTACCAGAAGGGTCCGGCCGAGGCGCCGGCAGTCATAGAGTTGAACGCCGTCGAGTGGGCAGGGCTCATCGACTTTCCGGGCCTCCGCCACCAGCTTGTTGCGTATTCTCATCCAGCGCTGTTTCGGACCGTCGTGGCGAATGTGATCATCGCCCGCTTTGTTCGGAAACACCCATGGCGACCTGTGTTTGGAGAGTGCTTCGCGGAACAGCGCGGCTGCCTGAGGTGACAGCGGCACCTCGTAAACCTCGTTTGTTTTTGTCTGGCCGGCCGGGATGCGCCACATTTCCTTTCCGTGCGTCCAGTCGAACTGGTCGCGCCGGGCAGCAACAATTTCGGCGGGCCTTTGCAAGGTGTGGGCATGTAGCATGATGGCCAGCGCGGATCCCCAGCCGTGACGTCCCTCGTCGCGTCGCAGTTCTTCGTTCAATGCGTCCCACATGAGCTTCAGCGCCCCGTCAGGCATCTGGGAGCGTTTGTCGGGTGTGTCCTTGAACAGTTTCCGGAAGGTGCCCGGGTTCATATCTGCCAGTTCTTCTTCGATGGCCCAGTTGAACACCGCACGGATAACACCCTGGCATTCATTGGCGAGTTTTGCGCCGGGATTGCTGCCTTCCCTGGCGCGGGGGTGCTTGGCTGCCTCGGCCTGGATCGCGCGAACGAGTTCGCGGATCTGCGCCCTGGTAATCTGCCGGAATTGTTCTTCCCCAAGCGAAGGCAGGATATGGACTCTCAATAGCCTGTCGCGTTCATCATAGGTGCGTTGCTTGACCCGAGGTGGGGATTTCTCGGGCGTCGCCATGAACCGGGTGGCGAGGGCGGCAAACGTGGAAGTCTTTTCCTTCTCGGCCGCTTCCTTGGTTTTCCGTTTGCGGGTGACCAGGTCTGCTTCTCCCATCGCCATCCGGCCTAATTCTTTCATGGCCATGGCGCGGGCAATTTCGGGAGAGCCGTCATTTGCGGCGATCAGTTTCGCGTCTGTCTTGCTGCCGTCGGGTTTCACGATCTGGAGCTTGTAGGCTGCGCTCCCCTTCGGCGTGATGGCCAAAAACAGTTTCGGGACCTCAGTGTCCCAGTGGCGCACCTTTTTTGCCCCGTCATGCGCCCTGATAAGGCGCTGAACATTGGTTTGGGTGAGTTTGAGTCTGTTATTGGCCATGTCTTCTTGCTCTCTTTCGAGTCTGAAGACGGTGGCTTTCAAGCCCTGTGCCACCCAAGCCACCTCTGAGCCACCTCGGGAAGTCGGAATTTGTCCGGCTTTGTCCGATTTGGCCGCAAGGCGACAGGGTGGGGGTTTCGCGTGGAGAGGCTGGTATTTACAGGATAATCTCAACAAGTACGGGCGTTTTTCCCGTTGAGAGAATGGTCGGAGCGAGAGGATTCGAACCTCCGACCCTCTGGTCCCAAACCAGATGCGCTACCAGGCTGCGCTACGCTCCGGAGTCCCGTAATAATGGGAGCAGGCGCGGGCGCAAGCCCTTTTCAGCTGTAATTCCCAACAGTTTTTGCCCGATAGTGAAATTTCTTATGAATCAGAGCTTTCTTGTCAGGCGAGTAGGCAAAAATCTCAGTTCTTTCGCTTTTTCTGCCGCATCAGCCCTTCTTGAGCCACGCTCGCGACCAGCTTGCCATCGCGGTTATAGATGCTGCCGCGGTTGAAACTGCGTCCACCGCCCGCGAATGGACTGTCCATGACATAAAGATGCCAGTCAGAGAACTTTACGGGCGCATGGAACCAGATCGCGTGATCGAGGCTGGCCGACATCAGTTTCGGATCGAACCATGTCAGTCCGTGTGGCCGATTTCCCGTGCCGAGCAGGCTCATGTCGGATGCATAGGCCAAAAGGCACTGGTTCAGCGCCTGATTATCACCCGCATCGCGCGCCACACGCATCCATACCTGATGCGAATCGCTTGCTGGCTTTGGATTAAAAAGGTCGAGCGGCGACACATCACGCATTTCAATGTCCCGCTCACGCGTGAACTCGTGGCGTATGCTCTCCGGCACCTGGTCGGCGATCTCGAGACGGCGGTCCCGAAGGCCTTTCAGCGTTTCCGGGTCGGGTGCCTCGGGCATGTCATGCTGGTGTTCCCAGCCCTCTTCCGGCACCTGGAAGCTGGCAGCAAGGTTGAATATTTGCTTGCCGTGCTGGATCGCGACCACCCGCCGTGTCGTGAAGCTGCCACCGTCACGTGCGTGGTCGACCTGATAGATGATCGGCACTTTAGGATCACCCGGCCGTATGAAGTAGGCATGCAGTGAATGGCAAATGCGGTCTTCGGACACGGTGCGCTGCGCTGCTACAAGCGCCTGCGCAATAACCTGTCCCCCAAAAACACGCTGGTTTGCCCGTTCATCGGGGCTTTGGCCCCGAAAAAGGTCAAGCTCGAGCCGCTCGATATCGAGCAGCACCAAAAGGTCTCCAACAGGATCAGACATCGCGCACCCTCCGCTTCGCATCGGCTGCAAGTATCAGAGACATTCAAACGTGCAAACCCGTCATAACTTTCGGGCCGGTGTCTGACCCTTTGACAAGATGGCTATCCCGCGCTCTCCTTGTCAGGAGTGACTAACCATAGGTAATACGGCGCCTGACCCGAAGCGAGGACGAACCCCTAAATGAACTTCCTATCCATACTGTCCCGCGAGGTGCAATTTTATCGGTCTATACGAGGTTTGACCAAGTGGACAAAGGATATCAGCCCCGATTCAGAGCGGCTGGTGGCAGACGACGTCGAGGATGTGGTCGACGGCCATGGCGCCAACGTCGCGTTCCGGTTCGAAGGCACTTTGACCACGTATGCCGAGTTCGAGGCTCGGGCCAACCGGTTCGCTCATTGGGCGCTGGAGCAGGGACTCGCGGCCGGTGATTGTGTCGCCCTCTTCATGGAGAACCGACCTGATTATGTGGCGTTCTGGTATGGGATGTCGAAGATCGGTGTTGTTACCGCGCTCATCAATTCAAATCTGGAAGGCGAGGCCCTCGCGCACTGCATTAATATTGCCGATGCCAAACGTATCATTACCGGTGCCGAACAGGACAATGTCATCAAGGCTTCTGCAGCCCTGTTCACTTCGGCACCCGCTGTCTGGTCACTGGGCGGATCCGAGGGCAATGACCTCGAAGCGGCGATCAAGGGCGTATCGGCAGAGCGGCCATCTCGCGAATACCGTGCTGCGCTTCGCGGACGTAATCTGTGCCTTTATGTCTACACATCAGGGACCACCGGCTTGCCAAAAGCGGCGAAACTGACCCAGGCCAGAACGCAGGGCATGATGCGCACGTTCATATCGCCGTGTCATATCACCGAACGCGACCGGATTTATCTTACGCTGCCTCTGTACCATGGCACCGGGGGGCTTTGCGGCGTTGGGCAGGCGCTGATGACGGGGGCGTGCATCATTCTGCGGCGCAAGTTCTCCGCCAGTGCATTCTGGGATGATGCGACGGACGAGGCCGCGACGTCGATTGTTTATATTGGTGAGCTGTGCCGGTACCTGCTGAACCAGCCACCCCACCCGAAAGAGCGCGCCCACAAGATCCGCACCGGTTTTGGCAACGGACTCCGGGCCGAAGTTTGGGCCGAGTTTCAGGAAAGGTTCAACATCAACCATCTGTGCGAGTTCTATGGTTCCACTGAGGGCAATGTCAGCTTCCTCAACTTTGACGGCAAGATTGGGGCCGTCGGTCGGATTCCCGGCTGGCTGGAGAAACAGTTCGCGCATATCGCATTTGTGAAATTCGACATCGAGACCGAAGAACCAATTCGCGGACCTGAGGGGTTTTGTATCCGTACGGATGTCGATGAGGCGGGCGAGGCGCTGGGCCGCATCGGCGAGGATATTCGCAACCGCTTCGAGGGCTATAATGACGAGCAGGCGACGAAGAAGAAGATTCTGCGGGATGTTTTCGAAAAGGGTGACATGTGGTTCCGGACAGGGGACCTCATGCGCAAGGACAAGGACGGCTATATTTATTTCGTCGACCGTATCGGCGATACGTTCCGCTGGAAAGGAGAGAATGTCTCCACCAATGAGGTTGGCGAGGCGCTCTCAGGCATTCCCGGCGTTGCGACGGCAAATGTCTATGGCGTTCCGTTGCCCGGCTATGATGGCAAGGCGGGCATGGCGGCCATCACGATGGATGGCGATGTCAATTTCGAGGGCATGTATGTAGCGCTAGGTCAGAAGCTGCCAAGCTATGCGATACCAATCTTCATCCGCGTGCAGCGTGATGCGGAGACGACCGGGACGTTCAAGTACCGCAAGGTGGAGCTGGTCAAGGAAGCTTTTGACATTGACGAAGTGACTGACCCGATCTGGATGTATCATCCTGAGCGCAAGGAATATGTTCCGTTCACGCAGGACAGGTATGACTCCCTTCGCTCGGGCGCCTTCAAGTTCTGAGGATCAGTTGACCCGGCCCATGCGCTGTTCAAGGCGTGTGGAAAACCATGAGATGATGCGACGCCAGATTTCATCTTTCATGACCGCCCCCTCGACATCATGGTCAATGCTGGGGTTGTCATTGATCTCGATGATTACGACCCCATTGTCGGTTTCCTTGAGGTCGACACCATAGAGCCCGTCGCCAATGAGACGTGCAGCCCGTACGGCAACGTCGATCACTTCGGGTGGCGTGTCCTCGATAGGTAGTGTGGTGAACCCACCTTCACTCGTTTTACCGCCAGGGCCGTGTTTGATGATCTGCCAGTGTCCCCGCGCCATGCGGTACTGGCAGGCATACATTGGCTCGCCGTTGAGTACGCCTATACGCCAGTCGAACTTGGTTGGGATGAATTCCTGCGAGATCACCAGAGCTGTGTCATCGAACATGCCTTTTACAGCCGTCTTCAGTTCTTCCAGCGTGGTTGCCTTGACCATGTGATTACCGAAGGAACCATCAGGCGTCTTCAGGATAACAGGAGAGCCAAGCCGTGAGAAGACGGCAGTGAGGTCTGACTTCTCATCAAGGATTTCGGTGCGCGGGATGGGAAGACCGGCTTTCTCGAGTATTTCTTTGAGATAAACCTTGTTGGTACAGCGGATCATCGAATGCGTATCGTCGATGACCGGCATGCCCTCCTGCTCGGCGCGCCGAGCGAACCGATAGGTGAAATTGTCGATGGACGTTGTCGCGCGGATGAATAGAGCATCAAATTCCGCAAGGCTTGTCAGGTCAGAGGGCTCGATCAGTTCGACTTCCACGCCCATCTTGGCTGCGACATCTGCCAGTCGTTTGATCGATGCTGGCTTCGAAGGTGCATGTTGCTCCTTCGGATCGACCAGAACGGCCAGGGACCATTTTGCTGGCGCTTTCGTTTTGGGTGCGCTGACGCGACCGCTCGTATAAGTGGCCATCGCTTCCAAGAAAAAGGCGCGACGAGCGTCTTTCAGTTTGTGTGGCGAAACGATGCGGACGCGCGCAATTCCGCATGGTGTAGTATCGTCGAACTCCACCTCTAGAGCTGGCGTGCGAAACCAGTCCGACACTTCGCGCGCGAGCTTTTCGTATCCGGGGACTTCCGATTTCGAAAACGCCACAAACAGGCTCTCAATCTCCGGTGCGCCTTTGGCGCGGGCTTCGCGCAGCCGTTCGCCGAGGTCGGGCAGGGCATGAGTGTAGAGCCCCTTGGCCGACAGCTCGACCATGGTCTGCACGTTCGGGCTGACCCGGTGTCCGCGTGCCTCCGCCAGAAGAGAGGCATAATAGCCCTCAGACTGGTAGGCGTAGGATCGTGAAAGGTTCAGGATATAAGGACGGCGTCCAGCAAACAGCGCGGGTTTGGAAATATAGTCGCTGACCCGGAGCACCTTGTGAGGCGTTTCGGCCTGTGAAATGTCGCTCGCCGTTTCGACGAGGATAACCCAGTCGGTCATCGGCTTTCACTCACGGACATGCCAAGGGGCTTTTCCATCCGCACTGCGGTCTCTCCATTCGGGTAGTAGCCTGCAACGCGCGCAATTACGCGATATCCGCTGCGCTCGTAAAGTAGAATAGCATTGTGGTTTGATTCGCGCGCTTCTAGTCGCATCCGTTCACATCCCTTCTCCTTTGCAACAGTTTCGCCCATCGCCATGAGCTTCCGTGCAACGCCCTTACCACGCATGTCAGGGCTGACCGAAAGCGTATACAGGCGCGCTATCGCGCTGCCGTCGCGCAAGAGCAACACGGCGGCCCCGACAAGAGTTCCGTTCAATTCGGCCACATGCGCGATTGTGTTGCCGTCCAGCAGCCGGCGCCAGGTGCGTCGTGGGAAGCGGTCTTCTTGAGGGAAGGCCTCTTCGATCCGGACCAGACCGGCCAGATCGCCACGCGTAGCCAGCCGGATGATCGGCTCACCGATCAGCGTCATACGCGCACCATGTCGTCCCGGTGGATAATGGCGGGGCGACCGCGATAGCCGAGGGTTGCTTCCACTTCGTCGCTCTGAAGACCGATGACACGCAGGATGTCGGCAGAGCTGTAGGACGTGACTCCCTTGGCGATTACGGGGCTGTTTTCGGCCTTGATGGCCACGGCAGCCCCGCGTTCGAACCCACCCAGAACCCCGGTAATGCCCACAGCAAGTAAGCTCGCACCCCCTTGAAGTGCCCGTGCGGCGCCAGCATCAACCAGGATTGTGCCTTCGGGTTTCAGGTGGCCCATCAGCCAGGCTTCGCGCGCGCGCGCGGGTGTGGTGTCGGCGACGATCAGGGTCGAGAGCGCGCCTTCCTCGATGGCGCGCAGCGGGTGTTCGCGGTTGCCGCGCGTGATGATGGTGGAGCAGCCCGCCGCATGGGCGATGCGCGCCGCTGCGAGTTTGGTCACCATGCCACCTGAGCCGACACCCGCAGATGCATTAGCGCCGGTTGCCATGGCGTCATGCTCGGCTGAAAGTTCTGTTAAAACAGGGATGTGGGTGGCTTGAGGATCTGTGTTCGGATCGGCGGTATAGAGGCCGTCAATATCTGAAAGGAGTACGAGCAGGTCCGCCCCCATCATCTGGGCGACGCGCGCCGCCAGCCGGTCATTGTCGCCATAGCGGATTTCGTCCGTCGCGACCGTGTCGTTCTCATTGATGACCGGGACAATGCCGGCATCAAGCAGGGTTTCCAGTGTCGCGCGCGCATTCAGCCAGCGCCGCCGCGTTTCGGTGTCGCTGAGGGTCAGCAAAGCTTGCCCAACAATGATGTCATGGGAGGCAAAGGCGCTGGCGAGCGCCGCCATAAGGCGTGGCTGGCCGATTGCAGCGGCGGCCTGTTTCTGGTCCAGCCGAGCGGGGGTGGGTGAGCCGAGGTCCACCCGTCCCAGTGCCACGGCGCCCGACGAGACGAGGATGACATCCTTTCCGCGCGCGCGCAGGTCTGAAATGTCGGCAGCAAGGCGCGCCAGCCAATCGGTGCGGGCCTTGCCATATTCGGCAATCAGGGCGGATCCTGTTTTGACGACGATCCGCTTTGCTGTCCGAAAACTTTCGCCTGTCATGCTGCGCAGCCTGTCAACATGAGAGACTGGCGTTTGTGTGCGCTCTGTGCTGTCTGGGCAATCAGATTTACCCCTTTACGTACAAGGCCAACACGATGCCCCAATTCGACATGATCCTGATTTCGCCTGAAGCTGCAGCCCGTGCCGACGTGCTTGAACACACGGCGGGAACGCCCGTGCGCGAAGGCGGCGGGGACGAGACCTATCGCTGCGGGGCGTGCAAGACCAAGCTCATGATTAATGTGGCCCATCACGACGCCCATGGCGTCGTCGTCAAATGCGGCAAGTGCGGGAAGATCAACACGGAACCCCACCATCACCATCACTAACCGACGCAGACTGGCGATCAGGGCGCCCATGTTCCGTCCTCGCTGACGCCGTCAGCCTCCGCTTCAGCTTGCAGTCCGAGGTGTTTCACGATGGCAAAGAGGGCCTCGCGGACACCTTCGCCCGTGACGCCGGAAATCAGCATCGGCTTGCCCTTGTAGACTTTTTTCAGCTGCTTGAGCTGGTCTGCAACGAGTTCTGGATTGAGCGCGTCGATCTTGTTCAGGCCAACAATTTCGGGGCGTTCCGCCAGTTCTGGGCTGTAGTCTTCCAGTTCCTTGCGGATTGTACGGTAGGCGCCTGCCGGGTCATCCTGTGTGCAGTCGATAAGGTGCAGCAGGACTTTACAGCGCTCGACATGACCGAGGAAACGGTGGCCAAGGCCTGCACCTTCAGCGGCGCCTTCAATTAGACCCGGAATGTCGGCAAGTACGAATCGTGTGTTCGGTCCCAGGTCAACAACGCCCAAGCCAGGGTCCAACGTTGTGAAGGGATAGTCGGCTATCTTGGGGTTCGCGGCCGTTACAGCGCTCAGGAAGGTCGACTTGCCGGCGTTGGGCAAGCCCACCAGACCGGCATCAGCAATCAGCTTCAGACGCAGCCAAAGCCAGCGTTCCTCGCCTTCCTCGCCTGCGTTGGCCCGGCGCGGAGCCTGGTTGGTGGATGATTTGAAACGGAGATTGCCCCAACCTCCATTGCCGCCGCTCGCGAGTTGGACGCGCTGACCGATCTCTGTCAGGTCTGCGACCATGGTTTCCTGATCTTCTTCGAAGATTTGTGTGCCAATCGGCAATTTCAGGGTCACATCATCGCCCTTGGCGCCGGTGCGTTGCTTGCCCATGCCATGGCCGCCGCGTTTCGCTTTGTGGTGCTGTTGGTAGCGGTAGTCGATCAGGGTGTTGAGCCCATCGACCGCTTCGGCCCATACATCACCGCCGCGTCCGCCATCGCCGCCGTCAGGGCCGCCATACTCGACATACTTCTCGCGCCGGAACGAGACGCATCCCGCTCCGCCGCCACCGGACTTGATATAAACTTTGGCCTGATCAAGGAATTTCATCGGGTTCTCTTACGCGTTTCGCGCGAGGCGCGCCATGTCGAAGTGTTCAACGGTTTCGCCCCGGCCAAGTGAAAACAGCTTGCTGCGACCGGCACGCATGAAGCCCAGCTTGTGGAGGACACGTCCTGATGCCGGGTTATCAACGAAGTGTCCCGACAGGAAAGCCGTTTCACCCCGGCGTTCCAGCCATGAGAGCAAGGTTTTAGCTGCCTCGGTCGTCAAGCCTTTGCCCCAAGCCATTGGGGCGAGCCAATAGCCAATCGTGAAGGGCGCCCCTTCGGACTTTCGGTCTGCGCCGATGACACCCACGAGATTGCCCTCAAGAACCATGGCCCGGACATGCTCCATATCCGCTTTTGCTGCTGCATCCTGGCCAGAGATCCAGGCCAAAGTCTGCGCCTTGGACTGGTTCGGCGCGACGCGGGCCAGCATGCGGTAGACCCTTGGGTCCTGCACAAGCTCGGTAATCGGGCCTGCGTCCGCAGGCCCGATGGACCGCAGCAACAGCCGCTCCGTCTGCAACTCTTCACTCATCGTCGCCTCCTCAAGGCAGGACAAGGCAGGGGATGGCAAAGAAAAAGGGGAAGCAGTGGCCTGCCTCCCCTCGGAATGATCGACTTTTGCGATCCGGCCACGTTCCCGCGGCCGCGCTGTCAGCCGCTATTCTGCTGCGTTCGCGAGCGGTACAATATTCACGTACAGGCGGCCACCGGCCTTCTTGGCGAACTCGATATTGCCTTCGATCAGCGCAAAAAGGGTGTGATCCTTGCCCATGCCCACGCCTTTGCCTGGCCATTTCTGGGTGCCGCGCTGACGCACGATAATGTTGCCCGGAATGACATGCTCGCCGCCATATTTCTTGACGCCAAGGTATTTCGGGTTCGAGTCGCGACCGTTACGTGACGAGCCGCCTGATTTTTTGTGAGCCATTGTGCGCTCCTTGTCCTGTCTGAGGGCTTAAATAGCCCTTATGCGTCCTTGGCGAGTTCGGCGGCCTGTGCAACCCAGCCGTCTTTTTCAAAACGACCCGAGAGGCTCAGCTGCTCTTCGAGTTCGGCGATCTGGGCCTCAGAAAGGGCTGCGATCTGAGCGAAGGTGGTGATTCCCGCGCCGTTCAGCTTTTTCTCGAGAGCCGGACCAACGCCCGTCATTTTCTTCAGGTTATCAGCGCCGGTTGTCGCGGCTGCAGCAGCGGGTGCTTCAGCGGCAGGTGCTGCTTTGGGCGCTTCTGCCGGGGCGGCTTCAGCTTTCGGGGCTGCTTCATTCTTAGGAGCGGCCTTCTTGGCAGGTGCCTTTCCGTCAGCATTGATCGACGTGATTGTCACGGTCGTCAGGTGCTGCTTGTGGCCGATCGTGCGGCGGTAGGTCTGGCGCTGGCGCTTCTTGCGCGTGATCAGTTTCGGACCGCGCATGTGCTCGGCGATTTCGCCCGAAACAGTGGCGCCGGCCACGAGAGGCGCACCAACCGTAACGGAATCACCGCTTCCAAGCATGAGGACGCTATCGAACGTCACGTCTTTACCGGCTTCAGCATCCAGTTTCTCGATGACGATCGTATCGCCCTCGGCAACTTTGTACTGCTTGCCACCTGTCTTGATGACCGCGAACATGGGTCTCATCCTTCCGGCATGAAATCAAAATGAAATACGCGCGAAACCGTCGCCGGTCCGCGCCTGAATGGGGGGGTAAACACCAAACCGGAGCGGCTGTCAAATGTCATCTTCAGGCGATTTCAGGGAGTTGAATTCTTCGCGAAGCCAGTATAGGTCAGCACGCTTCCCACCAGGGCGCGGAGAGGTGCTAGAGTGGTTGAATAGGCTAGTCTCGAAAACTAGTGAGCTCGCAAGGGTTCCCAGGGTTCGAATCCCTGTCTCTCCGCCAGCCTTGGCCCCAAATATCCCGAAACTAAAAGGGAATGTGGGGTAATAGGTCATTCTTCCCCGCCCTTTGGAGTTTCATGGCATTGTCAGGGGAGTTCGGCTCGGAGTGACCAATCCAAGCGTTTAGCCTCGCAAAAGTGACCAAGAATCCGTTCCGTTAATTCAAAACCTCACCCTAAATCATCCAGCTTGGCGAGATGATGTGCGTCAGGGTTCCTCTGTCTTCAAGGAATGCGGAAGACCTATTTCACGAGCGGGGCAACGAC
Source organism: Hyphomonas oceanitis SCH89 (assembly GCF_000685295.1). Lineage (GTDB taxonomy): Bacteria > Pseudomonadota > Alphaproteobacteria > Caulobacterales > Hyphomonadaceae > Hyphomonas > Hyphomonas oceanitis. Next base: position 26,756 of record NZ_ARYL01000035.1, read on the forward strand.
ATTTGCCATAAAAGTCTCAGGCTCTGGGTGGGCCCTGTAGCTGGATCAATCTTGCTTGCTCAAAATTAGGGCAGCAAGGCCGCAAGAGACAGCTAGATTTATTTCTTCTGACAATACCGTCAGTGCACAACCCCTTCAACGATAAAAGAAATATCAATAAGAAAAGCCGGTTTGAAGTGCTGCGAGACGCCGTCCTTTGCGAATGGCGCGACCTTCTCGGCGCCTAGGGCCTGCTCGTTCGCGAAATACGGAGACGGGCTCGCTTTAGACGGATCCCACCTCGCGTCGTGTCATCCAACGCGAAAACGCGAGACAAGCAGGTCAAATGCACTGGGGCGCCCGAGTAGAGGAGCTTTGCCACCAAAACGAGAGAAGGGCTCTATTTGTCGAATGGTCTAGGCTTATTCCTAATGGACCTGTGCCCGGCGAAATAAACTTTAAAAAAGTTCATTATCATTAGAGTGAAGATTATTGACAGCGTGAGCGATTTGTTCTCCAACGGTTTCTGAAAAGCGCGACAAGCCGCTTTCATCAAGGGAGGATAATCTAATGACTCTACGTTCAATGGCGTCCGTATATGCGATTTCAATCGCTATTCTGGGAGCGCCCGCTTTTGCCCAACAGGTGTCGCCCGGTGATGAGGCGACGAATGATTCGACCGTGGATGAGTCGCGTCAGGATACGATCATCGTGACGTCGACCCGCCGTGCCGAAAGCCTGCAGGATGTGCCGCTGGCCGTCACGGCGTTCCAACAGGAAGCCATGTCGGAAAAAGGCATCGTCAGTTATGACGGCCTTGCGCGCGAGACACCCGGTATCGTGCTGAACCAGCCGACCGCCAACTTCAACACAATCACCACGCGCGGCATCGCCACCAATGGCTATGGCGCCAACCTGCAGGCCGCAACCGCAATCTACATTAACGAGCTTCCGATCTCCTCGAACGGCAACTCGACCATTCTCGACCCGACCCTCTTTGACGTGGAGCGGGTAGAAGTGCTGCGCGGACCGCAGGGAACACTGTTCGGCGCAAACTCGCTGTCCGGCGCCGTGCGTATCCTGACCAAGCAGCCTAACCCGAACAAGTTCGAAGCAGCCGCGCTGGTCGATCTCGGTGTGACGGATGGCGACGCTGTCCGCCAGCGGTACAACGGCATGGTCAACATGCCGCTCGTCGAAGACCAGTTGGCGCTGCGGGTCGTAGGCTTCTACCGCGATGAGGACGGTTGGGTCGACAATATCGGCACAGGAATTGAAGGCGCGAACTCGCTGAAGGCAGTTGGTGGCCGTGCGCACCTGCTGTGGGAACCGACCAGTAATTTCGATGTTGGCTTGCTCATCATCCGCGAGGACAATGAACCTGCGGATTCCGCTCTCACCAACCCTGACCGAGGCGATTTCATTCGCAAGACGGACCGCCCCGACCTCTTCCAGTCCGACATGACCAGCTACAATCTGACGGCCAACTGGGACATGGACTTCGCGACCCTTACCACTTCCTCGAACTACTCCAAGATCGACGGGAAGTTCATCGTCGACCTGGCGGGCACATTCGGTGGGGGCATTCCCTTCGCGCTTGATGCGGTCGGCCATGATGAAAACTTCGTCCAGGAAGTCCGTCTGTCTTCCGCAGATGGTGGAAACTGGGACTGGATCGTCGGCGGTTTCTACTTCAACAAGCGCCGTGACATTGACTATGACTATCGCTCTTCGCAGGAATTCCTCGATACGCGTGGCCTGACGGGCCTGCCGGATGAGTATTACTATCGCTTCAAGGGATACTTCGACGCCATTGAATCGGCGGCGTTCGGTGAGCTGACCTACCACTTCTCCGACAAGCTGTGGGCGACTGGCGGCCTGCGCTATACCGAAACGTCGGTGCAGTCCCACACTCTTGGCGGCGGCTACAACTCCAATTACCTGACGGCTGCATTGCTCGGCCTTACCAACACAGCCCTGACGATCACACCGGTCACGGCAGCGGACGGCCTCGAGGTCGAAGCCGACAACGTGTCCTACAAAGGCAGCCTCTCCTACAAGCCGATGGATAACCTGACGACCTATGCGTCGATTTCGACAGGCTTCCGTTCGCCGGTGGCGAACGCCCGCGCCGGCCTTGCCAGCGGGGTGGACCCCAACGACATCATTATCCCGAACGGGGCGGATTCGGATAAGCTCACCAGCTATGAAATCGGCATGAAAGGTGCCTTTTTCGACCGCAAGCTGACTGCGAACCTTGCCGCCTACTATATCAACTGGGAAGACATCCAGGTTCAGGCTAACCGCCTGTCCGACCAAGCGCAGTTCGCAACCAATATCGGCAAGGCCGTCAGCCAGGGCATCGAATTCGAGATCGGATACTATCCCGGCAACGGCTTCAGCGTGTTCGCGAACGGCTCGCTCAGCGACACTGAAATCACGGACCTCACCGATGAGGAAGCCGCGATTTCTGGGGCTGAAGAGGGTCTGCAACTCGCCATGCCTGACTTCCAGGGCGCCCTTACGGCCCGTTACGATTTCGCGATCAGTGACAAGGACGCATTTGTGAGTGCAACGGCCGCCTATGTGGGCGATTTCCCGGCCATGCTGCCGAATGTGCCGGGCAATCCGAACACACCGGCCCCGACCTTCGACTATACCGAGGCATACACGATCGTGAATGCGCAGGCTGGTATCTCGAAGGACGACTGGAAAGTGGTGGCCTATGTCGAGAACCTGTTTGACGACAAGTCGATCACCTACGTCCACCCGGAAGGCTTCCTCGATAGCCGCTATGCCCGTGTGCGGCCGCTGACCGTCGGTGTACGACTCAGCTACGACTACTGATCCGTTTGGGGGAGAGGCGTCATGCTTAGATCGAACAGGTCGCCGACTGAGGCGGCAAGCGGAAGGCATTTTGGGGCGGTGCTTGCGCTATTGTTCGTATCCGCCGCGTCTCTTTTGGCAGCAGGATGTGCAAGCGGATCTGCCGAGCCTGTCAGGAGCGTTGCCCTTGCGAACGCTCCTGTCGGTGCCATTCGTGGTACGACAGAGAAAGGCGTGTCCGTATATCGTGGCATCCCCTATGCTCTGGCACCCACGGGTGAGCGTCGCTGGGCGCCGCCCGTGTCGGTTCCGGACTGGGGAGAACAGCGCGATGCATTGGCGTTCGGCCCAGCGTGTCCTCAGCCGGAATCTCGGCCCGGCAGCATATATTCAACGGAGCTAGGCCCCGTTTCGGAAGACTGTCTCAGCCTGAATGTCTGGGCACCGGAAGATGCCATGAATGCGCCCGTATTTGTCTGGATCCATGGCGGCTCGCTCACAACGGGCGCGGGCAGCCAGGAAATGTATGATGGCGTCAGAATGGCGCGCGAACAGGGCCTGGTCGTGGTCACGCTCAATTACCGTTTGGGAATTCTCGGCTATCTTGCGCATCCGGGATTAAGCGCTGAGTCCCCGCAGGGCATTTCGGGTAATTATGGCTTGATGGACCAGACACTGGCGCTCGAATGGGTGAAGCGTAATATCGCTGCATTCGGCGGCAATCCGGATAATGTCACGGTCGCAGGCGAATCTGCAGGTGCGCTCAGCGTTGTCCTGCTCATGACATCGCCGAAGGCGAAGGACCTGTTCGACAAGGCCATTGCGCAAAGCGCATACATGGTGACCATGGCTGCATTGAAGGAAACCGTAAATGGCCTTCCACCGGCGGAGTCTACAGGCGCGGAACTTGCGAAACGCATGGGCGCCTCAGACATCAAGGACCTTCGCTCGATGTCGGCAAAAGACCTTGTATATAAGTCTGCCAAGGCAGGATTCTTGCCGTTTGCCGTTATCGATGACGTTTACCTGACCGACCAGATGGTCGCGACCTTTGACAAGGGCGAACAGGCTCCCGTCCCCGTTTTGGCTGGCTTCAATGAAGGTGAGATCCGCTCCTTGCGGTTCCTCTTGCCTCCGGTACCAAAGCCGGATGTTTACGAGGCCGCGGTGCGGAAGGGGTATGGTGATCTTGCCGAAGCATTCCTCGAGATCTATACCTCAGAGAGCCTGGAATCGAGCATGCTCGCAACAACCCGCGATGCAATGTATGGGTGGTCTGCGGAACGTCTTGCGGCTTCGCAGAGTGCCTTTGGGTATCCGTCATACTTCTATTTGTTTGACCATGGGTACCCGGCAGCCGATCGCCTCGGACTCCACGCATTCCATGCGTCAGAAATTCCCTACATGTTCGGAACGATCTCCGAAGCCGTCGCGCCATGGCCAGAAATACCGGATACGGAAGAAGAGAATGACCTGTCGAAAGCGATGATGGCGTATTGGGGGAGCTTCGCTCGCGACGGCCGTCCCGCCGCCCAAGGCAGCGCAGTGTGGCCGGCCTACGAAGACAAGGCCACTGGCATGGTCTTCGCTGACGAGCCGCAACCGTGGCCCATGCTTTCCCGAAACCGCTTTGACCTACATGAGGAAGTGGTGTGCCGCAGGCGCGCTGCAGGCAACATTCCATGGAACTGGAATGTTGGAATCCTCTCTCCCCCTTTGCCGCCTAAGGATTCAAAATGCCAATGATCGACGGTGCAATCCAGGATTATGCACTCACGCTCGACAAGTTTCTTGACCATGCCGCCAAATGGCATCCCCTGACAGAAGTTGTAACTGCACGCGCGGACGGCAGCATCGCCCGAACGGGCTATGCTGGCTTACGCGAGTGTGCCAAGCGCGTGACGGCCCTGCTTCATGATCTTGGCGTGAGGAAGGGCAGTCGTGTCGCCACGCTTTCATGGAACACACAGGCGCATATGGAGTGCTGGTATGCCGTAATGGGCATGGGCGCTATTTGCCATACGCTCAATCCGCGTCTTACCAGCGAGCAGCTGGCCTGGATGCTCGGCCAGTCGGAAGCGGCGATATTGATCGTGAGCAGCGACTTGCAGCCGTTGGCCGCGAGTATCGTTCAAGGCGCCCCGGGAATAACGACTGTTCTGGTGATCGACCACCCTGACGGTGACGCGCTTGATGTCGTTGGTCTTCCGTATGCCCAACTTCTCGAAGATGCCATCGTGGGCAAGTCTGCCGATGTGCCATGGGGCGATTTTCCGGAAACGGCCCCGTGCGGCCTGTGTTTCACCTCAGGCACCACCGGCGCCCCGAAAGGCGTGACATATACGCATCGGGGAAATTACCTCCACACCTTGCGCCAGTTGCAGGCGGACGTCTCCGGAATGACATCGCATGATGTTGTCCTGCCGGTCGTGCCGATGTTCCATGCGAATGCCTGGGGTCTGCCGTTTTCCGCCCCTGCGACCGGCGCAAAGCTGGTCCTGCCAGGCCGTCATTCGGATGGCGAAAGTCTTGCCACGCTCATCGCAAACGAAGGCGTGACGGTCGCGGTTGGGGTTCCAACCATCTGGACGGGGTTGATGGATTATCTTGATGCGAAGGATATGGATCTGCCTTCGCTGAAACGGATTATGGTGGGGGGGGCGCCAATGCACCCTGTGTTGATGCAGCGGATCGAAGACCGAGGCATCTGCGTCCAAACGACATGGGGCATGACGGAATTATCGCCGCTCGGAACCGCTGCGCCACCAGGCGACGCACGCTCGCCCGAAACAGCCGGCCGGCCGGCAGTGGGGCTCGACCTGATGGTGACAGATCACACCGGCGAGCCACTCGATATTCAGCGCGGTCAGGAGGGACGACTCTGGGTGCGGGGCACGTCCGTCGTCTCGCGCTATTATGGGCAGACTGAGAGTGCCACAAAAAATGGCTGGTTCGACACCGGCGACCTCGCCGTTCTCAGCGAGGGCGGCCAAGTATTTATTACCGGCCGTTCCAAAGATCTTATCAAGTCTGGCGGCGAGTGGATCAATCCGGCAGAGATCGAGACGCTCGTATCACGGCTGCCCGAAGTGGCCCTTGCAGCTGTCGTCGGCCGCGCGCATCCAAAATGGGGCGAGCGACCGGTGCTGATGGTCGAAATCAGGGAAGGATGCGAACTCAGCGATGAGGCGCTCCTTGCCGGGCTGACGGGCAAGGTGCCAAGTTGGTGGCTGCCTGACGAAATCATTCGTCTTGGGTCAATGCCGCTGGCAGGCACCGGCAAGATAGACAAGCATAGCTTGCGTGACATGTGCGTCGCATCGGCATGAAACCACGGAGGCGTGTCATGATAGCCGGTCTGAAAACATTGGCAGTGATCGCGCTAATGGCAGTTTCAGGATGTGTCCGTTCCGATGATGTGTACCCTGTTGCGGTTTTGACTAATGGCGCGACCGTCAACCTGCGGCAGGGGCAGCTTGTCGGTGTGCGGGAGGGAGACCTGGAGGTCTTTCGAGGCATTCCCTACTCAGCTGCGCCGACCGGGGAAGGGCGTTGGAAGGCACCATCGCCTCCGCCGAATTGGTCCGGTGTGCGCGATGCGACTGCTTTTGGCCCAAGTTGCATTCAGCCCGCCGTACCAGATCGCAGCCTATATTATGACCCGCCGCTTCAAACATCCGAAGACTGCCTGACCCTTAACATCTGGAAACAAACCCGTTCGGACAACGCACCGGTTATCGTGTGGATACATGGCGGGTCCCTACGGATCGGTGGCAGCGCCCAGTCTATGTATGATGGATCGGAATTTGCGCGCAGGGGCGTTGTGTTCGTTTCCCTCAACTATCGCCTTGGCGCGCTTGGCTGGTTGGCGCATCCGGAGATGAACGCTGAATCGCCCGACGGCATTTCCGGAAATTATGGTTTGCTCGATCAGATCGCTGCGCTTGAATGGGTCAGCGACAACATATCGGTCTTCGGTGGCGACCCCGCAAATGTGACCGTAATGGGGGAATCCGCCGGGGCGCTTAGCCTGACCTATCTGCTGACAAGTCCAAAGGCGGAAGGTCTTTTTCAGAAAGCCATCATCGAGAGCCCCAATAGCAGGAATTTCCCGGAGCTCGGCCGAGCCGCCTATGGCGCGCGGCCTGCAGAGGAAATCGGTGCCTCAACGCTAAGTGCGATGGGGTTTTCCAGCCTCGAATCCGCGCGTGAAGCGACAGCGCAGGAAATCACGGACAAAGCAGGCCTGGCAGGATTCATACCGCAGGGCACGATTGATGGCGAAGTCCTTCCCTCGCAGATTATTGATTCATTCGACGGTGGTGCATTTGCAAATGTGCCAGTGCTTGCCGGGTTTAACAGCGGTGAAGTCCGCTCTCAACGCCTGTTCCTGCCGCGCAAGCCCGATGACTATGAAGCGGCGATCGTGGCGCGGTATGGTGCGCTTTCGAATGATGTTCTCGCGCTCTATCCGAGGGCAGATGTCGATGCGTCCATGCTGGCCACGCTGCGCGACGGGATTTACGGCTGGGCGACCGAACGGATCGTGCGCAGGGAGACCGAGGCGGATCAGCCTGCCTTTATGTACGTCTTCGACTATTGCTATCCGAGTGCCGAGAAGGCTGATCTCTGTGCGTTCCACGCGAGTGAATTACCGTTTGTTTTTGGCGCTCTTGATCCGGATAAGTTGTCACCTAACTGGCCTGTCCCTGATGGCGAGCATGATCATGTTGTATCCCGTGCGCTGCTCGATTATTGGACCTCCTTTGCGGCAACTGGGCAGCCTGAAAGCATCTCGGGTCCGGTCTGGCCTGTTTATGGCGGCGATCAGGCTTACCTGAATATCGGTCAGGAACTGGAAGTCGGTAACAATCCAATGCCGGGCATGTTCGAGTTGCATGAAGAGCTCGTGCGTCAGCGCAAAGCTGCCGGCGCGCCGTGGTTCCTTAATATCGGTCTCGGCGCGCCGCCATTGGAATAGTGTGTTTACGGGCTATTCGTGACCGGCCTTGTTGGGCGGTGTGAATGTCATCTCCGTCTCGTACGTATCGATCCAGTTTTCCGGTGGGAGCGGCAGGGCGCGACTGTCTTCGGAGCGGCCAGCGGTGAAGGCAGGCTTTGGCTCGGCCGTGCGCACTTGCTCCAGCCAGAAGACGCCATCGTAAATCCCACTATTCCCGCGGGTTGCAACCCAGTCGATATCACCGTCCTGGTCCATGTCGACAGGAACGAAGACATCGTACATGCCGCGCACGCGCCGGGATATGTCGTGCCGCTCCCAGTGCTCACGGGCGTCTCCCGGATTTTCGAATCAGGCTATCCGGCCCACGCTGGAAGCTGCCGTGACCTGCGGACTGTCTTCTTCGCGCGACGCATCGGTGTAGGCGCCCCGTAATATATTGAGCCCGGAATAACCGCCCGTGATGGCATCAAGGTCGCCGTCGCCGTCAATGTCGGCGAGCCCAATGCCGGCTACGATGTCTGGCAATGTGTCGCCGATGCGGAAAAAAGTCCACGGCTCATCAAGCTGTTGAGGCTGTTTGAGCCAACCCAACCCGGCCACGAGCGGGCTTCCCGCAACCGGCTGGGGCGTTTCGTGGACAGCGACAACAAGATCCTTGCGTCCATCGCCGTCAATGTCGGCAAAGGCAGACTGGAAAGCGCTTGATGCGCCGCGCCAATCGTCCGGCACAGGCATTCCCGCTACGATGGTAATCGGGTGCGGTTTCACGGTAAAACCTGACGCGGTTCCGTTGCCGACTGTTTCCAGAATCGCCATTTGAAGATCGAGGCGCGCCGCGACAAGCACGTCCATGTCCCCGTCATCGTCAATGTCGATCGGCATGGCTGTATTGGGCACCACTTCCCGTGAAAGGACCTGTTCATGCCAGCTCGATTGGACAAGCGGGTCACCTTCTATACGAAAGAGTGAGGTCGGCCGCGCGGCGCTCGCGAGGGATGGATCAATGATGTCGGCGGCGCCCTTGTTCGCTGCGAGGACATCAAGATGCCCGTCCTGGTCCATGTCGGCCATGAATACGCGCAGCCACGAACCCCGCCCTTGTGTGATCTTGGGGATCATCCGTGGCCAGGTTTCCTTGCGGGCCAGTTTCCCAGGGTTTTGAAGGTAGAGGAGATGCGCTTCTTCGCAGGCCGCGACCAGATCAGGCCAGCCATCACCATTGATATCACCGACCGCGACATCCTCTATCGCGCCAACCTCGTCGCCAGCTGCGACGGTGACATTGATCCATGTGTCGGCGTCACTAGTGCCAAAAGCGATGCGGAGGTGGTTGGAGTCTTCGTGCACTGAAACGATATCGAGGACCCCGTCGCCGTCAAGATCCGCGATGACAAGACCATCGCCGCCGCGTATGGCGGTCCCACCATTTGTCTGCTGATCATCAATCAGGTGCTCGCGCCAGGAAATATAGAGACCATCCTTGGTGCGCGCTTGGCTCGGTGTGTCGCCGGCGGCCTGAGACGTAGCGCTTGTGGCGGCAAAGACGCGCGTCTCAGGTGTCTGGCAGTTGGTCACCACAAGCAGGGCGGAGGCCATCAGGACTGGCCGAACAAACTTGGTATTCAGCATAATCTGTTTCATGGGATCAGCCTCGCTATATCCTGGCGAATGTTTTTTGCGGCCAGCACATAATGGATACACGCCCAGAGCGATCCGATAACGCCACAAATCAGCATGGCGCTTGCCAGAGGCGTCTCGAAACCGGCACTAAGGAATTGGTCGCTAAGCGCGCCAACGATAAGTGGGCCAAGGCCTAGACCAATAAGGTTCAGGATGAAGAAAAGTATGGCGGACGTCAGCGCCCTCATGCGAATGCTGACCAGACTGTGGGACACGGCGATTACCGAGCCAAGATAGGCCGCTGTCAGGAAGTTGAAGGGCGCGGTCAGGAGCAGGGCAGTTCTGGCTGACCCGGATGTCAGCGCAATGATCAGCACGGGTACGATCATGAAGGTGAGTATCGCTGGAATCCAGAGATACCAACGTATGTCGCGCGCGCCGAAGCGGTCCGCCATCCAGCCACCGAAGAAAGAGCCGAAAGCGCCTCCGAATCCGCTGGTCAATGCCATCCAGGTGCCCACAGTCCCGAGGCTGATGTCAAAATTCCGCAGGAAGTAGGATGGGAACCAGTTTCCGATACCATAAATAAGGAAGGCTTGCAGGCTGGCCGCCATGGCAATGTGCCGGAAGGATACGTGGCTCCAGAGAAGTCTTACCACGTTCATGAGGGGTGGCGTCGAGAGCTGCGTTTGCTCAACTCGCTCGGACCAACCGCGAATAGGTTCCCGGACGGTCAGCCGGAAGATTATGGCAAGCAGGATGCCTGGCGCGCCAACGACGAAGAAGGCCAGACGCCAACCAAACGCTTCGGCGATCCGGCTGCCGAGTGCAAAACCGAAAAGGATGCCGATATAGATGCCGATTGAATAGACCGACAAAGCGAGCGCCCTGTTCTTCGGTTTGAAAATATCGGAGAGCATTGAGTGCGCCGGTGGACTACCGCCAGCTTCGCCCACACCCACGCCGACCCGCGCAACGAGCAGATAGGTAAAGCTTGTGGCAAGACCGCACACGGCCGTCATGACGCTCCAGACAGTGAGCGCCCAAGAAATGATGTTTCGGCGAACACCCCGGTCGGCCCAACGGGCAATTGGAATGCCGCAAATGACGTAGAAGAGGGCGAAGGCAAAACCAGTTAGCAGGCCTAGCTGCGTATCGGTAAGATCGAGCTCTGCCTTGATGGGCTCCTGCAAGATTACGAGTAGCTGCCGATCGATAAAGTTGAATGCGTAGATGATCGTGAGCACAAATAGGACGTAGATGCGGTATTTCTTGCTTTGGTAAGGTGTAACCTGAGCCGAATCCTCCATATCTCGTCGAGTCGGAGCAGGCTTCGCCTGCGGGGTTGCATTTGATTTCACGTTTCACTCCCTGATGTTTCGTTTCTCTTTTTTTTTGGTGATATTCCAAGCGCGATCAGCAGATCGCACGCGTCTCGCTCTTCTTTTCTATGTTTTGGAATAGTCGTGCTTGCGCCCCGACTCTGGACGGAGCAGGCGCTGGCTCTCACCATCAGATTCATGATCATTGTCGATGTGACAGCTGATCCTATATCTCCTTCCCGCCATGATATTCACTCAGGAGAGAGTGAAGTCAATTGAATCGTGAGGAATTCGCGGGTATGGGATTGAGGGGGCTATGCAATGTGAGCCTGCACTGGGTGAAAGTCCCAAAGTCGTCTGGGCTGCAGCGGCTGGGCTGTGTATAAAGCTAGGTTCTGCGCCGCGCTTCGAGCGACGCCAAAGGATTGAACAAGGAAGATGGAGAGTTGGTCAGGGATGATGCGTAATCAACTGCTTGTGGACCAGCGGTTGACGTAAGTTGATCAGCCAACCTATCCTGAAAGAAAGGACGCCACGATGTCGAATACCAAAGCCGAGCGACCGAGCCGCAGCAAGGCAGAACAGCGTGCGGAAAGCATTGAGCAAATCCTTGACGCAGCGGAATATCTTTTTTCCAAGAATGGTCTGCACGGTGTCACGCTTCGTGACGTCGCTAAACGGGTTGGAATCCACACCACACTGGTTCACTATTATTTTCAGGACAAGCAACACCTTTTCGAGGCCGTATTCGCGCGCAGGGCAGGTGTGACCAGTGAAGGGCGCATGAAGGCTCTCAATGAGTATGAGGCGACTGCGGGTGACAAGCCCACTGTTGAAGGGGCCCTTCACGCCTTTCTCGATACGGATCTGGACCTTTACTATGAAGGCGGTGAGCAATGGATGCACTATGCTGCCTTCTGCGCCCGCGTCAGTAATACGCCTGAAGGCGCCGAACTGATGGACAAGCATTTCGACCCGGTCGTGTTGAAATTGGTGAGCATCCTGAAACGAGCGCTTCCCGATTATTCCGAAGAGGATATTTTCTGGGGATATCACTTTGTGACCGGCTCATTGATGAACACGTTGGCCTGCACAGGTCGAATCGATCGCCTCTCTGGCGGAGTTTGCAGTTCTGAGGATTTCCCGGCTGTGAAAAAACGCATGGCGCGATTTATGGCTGCTGGTTTTCTGGAGCTCGGAAACTAGCGCTGGATTGTTGTTTGCGGGCATAGCCGAGAGAACCGGGCTTTTAGGTGACGATCTTGGTAATTGAGCTTCTAATATGGCCAAAATCCATCTCGCTAATTCAGAGCCTCGCCTGAGATCATTCAGCTCGGTGTAACGATGTATGCCTGATATACGCTCTTGTTGCGGAATGTCGAAGACCTGCTTCGCGAACGTGGCGTCTGCTGCCCCGGGAATAGCGGAGACTGGTTCGAGTTAGTCTGAAACCACCTTAAATTCACTCAGGGGTCTGGTCGAGCTCACCAATATCGAGAATTGGAGCAGCATCCAGGTTCTCGGCGTTCAATAGCGAAGTGACATTTTCCAATGCTGAGATAAGCATCGACTGGTGCCAGTCTGGAAGGTGATTGAAACTGCGCGTAAACATTTCGTGCAGCGGATCGGGCGAGGTCTGAAGCGCGGTTTGACCTGCTGGCATAAGCCTTAGCCAGACCCGTCGCCGATCTTCATCACAACGTCTGCGCGAGATAAAGCCGCGCGCTTCCAGCTTGTCCACGAGGCTGGTGATTGTGGCATGTTTGAGTTGCGTTGCTTCCGCGACCTTGCCAGCAGAAACCTCACCGGATTCCGACAATAAGCGCAAGACGCTTAGTTGGGATGGCGTGAGACCTGCAGTCAACGCCAGCCGTTTAGAAGCGATCTCAGTCACGCGCTGAATCTTGCGTAGGGCTATCAGGGCATCTTCGGAACGTAAGCTCAATGTCATGGACCTCAGTCAGGCGTAAGGTCGGGCCCTGTTCCCCGTCAGCGACCATGAGACAGAT
>NZ_ARYL01000036.1 GCF_000685295.1 Hyphomonas oceanitis SCH89
CAGCTACACCACGCCGCGGGACACGATCACCACCCCCTTCCGGCTGACGTATAATGGCGACGATGCCGGACTACAGCCTCTTCCGCCCCATGCAGGGCTTGCCTTGGTACCTCGTACTGATCTGGCCGGTGGTCTATTTCCGGATTCAGCGCCTGATGGACTGGTTCCAGGTCAATGGCGGCCCGGGCTCGCAAATGTTCTGGGGTCTCAGCAAAACAGGTCACGCCGTCCTCATTCGTGCATCTGACGACCTGTCCGGGCATCGTTCGGGCAGTTTTCGGGCACCGGTTTCGCCTCGCCTGAGACTTGCTCTGGCTGCCGAAACAATCAGCCCGTGTCCCCTGCGCAGGCAGGGGCGGCGAATCCCGGCCAGTCGCACGCCCGCGCCCCTGCCTGCGCCGGGGGCACGGGCTTGCTTGCTGCCGTTGCCGGACACCTGACCGCGAACACCATCCTGAAAACCCAAACTTCACCTCCAAGCGCCCTCACGGGCGTCGCAAACATTTGCCCATAATCTGGATTCCTCTGATCATCTGTGCCACCTAATCCGCTGAAAGCGCCGCAAGGGCGCGCGGTACGGCAGAGGAAACGCGATGATCAACCGGCTCACACTTATGGCGCTGGGCGGCGCCTTCTTTCTCGGCGGCTGTGCTCACGAGGCGGAAGTCGCGCCCGCAACCATCGTCGAGGCCGAAGCGCCTGAGGCTCCGGAGCCGGTGACCGAGGCCTATACGGTCCGCCTCTTCGGCGCCGATATCGGCGAGATGACCGCCGTGACCACAGGCCCCGGCATCAAGGTCGACTATGAATACCGAAACAATGGCCGCGGGCCGACCATGGCCGAAACCATTCTCCTGGGCGAGGACGGATTACCCGTCAGCTGGACCGTCGATGGCAACACCACGTTCGGCAATAAGGTCACCGAAACCTTCGCCCTTGATGACGGCACCGCCCGCTGGGTCGATACGACGGGCCCGGGCATGGCCGACGCTGACGAAGCGAAAATCTACATCGCCCAGAATGCCTCGCCCTATGCGCTCGCAGTCTACGCCCATGCGCTCATGGCCGATGATGACCAGACTCTCGCCGCCTATCCGGCAGGCGCCCTCCACCTTGAGGCCCTCGAAGACGTCACCGTCGAAGGCGGTCCCGAGCCCATCGGCACCACGGCCTATGCTCTGACCGGCGAAAGTCTAGACCCGACTTATTTCCTGATGGACGCTGATGACGCCTTCTTCGCCGTCATCAGCCCGCGCTTCCTCGTCATCCGCAAAGGCTATGAAGGCGCCGAGGCCCAGCTCACCAATCTTGCCACGCGCCTTGCTTCGGAGCGCTATGAGACGATCCAGACCAGGACCGCCCATAATTACGGCACGCCCGTCCGCATCGCCGACGTGCGCATCTTCGATCCGGTGAAGAAGGCGCTGACCGGCCCGGTCTCCGTCCTCGTCGAAGGCACCACGATCAAGGCGATCGAAGCGGCCAATGTCAGCCATCCCGACGAGACCGTTATAGATGGCAATGGCGGAACCCTGATCCCCGGCCTCACAGACATGCACGGCCATGTTGGCCAGGACGATGCGCTGCTCAACATCGCCGCCGGTGTCACGCTGATCCGCGACATGGGCAATGACAATGCGAAACTGGCCGAACTGATTGGCAAGATCGACGACGGAACGCTCGCCGGCCCGCGCATCGTCAAGAACGGTTTCATTGAGGGCAAGAGCCCGTTCAACTCCAATAACGGCATGCTCGTCTCCAGCAAGGAAGAAGCCGTCGCCGCCGTCGACTGGTATGCTGACCAGGGCGACTATTTCCAGATCAAGATCTACAACTCGATCAACCCGGACTGGGTGCCTGCCATGGTCGCTGAAGCCCGCAAGCGCGGCCTCGGTGTCACCGGCCACGTCCCGGCCTTCACCAATGCCAATACCATGATCGAAGCCGGTTATGACGAGATGACCCATATCAACCAGGTCATGCTCGGCTGGGTGCTTGAGCCCACCGAAGACACGCGCACCCTCCTGCGCCTCACAGCCCTGCAGCGCCTGCCAAAGGTCAACTTGGACAGCCCGCAGGTCCAGCACACGCTCGACCTTATGGTCGAGAATAATGTTGCCATCGACCCGACCTATGAGATTCACGAAGCGCTGCTTCTCTCCCGCAACGGCGAACTGCAGGCTGGCGTGGTGGACTATATCGATCATATGCCCGTCGGCGAGCAGCGCGATGCCCGCGCGGCCTGGTCCAATATTGAAACGCCGGAAGACGATGCAGCCTATGCCGGCGCCTTCGACCAGATCACCGGCACGCTGAAGCGCATGAAGGATCGCGGCATCTTCATCCTGATGGGCACCGACATGGGCGGGGCCTTTACCCTGCACCGTGAATTGGAGCTCTATCAGAATGTCGGCTTCACCCCGGCCGAAATCCTGGCGCGGGCAACCCAGGAAGCGGCCGACTATGTGAAGCTCGGCGATGAGGTTGGTTCAATCACGCCCGGTAAGAAAGCGGACTTCTTTCTTGTTCCCGGCAACCCGGTCGAAGACCTGAAGGCGATCAAGACGATCAAACTCGTATCCAAGGATGGGACTATTTACTTCCCAACCGAAATCTATCCGTATTTTGGCATCGAGCCCTTTACCGAAATTCCCGATGTGATGGCGCCTGCATCGGCCAATTAGGGCGCTGCTACGCGCATTCTGTAAAATCTGTTCCGGCAGGCGCTGTAAAAAGTTCAGCAAGCCTTAGCAAAATCTTACGGCCGCAGCGGCCCCGAAAGGGCATGCTGCGGCCGTTGCCGTTAACGCAATCGGTTGAATAGTTTCGGAAAATTAACAGACGGGCCCCACAGAACAGGGCTGGCGTTAACCATCATTACCTATCTGCAAGAATGATGCGGCTTTAGGGCTTAGTTTACGGGTCCGGCGCATTGTGGGCGAAGGTTAATACCAAGCCTTCCGTTGTTAAGAGGTGATACAATGCTGAAGAAAACT
The DNA here is from genome assembly GCF_000685295.1 of Hyphomonas oceanitis SCH89. Taxonomy (GTDB): domain Bacteria; phylum Pseudomonadota; class Alphaproteobacteria; order Caulobacterales; family Hyphomonadaceae; genus Hyphomonas; species Hyphomonas oceanitis. The sequence continues at coordinate 2,997 of NZ_ARYL01000036.1, forward strand.
GTGCGCTGGGGCGCAGACGTCGGCTGTCAGTCGAAAATCAAGCCGCTCGACCCGAAAGCTGACATGTCGGAGTTTGGCCTGAAGGGTAAGCTGGCCGAAGGCGAGCTCGGCTTCAACCGCGCGCTGACCAAGCGCGACGCCAAGAAAGATGCCGCAGACGCCATCCCTGCGTCCGATGCGATTACGCAGGACCAGTGGAGCGAACGCGAACAGCAAATTGCAGAACGCGCGGAATCCGTGCGCCGGGGGCTCACCACCTGGCTCAGCACGACCGCAGCGAGCGTGCGTAACTTCATTCATGACTGCACGCCCATCGACATCTATCCCGATCAGCTGCGCGAGGCGATCAAGTCGGAAGAGAACGAGTATCGTCACTACGAGCTCGATGATGTCAGCGATGCCAAGCAGAGCCATTCGGCGGCTATCGTGGAACTCCAGCAGTTCCGCGCCCGCCATGGCGACAAGATCGGCGACCGTACGCCCGATATTAAAAAGAATGTCGAGCAGACCGTCGCGATCCTCGTCTTCATCATGCTGCTTGAAGGCGGCTTCAACGCGCTGCTCTTCAAGGATGCGCAGGCCTCCGGTCTTCTTGGCGGCCTGATGATCGCCTTCGCCGTCAGCGCCGTGAACGTGTGCTTGGGTGTCATCACCGGCTTCTTCGGCATGCGCTATGCGCTGAACCATCCCAACATGGCCATGCGCGTTATTGGCGGCGTCGTTCTGGCTTTAGGCCTAACCAGCGGTATCTTGCTCAACTTCTTCGTCGCGCATTTCCGCGACGCGGTTGAGACCGGACTGATTGCTGCGACCGCTGCTGGCACGATGGGTGAATTCTCGATGTTCAATATCGCGCCAGGCGACGTGATCGCCGGCATGTTCCCGAACATTATCGGCCTGCACAGCTTCATCGCGCTTGGCCTGCTTTTCATGGGCCTCACCGTGTTCGGCCTCGCGGTCTACGAAGGCTATGACCGCATCTCCGACCGCTACCCCGGCTATGGCCGTGTCTGGCGCAAGGAGCGCAAGGCCTATGAGCGTCGCCAGCAGGTGCGCAACGACGTGCGCGACGACCTGTCGGACTATTTCACCCAGTGCCGCATGTGGTTTGAGACACAGCTCTCGCGTCACGTATCTGCCAAGCGTGAAATCGAGAAGGCGCTGAACGAACTCGAAGCCCGCCGCGACATTGCCATGGCCATCGCCGCCAAGGCCGCTGACCAAGAGCGTTCGCTGAAAGTGGCTTACCGTCAGGCCCACCGCCGCGCCCGCAACCAGCTGCGCGACAAGCTGGGCGAGCAGGCCGCGTGCCCGGCCTATTTCGACGAGATCGTCACGCCGCAACTGCCGCCCTTCGATTATACGAAGGAACGTGATCAGGCGAATGATGCGATCAAGGCCATCGACCAGAACCTGAAAGCACTGAACATGACCCGCGAATGGCTGGAGCAACACATCCAGCAGGTCCAGAAAGGACTGTCGAGCATTGACAAGAAAGTGGGCGAAGAAATCGAGAAGGTCCGTGAAGGCAAATCTGCTGGCAAGGCCTTCGTATCCGTGGACGAAGCGCGCCGCGCCTAAAGCGGGCGGCAGGAGGCAAGACAATGGCTAGAAGACGCGAAAGAGGACCCTGGTTCTGGCGTGGCATGATCGGCGCGATGCTGGCAGGCGTATTCGGCCTGTTCGCGCTGGTGGCGTTCAACATTCCGCCGTCCGTCATGCCTGAAACCGCCTGCCGCGTGGACCGCAAGGATCCCGCCCATACCGTCATCCTGCTGGACCAGTCAGATCCGTTCAATCCGAACGACCTCGACTGGGTGCATGAGTTCGTCGATACCGAAGCCCGCGCCCTGCCGAAATATGGCCGACTGACGGTGATGACGCCCAATGCGGCAAGCCCGTTTGATCCAAAGGTCATCTTTGTCAAATGCTCGCCGGGCAGTGTTGCCGATGCCAACCCGATCACGCAGAACCCCAAGATGATCGAGCAGACCTGGCAGTCGACCTTCTACAAGCCGCTGATCGCCGAGATCGAAACGGCCCTTCAGGACACGCGCCAGCCAAGCTCGCCTTTGTTTGAATCGCTCTACACGATTGCCGATCGGGCTGACTTCCAATCAAGCGCCGAGAACCGCCGCGTCGTGGTCGTGTCGGACCTGATGCAGCATTCCGATGGCTTCTCGTTCTACAAGGTCGGCGCGGACTATGATGCCTATCTTGGCTCCAAGGCGGCCGAGACCAAGCCGCACATGGACCATGTCCAGGTCGTCGCGCGCATCGTCCCCCGGCAGATCTACGACCTGCCCTTGGCGGACGTGAAAGCCTTCTGGCGGGCCTATTTCACTGAGGCGGGCGCCGAGTACGGCTCGGTCAACTAGGCGCTATCTATCGTGTTCCTTACGAAGGCCGTCTCGCAAGGGACGGCCTTCCTGCATTCCCGGCGCGTCAAAGATCGCCATTTCCCGGCGGCCTGCTTTGGTGTAACCGCGCGGCATGACCGATATTCGTCCTCTTCCGCATGTCCTGAACATCAAACCCTATGTGCCCGGCGGCAAGCTGGCCGGTGCCAAGGGGCGCGTGGCCATGCTGGCCTCCAACGAGAACCCTTTCGGGCCGAGCCCCAAGGCCATCGACGCCATGCGTGAAGCGGCGGGAAGCGTCCACGTCTATCCTGATCCGGGCTACGGTGCGCTGCGCGAGGCCATCGCTGCGGCAACCGGCATTGCTGACCCCAACCGGATTGCGGTCTCGTCTGGCTCTGACGAGATTATCCACTTGCTGACGCAGTGCTATGCCGGGCCCGGCGACGAGATCCTCCAGACCGAGCACGCGTTTTCGATGTACGCCGTCTCGGCCATGTCACACGGGGCAACATGCATTTCGGTTCCCGAGACTGACCTGACCGCTGGCGCCAACGCCATCCTCGGAGGCGTGTCGGAGCGCACGAAAATCCTGTTCCTTGCGAACCCCAACAACCCGACGGGCACGATGATGACCGTCGAGGCGCTGACGGCCCTGCAGGACGCCCTGCCGCCGCATGTCCTCTTCGTGATCGACGGCGCCTATGCCGAATATGTCAGCCCTGAGTATGAGGCCGCGATCCGCGACCTGGTCGACCGGCGCAGTAATACGGTGATGATGCGCACCTTTTCCAAGATCCATGGGCTCGCCGCAGCCCGCCTCGGCTGGGCCTACCTGCCGCAGCAGGTGTCAGAGGTTTTCCAGCGCATTCGCGGCCCCTTCAACGTGAATGGTCTCGCAGTGGCGGCTGGCATGGCCAGCATCGGCGACACGGAATTCCTGACCAAGAGCCGCGAGCACAATACGCTCTGGCGGGCGAAGCTGACTGAGGCGCTGAAGGCGATGCGGCTGCCCACACCGCAGTCGCACGCGAACTTCGTTATTCCCGACTTCGGGACGGCTGAACGCGCGGCGGCGGCGAATGAATGGCTGAAGGCGCGCGACATCCTTGTGCGCGCTGTGGGTGGCTACGGCCTGCCGACGCGCCTGCGCATCAGCGTAGGCTCAGCCGAGGATAACGAGGCCGTGCTGGCCGCGCTGAAGGATTTCACCGCGTCGCACTGATATTGTCGATGAGGCGGGTCTTGCCCATCCACGCCGCGCCCAGCAGCCGCGCGACCGTGCCCGGTGCCAGCGGCGCATCCGGCAGGTCCAGCAGCGTGTCCGGATCGACCAGGCTGATATAGTCCAGTTTCCGGAACCCGGCCGCCGTCACGAGGGCGCGCGCTTCGTCCAGCGCCACGGATGGCGTCACCCCGATCGCCAGCCGTACCGACGCGCGATGCAAAGCGGCCTGCAGGGCGCCCGCCGCGATTCGCTCATCGGCGGTCAGGTAGAGGTTGCGCGATGACTGGGCGAGGCCGTCAGCATCCCGCGTGGTCTCTCCCCCGATGATTTCCACAGGAAATCCGAGGTCGCGCACCATGCGGCGAATGATCTGCAGCTGTTGGTAGTCCTTCTCGCCGAAAACGGCGACGTCTGGTTGCACATGAAGGAAGAGGCGCGCGACCACGGTGGCCACACCATAGAAGAAATGGGGCCTGTAGACGCCATCCAGCAGGTCCGACATGCCTTCAACGCGCACGTTCGTGGTGTTTCCGTCGGGATACATCTCTTCAACTGTTGGCAAATAAACGAGGTCGCACCCGACCGATGCGAGCTTCGAAATATCGGCGTCGGAGTCGCGTGGATAGGTGTCGAAATCCTCTCCGGGAGCGAATTGGGTGGGGTTCACGAAGATGCTGGCGACGGTTCGCGAGGCCTTTTCCCGTGCCTTTTCAACGAGGGAGAGGTGCCCCCCATGAAGAGCGCCCATTGTGGGTACGAAACCGACCGTCTCGCCTGCCTGTTTCCATGCCCGGATGCGCTGTCCTAGCTCGGCGCGCGTGCGAACGACCGCGACCGGTTTACCTGTACTCGAATTCACTTTGAAAAGGCCCCGACTGGCTATGAAGTAAACGAGTTGTTAACCCAAACGGGGGATTTTTAAACCCATGACACACCGCATCCTCGCTCCGATTAAGTCTTTCGCGCTTTCTGCAGCCCTTCGGGTCGCTGCTGGCAGGTTCAAAACACTTGAAGCCACGGCGCCAGAGCCGAGGATCAGGTCATTTGCACCTGAAGATATGTCTGACGACTGGATGTTTGAAGGTCGCGTCACGCCGGTTTCGGCTGATGCGCATGTCTTCTCGCGCGAGATGTCACGCGTGTCCGGCGCCCTCAGCGGATTGCGGTCACTGCTCACACAGATTTCGGCGCATGCGCCAGTTTATGATGCCATTCCGGAAGAGGCTCCATTCGGTGCGCTCGTCGGTGACGCATTCCTCTTCGACGGCGAGCCAATGGCTGCAAGCTATGGTCCCGCGCCGACCGAAGATGCCTACCTCTTTGAGGACGCACCGATGTATATGCCAGCTGCGACACGTCGCGGTAGTGAAGGCGTGTCGCGCGTCGCCTGAGGGCTTCGACCTTGTTTGTTTTAACCGCTGAGAACGTGTGGAGTCGCTCAACATGCCCGCTGATGGATTCGCCCCGGTAAGTAAGGTGGGTGTCCTGGACATGTCAGTGCAGCAACGCGACGCGCGTGTAATTGTCGTCGGTAATGAAAAAGGCGGTGCCGGCAAGTCGACCGTTTCCATGCACCTGTCCGTCGCGCTGATGCGCATGGGCAAGAAGGTGGGCATCGTTGACCTCGACGTGCGCCAGCGTACCCTGACCCGCTATCTCGAAAACCGCCTGCGCTGGATGCAGTCCACCGGCGCAAAGCTGCCGATGCCGGAAATCATCCGCGTCGATGCCAGCACCGAGCGCGATCTCGACAAGGCGGAAGCGGAAGAAACCGAGCGTTTCCTCTCCAGCCTCGCACGCCTCAAGAAGGCCTGTGACTTTGTGCTGGTCGATGCCCCGGGCGGTGACACGTTCCTGTCGCGCCTTGCGCATGTCAGCGCCGATAGCCTGATCACGCCGCTGAATGACAGCTTTGTTGACTTCGACCTCTTGGGCGATGTGAACCCGCAGACGTTGGAAGTGATCCGGCCGAGCTTCTATTCCGAGATGGTCTGGTCGTGCCGCAAGAAGAAGGCACAGGCGAGCCGCCGTCCGATCGACTGGATCGTGATGCGTAACCGCATGTCGCCGCTGGCGGCCAAGAACAAGGAACGCGTCGGCGAAGCGCTTGAGAATCTCTCCAAGCGCATCGGCTTCCGCCTCGCGCCGGGCCTTTCCGAGCGCGTGATCTACCGGGAGCTCTTCCCGGCAGGCCTCACCCTGCTGGACCTCACCGAGAAGGGCTCGAATGTGTCCTTCACGATGAGCCACGTGGCCGCGCGCCAGGAAATGCGCGACCTCCTGATCGTTCTGCAATTGCCGGAACTCGTAGGCGCCGAAATCGAGTTCTAGTGACGCGGTGTCCGGTCACGGATCCTGTCAAAGCCTGCTTTGATCGCCGCAAAACGATCATCCACACCTGACTCGAACATGTTGTCAGTGAAGATGTACGGCCAATCTTCCTCAATGCCTTCTCGCACCAGTTCGCCAACATAGAGCGGATCGATACCCTTGTTGATAAGGTCGGCCGCCATCTGGGCGAATTCGGATTTGTTCGCTTCGGCCGCTGCAGCTTCCATATCGATCTTGTCATTATACCGGCCGGGCAGGTTGCGGCCTGATTCCATGATTTTCGTGCGGATGAAGCCGGGGCAAAGCACGGAGACACCGATGCCGCGCAGGGCGAGCTCCGGGCGCAGGCCTTCCGAGAGGGCGACAACGCCATATTTGGTGACATTGTAAGCGGGCGCGACAGCGGCCACGAGGCCAGCCATGGAAGCCGTTGAAACAATCTGGCCGCCTTCACCATGCGATTCGATCAGCGGGCCAAAAATCTCGATACCCCAGACTACGGACATGAGGTTCACGCCAATGGTCCAGTCCCACGCCGCATCGTTCCACTGGCCATAGCCGCCTGCGCCGCCGACACCGGCATTGTTGACCAGGATATGGACCTTACCGAAGCGCTTGATCGTTTCATCGGCAGCCGCCTGTAACTGATCCTTCAGCGAGACATCGGCGACCACGCCGGCGACATCCGCATTGGTCTGTTTCAGGTTACTGATCGCGGTGTCGAGCGGGTCCTTCTCAATATCGCACATCATCACTTTGACGCCCGCCTGAGCGAGCGCTGTGGCGATGCCGAGCCCAATGCCTGATGCTGCGCCTGTTACGAATGCCGTCTTGCCAGCCAGATCTTTCATTTCCGTCCCTCGTTTTCTTTAAGCATGCGCCCCGCATGTCGCGGCGACAAGTCGTGACGCATCGGAACCCTAGGCAGGAATGGCTGCAACCCTTATAGGCCTCGCCCATGGCCACATTTCCCTTCCAGATCAAAGCCACCGAGGGCGCAGCCCGCACCGGTACACTGACCACGCCGCGCGGCGAAATCCGCACGCCGGCCTTCATGCCCGTGGGCACGGCGGGCACGGTCAAGGCGCTCTATATGGACCAGGTGAAGTCGGCAGGCGCCGATATCATCCTTGGGAACACCTATCATCTCATGCTGCGTCCCGGCGCCGAACGCGTGAAGCGCCTTGGCGGCTTGCATGCCTTTTCCGGCTGGAAGGGCCCCATGCTGACCGACAGCGGCGGTTTCCAGGTCTGGAGCCTCGCCCAGCTGCGCAAGATGGACGCCGATGGCGTGACCTTCCAGAGCCATATTGACGGCTCCACGCACCGCCTGACGCCTGCGCGCAGCATCGAGATACAGGCCGACCTGCTGGGCGCCGACATTTCCATGCAGCTGGACGAGTGCACCAACTTCCCGTGCACCCATAAGGAAGCCGAGCGCAGCCTGACCCTGTCGCTCGACTGGGGGCAGCGTTCGCTGGATGCTTTCGGTGACCGCGACAGCCAGACCCTGTTCGGCATCATCCAGGGCTCCAACTTCGCTGACCTGCGTGAGCAGTCCGCCAAGGGCGTCGTGGCGCAGGGCTTTGGCGGTATCGCGCTGGGCGGCCTCGCTGTGGGCGAAGGCCACGAACAGATGTGCGCGACGATTGACATGACCGTGCCACACCTGCCGGGCCACCTGCCACGCTATGTGATGGGAGTGGGCAAGCCCATCGACCTCGTTGAGAGTGTGGCGCGAGGCATCGACATGTTCGATTGCGTGCTGCCGACCCGCTCAGGTCGTCATGGGCAGGCCTGGACATGGGCCGGACCGGTCAACGTCAAGAACGCGCAATTCGCCGAAGACCTGTCACCACTCGACGAGGGCGTCGATTGCCCGGCCAGTCGCGACTATTCGCGGGCCTATTACCACCACCTATTCAAGGCCGGGGAATATCTCGGGCCCATGCTCCTCAGCTGGCACAATACGGCTTTCTTCCAGTCCCTGATGGCCGAGATCCGCCTCAGTATTCTGGAGGGACGGTTTGAAGCCCTTCGCTCTGAATTGGCGGTGCGGTGGGCCGGGACAAAGTCGTCTCCGAAGGCTGAGCCTGAGGCTTAGGCGCGGGCAGGGGCTGCAGCTGCGGTGTATCGCCCCGGAACTGTATGCTGTTGTCCGGCACCGCCTGAACCATGAAGTCCGGCCGGGCAGGGGGCGGGCAGCCCTTCGCGAGCCCATATCCCTTCAGGTACGCCCGCTGCTGAGCGCCGATCTTGAAGGCACGGTTATACTTCTTCTCGTGGCTTTCGGCGCCGGTTGCCTTGCGGATAAGGCCGCGAAACGGGATGAACCCGCGCGCTTCGGACGCTAACGCATTGAGCGTCGCCTCGGCCGCCGAATCAGCCAGGATTTCTGTTTTCAGCCGGTCGTCGGGGCTGGGCGTGTCCCAGTCGGGCCCCAAAACCCTGTCGAGCTTGGCGAGGCGGGCCTCGACATCCTCGCATGTCATGGTCGGCGACAGCTGGTATGGGCTCTCAACGCCATCCAGAACCTGTGGAATCTCTTCCCGGCGCAGGTTCAGGTCTTCGAGCGGCGACAGGGCGGCGTCCGGCAAGCCTTTGCGGGTCTGCGTGATGGCGCTGTTGGCAGCGGTGCTGACATCTGCACGCAGGGAAGGGTTGGCGGCATTCTCCACCGGTTGGCTGGATTGCGGATTACTCGCGCAGGCGGCGAGGCCCAATGATAGGGCCAGATAGGCGATTTTAGTGCTCATGAGGCGAGGGTGAAGTGAAAAATATGGCGACATCAAGCCATCCTGTGCAGGTAGCGGTTGACCCGGAAGGCGCCGTTGCCTAAATGGCGCCTTCGGCGTGCCCATAGCTCAGCTGGTAGAGCAACTGACTTTTAATCAGTAGGTCGCAGGTTCGAACCCTGCTGGGCACACCATCCCCCCTCTTTCAAACAGAATACGCCGATGAAAGAGCGGGACGCGGCGTCGGAAAACGCCGCCGATTTGCGCCAAAAATTCCCACATCAGACTCCGCCGGATACTTGGTTTGAAGCCATGTATCGCCTCACATCCCTTACGGGATGGGCGGGTATGCCGCTTAAGCGGAACGTGCGCTGGTCTCAGCCATTGGTTCTTCAGACATGAAGGAGACCCATATGACCCAGGAAACAGCCGACAAAGACCCGCAGCGCGAACAGGACCTGAGCGAGCAGCGTGGCTATGGCGAAACGCCCGGCCGCAAGGACGAGACCGCCGAATCAGGCTTTCGTCGCGGCGAGGCCACAGATCTCGGCGGCGACCATGGCGTGCTTCGTGACGACGGCCAGCCTCGTCCCGAAGGTGATGACAGCCAGCATATAGATGCCCAGCGAAGCGACGTGTTGAGCCCAAGAGACGATCGCATGCCGAACACGCCTAAGACCCTCAACGCCGACAAGGGCAGCCGCAACGCCACGCCTGGCGCTTTGAAGCCTGCTCCGGATGGTGAACTGCTGGAGGATGCTTATTCGCAGAACGATCCCGGCGTTGAAACCAAGCAATAGGGCCGTTTGCTCGCGTGACCTGTAAGGCTATATGCACCTGCAGGAGTCGCGGGAGATAAAGCCTATGAACGGAAACCTGACGAGGCGGGCCCGCTTGCGAGACGATGTTCTAGCGCGCGCCAAAGATCAGGTGCTGCTAATGGGCATTCTGAACGTCACGCCTGATTCCTTTTCGGATGGCGGCCAGTTCCTGAATCCCCGTGCAGCCATGGCGCAAGTCGAGGCGCTGGATGCTGATGGCGCTGACATCATTGATGTTGGGGGCGAGTCCACCCGTCCCGGCGCCGCCGAGGTGAGTGCTGAAGACGAGATTGAACGGGTTCTCTCGGTCATTCCCGGCTTGTGCGCCAGTTCATCCCGGATTGTCTCCATCGACACCTCCAAGGCCGAGGTTGCCCGCGCAGCGGCTGCCGCTGGCGCTGTTATCATCAATGATGTCTGGGGCATGACGCGGGATGCGGGCATGGCGCAGGCCGTGGCCGAAACCGAAAGCGCTGTGGTGGTTACCTACAATCGCGGCGACATACAGCCCGACATCAACATTGCCGACGACATGCGCGATTTCTTCGCGAATGCCTTTGCCATGGTGGCAGCGGCGGGCATTCCGCGTGAGCATGTGATTCTCGATCCGGGCGTCGGCTTCGGTAAGACGTGGCAGCAGAACTTTGACGTGTTGGCGCGTCTCGACGTGCTGATGGATTTCGGCGTGCCGGTTCTGGTGGGCGTATCGCGCAAGTCTTTCATTGGCCGCCTTCTGGATCGCGAGGTGCAGGACCGGCTGATCGGCACGCTTGCCGCTGGGCTCGCCAGCGTCCAGAGAGGCGCCACGATCCTGCGGGTACACGATGTACGTGAACACGCGGACGCCCTGAAGATGCTGAAGGCGATAGACGAGGCAGGATGACAGACCGGATTTTCGTTTCGAACCTCCATATCCATGGCCACCATGGCGTAATGGCGGCGGAAAAGTCGCTCGGACAGCGCTTTATGGTCGATATTGACTGCGCTGTGGCGCGGCCGGCTGATGCGGCGGACCAGATGAGCGATACGGTTCACTATGGTGAGCTGTGTGACCTGGCGACTGAGGTGTCGGCGGCGACGGTGTTTAACCTGATTGAGACATTGGCGCACAAGCTGGCTGAGGCCATTCTGCAAAAATTCGAGCTTGTTCAGACGGTTACGATCACGGTGCGTAAGCCGTCGGCGCCGATCAAGTATGCTGTCGACCATGTCGGTGTGTCCGTGACGCGCAGCCGCGATGGCTGAGGTTGCGCTGGGACTTGGGTCCAACATGGGTGACCGTGTGGACCATCTTGTGACCGCTTTGAGGGCTATTGAGTCCATTCCCGGGTGCTTCGGAGTCCATTCCTCGTCCGTTTACCGGACAAAGCCCTGGGGCAAGGTCGACCAGGGCGGCTTCCTGAACCTCTGCGTCTTGATCGAGACCGATCTGGCCCCCCTCGACCTGCTGGCGGCGGTGAAGGGCATTGAACGTGATCTCGGACGTGTGGAGCGTGAGCGCTGGGGGCCGCGCGAGATTGATATCGACATTCTGACCATGGACGGTGTGACGCTCGAGAGCGACGTGCTGACCCTGCCGCATGCGCGCATCAATGAACGCCTGTTCGTGCTGATGCCTCTGGCGGAGATTGCGCCGGGCCTGGTGGTGAACGGGGCACCCGTAAAGGAAACGGCCCGCGCGCTTGAAGCGGCGGGCCGTCCGGATGATTGCGTGCTGGATACGGACGCGACTGAGGCGCTCCGGGCCGCTCTTGGCGCCTAGAGGTTCTTGACGATATCCTCGACCATCTTCTTGGCGTCAGCGAGCAGCATCATCGTGTTGTCGCGGAAGAAGAGCTCGTTCTCGATACCGGCATAACCGGAGCCCATCGAGCGCTTGATGAAGAGGACCGTACCGGCATTTTCCACATCGAGGACAGGCATGCCGTAGATCGGCGATGTCTTGTCGGTTTTGGCGGCCGGGTTGGTCACGTCATTGGCGCCGATGACGAAGGCGACTTCGGAATTGCGGAAGTCGGAGTTGATGTCTTCGAGTTCGAAGACCTCGTCATAGGGCACCTGCGCCTCGGCGAGGAGCACGTTCATATGGCCGGGCATACGACCTGCAACAGGGTGGATGGCATATTTGATCTCGACGCCTTCCTCCTTGAGCTTGTCGCACATCTCTTTCAGGGCGTGCTGGGCCTGGGCCACGGCCATGCCGTAGCCGGGCACGATAATGACCTTCGAGGCGTTCTTCATGATGAAGGCCGCATCTTCCGCCGAGCCGCGCTTGAACGGACGGTCGACCTGAACACCGCCGCCACCAGCGGCTGCATCGTCGCCGCCGAAGCCGCCGAGGATGACCGAGATGAAGCTGCGGTTCATGCCCTTACACATGATGTAGGACAGGATCGCACCCGACGAGCCGACGAGCGCGCCGGTGATGATGAGGGCGAAGTTGCCGAGCGTGAAGCCAAGCGCCGCAGCGGCCCAGCCCGAATAGGAGTTCAGCATCGAAACGACGACGGGCATGTCGGCGCCGCCAATCGGGATGATCAGCGTGATGCCGAGGATCAGCGCGAGCGCGGTGAGCGCAAGGAAGGCCCAGTGAGCGTGCCCGTGGCTGGCCATCAGGACGCCGACAAGGATAACGATGCCTGCAGCCAGCGCGATGTTCAGCACATGGCGACCGGGCAGCATGATTGGCGCGCCGCCCATGTTGCCATTGAGCTTGGCGAAGGCGATCAGCGAGCCGGTGAAGGTCAGCGCGCCGATGGCCGAACCGAGCGAAAGCTCGATCAGCGAAGCCACGTGGATGCCTTCCGCATCTGCAATGCCGAAACCGAGCGGGGCGTAGAGCGCAGCGCCGGCGACCAGCACGGCGGCGAGGCCGACGAGGCTGTGGAAGGCGGCGACGAGTTGCGGCATCGCGGTCATGGCGATGCGCTTGGCGATGACGGCGCCTACGGTGCCACCGATGGCGACAGCGCCGAGGATGATGCCCCATGTGGCGAGATCAAGCTGGTTCCAGAGGAGGGCAATGGTCGTGCCGACGGCGATGGCCATGCCGATCATGCCGTTGCGGTTGCCCTTGCGGCTGGTGGCCGGGGAGGACAGGCCGCGCAGGGCCAGGATGAAGAGTACGCCTGCAACAAGATACAGGGCGGGCGCGAGGGTGGAGTGGAAACTATCCATCAGATTACTCCCCCTTCTTTTTATACATGGCGAGCATGCGTTGGGTGACGAGGAAGCCGCCGAAGATGTTGACGCTGGCGAGCATCACGGCGACGCCGCCGAGGATCTTGGCGATCCAGTTGTCGGCGGTGAGGCCGGCAGCGGCAGCGGCGACAAGCGCGCCGACGATGATCACGGACGAGATGGCATTGGTCACGGCCATCAGCGGCGTGTGCAGGGCTGGCGTAACGCTCCACACGACATAATAGCCGATGAAGCAGGCCAGCACGAAAATGGCGGCGAGGAAGATGGTTGGGTTTACGCCGCCGGCGTCTGCAAAGGCAGGCGCAGCGAGGAGGAACGCCGAGGCGGCGAGGCTGCTGAGGCGTTTCATGATTTCACCCTGTCATTCACGGTTTCGCCATTGCGCGTAAGCAGCATGGCGGTGACGATTTCGTCATCGGTATCGAGGTTGAGCGCGCCGGTTTCGGCTGTCACGAGTGGCAGGAAGGCCAGCAGGTTCTTGGCGAAGAGCGAACTCGCATCGGCGGGCAGGCGGGCAGGGAGGTTTGAGAAGCCGGCGAGCTTCACGCCGCCGACATCGACGATCTCGTCGGATTTCGACAGCGGGCAGTTGCCGCCCTGGGACACGGCCATATCGACGATCACCGAGCCGGGCTTCATTGTCTTCACCATGGCCTCGGTGACGAGGACAGGCGCTGCGCGGCCGGGAATCAGGGCCGTCGTGATGACGATATCCTGCTTGGTGATGTGGCTGGCGGTGAGTTCGGCCTGCTTGGCCTGGTATTCCGGCGACATCTGCTTGGCGTAACCGCCAGCGGTTTCGGCGGCCTTGAACTCTTCATCCTCGACCGCGATGAACTTGGCGCCGAGCGAGGCGACCTGTTCCTTGGCGGCGGGGCGAACGTCCGTTGCCGTAACGACCGCCCCCAGACGACGGGCCGTTGCGATAGCCTGAAGGCCGGCAACGCCGACGCCCATGATGAAGACCTTGGCCGGCGCAATCGTGCCAGCGGCGGTCATCATCATTGGCATGGCGCGGCCATAGATTTGCGCGCCTTCGATGACGGCGCGGTAGCCTGCGAGGTTGGATTGAGAAGAGAGGGCGTCCATGGACTGCGCGCGGGATATGCGCGGGGTGAATTCCATCGACAGGGCTGCGATTTTTTTGGCGTTGAGCGCGTCCAGCAGGCCGGGCTCAATGGCGAACGGGTCCATGAGTGTGATCAGGGCAACGCCGTCCGGAAGGGCTGCCACTTCGGCAACTTCCGGCACACGTACCTTGAACACCACATCGGCACCCTTGGCGGTTTCAGCGGCATCACTGCCGATCCGCGCACCTTCGGCCTTGTAGGCATCATCCATAAAGCCCGCGACCGTTCCCGCACCCGACTCAACGGTTACGGAATGTCCCAGACCAACCAACTTCTTGACGGTCTCCGGTGTTGCGGCCACACGGGTCTCACCGGAGCGTCGCTCCCTCAGCACTGATATTTTCATGTGAGGGAGATAGGGGCAATTTATTGCCTCACGCAACACCAAATTTGGAGATATGGGGCATGGGTATGTTTAGTTTGGCTAATCGGACGGCGTTGGTCACCGGCGCATCGAGCGGGTTGGGCCGCCACTTTGCAGGTGTGCTGGCAGATGCGGGCGCGCACGTCGTGCTGGCCGCGCGGCGGATGGACCGTCTTGAAGAAGTGGCTGCCGAGATCGGGTCACGTGGCGGCAAGGCCATGACGGTCGCGATGGACGTGACCAGCGACAAGAGCGTCAGCGACGCGTTTGCGACGATCGGCGAAACGCTGGGCCGCCCGTGTGACGTGATCATCAACAATTCGGGCATGTCGCGCGAAGGCTGGTTCCGCGACATGGCGGAGGAAGACTGGAACGCCGTCATCGACACGAATCTCACGGGCGTGTGGCGGGTGGCCAAGCATGGCGCGAATGCCATGGTCGCGGCCGGGGCCAAGGGATCAATCGTGAATATTGCTTCGATCACGGCGCACCAGCCGCAGATGATGACCACGGCCTATTGCGTGTCGAAGGCCGGGGTGGATCACATGACCCGCCAGATGGCCGTCGAAATGGCGCGCTTCGGCGTGAGGGTGAACGCGATCTCGCCGGGCTATTTCAAGACCGAGATAAATGATGAGTATCTCGACTCCGATGCCGGCGACGCGATGCGCAAGCGGGTGCCGATGCGCCGGTTCGGCGAATATGCCGAGCTAAGCGGGGCGCTGCTGCTGCTCTCGTCGGATGCGGGCAGTTTCATGACCGGATCAACGATTGTGGTTGATGGCGGGCATCTGCTGATGCCGCTCTGAGGCGCGGCGGTCAGGGTCAATAAAGGCCTAACCATTTCGATACGCTGCGTTAGGCAAAACTTAGGGCCTGTCTGCCATAAGCCGGTAACCAATCCACCGGAGAGCCCCATGGCTGCCAAGCCCGTTGAAAAGCCACTGCCGCACGCTGAAGCCGAACAGGCGTCTGCCGAGAGCCCTGTAAAGGCTGTCGAAAGCCACGGCGCGCTTCGTCATGTGGCTTCGCCTGCGCATGCGCTCCAGGCGCGCATCGCCGCGAGCCTGAACACATCCTATCATGTCTCCGGGCGCCGCATTCTGGCGACCGTGCTGGTGGCGCTGTTGTCCACCTGCGTCGCCGGAATCGTCATTTTCGCCGCGCTCGTCTAGGCACCCCAAGCTGGCCTTGGTGTCCATAATGGGCGATAGGTCTTCCCAACTCGATACTTAACAGGAGCCGCCAATGCGCGTCAGGAAAGCAGTTCTCCCGGTTGCGGGCTTTGGTACACGGGTTCTGCCCGCCACGAAAACCATCCCCAAGGAGATGCTGCCCGTCGTTGACCGGCCGGCGATCCAGTATGTTGTCGATGAGGCGCTTGAAGCGGGCATCGAGCACATCGTCTTCGTGACGGGGCGCAACAAGGGCGCCATCGAGGACTATTTCGACATCTCGTATGAGCTGGAAGAGTCGCTCAAGAAAAAGAACAAGACGGCGATCCTGGAGCAGGTCCAGCAGACCGTGATGCCGGCTGGCACGGCAAGCTTCGTGCGCCAGCAGTCGCCGCTGGGCCTTGGCCACGCGATCTGGTGTGCGCGTGATATCATTGGCAATGAGCCGTTCGCGGTTTTGCTGCCGGATGTGATCGTCAAGGGAAAGCCGTCGTGCCTTGCGCAGATGGTGAAGGCCTATGACGAGGTGGGCGGCAATATCGTGGCGGTCGACCCTGTGCCGATGGAGCGTGTGTCGTCCTACGGCGTGATCGCGCCGGAATCGCGGGATGGCCGTCTGATCAAGATGTCGGGCATGGTTGAAAAGCCGCCGATGGAATCTGCGCCGTCGAACCTGAAAATTACCGGACGCTACATCTTGCAGCCTGAAATCTTTGGCCTTTTGGCTGACCAGGCCGCTGGTGCGGGCGGCGAGATCCAGCTGACGGATGCCATGGCGCGGCAGATGGAAAGCCAAGCCTATTACGCCTATGAGTTTGAAGGCCGCGAGTATGATTGCGGTTCGAAGCTCGGCTATTTCGAGGCTGTTCTTGCCTATGCGCTCGACAATCCGGAAACGGCTGAGGGCGCACGCGAGCTGGTCAAGAAGATGGCTGCAGGGCTCTAGTCTTTTTGCCAGGGCGGCGCTTCGGGTGCCGCCGTAAGACCGTTCATACCGCCAGCCTGTCCATTCCATGCCCCTTCTCGGACCGTTCCGTGTCCGTTGGCGGGACACGGCACGCGATATTGCCATTCGTTACGTATTTTTGATCGCATCCCGGCGAATGCGGTTTGAATTGGATTGCGTGCAGGTCTAAGGGCTTGGCGCATGACAGAGACCCTTTCCCTCCCGACTTTCGATGATGTTCTGGCTGCTGAAAAGCGGATTGCAGGCGTCGTGCGTGAAACGCCAATCCTCACCCATGCAGCAATTGATGCGGCGGCGGGAGCTGAGCTGCTGGTGAAGGCCGAGTGCCTGCAGGTGACGGGCAGTTTCAAGATACGCGGCGCGATGAACCGGCTGTCGCAGATTGACGCGGCAGGTCGCAAGGCGGGCGTTGTCGCGTTCTCTTCCGGCAATCACGCGCAGGGCGTTGCGCGGGCTGCGCGCCTGCTGGGCATGCCGGCGCTGATCGTGATGCCATCCGATGCGCCGCAGGTGAAAGTCGATGGCGTGCTGGCCGATGGCGGCGAAGTGCATCTCTATGATCGCAACAGTGAAGACCGCGAGGCGATTGCGCGCGATATTGCGGCGGCGCGGGGCGGGGCGATTGTCGTGCCGGCTTTTGATGATTTCAACGTGATTGCCGGGCAGGGCACGCTGGGGCTGGAATTTGCGCGGCAGGCGGCGGCCATGGGTAAGCCGCTGGACCATCTCATATGCTGCGCTGGTGGCGGCGGGCTGATCAGCGGTGTCGCGCTGGCCTTTGAGGGCCTGTCGGCGGGCACGAAGATCTGGACGGCCGAGCCGGAGACCCATGAGGACTGGGCGAAGTCACTGGCGGCTGGCGAGATCGTATCCAATGCGCCGGGCATGCGCACTTTCTGCGATGCGATCGTGACGCCGCAGCCGGGTAACCTGACCTTTGCGATTGGCAAGCGCTTGCTGGCAGGCGGACTGGCTGTGAGCGACGCGGACGTTCGCGCCGCGATGCGGCAGGCGTTCCGCTATCTCAAGATTGTGGCCGAGCCAGGCGGCGCAGCAGCGCTGGCAGCGGCAGTGCGCGGACTGCCTGACGCGATGCGCGGGAGCCGTGTGGGCGTGGTCGTGACGGGCGGCAACGTGGATGCGGCCCTTTATGCAGACGTGATTGCAGGCCGCGACTAAATATCGGGGTCGCCATGTGCTAGGTTTAGGGGGCAATCCGCAAAGGAGCCGCCGATGACCATGCTGACCTGCCAATGCTGTATCGCTGGCGGCGGGCCGGCCGGCCTGATGATGGGATACCTTCTGGCGCGCGCGGGCGTGGACGTGATCGTGCTGGAAAAGCACGCTGACTTCCTGCGCGATTTCCGGGGCGATACGGTGCACCCCTCCACGCTGCAATTGTTCAAGGAGCTGGGCCTTGATGAAGGGTTGCTGACCCGGCCCTACCAGAAAACCGAGCATCTGATGGTGAGTATTTCCGGCAAGCCCTACAAGGTGGCGGACTTCAGCCGCCTGCCGCTGGAGCATGGTTTTATCGCGATGATGCCGCAATGGGACTTGCTGGATTTCGTGGCCGATACGGCGCGCGAATTGCCCAACTTCCGCCTGTTCATGTCGACCAAGGCCGAGACGCTGATTGAAGAAGACGGAAAGGTGGCGGGCCTGCGCGCCGAGGGCGAGGACGGACCGCTGGAAATTCGCAGCCTGCTGACCGTTGCTGCTGATGGGCGCGACTCGCGGCTACGTGACCAGTCGGGCCTTGAGGTTCAGGATATGGGCGCGCCCATTGACGTGTTCTGGATGCGGCTGCCTCGGAAGGCCGACGCCGCGCTCGACTCGATGGCCCGGGCCGATGCAGACGGCTTTCTGGTGCTGATCAACCGGGGGGATTATTGGCAATGCGCGCTACCCTTTCCGAAAGGTGCTGCCGACACGATCCGCGCTGAGGGATTGGAGGCCTTCCGTGAGCGGATAGGGCGTTTGGCGCCAGACCTTGCACCGGCGACAGGCGCGATTGGCAGCTGGGATGACGTAAAACTGCTGACCGTTCAGATGAACCGTCTGAAGACCTGGTGGCGGACCGGGTTGCTCTGCATTGGCGATGCGGCGCATGCCATGTCGCCAATTGGCGGGGTGGGGATCAATCTGGCGGTTCAGGATGCCGTGGCGGCGGCGCGCATGCTGGCGCCGGACCTTCGCGAAGGCCGCGCACCGGACGCGAAGCTGGCCGCCGTGCAGAAGCGTCGGGACTGGCCCGCGCGGATGACGCAGCGCGCGCAGATTGCCGCGCAGGACCGCGTGCTGGTGCCCGTCATTCGCGGCGGCGCGCCGCTGAAGGCGCCCTTCATTTTCAAACTGATTGACCGCGTTCCAATTCTTCGGGGGCTGACCGCGCGGGCGGTGGGCATGGGCCTGAGGCCGGAGCATTGGCCCGATGACAGCTGACATCCTGCGGCGTTGACCTTTTTTCCCGGCATTCGACGCCTTATTTTGGTGACATGACACAACGCATTTACTGCGCCATTGGCGACATTCACGGCGAGCTTGACCGATTGAAGGACCTGCACGCGCAGCTGGCCTTTCATGTGCGCCAACACCTGCGTAATGCGGACGTCACACTTGTGCACCTCGGTGACCTGATCGACCGGGGGCAGGATTCGTGCGGCGTGGTGGACTACCTGATCGACCTTGAAGCGCGGATGGGCCCGCGCGCCCTGACCCTGCGCGGCAATCATGAGCAGATGATGATTGAAGCGCTACGCGAGCAGAGTGCTGAGTCTCGCAGCCATTGGCTGGAGTGGGGCGGTGAAGAGACGATGGACAGCTATCGGCGCCGGGGCCTGGACGGGCCGCCGGACCACCATCTCGACTGGCTGCAATCGCTGCCGACCCTGCATCATGACACAGAGCAGGGGCTGGTCTTTGTCCATGCCGGGGTGGACCCGGACAAGTTTCCGGACTGCGGCGAGCGCGTGCAGATGTGGACGCGGCGCAAGGATTTCTTCGATGCCCGCTGCTGGACGTCACCGGACCTTGTCGGGCAGACGGTTGTGCACGGGCATTCGCCGACAGAGGACAACGCGCCTGACGTGGCGCATGGTGGCCGACGCATCAATGTCGATACGGGCGCCGTTTATGGCGGGCAGCTGACTGCGGCCATACTGGTGCCGGGGCAGGCGCCAACCTTCCTTCATAGCTAAGGAAAGTGCGATCAGAACATGCGCCAGCGAAGCATGTTTTGCGTGCAAAGCCATGATTCATTTGCGCTTAATATAGATTGTTTTTTGGTTAACAGGGCGTTCTGCCGCCCCCCGACATTTAGCCTGTCGTCTTCAATAGACTTTATCGCCTGAGCCCTAGTGTTCCACTCTGACCTGGTGGCGGTCGTGGAACAAAGGGCAACATGCAATGAAGGCAACAACGCTGATAAGCCTTGGTCTTTCGCTGGTATTGGGCGTGGGCGCGGTCTTTCTGGGCCGCAGCTACATGACATCCGACAAGAACGAGGCATCTGCAGCAAGCGTCGTGCCCGCAGTCGAGATGTCGTCCGTAATTGTTGCAACTTCTGTCATCCAGACGGGCGACATGATTGACCATTCCATGCTGAAAGCAACGCCGTGGCCAGCCGATGCTGTGCCCGCCGATGCGGTGCGCAGCCTGGAGGACCTCAAGGATGTCGCCTATGCGCGCGGCCTGATCGTGGCGGGCGAGCCGCTGATGCGTACAAAGATTGATGAGACAGGGTCCGTGCTGACGCTGGCCGCGGCCATTGCGCCCGGCATGCGCGCGGTTGCCGTTGTTGTCGGAAGCGATACGGGCGTGGCTGGATTTGTGCTGCCGGGAGACCGGGTTGATGTGAATGAATTCGTTCCGCGCGAAGAAGCGGGCGGCGGCAGGGCGGGCAATGGCGAGCGGATGTCGGGCAATGTGATTGCGCGCACGGTGATCAAGAATGTGAAAGTGCTGGCGATCGACCAGACGTTTGATGCGGGCCTTGAAGGCGCGCTGCCATCCAATACGGTGACGCTGGAAGTTTCCCCCGATGATGCCCTGATGCTTGGCGCGGCGAGCCAGCGCGGCGCGCTGGGGCTGGCCCTGATTGGACGCAAGGAAGAAGCTGAGGTTGTGGCGGAAATCCGCCGGGCACCCGTTCCTGTTTCCCGGCCACGTATTGTGCGCGCCCCGTCCACGGCGCGTATCCGTGTGATCAATGGCGATGCCGAGACAGAAGTGACAACGCCGGTGGCGGCGCCCAAGGCGCCCGCCGGAGGAGCAAGCCAATGAAGATGACGCACAAGTTTTATGTGGCAGGCCTTGCGCTGGTCGCAATGATGGCGCCGCCGGCGTCGGCCTGGCTGCAGCGTAGCGCGCCTGAGGGGGCGGATGTACTTGTGCTGGAAAAGGGCCGTTCCACGGTTGTGGAGGCTGAAGCGAAATTCGCGACTCTGGTGGTGGCTGATCCGGATATTGCCGATGTGATGGCCACGTCCGACCGGTCGTTCTTCCTGCGTGGCAAGGTGCCGGGCACGACCACCGTGCTGATCTATAGTGCCGCTGGCGAGATCGCCGAGCTGATTGATGTCGAGGTGGAGCTGGGGCTCGACGAGCTGCGCACCGACCTGAAGAACCTGCTGCCGGGTGAGGATATCAATGTTTATCCCGTGCATGACGGCGTGTTTCTGGATGGCAAGCTGACCACGGCCGCTGCCGCGGATATGGCTTTGCAGCTGGCTGAGCGGCATGTGCCGGGCGGCGTCGCCAATGGACTCTCCGTTGGGCAGAGCCAGCAGGTGTTGCTGGAAGTGCGCTTTGTCGAGGCGAGCCGGACGGCCGTGAAAGAGATCGGCTTTGGCAACTCGTTCGATGCCAATGACGTGGTGGGCGTGACCGACAGCGGTACCGTTTCAGGGGTCGCGGAAAAGACCATCGCGCTGTTCACCAATGTCGGTAACGAGAATGTCGATATCACGCTGCGGGCACTCGAACAGAAGGGCGTGATCCGTACACTGGCGGAACCGAACCTTGTGGCGCTTTCGGGCGATACGGCGAGCTTCCTGGCGGGCGGGGAATATCCGATCCCGGTGTCGAACACGAATGGCGAGATCACTGTCGAGTTCAAGAAGTTTGGCGTGAGCCTGGATTTTACGCCAACCGTCCTCGGCGACGGCCTCGTGAACCTGCGTGTGCGCCCTGAGGTCTCTGCGCTGGATCGCGGCAATGGCATCCGTGCGAACAATATCGAGATACCGGGTATTTCGGTGCGGCGTGCAGATACGACCATCGAGCTGCATGACGGGCAGGCCTTTGCCATCGCGGGCCTGCTCCAGAACGATTATTCCAATGATGTGCGCCAGACGCCATGGCTGGGCAGTGTGCCGATCCTTGGCAACCTGTTTGCGTCCAAGCGTTACCAGAAGAACGAGAGCGAACTGGTGATTATCGTCACGCCGCGGCTTGTGCAGCCAGCGGCGCATCCGGGCATGCTGGACACGCCGTTCGACGCATTCGCCGAGCCGACCGAAGCGGAACTGTTCCTGCTCGACAAGACGGCGATTGTTCAACCCGCAGGTACAGGAGCCGCACAATGACGTGTGATTTGAAAACCATTGGTGCCGTGGCCGGGATATCCTTGCTGACAGCCTGCGCGAGCTTTGACCATCAGGATGCATCCCTTCTGGGCGGCGCGAATGAGCACAATATCGCCGCGCAATCCGTGCGTGATGTGAACCTGCCCAACTCCCGTGAGGTTGAGTCTTCCTCTGGCGTGCGGGCCGCCAAGGCAGTCAAGGCGCTCAATGAGGGCACGCGACAAGAGCCGGGTCAGGCCTCAGCGAACCAGACGGGCAGCTGACATGTTTGAACCCGTCCGAAAGCCTGAAGCCAATGCGCCACCATCCGGCCGCATCATTCCCGCACTGGCCGTTCTGGTGCGACCTGAACTGATGGAGGATCTTCAGGGCGCTTGCGCCGAGCTGTCCGACCTTACCGGCCTCTCGTCTTCCGAGATCGTGCTGCGCCATGGCGGCGGCCTTGTGCTCGTCGAGCAGGGCGTGACCGGCTATGACCAAGTGATCCTTACGCTGGCCGTCGAGCGACCCGGCACGGCCGTGATCGTCATTTCGGACCAGCTGCCGGGGCATATGGTGCGCGCTTTGATGAAGCTCGAAGCGTCCGACATTGTGCCGACGACTGCGGGCATCGAGGAAATCATCGATGTGGCAGAGCAGCTGCGTGAGACGCGGTCCATCCAGGGTTCGGGTGCGACATCGAAATGCTGGGCCTTGCGCGGCGCTGTGGGCGGCGCGGGCGTCTCGACATTGTCCATCGAAAGCGCCTTCAGTCTCGCGCGCAAGGTCGGTCCGGGGAAAGTGTGCCTTGTCGACCTCAATCTCGCGGACGGGATGACAACGTCGTTCCTGGAAGCGGTGCCCAAGCTTGACCTGCATGCCCTGGCGGCAGCGCCCGAGCGCCTGGACCAGCGGCTTCTGGCGGCCTGGTGCTGGGAGCATGAAGATGGCGTGTCGCTGATCGCTGCGCCCCGGAACCCGGATGCGGACATGCTGGCGACGGAAGCGGCGATCCTGCGCCTGCTGGACGTGGCCTGTAGTGCATTCGTATACGTGATTGTGGACATGCCCCGGCATATGATGCCCTGGACCAAATCCGTTCTGGGCGCTGTCGATGAAGCGATTGTCGTCAGCGAGCTGACCGTACCGAGCTTGCACGCGGCCGCTGACATGTGCCGCGAAACGGATGCGCTGCGTCCGGATGGCGCCAAGTCCAAGCTGGTCCTCAATCGCATGTTCCCGAAGAAACGCTTTCGCGCCGAATTCGCCGTGGACAAGGCCGAGCAGGCCATCGAGCGTGAAATCCATACGACGATCACTTCTGACTGGGACGCGGCACGCACGGCGGTCAATCTCGGCAAACCGATTGCTGACGTGAAGCCGAAGAGCCCGCTTGTCGCCGATGTGGCAGCATTCGTGGACAAGCTGTTGCCGGAAGATGCCATTGAAGCGATGCCGCAAGCCGGCAAGAAAAGGCGTGCGAAATGAGCCGGTTTGGATCCAGCTCCGTACCTGCGACGCCGCTGGTGGTTCCGGCCGATACCGCTGCGGAGACAAGGCCGACTGCCCAGATGGCTGCGGCAAAGGTCAAGACCGATGAAAAGGCTTTCGACCTGCTGGACGCCAAGTTACGCGTGCATGCAAAGCTGATCGACGAACTGGACCTGTCGGCGCTCGACAAGATGGACGATGCCACGATGCGCCAGCGCGTGCGCGGCATCATTTCCGAGATCATCCGCAAGGAAGAGATGGCGCTGTCATCGGTGGAAGAGATGTCTTTCGCGGATGCCGTTATGGATGAGATGACGGGCCTTGGCCCGATCGAGCCGTTGCTGAAGGATGATTCCATCGCGGATATCCTGATCAATGGCTATGACCAGGTCTACATCGAACGCCATGGCGAGCTTCAGCTCGCACCCGTCCGCTTCGCCGACAATGATCACCTGCTGCGCATCGTTCAGCGTATCGTGTCCGCTGTGGGCCGACGCGTGGACGAGAGCCAGCCGCTGGTTGATGCGCGCCTGCTCGACGGCAGCCGGGTCAACGCAGCCATTGCGCCGATTGCCATTGACGGTCCGCTGGTCTCGATCCGGAAATTCTCCAAGTCCCCGCTGACGATGGACAAGCTGGTCGGCTTTGGCGCCATTCCAGGCCCCGTGGCCGAGTTCATTCTCGGCGCCGTGAAGTGCAAGGCCTCAACGGTCATCTCCGGCGGTACAGGTTCGGGCAAGACGACCCTGCTCAATGCGCTCTCTTCCGCGATCAGCCCGAAGGAACGGATGATCACGATTGAGGACGCGGCCGAGCTTCAACTCCAGCAGCCGCATGTGGCGCGGATGGAAACACGGCCCCCGAACATCGAGGGCAAGGGAGAAATCCGTCAGCGGGAACTCGTCAAGAACGCGCTGCGCATGCGGCCCGACCGCGTCATCCTCGGCGAGGTGCGCGGCGAGGAAGCGTTCGACATGCTGCAGGCCATGAACACCGGCCACGAAGGCTCCATGGCGACGATCCACGCCAACAACCCGCGCGATGCGATCACCCGTCTTGAGCAGATGGTGATGATGGGCGGGATGAAGATTTCCGAAGAAGCCATCCGGGGGCAGATCGCTTCGGCCGTGAACTTCATTGTTCAGGCTTCGCGCCTGTCTGACGGTTCGCGTAAGGTCATGTCCATTGCCGAGATTACCGGCATGGAGGGCTCGGTTATCCAGATCCAGGAAATCTTCAAGTACGAGCGCACCGGCACGTCGGAAGAAGGCAAGGTTATCGGCAAGTTTGTCGCGACCGGGCTGCGCCCGAAATTTCTCGACGAGATGGAACGGCGCGGCGTGCATATGCCCAAGGGCATGTTCGATCCGTCAACGGTGTTCTAGTCGTGTTTGGCTTGCCAGATATTTCCAGTCTCAACCTGTTCCTCGTGATCCCGGGGATCATGGCGGCGGGGGCTTTCTTCTTTGTTATCCAGTCGGTGCTGGACCTGCTGAACCAGGCGAAGACCCAGCGGATTGTGAACCGGCGCCTGCAATTCAAGGACAAGTACGCGACGACAAGCGAGGCCATGGTCGAGCTGCGCAAGAGCAGGGGGCTTGATTCCGATGGCAACTTCGCGATGCCCCTGCAGCGGTTCAACCAATTGGTCGTGCGTTCGGGTCTGCCTTACCAGCCCTTGAAATGGTGGGCGATGTCAGCGGGTGGCGGTATCGCGGCAGCGGCTGCGTACATGTATTTTGTTGGCGGATGGATGCCGGCCGTCGGCATTTTCCTGCTCGTCTGGGCTGTCGGTCCGCTGGTTGTTCTGAAACATGTTGGGGGCAAGCGCCGCAAGAAACTGGCGGAGCAATTGCCCGACGCCTTGCAGATCGTCTGCCGCAGCCTCGAGGCGGGCCACCCGGTCGCCACCGCCGTCGCCCTTGTTGCCCGCGAGATGCCGGACCCGATCGGCACGGAATTCGGCATGACGGCTGATGAAGTGTCCTATGGCTTCTCGCTGACCAATGCCGTGCAGCGCATGGCCGAGCGGGCGGGCGACCCGGATGTTGAACTGTTCGGCGCAACTGTGCGCCTGCAGGAACGCACGGGTGGCAATCTCTGCGACTTGCTGAAGGCCAATACGACGACAATCCGCGAACGCCAGACGATGCGCCTGAAGGTGAAGGCAGCCTCCTCGGAGGGCCGCGCGTCGGCCATGATCCTGACATCGGCGCCTTTTCTCGTGATGCTCGCCATCCATCTTACCCGGCCTGAATTCTACGGCAGCGTTATCGACGATCCTCTCATTCGGTATGGCTTTGCAGGCCTGTTTACGTGGATGTTCATTGGCAATTTGGTCATGCGCAAAATGATCAATTTCAAGATGTAGAGCCTGACGATGAATGCTGACCTTTCATCCTTTCCGGCGCTATGGGCGCCGCTGCTCATGCTGGGTGCAGCCATGGCTTTGGCATTTCCGCCTGTCCTGACATTCCTGAAGAGCCGACGGGACATGGAAAGCGTTGAACGCCGGTTGGCGCGGCGCAGTCCTGCGTCAGAAGCGGAGGCCGCGGCGCGGAACAAGAGCCGTATTGCCCGGGCGGTTACCGGTCTCGCCGACCAGATGGCGCCGGGCGATGATGAGCAAGGTGTCAGCGTTGCCAAGGCGCGCCTCGCCGCTGCGGGCTTTACCGGCCAGTCGGCGGTTGGCCGGTATTATTTCGCGCGTCTCTTGTGCATTGTCCTGCCACAGCTGGCACTGCTCGCAGCGCTGCCATATCTGACAGAGCTGCCGGGAAACATGCCGATCATGATCTCGGTTATGCTGGTGCTGGTCGGCCTGATCGCGCCGGGCATGTATCTCGACAAGCGAACCAAGGCGCGCCGCCAGGAATGCTCGTCCGGGTTTCCGGACATGATGGACCTGCTGGTCGCGTGCGTGGAGGCGGGGCTCAGCCTTGATGCCTCGGTGCAGCGTGTGGGCGAGGAGCTGGAGCTGCGCCACCCGATCATTGCGGGGTTCATGCGCACGCTGTCGCTGGAACTCCGGGCCGGACGGGCGCGCAAGGCCGCATGGCGCGGATTTGCCGACCGGATGGGAATCGAAGAGGCCGGTTCGCTGGCCACGATGCTGCGTCAGGCCGAGGAAATGGGCACGAGTCTTGGCCAGACCCTGCGGGTCTTCTCGGCTGATATGCGTCAGCGCCGCATTCTCTATGCCGAGGAAAAGGCCATGGCTCTGCCGGCAAAATTGACTTTACCCTTGGTTTTCTTCGTTTTTCCGGTGCTTCTGGGCGTGCTGATCTTGCCAGCGGTCGTTATGTTCCAGAGAGTGCTTTGATGAAAAGGGCGCTAGGCGAGTCAGGCATGGGTTGCTAGATAGTTCAGCATGAGCACGACTTATCTCGATTTTGAAAAGCCTATCGCCGAACTCGACGCCAAGATTGCCGAGCTCGAAGCCATCTCCGGCCAGAAGGGTGGGCCGTCCATCAAGGACGAACTCAACAAGCTGAAGGCCAAATCGACCAAGCAGCTGAAAGACATCTATTCGGACCTGTCGGCCTGGCGGAAGACGCAAGTTGCCCGGCATCCGGATCGTCCGCACCTGTCAGACTATATCGCCACAATTTTCGAGGATTTCGAGGAATTGGCAGGCGATCGCCTGTTCGGCAATGACGAGGCGATTATCGGTGGTCTTGCGCGCTTCAAGGGCCGCTCTGTGGTCATCATGGGCCATGAGAAGGGGCGCACCACCGAAAAGCGCCTGAAGCACAATTTCGGCATGGCGCACCCGGAAGGCTACCGCAAAGCGGTGCGCCTGATGGACATGGCCGAGAAGTTCAATCTTCCTGTCCTCAGCTTCCCTGATACAGCTGGTGCCTATCCCGGCAAGGGCGGCGAAGAGCGCGGGCAGGCGGAAGCGATTGCGCGTGGCACCCAGCGTGGCCTGTCGCTGGGCGTGCCGTTCGTGACGCTGATCATCGGTGAAGGCATGTCGGGCGGCGCCATTGGCATCGCGGCGGCCAATACGGTCCTGATGATGGAACATGCGATCTATTCCGTCATCTCGCCGGAGGGCTGCGCGTCCATCCTCTACCGCGACCCGGCCAAGGCGCGCGATGCGGCAGACGCGATGAAGATTACGGGGCCTGACCTGTTGAAAACAAAGGTGATTGACGGAATCGTCAAGGAGCCTGTCGGCGGTGCACACCGCGATCCGCAGCGCGCCATGGCCGCCGCAGCGAAGGCGCTCGATTCCGCGCTGAAGGACCTGGAAGGCCTCTCGCCGCAGGAACTGCGCCGGCAGCGCCGGGATCGCTTCTACGCGATTGGCCGCGAGATCCTTTAAGGCTTGCTTGTAATCGGCCGCCCGAACCGTCAGGCTGCGCGCCAGATCGTTGGAGGGCATTCCATGCGTCATATCATTACCGGACTAGCTGTTTTGCTGGCCGTTGCGTGCTCGCGAGGCGAAGCGGAGAAGCAGCAGCATCACAGCGAAGGCGCGGTAATTTATCCGGCCGCCAGCGTTGTGACGATGACGGGTGAGGACGCTGCGGCGACTGCCGTTGCGGTCAAGAACGGGCGTATCGTGGGCGTTGGCACAGAAGCGGAACTCGCCAAGGACCTGCCTAAGGCTGAGGTGGACCGCACATTCGAGGGGCTGACCATCGTGCCGGGCCTGATTGACCCGCATGTGCATGTGATGCTGGGCGCGCTGCAATATGCGTTGCCGCTGACACCGCCCTGGCCAATGGCGACGCCCGACGGCATGCGGATGGGCATTGGCACGCGGGAGGGATTCCTGTCGGAAGTCGCTGCGATCTCGGCCTCCATGCCGCCGGGCCAACCAGCCGTGATCTATGGCTATCACAACCTCGTACACGGCGACCTGACGCGGGCTGATCTCGACGCTATCTCGACCGAGCGGCCCATCGTGATCTGGCATTATTCCAGCCACGACTTCTATCTCAACAGCGCGGCGATCAAGCGGGCCGGGTTCACGCCTGCGCTGGCGGAGAAATTCCATGGCGTGGACCTTGATGCCAAGGGCGAGCTGACGGGGCGTATCTATGAGGATGCGGCGTTTGCGGTGGTTCAGGCCTATGCCGATGTGATCCTGGCGCCGGAAAATGCGAGTGCGGGCTTCCATGGCTTCTCCCGGATGCTGCGCCATGCGGGTGTCACCACGACCGTCGAGATGGGCTATGGCCTGTTCGGCTATGAGCTGGAAGACGCCAATATCCGCAATAACTGGGTCGATCCGCAGACATCCGGGTACAATCTCTATCTCGTGCCGGAGTTTCGCGCGCTGGCGCGGACTTATGGGGATGGGCGGGTTCGGGCCATGCTTGATCTCGCGACGGGCGCGCGTGGGGCTGCGGCGCCGGTTCTGCCGCGGGTGAAGTTCTTTACCGATGGCGCTTTCTACAGCCAGACCATGCGCCTCTCTCCGCCCGGATACCTCGCCGGGCAATCAGAGGGCACAGAGGGGCTTTGGGTGCTGAAACCGGAGCAGATCGTGCCGGCAATCCAGCCTTACTGGGACGCAGGCCTCGGCGTGAATATCCATTCCAATGGTGATGCCGCTCAAGGCGCGACGCTGGCGGCGCTCAGCAAGTTGCGCGAAGGCGGCGCGGGGAATTCCTTTACCATCGAGCATGGCGGCCTGTTTTCGCCGGAGCAGGTGGCAGAGGCGGGGCGTTTGAAGGCCAATGTCTCGGCTGCAAGCCACTATGTTTACTACATGGGCGAGCCCTATGCCGATCCGCTGGGACAGAAGCGCGCACAGTGGATTACGCCGCTGGGCGCTTTGAAAAAGGCGGGGGCTGTCGTGGCTGTTCACTCCGATGCGCCGCTGGCGCCGCCGGAGCCGTTGCGGGCGGCGAGTGTGCATATCACGCAGGCCACCAAGGAGGGCGGCGTGTATGAGGCGAACATGGCGCTGACGCCTTACCAGGCGTTGGAATCTGTAACGCTTGATGCAGCGCGGGCCGTTGGGCTGGACAAGGAGATCGGGTCGATCGAAGTTGGCAAGCGGGCGGACTTTACAATTCTGGGCGCCAATCCGCTGACTGTGGCGGGGGAGAACTGGACCGGCATTCCGGTCTGGGGCGTTGTTTTGGCAGGGGAAAAGCGCCCGCTGGACGACTGAGCATGGCGGAAAAGGACTGGATCGCACGCTATCTCGCGCCGCTGGCGCAGGGCGCCCGCGCGGCTGGCCTGCGCGATGACGTGGCGCAGCTGGGTGTCTCTGATCCTGTAGCAATTACAACAGATGCGATGGTGGAGGGGGTGCATTTCCTTGGCACGGACCCCATCGATACCGTAGCGCGCAAGCTGGTGCGGACGAATGTGTCGGACCTGCTGGCGAGCGGGGCGGAACCGGCTGAAGCGCTGCTTGTGCTCGGCTGGCCCAAGGGGCGCGGCGAGGCGGAAATCGCAGCATTTGCAGCAGCTTTGGGCGATGAGCTGGCGGCGTGGGGGGCGCAGCTGATTGGCGGCGATACGGTGACGAGCCCCGGCGGGCTGTTCCTTTCTTTGACGCTGACGGGGCGCTGCCTCAATGCGGGCCCTGTGCGCCGGACGGGTGCCAAAGCGGGCGATTGCGTGTGGCTTACGGGGACAATCGGGGCCGCCGCACGGGCGTGGGAGGACCATTCGCGGGGTATTCCGAGTCCATTCCCGGGTTCTTCCGGGGCCGATGCCTACCGTTTGCCGGTTCTTCCGCCACTTGCGACGGCCAAATTGGTCGCTGGTCACGCGAGCGCCGCGATGGATGTGTCCGATGGCTTGCTGATCGATGCCAAGGCACTGGCCGAGGCCTCGGGCGTCGCCTTGGAGATGGATCTGGACGCGGTGACCTTCGCTGGCGGCGAGACGGAGCTTGGCGAGATGCTGAAACTGGCGACCTGGGGCGATGACTATCAGACGCTGTTCACGGCGCCGGAGAACAATTCCAAGTTGATCTCGCGTGAGGCGCAAAATTCTGGTATCGAAATCACCTGTATCGGGAAAATTGTTGCTGGATCAGGCCTTTCCCTCGAACGCGGGGGCCGAAACGTTAACCTGCCTGAAACTCTGGGGTTCGAGCATGGTTAGTGGGGGCAGCTGATATTCGCTCCTGAAGGGAGGCGGGTTGCCTCATTCAGGTGCGGCTGGCAGCAATTACCCACCATAACCAGGTTTTGGAGATCCGGGAGCAACCCGGGCCCGCTAAAGAACTCAGGGAAGGAAGGAAATACCCATGTGGTTTTATCTAGCACTCGCCGCGGGCGTTGTGTCTGTCCTGTACGGTTACCTACAGATCAATTCGATCATGAAGGCCCCGTCAGGCGACCATCGCATGCGTGAAATAGCGCTGGCCATTCAGGAAGGCGCAAATGCCTATCTGAAACGCCAGTATCGTACGATCGCCATTGTTGGCGCTGTTGTTGTTGTGATCCTGCTTGTCGCGCTCGGCTGGAAATCGGCGCTCGGCTTTATCATCGGTGCCGTCCTGTCGGGCGCGGCCGGGTTTATCGGCATGCTTGTTTCGGTTCGGGCCAATGTGCGCACGACCGAAGCCTCCAAGAACGGCCTAGCGGCTGGCCTTGCACTGGCGTTCAAGTCTGGCGCCATTACCGGCATGCTCGTGGTCGGCCTCGCGCTGCTCGGCATCGTTCTCTATTACGGCCTGCTGACCGGGCCGCTCGATCTCGACCTGTCGGTGCGTGACGAGAAACGCCAGGTGATCGACGCGCTCGTGTCGCTCGGCTTCGGCGCTTCGCTGATCTCGATCTTTGCCCGTCTCGGCGGCGGTATCTTCACCAAGGGTGCGGATGTCGGCGGCGACATGGTGGGCAAGGTGGAAGCCGGCATTCCAGAAGATGACCCGCGCAACGCGGCCACCATCGCGGACAATGTGGGCGACAATGTCGGCGACTGTGCCGGCATGGCGGCCGACCTGTTCGAAACCTATGCCGTGACGCTGGTTGCGACCATGGTGCTGGGCGGGATCTACTTCTCAGGCTCTGCGGACATTTCCGCTGTCATGATGCTGCCGCTGGCGATTGCCGCCGTCTGTATCATCACTTCGATCGTGGGCACGTTCTTCGTGCGCCTCGGCAAGAACTCCACTGACGTCATGTGGGCGCTCTACAAGGGCCTCATCGTGACCGGCGTGCTGTCGATTGGTGGACTTGCGATTGCCATCAGCAGCGTGTTGCCGAACGGGTTCGGCGTGCTCAATGAAGCGGCCCAGCGCCTCGGCATGACCGGAGAGATTACGGGGCTCGACCTCTTCCTCTGCGGTGTGACCGGCTTGGTTGTGACGGGCCTCATCGTCTATATCACGGCCTATTATACCGAGACCAAGTTCCGCCCTGTCCGCTCGATAGCGAAAGCATCCGAGTCCGGCCATGGCACGAACGTGATCCAGGGGCTGGCCGTGTCACTTGAATCGACGGCGCTGCCTTCGATCACGATCATGGCGGGCATCCTGCTCACCTTCAATCTCGCGGGCCTCTATGGCATCGCGATTGCCACGACGACGATGCTGGCGCTGGCCGGTATCATTGTTGCCCTTGATGCCTTCGGCCCGGTGACGGACAATGCCGGCGGCATCGCGGAAATGGCTGAACTGCCGTCTGACGTTCGCAAGACGACTGACGCGTTGGACGCTGTTGGCAACACGACCAAGGCCGTGACCAAGGGCTATGCGATCGGATCGGCGGGCCTCGGCGCGCTGGTGCTGTTTGCGGCCTATTCGGAAGACCTGAAATACTTCATCTCTCAGGCCGACCCCGGCACGTTCTTCCACAATGTCGTGGTGGATTTCTCGATCTCCAGCCCCTACGTCGTGGTTGGCCTCCTGTTCGGCGGTCTCTTGCCGTTCCTCTTCGGCGGCATGTCGATGATGGCGGTGGGCCGCGCAGCGCAGGCTGTGGTCGAGGAAGTGCGCAGGCAGTTCCGCGAAATGCCGGGCATCATGAAAGGCGAAGTGAAGCCTGATTATGGCCGGGCCGTGGATATCCTGACGCAGGCCGCGATCAAGGAAATGGTGGTGCCGTCGCTGTTGCCGGTGCTGTCACCGCTTGTTCTGTTCGGTGTGATCATGCTGATCGCCGGACCGGGCGCTGCCCTGTCAGCTGTCGGGGCCATGCTGCTCGGCGTGATTGTGACGGGCCTGTTCGTGGCCATCTCGATGACATCGGGTGGCGGCGCATGGGACAATGCGAAGAAGTATATCGAGGACGGCCATCATGGCGGCAAGGGCTCTGAAGCCCACAAGGCCGCTGTCACGGGCGATACAGTCGGTGATCCGTACAAGGATACCGCTGGCCCGGCCGTGAACCCGATGATCAAGATCACGAATATCGTGGCCTTGCTTCTGCTCGCGGTGCTTGCCGCTCACTAGGCGTCAAAGCCTGATCCAATAAAAATGTATGGTCCGCCCCGTCATTGCA
>NZ_ARYL01000037.1 GCF_000685295.1 Hyphomonas oceanitis SCH89
GTCAGTTACACCACGCGCTGGGACACGATCCATATCTGAACATACCAAGCTGGCTTTCGGTCTTGACGATGGCGTAGAGCAAGACCCGGAACTTTACTGTCCCATTCGAAACGGTCGGCTGAACTGGCTTTCGGATTTCTCGCGATTGGTTTCAGTTTGGCAGGCATAGGGTCTCTCCCGATGCTTCCCCATCAGGACAAAAAGTTTGCACATCCTGGGGAAGCTTCAGGACACACGGGGAAGAGAAAATCCGAAAGCCCGCATGCCTGTTCGATGACGTCCCTGAAGCTTGTCAGGGTGGATTGGCGTCTATCTTGTCCCGAGTCTAAGACCCTGAAGGAACATAGAAAAACCAATCCGCATCGAACGCTCGACCTGTTCCAACTTGCCCCGATGTCTCCGCTGCTGCGAAGAACAAAAGGGGATGTTTCGTTTCACACCCCATGCACCTTCGATGCTGACAGATCGCGGGCGATCTTGTCTCAAACACCCACAGTCAAAGGGAATTCTATATGCTACGCCCGTGTACAGGAGCTGTATTCGGCGATTACAATCGCGTGGCAGAGAGTCGTGCTCGCCAATAACGACGGGCGAATGCGCAGGAAAGACGCGTACACGTCAGTGTTCCCGGTCCTGGTCGCGCCCCTCGGCTTTCTGACGCAGGTTGAACCGCACGCTTTGCATGCCGGATGAGGCGCGCGAGGCCATCGCGATGGCGCTGATCAATTGCTGGGCTGATGGCAAGATACGGGCTGGCGATCTTGTGGGAGCCTGGTGAGTTCGCGTCGGTACGTGCTGGGTCTGGGCGCCGGTATGAGCCTGCTGCTGGCGCGCCCTAGCGAGATCGAAGCCGAGCGTTCTGGCCTCTGCCTGCCATGCCTGGAACAGTGCGGCACGCTCCTTTGGCCGCTTGGCCTGGCGTGTGCGCAACGCTGCGAGTTCCATGCCCTTGGGCGTGCGGTAGCCGTATGTTTCAGCTGCCTGTTCGATGGCCTGCCTGCGTTTGGAGAAGGCGCGCTCGATGTCGCGGGGAATCGCCCTCAGACGAAAGCTTGTGCCGTAGCGTTCGACAGCATGACCCTCGCGTTCGAGCGTGTTGGCGAGGTGTTGGCGGTAGTGAGCGCCGGCTTCCTTCTGGGCCCTGTAGAGATCGCGGCTGACAAGACTGCCCCAGGTGCCGTCGCGGCGCGGTGCTGTGTTGAAAATAAACGCGTGCGTATGCAGCTGAGGATCAAGATCGCGGCTCGTGTGATGGTGGAACCGGGCGATGGTCAGCCCGGCGACCGGCTCGCGGATCGCGCCGCCCTTGCCGCGCCGGGTGAGCGCGTGATGGTCTTCGAGATGGTTGGTCGCAGCGTGAACGGCCTGGCGGTGCGCGCCTTCGATTGTCTTGCGATCGGCTGGAGGTGAAAGCGCCCACATGACCGAGACCGACTTTGGGGCCGAGAACGTCATGTCCCACCCCGGCGCATGGGACTTGCCGATCTGGGTGAGACGCTCGCCGGTCTTCGGGTCGATGCCGTTCAGGGCCGCTTCGAAGTCTGCCTTCGAAACGGGGCCTTCAAGGGCGAGGCGTTCAGCGCCCCGTCCGTCCCATTCTCCGTCTGCTTCCGCTTCGGCCTCGCCCTTTCCGGTATAGTATTCGTCCTGGGCCATGTGCTTGAAATAACTGACGGCGGCGCCCACCGATTTCCGGGCCGAGATGGAGGCGACCATCAGTTCATGCTTTCGGGCTTCGGCTTGCGAATGCGGGCAATGATGTCAGCCGAGAGCAGGCCCGCTTTTTGCGGCCGCTGGATCGGTGAGGCAGGGCGAACAGGTGCAGGATTGGCGCCCAGAGGTTCGTGATTGGGCCGGGTCCAGTCAGCCGGTACATTCGCCGGACGCTGGGAGGGAAGGATCGTGATCGGCAGGTCGATTTCGTATACGTCTTCCCCGAAGCCCAGCACCAGCATCCGGACCTTGCGACCCTTACGGCCAAGACGAGACGATAGTTCACTCGGCGTCATCACCGGACGCAGCGAGTGTTCGGTCGATATGTTGACCGAACTGTTTCCGCCGGAACGGCTTTTGCTGCGCGCTTCCCTTTCTATCTCCTGCATGCCGATGGCCCGGCTGATATCCTCGGCCCCTTCACCGGGATTCATGCGGCCGATGATATGGGTGCCGATCATCGACAGCCAGGCATTGGTCCGGTCGCGGCCATACCTGATGCGGATCTGGGATGTGTCCTGAGCAGCCAGCACCACGCACACGCCCTTCGATCGCCCGAGGTCCAGCAAGGAAGCCAGGTCATCCATCGCTTCAAGTTGCGGAAACTCGTCAAGGAAGAGCCAGATGCGGCGCTGGCCGCTTTCGCTGAATGCAGGACTGCAGACATGCGATGACAACAGGCTGACCAGCCCGCCGATCCAGGCATTGGTCAGCTGGGGATAGCGGCCATCGCGTTGCAGAATGACAGGATTGGTGGCGTGGGGGTCTGTCAGCCAGTTCGCCGCGCTGAACTTTTCCTGATCCCCTGCGCTCCAGGCTTCTGCCATCGCTTCCAGCACATGAATATGCGCCTTGAACGTGGTCAGGATGGACATGGCCGTCTTGCTGGCCGGATCGCCGATCATCTGCGCGGCGGCCGGATGATGGGCAAGCGCCATGTCTTTCAGTTCGTCGGCACCCAGCAGAGCGCGGGCATGGAGATCGCCCCACGTCCAGACGGCACCATTTTCCCGCTGGAGGCTGACGATACAGGCAACAAGCAGTTCGCGGGCGGCCTCCGCCCACATCGGATCGCTGCTTTTCGGGATGAACCGGGCGGCCAGCTCCCGCGCGTCCTGCTTGGTGACACAGTCGGCCGAAATGTCCCAGACCGCTGATCGCTTGTCCTGCGGTGCGATCAGCGTGATATTTCCCGGCAGGCGCTCGGTCATGTCGCCCTTGGTGTCGAGGATGAGCATCTTGTCGCCCCAGCGCATGGCTTCCAGGATCATGTGCTGGATGGTCTGGGTCTTGCCGGATCCCACGGAACCAGAAATCAGGCAGTGACGCGATTCCCGGTCCCGGCTCATGGGGAGGCCGGGTGGAAAGTCGATCCCCGCGCCGGTCTGCCTGATCTCCTTTCTGCTTGTCTTTCTTATCGCAGCGTATGCTTTTCTTCCGGTCAGGCGCACGGGACCGCGTACGACTTTCGGCGCTGATTTTTCGATGCGAAGGGCGATCAGCGCGCAAGCAAAGAGCAGCAGGGACGCAAGAACCCCAGCCGCAAACACCATCCATCGCAAATGGACCGCCCCGCGAATGCCTGCTGAGCCCAGGACTTCATCACAATACGCCTGCTGGTCTTTCGCTTCGTCCACGCCAAGACGGGCAAACAATTCTGCCTTCCCGCATCCGGTCATATAGCTGGGATGAAGCGCAATGATTTCACCGGATGGAAGCGGATAAGTCGGCGTGATCCTCAGGAATGCAAGTTCGTGGAAGCCCCATGTCGCCAAGGCCAGAATGCACCCAGCACCGGCAAGCGACTTTCTGATACTAGGCATGACGTGCCTCCATAGGTTCGACCTCGCCGCCGAGCGCTTTGAGCAGCGCGTCGAACATGGCTTCAATCTGTCCGAGTGAGTGGGAATGCCCATCGGCTGCGGTCATCATTCCTCGAAGATCCTGAGACAGCACCGCCAGTCGTCGTTCGATTTTGAGGAGCCGTTGGGCCTGCGTGAACGGATCGCCGTCGGTCAGGCCGGACAGGATGAGCTCGCGAGCAACGCCGGTCGGCGTACCGGAAATGCGGCGAGCGCGTTCAGCGAGATGGTCGATGTCCTTGACTGCAAGTCGGATCGACAAGGGACGGGTTGGTTCAGTCATGGATCACCCCGTCGCGGTCGATATATGGTACCTCGCAATCCGACATCCAGGACAGGACGGCGCGGCGGCGGTAGCGCACACTCTTGCCGAGTTTCAAGAAGCGTGGTCCGCCGCCTCGACTGCGCCAGGTAGTCAGGGTGCAGATGGGAACGCCCGTCAACTGACTGACGGAGGGAGTATCGATGGCCTCGTCAAGCCAGCCGGGATTGCCTTGAAGTATCTCTTCCAGATCGGGAAAGTTGTGATTGTGGCTGGACATGAACGCGACTCCTCTCGTTGCGAGTAAGAAGAAGGCCAGCACGGATTTTGAAGGCAAAAAAGCGAAAGATATGGATCAATATGGAGCCAACTTGCGCATTTATCTGCAATTGTTCGCCCAACGCGAGGAGAGGAGTTTTGGCGGATCGCGCAACGCGAGAGTCAGTCTACTGGTGATTCCAGCAAACTCGACTCTCCAATCCTCGAAAGACTGACACCGGATTCCGGCACCTGACAACAAATAGCGGAAGTCAGACCGCTGAAGCGCCCCCGAGGTCAAGAGGCAGGTATGCGTCCCTTTCCGGTCGTTCAAAGGCAACACGGAATCCGGCCGGATATCGCCGAGACTTGCCATAACCCCTAAATCTCAGAACGTCGGCTTGATGATGCTGTCCAGACATTTTGACTGCGGGGCACGCTCTCCGGAATATCTAAAAAGCGGCCAATGTTCGGCTCCAGTCCGGAAATATGCTATCCTTTTTCGATGAAACTGCATATCGGGCACGTCGAGCCTCACGCCGCATTGCTGCGAGTACCACCCGATGGACGACACCTCTACAAGGTGATGAAGGCTGAACACGCGATGGCCTCTATCGCCAGCGGCTACCTGCATTTCAACCGTGTCGACCGCTATGTCGATTTTCACGGCGCTGACCCTTATGACGGCGCGCAGCTTCCGGAAGACTTGGCCGCCAATCAAGCCATGGCTTTCGCGTCGGCACGGACCTGGACACTTGCAGACTACTACGATCAGGCCCGTGAGCGCACATTCGCCTGTTGTTTTTCGCTCAGGAATTCTGAGCACATATGGCGAGAATACGCGCAAGGTGCCGAACGCGGTAAAATTGGGATGATCTTCGACTTCACCAGACTCCGTGAACGCCTAAATGCGACACTAAACGGCGCGCGGCTCCAACTCGCAAACGGCGAATTCGCGGACCAGATATTCTCCGTCAACTACGGTGAAATTGAGTATATCGACCGCACCAGCTTTCGAGCCAACCGAGAGCTGATGCAGAACCCCATTATCTACACGTTTATGAAGGAAGAGAAGTACAAGCCGGAAAATGAAATGCGAATCGCGCTGTCGGCGCTGGGAATTGGTCGATTTGTCCTGCGTGATGGAAGCCAACTCATTTTTCCCGACAGTCTCCAACTAGACTTCGATTTTCGCGCCGCTATTCGAGACGGAACTATCGCTGGTTTCGAATACGATCGTGGAGGCGACAGCAACTGGTTCAAAACCGAACTCACCAAGCTAGGAATCACGGCAGTCGGCGGCGTATGACACCGGCCTAGCTGGTGATCACGTTTCCGCATCCCGTAACGAATGCGAAACGGTGTGACTTAATGAACTCCGATAGCGTTCAATAATCTTACCGACTTTTCCTCGCCACTGCTCGATCATCCGCTTAGGGCCGGATCGGCTCCGATGATTGATTTCGGCGTCTGGCAGGGTCGCCTGAGTCCCGTCATTCAGCCGCCTCGCGGAAACCAGGCCGGAGATCGCCCAAAGCGGCCTTTCGCTTCTGAACTCTAACCGGGCTGCTCGCCTCGTAGTTGACTGTCGAGTCAGCTCGGAACAAAATAGCAACAATCGTGAAGGGAATCGGGTACATGATGTCAACGCGCAATATAGTCGTCAGCATCGCAATCTGTTTGGCCTCGACTTCTTGGGCTCATTCTCAGGGAGCTGATGAGGCTGCCCGCCCCCAGAAAATCATTCCAGTTTACTTCTTGGTTGATGCGTCCGGCTCAATGCTGGGTCAGAACATGACGGAGGCGGAGCTTTTGCTCAGCGCATTGTCCCTTCCTCAAGATCAACTCGTCTCGGTCACCTACTTCGGGGGCCAGCCTGCCACTCCGGGAGCTGATCTTTGCTTTGAAACACTTGACGTTCCATCTCCAACTCGTCGCGGAGAGCATTTCTTGCCGCAGCCACCGAAGCTGGGAGGCAAGCACGACAAAACCGCAATCACGAACGCACTCAACACGGTTCTCGGAGAGGTCGCTGGCCCCGCCAAAATTATCTTGATTACTGACGGTGATGAAGAGTGCGATGAGAATTTTGATGGGGTGCGGGAAAGTCACCCCAATGCAGAAATCCAAGTTCGACAAGTCGGCAATAGTCCAAATGCTGAGCTGCAAAAGTTGGAAAAGCGTTCGCCAGTGGAGCCAGTGGGCGCACTGTCGGCACCAATCTTCAATCTGGAGTTTCGTGCCGGATCCACAATAGCCAATTTGGACGCGTGGGCGCTAGCTGGCTGGTATGAGCGGCGCCTCTGGCTATTTGCGGTCCTAGGCTTGCTAGCTAGCGCATGGTTGTGGGGGAGCAGCTTCGGAAGGCGCGCTAACGCTTATGAAATTGCAACCAAGCTACTGGAACAAAAGCGTCGAGAATTTGTGGACAAGGGCATAGAGTCGGAGGAGCAGCTAGCGTCTAAGCTGCCAGAGCTACTTGAGATCCAGACGGTGAGCGAAGTCGGAAGGCCGGATGCTTGGAGGTCTGTTTACGCATTTGTTGTCGCTGCAATGCTGGGCGCCCCCCTAATTTTTTTCGATTTCCAGTATCCGGAACGGGCGAGTTGGATCGCCACATTCGTTCTCGGTTTCATTCTATTATACCTGCTGGTTTTCGTTGTCCGGAAAGCGCGGCCAAACATCGAAGGCGGCAGAACAAAATCGCACATCAAATCGATTCGAGCAGTACCTATCACAATGGTCCTTGGATTGTCGGGAATAGGCCTTGTCACTTGGGCGTGTTGGGTTGATCTGGGCAAAGCGCAAGGTGCTACTTGGTTCGTTCTTAGCGCAAGCCTCTCAGCTGCCCTGGCCGTTTCGGCGAGCGCTCCGCTTCTCTTCGTCGGATCAAAGTGGTGGCAATTTGAAATGGCTAAAACGACCTATCACCACACTTACACCGAAGCGATTAGCGAAAGGATCCGCGAACAGCGAAGGAACGACAAGCGTATCAAGGATGACTGGTTTAATTTCAGGTCGCAGCATGCAGCATGGCGTCCCGAGGTCGAGTTCACACTCTTCGGGAGATTGGCGCAGCTCTGGTCTCGTGACGCGAATAAAGCGAGAGAAATTGTAGTAGAAAAACTCAGGTCCATCGCCATTTTTGCTGGAGGAGATGATGCCTCAGCTGACGGTAAGAAGAGGTTAGAGGAGTTCCTAGATTCGCGCTCAGTGGCTAAGCGAATTCGCTCCTTCTTAGAGAACGACTACACGCGTGAAAAAATTGTGCCGCTGGATGGTTGGACTTCTCTGGCCGACGCACTCGAAAAAAGGAACGATCGTCGGATCGCGGCGGCTTATGTCCAATTGGCAAAGTCGTTGACTGAAATGGGCGCAACGACTGGTTAGGGCCAGCTTCACCAAGTCGCCGCTGGCATGCTTAATGACCGAGCTGATCCAATCTGGCCGTTCACCGCATCTCAGAGGTCAGGCGCGATCTCGCCGAAATTGGATGTAGGGTGTATTGAGGTGCAGGCCGGAATTTCCAGCTTCCTGTGAGGGAGGGTTGGGGAGCGGATCACGGGCAACAGCGGCTCCCGGTATGCAGTGAACTAGGCGAGTGGGCGAGCGGAGATGAGGCAGGTGCGTGAGATTGAGGATTTTACTGATGATCGACTGAAGACTTGGTGTATCCATTGCGGTGACGCGATTGCCGACGTTGAGAGTAATCGCGACCATGTTCCGACTAAGTCCCTCCTCACGAAGGCACTGCGCGAGCGCGGTGCCAACTACGATAGTGGCTTGGGTTATGAAATGGACTATCTGCCTCAAGTCACGGTCTGTCGGCGCTGCAACTCCAGCTTCTCACCCGACGAGAATTACCTTCTCTGCGTGCTCCACGCTGTCGTGGCCGGCAGCCTCTATCCCGATCCGACGAAGTATCCCGAAGCGGCAGCCATTCTACGAAGCAATCGGCACGTCGTTCGCTCGCTCAAGAATAGGCCGGACGGACAACTTCTCCTTTTCGACGACCTTCAGCCGTTCACCCTCTTTCCTGACCCCGACAAAGTGCGGCGTGTCATAGTGAAGAATGCTCGTGGCCATGCCTACCATGAGATCGGCGAACCACTGTTAGAAACGCCTGAACAGGTCGCGTTCGTACCACTAGAGCGGTTGAGTCGCGAGCAGCACGACGCCTTCGAGGCTGCCGGCACAGTCTCGGAACTTGCAGTCTGGCCAGAGGTTGGCAGCCGAATGACCGTCCATTTGCTTGACGAGGAAGCTATGGTTGGTGGCTGGATCACGGTCGAGCCTGGTCGCTATCGCTATTCGATCGACTGGTCCGGCTCAGTGACGGTGAAAACAGTCATATGGGAGTATCTCGCCACAGAGACACGCTGGGATCGATAGGGAATGTTGGGCTTAGCTCGTAGCACCATGACCAAACACGTCCATTGGAATGCGAGCAGCGAGGCTTCGCCGCGTAGGGTTCATTGAACGACAGCTATATGCACCATCTGGGCGCTGGAAGAATGGTGCATTTCGGCCCTTGATCTCAATACACCCAACATCGGCTATGGGCCAAAGTCTTCCAGTCATGCTTCCTCTGTTGAGTGGCGGGCACACTCCAATCGTGACATTCACGTCTGACGGGTGGTCGAGTC
The DNA here is from genome assembly GCF_000685295.1 of Hyphomonas oceanitis SCH89. Lineage (GTDB taxonomy): Bacteria > Pseudomonadota > Alphaproteobacteria > Caulobacterales > Hyphomonadaceae > Hyphomonas > Hyphomonas oceanitis. Next base: position 8,742 of record NZ_ARYL01000037.1, read on the forward strand.
TGACCTGGCAGCATTCCGAAGCCGCTTCATTTGTCGAACAATCGTCGAGAGCGCAAGAATTTCCTGCTCGGGAAACTCGGAAGTGAGTGTCGCATGCACGGTCGAAGCGATTTCGTTGTTGTATCGATCAGGGTTGGCGCGGTGAAGCTCGGTTACCAGTTCCTGGATCCGCGGCCAGAGATCGGAATTTGGTCGCCCGCGCACCGGAGGCGGACTTGCCACCATGAATGGTACTGCTCGTTGTGGCTCGTTGCAGTTGGCGGCAGTCTCGTATTCGGGCAACTGGCGGTGGGCAGGGTGCTTTGGCGCGGACATCAGGCCTGCGATCTCGAACCAGTGCATGAGGCGGTTCCGCTCAATCAGAACGCCATCGAGCAAGTTGCGCGCATTTTCGCTGAATTGCTCTATTGGGAGAGTAGCCAGAGCAGCGCAGACTTCTGCGGCCGCTTCCTTGGTCAAATGCTTGGGCGTGTCCATCGGAAGCGCCCCGACTTGATGTAGCGTCAGAGCGACATCCCGGCTTGTCGCATATCTGTAGTCGAAATCGGCCATCCCGCTGGAGCGGACACAGAGCAATCTTGCATCGAACACAGACAGGTCAGGAATTGCGATTGTCTGCGCGTTTCGGAACCGCGCGTGCCCATAACGGGAACGCACAGGCTCGATATCGGGCGGATCGAACACGCCGAGAAAGAGGTCAGACAAAAGAAGCTGCATGACCCTATCACCGCTGATTCCCACATCTAGCGATTCAAGCAGCTCTGCCAGCTCCGAGAGCCGGGCGAACCGGGTTTCTTCAGAAAGTGACAGTGCGAGTTTCGGAATGGCCGACTCCATCAGTGTAGAGCCTTGCCGAAGCACGATTGATGCCAAAAGGGCCGTCTCAGCCCTTTTTTGACGGGATCAATCGTATGCGGCTGCAGAATAGTCCGCGAATGCGACTTGTACGATTTCCTCCAGTTCGGCGACTTCTGCATCGGCCAGCCTGGCGAAAGCGCCGGTGCGTCTCGCCTTGGACAGATGGCCTTTGTTCTGCCGAACGAACATGATGAAGTCCTTGGCCAGACGGTCCGGCATTTCGACACGGTTCATGATATTACGTTCAGCGTCATCATGGGCTCGAAGATAGGCGATTTCCTTTGGGAGGTCGGTCTCGATGGTTCGCTGGACGCAGGCATACAAGAACTCTGCCGCCTCTGTTGCGTCGAAGTAGCGATAGAGATCGCTCGTGTCATTGAGCACTTCGACATTGCGCTCAGGCGTGGCGCGCCAGTCGATAAATGGCATCAGCGGAGCGGAGTGGGCTTGCAGTGTTGCCCTGTATTCGTCGATCCGGTCGAGCATGACGCTGGAGACCGGAAACACCATTCCCGCAGGCGCAAATTTACGTTCGGCCAGGACATGATGGATCAGGCAGCGGTGCAGGCGTCCGTTTCCGTCCTCGAGCGGGTGAATATAGACAAAGCCGAACGCAAGGACGGCCGCCTGAATGACTGCATCGACCTTTGTTACGCGCAACCGATTGTTGCAAGTGTTCCAGGCCAGCATCATGTCCGGCAGATCGTCCGGCCTTGCACCAATGAATTCGGGCAGTGGATCCTGATTGTGGTCGCGTTCACCCAGAAACACACCGGCAGTCCGATAACCGACCGAGGTGAATCGGTCATCTCCCAGAAGAATTCTGTGTAGCCGATAGATCTCCGTCTGGTTCATTGGGCGTTTACCGGCCTCCTTGATGGCGTTGGCCCAGCGTTCAAGACGGTTGCGCGGGGGACGTTCGCCCTCGATTGCAAAACTCGCCTGACTGTCTGCCAGAAGCATGAAGCTGGCGGCGCGGGAAATCAGATGCGCGCCGGTCTGGCCCACGGTTTCCTGCGCTGCGTGTGCAAGATCTCTGGCAATGAAGCCTTGCAGGGCCTCGGTTCGGCGCACGATCGGGCAGAAACCCTTGCCACCTAGCAGATTGTCCCTGACACGGTGGCGCTGCGAAAGATGCGGACGATCGAGGGTAATATAGTCACCGGGATCAAGCGCATCGATCGCCGCAATGCTTGCCGCATCGGGGATATCCAGTCTCTGGCCCGTGAACTCTTCGTAGAAGAACCAGAGCCTGCGGGCGAACACGCCTGTTGGCGCGCTTGCAATATAGGCTTCTAGGGGTTCCGGGCCGAGGGCATCGAATGCGCGCTTCAGAATCAGAAGGTCGAATGTTTCGTTGCGGAGCGCGAAGACTATGTGGGCGATTGGATCCACGCCCGGATTGTATCTCTTGTCGAACAGCCGCCAGAGTCCTTCGCGCCGCTGACTTCCGCTGATATGGCCCGACGAGACACAGGCGGGATCGCGTACAGGCGCGTCAAGCCCGAGACCGTGCACGAGGGCGGCCCATCCGATCAGGCGGGAGTTTTCCGGGAGCAGTTCGTCCTGGAAGCTGGCGGGAGAGGTTGAAAGGAAGGCCATGCGTCGAAAAACTCTTATTGGTGTCGAAATACGATTGTATTTTTGCAGTGTCGTCGAAAAAGAACAATTACTCGATAATATCGAAAACTGCAATCAATCGTCGAAAATAGAGACAAACGATACCAATTCGTCGAAAAGTACATTAATTATGCGTGCTTGAGCCCATCAGTCCCTAGGCCAACTCATCCTGTCGAAACACCCAATGCGGCTGCCACCATGTCCGATACATCATTGGCCGCTTGTCTTGCTGCGATGTCGGTCAGGTGTGCGTAGCGCTGAGTGGTCGATGTATTCTTGTGGCCGAGCAGGGCGCCGATGATGGGGAGTGACAGCCCGTTGGCCGCACCGAAGCTGGCAAAGCTATGCCGCAGGTCGTGCATGCGAAAATCTTCCAGACCGGCAGCCTCGCGCACCTCGCGCCAGATCTTGGGGAGGCCCTGATAAGGGCCCGTGCCTTTTGCATCCGGAAAAACCCAGGTTTCATGAGCGCGCGGCGCTTCAGACAGGAGCTTTTGAGCCGCGCCTGAGATGGGTCGGATAGACTTGCCGGATTTCGTGGCATCCAGCCGAAGGAAGCCGCGCTCGAAATCAATCTCGGACCATTTCAATTCCATGATTTCGCCGCGTCGCGCACCGGTGAGGGACAACAGACGAATGATGCGGATGGCACTTGCCGCCTCGCCGCGCGCTTCGAACGAGGAAAGGACTTCTCCCAACCGTTGTGCCTCGGCCTGAGTGAGATATCGCTCACGCTGCACACCGGGGGGAATGCGCACACCGTGGCAGGGGTTCTTTTCCAGAAGTTCGAGATCGAGGGCATAGGCGAACACGCTCTTGAGCATCGCGATCGTACGACGCGCGGTGCCCATGCCGCCTTTGACTTCCTGGATACCACGAGATTTCGTTTTCTGCTTCTTGGCTGTGGCGCCAGACGCGATCCCGTCACGCAGACGAACAATGTCGTGCTTCTTGACCTCGGTAATCGGCATCTTCCCGAGAATGGGGTTCACGTGGACCCGCAACAGCCGGATGTCGTCATTATACCGTTGCGGCTTGCGGGGCGCACCTGTTCGGCGATTGAAAGGTGCAGCTTCCTTTCCCCACAGTTCAATGAGGGCTGACACTTTCATGATCCCGCGTTCGTCCCGCCTGCGTTCCGCTTCGGGATCAAGTCCGATACGGGCCTCGGACCGGAAGTCCTTCGCCTTGCTTCGTGCCGCTTCACACCGAAGGTCAGTCGTCTTGCCGAGCGTAACCATGCGCTCGCGCGCCAGACGCCCCTGGCCGATGCGATACCGGATAATGAAGGACTTCACGCCTGTTGGCATCACCCGGAGACCGAACGCGGCGATCTCGGTGTCCCAGATGATAAAGCGCTTGTCTTCTGGTTCGACTGAGTCGATAAAAATCTGAGTGAGCTTGTGTTTTCGTGACGACATTTTCCGGCTCATGTCTCCCATAATTTCATCTGTATGCGGCTGTTTCGTGCTCGCACCATGTCCGCACGGGTGGCGCTTTTGTGCGCAAATGTAGTCAAACGAGCGCAGACATGAATATCTTACAGCACTTTGTTTTCGTTGTAAAATATCATACTTCCGCAGAGGTCCGCAAACTTGCACATAGGAATAAAAGCCTATTCGTAATGCGGGGGTCAGGTGTTCAAGTCACCTTAGAGCACCATCCTTTACAAGGTAGTAGCAAGTGTACGATTCGGGATCTTGGGAAAAGTGACACGCTAGAGGGTGAAAAACCCTATCGGACTGCCGTAGCCTCACGAGGCTGGTTATCATTATCGGCTAAGGATTCGCATTTATCCAATCCGAAAGTTTGCCAAGAAATCCGAGGGTAAGTTCAGAAGGCACGGTATCGTACTTGAGCTGACGGAGAGTATAGGCATAAGCGGACGCGAGAACGGCGTGATCTCCGCCTCCTACATCATGCGCCCAATTTCGGCACGCCTCAATCATTGGCTTTAGTTTGGTACCGTTGGTGAACTTATCAACGTCGCGCCAGTCTCCCAGGTTCTTGACCAAGCCATCATGCAACCCGAGTTTTTGGGCATCAGGATGAAAGATTAGGCTCAGTTCTAAAGCGATGGGATCAAGACAGGTGTATCCGGGACCTGAGTCTCCAAAGTCGATTAGAACCGCTTCGCCGTTGCTCTTTACCAGCACGTTGCCGCAATGAAGATCACCGTGGATGCAACTCTCCGACGCTTGGAGCAGCCGGGTTTCAAGTTCCCTCAGACTCGAGAGTCCATACTGCCGCTCCACTTCAGCCGCATCACTGTCATCAATCATACGGGCGCGCACGTTAGCTATAGGAACCATGTCGGCTGTGGAGGCCTCAGTCCATCGTTTTAGAGCCTCGCGAGCACTTCCCACCACCCCAGCGCCTATGTCCGCATCCTTCGCTAGACGCTCAAAGAGCGACAACGTATCCCCGTCGGTCAGTGTATAAAAAATTGCCCCATTCTGTCCAATACCATGCTCTATGGAACAGAATACGCTGGGGTATGCTCCTATGCTGAGTTTGCGTACGTGCGTGTTGTAAGCCGTAATCTCAGCCTCTATAACTCCACGTGAGCCGAGCTTGCCTGCACATAACGCCTGATGCATCCTCAAACGATCAACTGCAGTGGCTTTCACGACCTTCGCATCAGAAAGTCCTCCACTCAGCAAGCTCACATCACACGCTACACATTCTGCGGTATAAGCGAATACCTTGAGCATCCGGTTCTGGACTTCAGTCAGTCCAAGGTCCTTCCCTCGCGTATTGATCGCGACTGCGTCCATCTTCGCAAAAGTCTCGGCGAGGGCTGCCACGCGCTCCAGTAGTTCGTTCACCTCTTCCTTAAGAAAGAAACTGACAGTTTCGACCAGTTCGTCTGCGCCCCATAATTTCACCTGGTCGCCATGTTTGGCGAGACTACGACTGAACTTGTCTACTTCAGACCCCGTAAGAATGAAAATTGGTGTGCCAGGACGAAGCCGTCGAGCGTCATAGAAAACCGCTTGTCCATGTTCTGGGCTAGGTACGTCCACTCCGGGACTCGGAGGTATCGATAAATCGAGTACTACCAAGTCTATGATTTCGTCGGTCAGCTTTTCTACGGCAGTTTTCTTATCAGCAACCGTTATGATTGCGCCGACATGAGGTGTCTCCCTCAACGCAGATTCGAGGTCGCCAGCAAATTTGACGTTATCCTCAACGAATAGTATTTTCATCATTGCTGAACCACCTCAATTCGATACGCGCTCCGCCCTGTTTTGAGTTAGTCGCGTACACGTCTCCCTCCATCGTCTGCATCGCTTGCTTAGCTGTCCCCAGACCGAAACCAATATGCTCGGATTTTGTGGATTGTCCGAATTCGAGCATCGATGCAGGGTCTCGTTCGAATCCATTGCCCGAATCAATTACGGACACCCAATTTTCCTGCCCAGCTCGGCCCCAGTTCAGTGTAACCAGGCGCTCAGAACCCTCGGGTAAGGTCGCCACCGCCTCTATTGCATTTCGGATAATATTCGTCAGGGCAAGCTTGAACAAATTTGGGTCAATCTCGACTAAGAATGGACTAGGGCCGCCAAAGCGAAACACATCACCGGCTTCCGCAAAAATGTCGCAAGCCTCACGGCACTCGCATGCCAAATCGCATTCAGAATAATCGGCCCGGCTTGCAGCTGACTTGAGATTGCGAATTCCGGCTAGCAGGCTATCAAGCGAGTTCACCAGGTTTTCTGTACGCGTGCCTGAATATTCGCCCACGTCGCGAGGGGCACACAATTTTAGGCTTCCTACAATGGCGGCCAACTCGTGGACGATCGTGCCCGCCACTTCGTCGATTGCTTTCGCTTTCAACTCCAAAATTAGTCTTTGTGGTGGATCTGCATAATTATCGGCTGTTGACGCAGCAGGGTCGGCTGACCGTCCAGCGCGTAGGATGGCCCGCTCAAGCGCGCGTTTGACCCAGGGCACTGACTCCCTTTTTAACGCGGCGCGCAATTTTCGACGATCTCCACCAGTCGCATTCATCGCAAGAAATCTTGCGGCGCGCAGGCGAGTATCCGTATCGGCGGATGAAAGCTGCTCGTACGCCTCCCCGAGTGTCATCGCCGTTTATTCTTTTCATAGAACGCAGCGCGATTTGCGAAGGCTTCGCGTCCGCCTTCCATCACGTTGGTGATCGCCGTAACAGCTTTGGGACTGTTTAACTTTTCTCGCATCTGCACGAAGCCGTTCTTACCATCCGAGGTCATTTCAACGACCATGTCTGCGTCTCCCAAGACGGGGATATTCGCGTTATGCGTTGAGATGATAAGTTGCCCTGTGGCCTTGCGGCTTTGTATGGCCTTAATCACGGTGGTCGCGATATATGCATTGTCGAGGTGGTCCTCTGGCTGATCTATGATCAGTGTTCGAGTGCTGTGCTGCAGAACGATAGATAGCACCACGGTGCATCTCTGACCTGCAGAAAGGTGCTCGACATCTTTGTAGTCAACACCATCGAGCAGCAGCATACGGACGTTATCCTCAATGCTGGCGGTAACTATATCTGCGGCTCCATTTTCTCTTAAGTGACCTAAGAGCCGAGCCGCTCTGTCTTTGGGAATTCCGGTGATATCAGAGAGGCCGAGAAAGTCGCCTGAATCAATAAAGTCAACGAGCTCACGCGGGCTAACGCTTTGGGATAAACTAGCGACCAAATCGTTATATCGTAAGCCGCTTCCGCGTAACGATTCGGTAAGTGCTCGGTTATAATCGGCATACTGTCCATATCGCTCAATCTCCACCTTTATCTCAGGCGAGAGCGCCTTGGTGAGATTTTCGGCAATCTTGGAACGTCGGCTAAATCGGTCTGACCGGATTGCATCGAGGGCTTTAATGCGATCATCTCGTCGTCCCCTTAGCATTTGAATGCGTTGGTCTCGGTCTTCTACTAACTTGCGTCTTGACAGCAGTTGCGCTCTCTCTGTCCGCAACTGCGACAGTTGCCGCGAAACGCCGCCAGCGCCGCTTACCGTCCGTTCTACTTCTAACCGAATCTCACGAGATTGGGCCTCCACTGCGAGGCGTTCGGAGAGCAATTTTTTGCGCTTTTCCTCAGAGCTGGCAGATAGCTTTTTAAACTGACCCGCCAGCGATTCGGCTTGCTCGAGTAGTTTGAGGTATACAGTTCGAAAATCTGCGAGCGGATCTTCGACCTGGTCGTCGGACCAGTCCTCCGGACCATAGTCGTTGTCGTGCAGACCGCTCAGTTGTTTCGCCCAGCTCCCCGCGGCATTTGTGAAGCGTTCGAGTACGCTTTCGCGTACGGCCGCACTGGATATTTGTGTATTGGCGACCTCTAATCGCTGTTGCTTTTCTTCGAGATCTGCCGACGAGGCTCGATGTTTGGCCTCTTCCACTTCGAATGCTTTGATCTCACGTTGAAGCAATTCCAGGCGATCGAGACCTTCAGCGAGACCTTCGCGCTCCTTCTCAACAGCGCCAATTTCCTTGAACGCGGACCGAATTGCGGCGATAGCCGCTGCTTCCTCATCAGCTAGTGTTGAACTCTTTGGCATGAATCCGTCGAGTAGCTTTAGCCTGCCTGTTTCGCTAAGTCCGACGTTTTCTATTTCGGTTTGAGAAAATATTAGTGGCTTTTCGTATTCGCCGCTGGCTTGAGGTTCGCGATCGCCCGCGCCTCGGCTGACCGTAACGTCATCAAGAACGTCGCTCAGGCTTACAGTAACCATGCCATCTTGCAGAACTGCGGCGGCATGCTCAGTCGAACGCTGACCAGCCTCTCCAGTATGGTTGCGGGCGGACAATGCGAATCGCAGCAGCTCAATTACTGAAGTCTTGCCTGTGCCGCGAGCACCGATGAGCACGTTAAGGCCTTCGGCGAATTCGACGTCGAATCCGTCAAGGAAGCCGCCTTCAATTTGAAGTCTTACGATATGCACGTCTTGACGCCTCCGCAGTCGCACCTGTAGTTCGCTTTTTGCCATGAGATTCTTATAACTGCAGCGATTTACCCTTAGCCAGTACTATAATACTGATGTGCCCCTTGAAACTAACCAGCAAAGCAATCTCGATCGCTTCCGACCATCGCGGCGTCATGCTGAAGGAGCGGCTGAAAGGCTGGCTGCATGCCAATGGCTACGCGGTGAAAGACTGCGGGACCGACTCAGGTGCTGAGCGAGTCGATGCATTGGACTACGCGCTTAAGCTGGTAGATGAAATCAAGGAGAATCGTTCTGACTTCGCCATAGGAATCTGCGGTAGCGGGCAGATGATGGCTATCACGGCCAACCGCTTTGTTTTCATCAGGGCAACCCTGCTTCATGCCGCAGCTGAAAGTGCGCCCGCGCGCGAGCATGGTGATGCAAATATGCTGGTCTTAGGCGCGGACACAATCGACGACGACGTTGCTAAAGATATTCTCAAGATATTCCTGGAGACCACCGCACTGGGCGACCGTTACGCTGCGCGTCGGGAGCGATTGGCCAAACTCGATGTTTCAGGGCTTTAGGACTGGGTTTGCGCCAGTCTAACTTGAACTGACATCGGCAAGGGCAGGTACGTTCACCTTATTCGCCCGTCGCAGCCATTTCCACTCGAAACATTCCGGATCTTCAGGGTTGGTCAACTGGGTCTATCCGACCCAAGATTTCAAACCAGGAGGCGTCCATAGCCGCCACTAGTTTCAGAAACTCTATCACGTCAATTCGGCGCTCTCCGAGTTCGATTTTCGCAACATAGGACTGTGGAACGCCGAGCAGTTCAGCAACTTGCTGCTGAGACAGTCCGGCGTCGCGGCGAGCTGTCCTCAATTCCTGAACGAGCTTGCGATGTGCAGGAGTACGAAGAGTTTTATTCACCACGGCACCAAGGACAAAACCAGTTGCCCTCGTAATCCCAATAGTGGATAATCCCATTTTAGGATTATTTGTTTGTAACCGTGGGGATAATGATGAGGAGTCGGAAGGTTACTCCAAAATATGCACACAACTTGGGAGCGGATATTCGTGGCCGGAATGGTCGCTTCAATGAAGCTGTTGTCAGATCGCGCTCAAGCCCAGTTAGCCAACATGGCTCACCATAGTGTTCGCCTGTTTACAATCGAAGCATCTATCTCCGGGCCTTGCGCGGACGCTTGAGCAGTACGTCAGGCTCGATGTCCAGGGCTGTGGCGAGTTGTTGGAGGACGTCGATGCTCGCACTGTAGACGCGGCGTTCGAGCAAGCTGACATATGTGCGGTCGATGCCAGCCAGGTGAGCCAGTTCCTCCTGCGAGAGACCTTTGGCCTTCCGGTATGCCTTCAGATTGAGCGCGAAGATTTCCCGGATGTCCATGATCCGAGAATGCGCCTGTTGAGTAGTATACAACCACGGAGTATACTACTCAAAATTGAGGTACCGGAGATTGGGAAAGTGGACATTGCAGAATTGCTCGTGAACGCTGGACTGGCTGGGAGGCGCGACTCGCTCCCTTCGGATGCTCGGCTTGCAGATACGGTGGAGGCTGGAATCCATGCCTGATCGAGCAGCCAGACTGAAGCCTGTGGCGGAGCGGCAATTACAGTCGAGCAGGGACGGAGGCCGAGCGCTAACTCTGCGCTCCGGGCATGAGCTTGACGATCTTCCTGGCGCAGATGTGTTCACTGAATTATATCGCGCCCAGTTTGACCAGCTAGTCAGGTTGAGCCGCATCCGGACTGGCGATGCGCCCGAAGCCGAAGACCTGGTTCAGGATGCGTTCGTGGCGGTCCGGCGGGCTTACCCGGGCAAGTCGACAGATGAGCTCCGGCCGCTCCTGTTCACGACGCTCCGGAACCTGACGCTCAACTACCTTAAATCCGGCAATACCAAACGCCGGCAGGCATCGGTGGAATTGCTGGGAAGGGATGACCGCCTTGGCTGTCCCCGCACGGCGACGCCGGAGACCCAGCTCATGGACGCGCAGTTGCTCGACATTGCCGAGCAGGCAATCGCGGCAATGGCGCCGCGCCGCCGGGAGGTTCTTAAACTGCACCGTTTCGAGCATCTGACCTATGACGAGATCGCAATGCGCCTGTCTGTCTCGCGCTCGACGGTCAAGAAGGATCTCGCCGATGCCATTGCGGAAGTTGCCGAGGCGCTCGCCCGGAAAAGCGGGCAGGGCGTTGACTGGCTGGCGGATCGCAAATGACGATGCAGGAGCCGGGTAATGCGCGCGCTGCGAGACGTCCCCTGGTGGGGGAGTCTTTCGCGCTACGGGGTAGTGCGGCGCTCGATGAGATCTTTCGTCTTCAATATGATCAGCTCCTGCGATTCAGCCGGATACGTATAGGCAACCACCCTGATGCCGAGGACCTTGTGCAGGATGCTTTCCTGTCTGTGAGACGGGCCTATCCTGACAAGGGGATCGACGAACTGAGACCGCTCCTGTTCACGGCCTTGCGCAACCTCACCCTGGACTACCTCAAATCGGGCTATGCCAAACAAAGGCGGTCGTCGGCCGAGATCGGCGATCTCGATGATGTTCTCGCCTGCTCCCGCTCTGTGACGCCCGAGACGCAAGTTATTGATACGCAATTACTGGCGATTGCGGAGACGGCCATTGCCGCGCTGGGAGATCGCCAGCGGGAGGCCCTGCGTCTCAGCCGGTTCGAGCGCCTGACCCATAACGAGATTGCCCGGCGCCTGTCGGTTTCACCGAGAACGGTGCGGAGCGATATCACCGAGGCCTTGGCAGCCATCTCGAAGAGTCTTGCGCGTGCAGACCAGCGCCATCCGAGCGAGACCGAGTAAAAACACATGACGTGCAGCAAGGATCATCCCCGCAGGCTCGGCGAGGCCGCGCGCTGGTACAGCGACCTGGAGGATCCCGACGTCAGTATCGAGACCTGGGAGGACTTTCTCGACTGGGAGGGCGACCCGCAAAACGCAGCCGCGTTCCGTGAAATCGAGGCAAGCCTGGTTGTTCTTGAGAGAACGTCCCGTGCTTATAGCGGGATGGGGCAATCCGATGTGAGCGGCGGCGGGCAGCCGACAGGATCGGTCAGTCGATTGGCGCGGTCCAGGACCGCCTGGATAGCTGGAATCGCGGCGGCCTTGGTGCTGGCGACGGTATCGATCATTGCGCCAATGATTGTCCCTCGCCCCGAGCCCATCCGATACGCAACGTCAGTTGGCGAGCAGCGCAGTTTCGATCTGGCCGATGGATCGGTGATGACGCTCAACACCGATACCGAGGCCGAGATTGCATTCACGGGGACGCAACGTCGAGTCAGGCTTGTGCAGGGGCAGGCCCTGTTCGAGGTTGAGAAAGAAGAGCGGCCTTTCATCGTTGAGGCGGGGAGCAGCCAGACAACAGCCCTGGGTACCGTGTTCGACGTCTATGCGAACGCAGGCGCCGTTGAAGTCACCCTCTTGGAAGGTTCCGTTGTCGTGGCGCCTGTACCTGATGCGCCCGAATTGTGGGGACTGTTTCGTCCCGCCACCCGGGAAGTCGATGACGGGCGAACGCTCGTGCCGGGAGAGAAGCTGGTCATCCGGGACGATGGACTGGAATCGGTTTCGGCAATCGATCCGTCAGAGGCGAGCTTGTGGCGAAGCGGTACCGTATGGCTCGATGACATGGCGCTGGCGGATGTCGTGGCAGAACTGAACAGGTACTCCCGAATGAAGGTCCGGATCGACGATCCTGACCTCGGCGCGGAACGCCTTAGCGGGAGCTTTCGCGTCGGTGAAGAGGAGGAGTTTGTCGGGTCGCTGGTGATGATGTTCGCGTTGGAAGCGGAGCGGGTTGAGAATGAGGTCGTGCTTTCACATCCATCACCGGCCGAATGAGTTTTCTTGGACTCTGAAGATGCTAAGATCTCAGAACGCGCCAGAGATTGGAGACACTCAATTTCAAGCCAGACATTGAACCATCGTTTCCGCGCAACAATCAGAGCCGGTTTTTGAAGTAGTTGAGCGCCTCTTCAACTGACAACTCCCGAGAAGAATTTCCGACACGCGTATAGATGACCGATGACTTCGCTCCCGACTTCTTGTCAGCTTTCGTAACATATATGGGGTCGCGAGAACGCCGAACGCTGATCGCACAGAAATCCAGGCCATCTACCTGATGAAACGCGGTTTCAAGAAAGCTCGTGCAAAAGGCTTGTCCGAACTCGGCCACCAACAAGTCGTGCAGTCGGAGTTCAAAGCCGTCGCGGTTTGGCTTCCTGAAAGTGGCGTAGTCCCGCTCCAGTCCCACAATATTCTTGTTGTCATCGATGCCAATACAAAGAACTCCGCCGGACGTGTTCGCAAGCGCAGCTATGGCGACCAACACTGCCTGTTCCATTGCTGTGTCAATTTTCTCATCCTGGAAATTCCACCGAAGAGAAGACTTGAACTCACGATCTTTAGATTCCCCCTTCGAAACAAGCTCCAGAATTGGATCCGCGCCAGTTTCCGATTTCGGCTCCGTCAATTCCTCTGGCTGGCGGACGTATGTGACGTAAAAGCCTTTTACTGCCCTTAGTTCCTGCAGACGGTTCTCTATGCTGAAAGCATTATTCATTTCGAAGCGCTGAAAAATATCGAGGCCACGATCGAGAACAATCTTCCATCCTGTCTCGGTCGAGATGGATCGGCCGTGAAGACTATCTGCGGAAACAAATCTCCACTCAAACAAGACGCCAGCCATACGGGCCGCGTCTGCAACTTGACCAAGATAGTCGGACTGCTGAACGGCTCGTGTTTCGTCCTCAACTGTCGTCAACATGACTTGCACCTCATCTTCGGGGGCTTTGCGTCGGACAACAGTTTCGATGAACTCCATCACCGCACGAGTTTGATGAAAGACTCGAATATAAGGATCGACGATCTCAACTCTCTTCGCACCTTGCAAATAGGGACCGAATAATAAGTCGAAACTGACGCCTTTCTGGTTCTCCTGGTATTCTCGGTGACCTTCCGAAGGCTGATCCGCTGCTTTAGATGCTGTCGCGCCAGCTGAATCAGCCGACGAGGGGGGCGCGTCGACATCGGATACCTCAGTCGGTCTCGCGCCGCGATTGTAGTAGGACGGATATTGTGTCTCCTCCAAAGTCGCAACCGACTTTATCTCTCCGTTCGCCGTCGAATAGGCGAAGTCGACGTCCGGGTAAGTGGAGTCAATTCTCATCAACTGGTCCTTGACGCGCTTGCGGCCTTCGATCGACAATCGAAGCAGCTCCTCTACTTCCTCGGTCGTCGCCCCATCGTGCGGGAAGATGATTTTCATGAGCCCGGAGAAAGTCTTCCTGATTCCATCTCGGTCGCGTGTCGAAATATCGGACGCCAGACGGAATGAATTTGCAAACCGATCCGAATAGTCGTCGTTGCGAAGGTGTTTTAGAATCTCCGCAATGTAGTCGACCACAAATCCATAGCCGCTGGAGAACATCTCGCCACGAATGACATCCACTTCCCAGCCGGGGATGTAGGCGTGAATGCGGTCGATAAAGGCGCTATCGTAGTATTTTTCAGGAAGCTCATCGAAGAGGTCGGTGTTCTTCAACATGTAGGGGAGCGTGTGACGTGTGTTTCCAACAAATACCATGGAAGCTTCAGCACCCAGCGTCTCGATGCCTCGCGAGAAGCTTTTGTTCGCCATGTAGTTCTTCATGATGTCGACGAGACCTTTGTCGACGCGCTTGGCTTTACCCGCGAACTCGTCAAAAGCCACCACGTCCCAGTAGCCGACTAGGCCTATATTCCCAGTACTGTTGTTTACGAACAATTTTGGAACGCTGACCTCGCCACCTGAAATCAGTATGCCGTGCGGCGAAAACTCCGAATATATGTGCGACTTGCCGGTACCTTTCGGACCCAGCTCAATCAGATTGTAGTTGCGCTCTACAAACGGAATCAGCCGCATGAGTTGGGTAAGCTTATTGCGACGCCCGAGGAATTCCGGTCTGAAGCCGATGCTCTGAATGAGCAGGTCAATCCACTCGTCAGTCGTGAACTCCTTCCGGGCGGACAGGTACTCCTGATAGTCGAAATGGGACAACTGGATAGGCTTCAGGTCCTCAAGGATCCACGGAGAAGCATCCTTATCCTCAGTGTACTGGTACTCAATGTCACAAATGCACCATACCCCTCCCACCAGCAGTTTGGGATGAGCCTTAACCGTGACAGAATCGACGATCACATTCTTGATGCCAAGGTTTGAAAAGATGGCCTGGTAAGCATCCTTCTTCTCGTTAAGAGCAACGGTTACCCGGTCGATGACTTTATAGCGGCCTTTTTCTTTGATGTTCGACTGCACGAGTTTTGCTTCGTTGCGGTGTACATAGTGCTTGCGCAGTATCTCTTTTACCGTCGCAATACCGGTCTGAATCGAGGCCTCGTCATCGGTCGCGCAATACTGACCAAGAAGATACTCAAGCACGTAGGAGGGTACGATAGCGTTTCCCTTGACCGCCTTAACCAGGTCTTTTCGCACGACGCGTCCCGCGAAATGCCGGTTGATCTTTTCATCGAGGGACATGGTGTGGGCTCCTAAAAGTCAAAGTCGCGGCTGATGCGTGGACGCAGCGAATAGGTGACCGCCCTATAATCTTTAAATGTTTGCGTTTTGCCATGCCGTTCCTGAAGTTTCAGGTAAACGTCTTGTCCATTGAAGGCATCGGCCTCACGAGACAGAAGCAATTGTACAGTTTGCTCCCGCTCCCTCGTGTCATTGGATGTGCTGTCGAACGTGAGCTGGTGACGCTCGGAAATGAGCGTTCCGTCGGACGCATAGAGGCCAATAAACAGGTCTCTTGGGACGCATTTGTCCGTGACTGCGGTCGATTGGAACAGTTTTACCGCAATCTGATTGGACGTAATTGCGGCACTCTTGCTTGAGTGTATCTCAACCTCAGCGCTAACAATGTCCGTCTTGCGCGACTTCCGTATTCGCAGAACCGGTATGACGACCTCTTGCAAGCTCGCTCCGCCATGCACGAACCGACTTCCGGATCCCTGCCGCCTGAGCCGGTTAATTGATTTGGGGATCAAGACTTCCATCTCGCCGGAAAGCCCCAACTGTTTAGATGAAAATTTCTTGAACCCCGGACTGTCCGAGAGGTCGCGCCCCAGAACAAATCGCCGGTTTCGGAAAATCACATTCTTGCCATCCGCCTGGTCGAGCAGGAAACTACTCTCTTCAATTTCTCTTTGCTGAAACAGGAAACCGTGATCGGAAGTGACAAGGATGGAGGAGGCGTTCGCGGACGTGAGTTTGCGAACCATTTCTACCAGTTCCTGAATCGCGTCCTCTGCTGCATCAAACGTCCGTTCCTCTGTTCCAGGTTTATCGCCGATCGCGTCGATCTGATTGTGGTAAATGTAGACGACATCATTTTCTCGTGTGATTTCCCGGGCGTCGTCTTTGGTCATATTCAGAAGTTCATCGGCCTTCATGACGTGAACACGCGCGTCGCCTTCGTGCTTCGCTAGGATTTTCTCTCTGTTCACAGTGCCTTGTGTGCTGAGGCCACCCTCAAGGATCTCCCCAGTTTCTTTTTCCGCAAAGCTTAAATCCTCGTTCGGCAGCAGGGCCGCCATTCCAAGCTGCGTATAACTAGGAAGCGCCGAGAGGGCAGGAGTGAGCTGCGCGTCGAAACGGTCGTTTCCGCGAATTCGACGCGCGAGTTCTTCGCCAACCTCGTATCGCAGCGCGTCAGAGATGATCACGATTGCCTTTTGATCCTTCCGCCGGAAGGCGCCCACCTCCTTGTTATAAAAGTCCATTTGATTCAAAAGTTCGGAGGAGCGCCAGGTCTCCACGCCATCGACGCAGCGCTGCCAATTGTCATTGAGGGCGGTCAAAAACTTGTTGGTGTAGAAATTCTCAACGACGTCCATAAGCCGGGCAGGACGATCGAGCTCTTTGATCTGCCGCGCATGAAAGACATGCTTGCGATAGGTCTGATCGATTTGGAACCAGACCCCCGCATAGTTTTGAAGGCCTTGATCAAAGGAATCGACATGCAAGTCGGCTTCGGCGACCAGCTGAAAGAGTTTCGCGGCAAACTGGATGGAGAGGTAGACGTGCTCGAATCGGTCGAACCAGTGCGCATGGCGACGCGAATCAATGATCTCCTTGACCTCATTGAAGTTCATGGTGTGGTTGGCGACTTCTCCCGCCAGGCTGGCGACCAGATGCAAATCAATCGCTTCGAACGCGTCGGCCCCGCCCATATGTCGAAAATCGAGCGTTTTGACCTTTTCCGCCACCGACAGGACTGCGGAGAATTTCTCTGACAAGGTCTCGAAGTCGTCCGCACAGTGGCGATTCTTCTTCCAGCGATTAAAGAAGACAAGTGCGTCATCTGATAATGTCCCGGATCTACCAGCTGTCCGCTCAAATGAAGTCTTGAATAGTTCGAGCGCAAAGTCCTCGAGATCAGGGTCGGTGCTGCCGTATCCAAACGCACGGTCGATTGTCCTCCAGAACACATCCAGCAACTGACTGCGCTCCAGCAGCTTGAGAGACTCGTCTCGTTCCGAAGCAAGATCGGCCAACAATTGCTCAACTGCCTCATCGAACGATCGCTCAGCCCCGCACGCGACACAGATCATCTTTGTGAGAACGACACCCGGGTCTTCTTCCCGCTTGAGCATCGCTGCAAGTGCCGTCACGCGTTTGCCAGAGCGGAAAAACTCCTGATGCGCTTCGATGAGGTCCCGAAACTTCGGTCCGAGACCTAGCTCGCCGAGCCACATGCTGATTTGGTCTGCCTGAAAGAGGCCGCTCGCCATCTGGACATCAAATAGCCAATTGTCCGTTGGTTTTTCCGGCTCAGGACCGTTCTTGAAAATCAAAAACTTCTGATCGGGCTCTTCTCGAAGGATGCGATACTTCAGTCCGAACTCGTTGTTCTCGATCACGACCTTCTCGACACCAGCCAATTCCACAGAGTCGAAAGCACCTTGCATCTCGCTCTTGGCATCATACCAAAAGACAATGCGATGCTTGTCGAACTGGGCTTCAAGCCCTTTGGCGATACGCTGATCCATACCTAGTCGCTAAGCCCCTTAATGGGGGCAAGTGCGGTGCCGAATTTGGGATAGTTCGTTTTGACGCCATCGTCGAGATCGATGGTCAGTTTCGCCTCGGCCAGCGGGAACAAGACATCGCGCTCATACGTCTCCAGTTCGCGAAGGATCTTGTTGACCCGGTCCTTCTCCTTCAAGGCTTTCGTCTTCTCGCCCGCACTGGCCTCGCCGCTCACTTCGACTGCCTCTTGTTCTCGGAAATGAGCCTGCAGCTTAAAGCGGAAGTCACGCAGATAGTCATTGAGAATGACGCTCACCGTGTCGGGTTGGTAGCGGTGCATATAGATCAGCACATTGAAGCTGCCGCTCGGGCTGGAGAACATCCAGTAGAGTGGGCGCTTCTTGTAGCGCTTGACGTGATCGGCGTAGAAATCCTTGGTGAAATACTTGCGGATGTCCTTGCCTAAGGCTTCTTCGACAAAGGCGAGGTTTTCCTGGAATTTCTCTTCGCCAAAGGTCTTGCGCAGGAACAGGCGGAAGCGTTCGGTGATGTCGTCCGGGAACCAGTCGCCGTCGAGCACGGGGATGACGTTGTCCTCGTCCGGCATGAAGCTCGGCTCGGGCACGCGGGCGAGGTAGTCGGCCAGCGTTTCGCCCTGATTGGCGAGGATCAGGCCGGGGGTGTCGAGGCTGTAGCGCCCGAACATGCAGCCCACGGCGTAGGAGAGGAACTCGGCCATGGTGTCGGCGCGCAGGCGGGTCTCGTTCGCTGCGGCGGCGTTCTTGATGCCATAGCGATAGGCGGGGTTGCAGGTGAGGGTGATCTCGTTCAGCGGCACCTCGGGTGTCAGTTCGTCTTGCAGACCGTAAGCGTCGATGAAGATGCGGTTGTTCTCTTCTTCAAGGCGCTGCATTTCGTCCGTCATGCCCTGCCAATGGGTGCGGAGGGTGGTGTAGGTGGCCTCCAGTGTATCGGCCCGGTGATCGGGTTGGAGCAGGGGGAGCGTGGTGAAATCCCAGGAGGTTTCGTAGGCGTCCCAGTCGGAGCGGGCGAGTGCAATCGCTTTCAGCGCGTGGTCTCTAACTTCCGGAAAATCTTTGGGGACAGGGATTTTGGCAATGTCGCCTTTGTTGAAAGACAAGGTTTGGCTGATGTAGGATAGGAAATGCTGCGAAGTGGCGCTGCACGCCAGCGCAGCTAAATGAATTGCCGTCAGTTCATCAGATGGAAAGCCCGATTGACCAGTATCGTCGAAAATACATCCAACAGGCATGTAGCGTGGTGAGAACTTTCCAGAGCTAATTTTGCTCCAAGTAAATCCCTCTTTGAAGTAATATTCCCGACTTCGCGGACTGGCCTTCAGGCGCCCGTCTGGATCCGCAAATGTGCAGATTTCATTTCCGTCGCCCTCCCAGTTTACGACGGTTTCGAGATTGCCATACCACTTTCTAAAGTCCCCACCGCTGCTACATGGAAACCACTTACAGCCAGTCTCCTGTGCTTCTTCACGCGTCTTCGAACCTGCGGACATGCGTTGCTGTGAAATTTCCGTCCAGTTCCTTTGAAAGATTGTGTTATCGCCGGTGGTTAAACCAGCACGACAATTGGCGATGCTCTCGATTTTTTCGAGGTCCCCGAAGCAATCGAGTAGTTCCTCTGTCGCCGAGTAGACGATTGGCTCACCTGGAATCTTCCGGAAATCAGAAGCTTTGGACCGATAAAACCATCCGCAACTATTGTTCTTGATTGCCTCCAGCGTTTTCGGGCTTTGGTTAGACGCGCCACGAAAGTCAGAGAGGCGAATGTATCCCCCACGAAAATCTGGCCGATTTCTGTTTTCCACTGTGAAGGTGCAAATTGGCACTGTTGCGCCGTCAAATCCAGAATACTCCAGTTGAACAAGGCTGGTGATCGTCTTTTCTTTCAGCAGGAACGTGCGAAGTTTCTCGTAGGTAGAGATAAACATCCAGACAAATGGGGTCATGAAACCCAACTGACCTTTCGGAAGAGCCAACTGCGTGTTCCGAACCATAAAGGCCGAGAACAGGTCTGACTTCACATCGCCGAATGTATCTTTGAGAAAGTTCCCAAGCTTCCCGTTCATCCCCTTGCCGCCCATATACGGCGGGTTGGCCACCACCACATGATACTTCGGCGACAGCGCCTCGGCCATGCGCAGCACTGCCACGACGCGCTCTTGAACCTCCTTCAGCAGCAGGTCGCCGCCGAAATCCCGCGTCTCGACCACCCGCAGCGTCTCGGCCGGGTCGCGCAGCTTCGGCACGATCAGCGATCCGAAGTTCTTGGCCTGCTCGAACTGCCCCAGCGTCTCGCGCAACTCATCCGTGAACAGATCCTTTCCCACCACGGCGGCCACGTCCTGCATCTCAGCGGGGGTAAAGCTCACGTTCTGCAACACGCAGATGTCGGGCTTTGCCTCCATCCGCAGGAACCGCCGCCGCCCCAGCTTCGCCGCCGCCTTCATCGCCAGCGCAAAGGCCGCCAGCGCCCCGGCGCGGTCGTCGATCTCCACCCCCGTCAGGTTGTGCTGCAGGATCAGCGCGGGGATCCTGTCGGCCTCATACCCCTCTTCCTCGTAGATCGCGTGGAGAAGGTCGAAGGCATAGGTCAGCATGTGCCCCGACCCGCAGGCCGGATCGCAGACCTTGATCTCCTCCGGCTTACCGATCTTCAGGAAATCCGTCTCGGGCTCCTCCGGCGCGATGTAGTAGTCCATCCGCTCGGCCAGTTTCGATCCCGGCCGGTTCAGCAGCCAGAGCCGCCCCAGCGAGTTCTCGACCAGGTAGCGGACGATCCAGTGCGGGGTGAAAAGCTGGGTCGCGGCGGGGATGTTCTCGGCCGTGATCTTCTGGTTCTTCTTCAGCCCCGCGAAGACCTGGTCCTTCTTCTCCGAGATGTAGAACTGGTAGAGCCAGCCGATGATCTCGACGTCCTGACAGGCATCCTCGGTCATCACCGCACGCATGTTGGTGAGAATACTGTCGCTCGACAATAGATCGACCGGCATCAGGAGCTCGGTCCAGTCGGCGATTTTCTCAAACATGAATGGCATCACAACGTGCCACTGATTACACACTGCCACGAGAAGAAGACGATACGCCTCGGCCTCTGGTTCGCGGCTGGGGGCGCTTCGGGTAAGAAGTGCGAGCGCACGCTCACGTACTTTTTGCGGGAGCGCCTCATCGATGTGACCGGCCATGGCATCTGACAGAAGAGCTGGGCGCGTTTGACCTTCATTGGGCGACACGGCGTGGACGGCTGTGTACCCGTTCGCGTCCATGAACATCAGGGCAGACAGCCGGTTGAACCAGATATAGGCTGCGCGCTCGACAACCTGCGCCTCGCTGGAGATTCTGATCTCACGCTCCAGCGCCGAGACGGCCGTTGGAAACTCCCGCCGCTCGGCACTGCCTGCCTCCAGGACTGAGGACATGCGAGCGCCTGCCTGCTCAATCAGTGTTCGACGCGCCCATTGCGCAAATTTCTTCAGTTCCGAAGTATTCATTTATAGGACTATTTTCTTTCCGGATTTGATGGCAACCAACAGACTATCCCGCAGCGCACCAACATATTCATCGACGTCAGCTTCGTTGCTCAGCATGGGCTTGCTCTTCACGGCCAACTTGCTGAGGTTGACCAAGTCGTTTTCAAATTTTCCGGGAGGATCTTCGACGCCAGGTCTGTTCGCCCGGGAGACCAGTACCAGGAGCTTGGCATAATCAGTCTCCCGGAATCGTCGCGGAATATCGCGCGCTTCGGCGACCGTTCGAGCTGCGTGAACGCGCTCAATTGCACGCTGGAATTCTGTCTCGATATGCGCACCTTCTGCGGTGTCGAGGGATTGAAACCCGTCCATACCTTGAATTCCGACTTTCAGCTCGGTCAGCTCCGACGCCGAGGCTGCCTGCGCCTCCTTCAACCTTTGGCCGACACGCGACTTCAGGTCATCAAGGATGGCCTTGAGCGACTGAATGCCGCCCCCGCGGAAGCAGCCTGGATCGGTCAGAACGGACTCAATCTTCCGGGCCAACGCGACCTCCTCTCCTCCGAGGTCGCTGCGTCTTTGATTCAGGAATGTCTCTGCGCTATCGAAGATCTCGCGCTGAGGACTATCGATAAACTTGGCGATAGGATCGAGAACCTGCTCCTTCATATCAAGGAGCTTGTCTGCAGCGTGTTTCAAATCCTTCAGATACCACCCATACGGCTTGCCGACAGCCGCCTGAAGTACAGCAAGCGCATCGGTTACCTGCTGATGAAATGGATAGCCTTGACTGCGAAATTGCAGATGCTCGGTCATCGAATAAAGATCCCTGAAAGCGCTGCCCGCAGCCTCACCTGCCGACTTAGCGTCATTCGTTGACAATGGCTTGCCAAAGAACTCGCCATAGAAGTCCTTAAGCCACCGAATGTCGCTGGCTGAATAGTCTGCCTGAGGCGACAGCAACACCTGCTTCTGGCTGTTTCGGTTTTTCAGGGAGGCCGTGAGACTTGCACCCGACAGCACGTTGGAATCCAAGGTCGCGTCGAGCTTTCCCCGACCAACTAGCATAGCGACCTGGCACAGAATCGCAGCGTACGGCCAACCGTAGGGACCCTTTTCGAAATGCTCGATGACCGCGCTGACTGGTGTGTTAATACCACGCGATTTGTTTGTTTGCGCGAAGTTGAAAACGTCCTGCTCCGCCTCGGTCATTCCAGATACGAGGTCATCGGACTCCGGCACGGCATATTTCGCGATGTCTGCCTCCGAATAGCTTTGGCCTTTCAGAATTTTCAAGCTGACAAACACCTTGTCGATCAGCACCTGGAAACCTTCTTCCAGCCTAGCCTTGGCGTTTGATGTACCAACAGAAACTTCGCTGCCTCGTACGAACAGTCTCGCGTCGCCAACCAACTCATTGGCGCGGGCCGACAAATCACGCCGCCGCCGACGGTTCTGCTCGCCCTTCTCAATAATGATCTTATCCTTTGTCGTGTCGCCAGCGCCGCTCTGATTCTGTTTGATGTACTTTTTTGTGCGCTCATACTGCGACAGGTCTGAGACGAACCGGGCGTCATCGGCGAGCCAAACCACGAGAGCGTCACTCGTCGCGCTCGACGAAAGGATCTCAGCCTCGCTACTATCGCCGGCAGAGAATGGCGTTACCAGCTTGATCTTGAGCTCGCGGTCCAATCCAATCGGCGTGCCATCAATGTTCTTTGCAAATGGATAAGCGTGGCCGCTGATTGCATGCGCAATCTTGCTCTGGCCCAAAATGCCGTCAAACAACAGCTCGTCCAACGCCTTGAGGATCTCCGTTTGGTCTATTTCGACGTTCTTGATTTCCTTCTCAACGTCCTTTTCTTCGTCGGTCAGAAAGTCATAAAATTCGCCTTGTCGCTGCACGTAAGATTGCTGCTCCAACAATGCCAAAGCCTCTTCGACGGACTTACGCAGTTCGGCCGAGTTCTGATCAAAGCGCTCGCGCATCAAGATTGAAATATTGGTTAGGCTTGCCTTGAACTGGTCCACATACTTGACGAGGAACAGCGCCTTCAGAACCCGAACCGCCAGCGCATTACCAAGGTTTCGTTCGCCGAGCTGGATGGAACGCATCGCTTCGGAGGTCAGCGCTGAGCGCAAACCATCAAACATGCGATCAAAGGAAGCAATTTCGCCTACAGACAGGTCGGCGATCTCAACTGCAACTTCCTGGAACACGGCCAGCATTGAACGCTCACCGACCGAACTGTAGCGACCTTGAAATGCTCCGTGGCGGGATAACCCTTTAATGGATTCTTCGAACAAATCGTACTGGTAAGGGACGAAGGGGTAGCTATCAATGAAATGCCCCTCGTCCTTAAATTGAGAGAGACCCACAGACCCATCCGCGAATCGAAACAGTGTGCCGAGATTGTTGACTTCCCGTTGATACAGCGCCCCGATTTCTTTGGCCGCGTCGTCGGTCTTGGCGAGCAATCGCTTCTGAATCACTTCGGCGACATTCTTGCTGTTGAGCGATACCGATAGCGGAAAGCGACCCTTGATTTTTGAGAAATCGTTCTGCTTGTTCGTGGGAAGCTCGCCCAACACTGCCTGCAAGTCCTGCTGAGCGGTAACGATGATCCAGGATCGGCCGCCGCACTTCGTCAAAAGGCTTTCTGCAATCGTTTGAAGATTGGTCATAAGCTTGACGTTGTCTGCGACGTATTGGCCGACTTCATCGACGAAAAAGTTTAACCTGAATCCAGGCTCCTGCTCATCAATGTAGGCTTTGACCTGGTTAGCGAAACCTTCGATTGAAAGTTGGTAATCAGCGCGATACTTTCCAAGTATGTCACCAGGTACATCCTGATCGCCAGTAATTGTGGCAAAAGCTTTTGAAATATTTGACTGCTCCAGTGCAGCGACTTCGCGGCCGAGATCCCACGACTGCCCAGCAACTTTCTCATATGCATCACGAAATAAGTGCAGCTGATTTCGTCGGTCCAGATCTCTTTCAAACTGAGCGATATGGGCGTGCTTTCCAAAATACCCGCACATCTCGTCGAACACGATCTGAAATACAACGAGAAGAGCGTCGACTTCAGTTTTGGTAACAGTCGGAGCTTTCTGGTCGATGTTGAACAGGATGCTCGTCGAGGGCGTCTTTGAGGCTTTTTGCAATGCGCCCTTGAGCATCGCATCATGATCGCACTTGGTCAGAAGCAAATCCGCTGCAGAAACACCGTCGATGATGCGTCCTTCTAATACCAAAGAGAGAATTTTGAGAAGGTGCGACTTTCCCGATCCAAAAAAGCCCGAAATCCACACGCCCGTGGGGCCAGATGCCGAATTGTAGGCCTCCAGGAACTTGCTCAGGTTCTTCGTGATTTCGTTGGTGAGCACATACTCCTCGATTTCATCGCGAAGATGTCGCTCATCGTCCG
This sequence comes from Hyphomonas oceanitis SCH89, assembly GCF_000685295.1. Lineage (GTDB taxonomy): Bacteria > Pseudomonadota > Alphaproteobacteria > Caulobacterales > Hyphomonadaceae > Hyphomonas > Hyphomonas oceanitis. Next base: position 33,127 of record NZ_ARYL01000037.1, read on the forward strand.
CTTTGATGACGCCGTCGATCGGGCGATTGATTGGCTTAGAGAAGACCGTTCGCAAATTGGAACCCATATGCACTAGACCTCGTATTGAAGGATGTTGATTGCGCGGTAAAAGCGATCATCTTGCTTCAGCCCGAATACGTCGAGCGTTGCACCGGATTCTGGCGTGAATGTGTACTCGCCAGGAAAGAACATGACGGTGAGTTGGTTGCTCGCCGCCGACTGCAAATTCGTTAGAAGCGCGTGCGAGCGCACATAAGGAAACACCTCCCCAATGCCGCTAAGCAGCAACACTGCAGGCTTGCATTCCTCCAACTGCTTCACGATTGCCGGAACCAGGTACTTCTTTGGGTCCAGCACCGAATTTAGTGTTTCCAGGAATTGGCTCTTTTCAATCTCAGCCTCTTTTTCCAGAAGTCTGTCCCACAAACCTCGTGTCTCGAGGATGGATTTGCATACATCGTAGATGTTGAGATCCAAGATATCGATCGACTTGGCGAGCAGTCTTCGAACCAGCAAGTCCCGAGCCCGCGTCACTTCTACCTCGAGCCTCGGGTCGTAAGGCAAAATGAAGTAGGGCAAATCATTGGTCAGCCCTTTCTTTGACAGAAATCGCTCACTCAACATGATCTTCAAGAGGCGCTCAAAAATCTCTGGGCTCTCAATTGATTCAGAAATAATGCGGTTCATCCGGCCTTCCGATTTTGTGATGTAATCGCGCCTGGGAACGCAGAAATGTCACTCGGTCGATGACGTTCCAAGAACCGAAGGAAGGTAGCACTCAAGTGCGCGGGTTGGAGTCCACCCGTCTTACTGAAGAAGTCGGCCTCTCTAAGCATGCGGAAAAGGACCTGCCGTAATTTCGAACGGGTTGATTCGTTGAGATTGGCGACTTCAGGATGCCAGGCGGCTTTTCGGTCGAGAAAAGCCTCAAAATCGACAGCTGCCAGATCGTTTCGAAAGGACCTGAGGCGCTCTTCTAGATCTTCTGCGACAAAGTCAGCGATAATCTCATACGTTCGGCAGATCGATTGCCACACGACGCAAATTTGATCTTCTCGGTCGGCGTTGACCAAAAACTCGATTTCTTCGCTTGATAGTGACTTGAGACGGGTCACGATCTCTCTGGCAACCCGCTTTCCGGAACTGATTGCGTTGTAAGAGACAATTTGCCGAGCTACCAACAGCTTCTCCGTTTCGTCCCAGTCGCAACCGCCAAGGACCAATCTGGCGGCGCCGACCGATTCTTGAACAAAAAGACCGCCCGTCGAAAAGGAAAGCCGATATCGGCTGGAATATGCCAAACGCAACTCCCTGGATTTGAATTGTCAACCTTAGGTCTAAACGCGCCCGCGCCCTTACGCCAACTTTTTGGTTATTCGTGTGATAGCTTGCCGGGTGACGCATTGATACCCTTTTGAGCCTGGTCAGCGACTGGCAGCTGTCGAGTTCGCGGGGTATCTGCGGCATGGGCGTGCTTGGCATCCAAAATTAACCCAGAAAGCCGGTCCGGGGCGGACGGCGCGTATGCCACCGCGCGGCCTGCCCGCAAGGGGGGCGGGATTCGAGGATCGTCGGTTTCAGTGAGGCGTCCTACCTGTTCCCCCTTGCAGCCAGTCCTTGTGCGCGCTGGCTGACGCGTCTTCCGCCGCCCCATCCCGTCTTCCCGGGAAAAGCAACAGGGCGGGAAGGAGGATGACATGGAGACCAGCACGACACCCGCACCGACATTGCCTTGCCGGGCAGAACGCCCCCGGATCTATGTGGCATGCCTTGCTGCCTATAATGGCGGCCGGCTGCATGGACGATGGATCAATGCGACCGAGCCGGACGAGGTCTGGAAGGAGGTTCGCGCGATGCTTGCGGCATCGCCTGAGCCCGATGCCGAAGAGCACGCGATTCACGGTGCGACCAGAAAGTCGCATCTGT
>NZ_ARYL01000038.1 GCF_000685295.1 Hyphomonas oceanitis SCH89
CCAGTTCGTCAGATTTCGCGTTTACGCCTGATAACGGGCAGGAACTGAAGGACGCCTACAAGCTGATCGCACAATCCATCTCCGATCTCCGGATCACCTACTAATGCCCAACAGGCCGGGATCTCTCATGTTTTATCTACATTGGCATAGCGTTTTGTTCTGAACTGGAGTCAAAGTTGAAGCGCGCTGAACTGTTTTCTGTTGTTGATCGTTGGCGCGCCGATACCGGCGGCAACATCGCGATCATTTTTGCCCTGTCCGTCATCCCCATCCTTTCCATCGTCGGCGTTGCCATCGACACCCAGATGACGATGACGCAGAAGAACAAGATCCAGTCGATGATCGACAATGCCGTGATATACGGGGCCCGGTCGATGCAGGCCGGCAAGTCGCGCGCCGATGTGACCAAGGATGTGAACCAGTATGTTGCGGCCCTGCTGAAACAGCAGAAGGGTAATGTCTCCTGCACGGGCGTTGCCCTGGAATATGTCGACGGCAAGCAGGACATCAACGCGACGATCATGTGTTCGCAGCCGACAACGCTGTCGAACCTGTTTGGCCAGACCAAGATGGACTTCCGGGTCCGGTCCGGGTCGACCTATGGCATCGGCAAGCTGGAAGTCTCGTTCGTCTTCGACGTGTCCGGATCGATGGGCAATAGCGGCAAGATGGCAAGCCTGAAGATCGCGGCGCGCGATGCCGTGGATACGCTGATGCCCGCAGATTCAAATCTCGCCAACCCTGATGATGTGCGCATCGCGATGGTGACTTACGATACCCAGGTAAATGCCGGCGCATATTTCAAGTCTGTGACGAACCTGAATCCAAAACGCGACTTTTCCTACACGTACTGTACCAAGAAAAATAAAAACGGGAGCTGCACGAAAACCAATACCGTCACGACTAACATGACGAGTACGTGCGTCCACGAACGCGGCGGGTCGCAAGCCTTTACGGATGCGGATCCTGGTCCCGGCGGATGGCTTGAGGCGGATGATCCGACATACAATACCAGCAGCGGAAAGTGGTCAGTAAACTGTAACGACATTGGTCCTCAGCCACTGACGCACAACAGGTCCGCTCTCTATAATTATATCAACAATCTCGACGATTACGGGACCACGGCGGGGCATACGGGCGTGGCGTGGGGCTGGTACCTGCTCGCGCCAAACTGGAACTCTGTCTGGCCAGCGGCCTCAAAGCCGCTCCCCTATGACGAGCCCGATGCGGCCAAGGCCATGATCATGATGACCGACGGTGAATTCAATGAAGTATACTTATCCGGTCTGGGGAACTCCTTTCAGCAGGCCCAAAAGATGTGCGATGGCGCCAAGGCGGCAGGTGTCGTGATCTACACGGTGGCCTTCCAGGCCCCCAAGCAGGGTAGGGATATCCTCAGCTATTGTGCCAGTTCGTCAGATTTCGCGTTTACGCCTGACAATGGCCAGGAATTGCAGGACGCCTACAAGATGATCGCCCAGTCGATTTCCGACCTGCGCATCACCTACTAGCCGCCTGTTTGTCCATGATCGGGAGGTCGCGGAAAGTGGTTAACTCCACGTTGCGCTGACCTCTCGAAAACGGCCATTGTGCCTAACACGCCGAAAATCTATATCCGTCATAGTGACATGTGGGCGCAGTCAGAATGGCTGTGGATGAGGCACCTGTCATGTTGGTCAATTCGGAACACCAGTCCAAGCGGAGCTTTGTGCGCGATTCGCGCGGGAACGTGGCGGCTATTGCGGCCCTGACGATCATACCCATCCTGTGTGTCGCTGGCATCGCGATCGATTTCCAGATGGCTATCACGCAGAAAAACAAGATCCAGGCGATTATCGATAGCGCCGTGATCGCTGGCTCCAAGGCCATGCAGGCCGGCCAGACAGAAGACCAGATTCGTGTCATGGTCAGGGACTATGTCTCTGCGCTTGTGAAAGTGCAGGACAATGGCCTGACCTGCAGTGCTCCCACACTCATCTTCCTGGAGGGGACACAGGATATCGAGGCCGGGATCAACTGCTCTCAGGCGACGACCCTGTCCCAGCTGATGCATCGCGACAAGATCGATTTTCGCGTCACCTCCGGTACCACATACGGCGTCGGCAATGTCGATGTCGCTTTCATCTTTGATGTGTCCGGCTCAATGAACTCGAATAACCGGCTCGAGAACCTGAAGACGTCTGCGAAGACCGCATTTGACGAGCTTCTGCCGGATGATCGCGAACTGGATGGCACCGTCCGCATCGCGCTGACGACCTACAACTCCAATGTGAATGCCGGCGAGTATTTTGATAATGTCACGCGCAAGATAACGCTGGGAACGGATGCGTCATCGGGTTCAAGTTCAGCAAAGTCCCGCTATGACGCTTATAACAACCGTGTGCTGATTGACCAGAGTACAGGCAAGCGCTTCTTCTATTACGAGCGGGCCACTTGCAGCGGTTATTGCGGTTATAACAGCAGCTGGACCATAACGCCCAAGCGTCGCTGGTTCGAGACCGATATTGGTGACAATACCTGTGTCTCTGAGCGCGTGGGCGTGAATGCCTTTACCGATGCCGCGGGCGGAACCGGCGCTGACGATTCCATGATTGCAGGCAACCCGCTGTGGAACTGGAATACGTACAACAGCTCCAAGGGAAGCGGCTCAAGTGAAGTCGAATATGGCGGCGCGAATTCTTCCAGTGGCGCCTTCAATCCCGCCCCGTCGCAGTGCGAGAATTCCTCGCCATTGCCGCTTACGGAAGACAAGTCGAAACTCGACGATTATGTGGATGCGCTGCATGCGGGTGGCGGTACGGCCGGTCACCTTGGGATTGCCTGGGGCTGGTACCTGATTTCGCCGAGCTGGAATTCGATCTGGCCTTCGGCATCGCACCCGTGGCCATGGGACGAGCCTGACACGGCGAAGGCCATCATCCTGATGACTGATGGTGAGTTCAACCAGACACACCCATCCATCGGCCAGAACTCAATCCAGCTGGCCATGGAGTTCTGCGACGCCATGAAGCAAGAGCCCTACAATGTTCAGATATATTCTGTCGGGTTTCAGGTGCCGAGCAGCGCGGCCAAGACGCCCAGCGGCGAGACCATTCTCGACTATTGCGCGACCGATGCGGGGCATTCTTTCACGCCAAACAATGGTGAAGAGCTGACGGACGCCTACAGGGCCATCGCCCAATCGATTTCGGACTTGCGTATCACACGCTAGGACGGCCGGACCGCGCCGGGTGAACACAAAGGAGCGGGAAAGATGACAGGCAGGTTGATCGGCCAATGGGGCATCTCGCGCCAAGGCAATGTTGCCATCATGGCGGCTCTTTTCATTCCTGCCGTGCTTGCCTTTGGCGGTATTGCAGTGGATTTTCAGTATACGGTCCGGCAGAAAAACAAGGTCCAGCACGCGATGGATTCTGCCGTGCTCGCAGGCGCGCTGTCGCGCCAGGCCGGGAAAAGCGAAGCAGAAGTTTCTGCCGATGTGCGCGCCTATGCAAACGCATTGATCGACCAGCAGAGTGGTGGGATTTCCTGCACACCCATCACTGTCAATTTCAATCCGGACAACAAGGACATCGAGGGTAGCATCCGGTGTGACCAGCCGACCTTCATTTCGAACCTCATGGGGTTCGAAAAGCTGAGTTTCCCGGTCTCGTCTACATCGACCTATGCCATCGGGAACGCCGATGTCGCCTTCGTGTTCGACGTGTCGGGTTCAATGAACAGCTATAACCGCTTAAGCCTGCTGAAGTCTGCCGCTGAAGTCGCATTCGATGAACTGCTTCCGGATGACAAGCCGCGTGATGGGAACGTGCGGCTGGCCATCGCGACGTATAACAATGCGGTCAATGCGGGTGAGTATTTCAACGCGGTTACGCGTGAGCAGACGCTCTCGGCGGATGCCGGCAACTCTGCGGCCCGCACGAGTTATGACAGCTATAACAGTGCCCGCATGATTGATAGCGCGACCGGCAAGCGGTTCTTCTATTATGAGCGCGAGCAGTGCCCTGATGGAAACTGCAATGGCAACTGGGACGCGGCACGCCGGGCGTTCGAGGACGCCTCTATTGGGGACACTTGCGTATATGAACGCACGGGCGGCGACGCTGCGACGGAAGCGGCGCCAGGTTCGGGAAAATGGATGGGAGCGGGCAACCCGCGCTGGAACTGGTGGGCCAGCAATTCCAGCAAGCGTGACGGGCAATACCGGATCGAATCTCAGTCCGGGAGTTCATCGCGCGGTGCGTATGACATGTCCTTCGCGGCTTGCCGGGCATCTGGTCCTGTGCCGCTCACAGAGGACAAGGACGCTCTGAAGGCGCACGTGCAATCGTTGACGGCCAATGGGGGCACGGCGGGCCATATCGGTCTTGCCTGGGGCTGGTACCTGATCTCGCCGAGCTGGAATTCAATCTGGCCGGAGGCATCCAAGCCGCTCGACTATGATGCCAAGCACAATATGAAGGCCGTGATACTGATGACGGACGGGGATTTCAACTCCTACCACCCGACGGCCACTAAAAGCTCGTTCCGGCAGGCGCAGGACCTGTGCGACACGATGAAGGCGGAGCCGGCAAAGATTACGGTCTATACGGTGGGATTCCAAGTGCCGAGCAGTGTGCAGAAGACCGGAGATGGACGCACCATTCTCGAATATTGTGCAACGACACCGGCCTATGCCTTCAACGCGTCGAATGGCGATGAACTGGCCGCAGCCTATCGCGCGATCGCGCAATCCATCTCGGAATTGCGGATCAAGCAGTAAGCGTCTCAAGCGGATAGGACATGGCCACGTCGCACCGGTCATAGCGCTGACCATAGGTGTCGAGCATGGTCGCATCATGCTCGAAGCCGAGCTTTTCGTAGAGGTGGATGGCCGCCGCGCATTTGCGGTTGGTAAGCAGGTAAAGGCTGTTCATTTCCATGGCGCGCGCCCGTTCCAGGGCCTTTGCCAGCAGGAACTCGCCGGACTTGCGCCCGCGCGCTGATTTCAGCACCCCCATTTTCGTCAGCTCGAAATGGCCATCCTTGACCGGCATCAGCGCGCACGTGCCCACGATGCCGAGGCCGCCCGTTGAGACGAAGAGGATCTGCCCGCCCTTGTCGATGATCAGCTCCTTCGGGTTGGACAGGATGGCGATGTCATTTGGCTCGAGCGTGAACATGTCCGAAATCCACTCGGCATTGATGTCGTAAAAGGCGCCGGCCAGATCGTCTGAATATTCAATAATGGCGTGACCGTCGCGTGCGCGATCCGGCATCGATTTGGCGTCGAGGGCCGCTTCGATCCGGGCGATCTGGTCGAGCAGGCTGCCGTCAGGACCGGCGGCCATTTCTTCGGCGGCACGCGCGACATGGGGCCAGACATCGCGTTTCATGCGGGCCACGGCTGATGTGCCGGCTTCGGTCAGGCTTATCGTTTTCTGGCGCCGGTCTGTTTCAGACACAGTCGTTTCGGCGAGACCCATATCGACGAGGCCCACAAGGCTTCGGGTTACCGCCGGCTGGCTCACGCCGAGAGCGCTGACGGCCTCGCTGACGGTTAACGGCCCGTAGCGGTCGAGCGCGGCCAGCAGGGGAAAATGGCTCGGCTGTGTAATGAAACAGTTCTGCTCGAAGATCTGGGTCGCGTCTGCCTGCAGGCGTTCGGCGAGGCGCTTCAGTCGGCTGCCCAAGGCAAGATAGCCGAGGTCCTGCAATATGTCTGGCATCATGGTCTCCGCACTATACATAACATGTTATGTATATCGGTTCGCCTGTCAATATGGGTGTGGGCAAAACTCGCTATGCCGCGCAAAGGTCTTTCATATCAGGGAGAGGTCCCCTATATAGATACTGTCTTCGGACTATGGCGATAAACGCGCGTGTAATAAGCGGTTCGGACCCGGGGGCGGTACCCGGCGACTCCACCACAAGCAGGCTCAGGCATACTTCGCCTGTTTCTGACGGGGTCGAAATAGGATCGACGGACGTGTAAAGACGAGGCCTTCGCCGGATTGAGCCCCCTCAGAAGCTCACATCAACATAGTTGCAAATGACAACCATGCTGAAGGTCAACTGCTCGCAGCGTAGCTGTACGTAGTTAACCGAATTAACTCCTAAGGATTCAGCTCCTTAGGCGGGGCCCGGAGGCGCCTGGCAACAGAAGCCTCCACTTTTCTCCCCCTATTCCCGGTAATCCAGCGGCGGCTTGCGGTCGCCAAGCAGCGACTTGTATTCGTAGTTTTCGCCGCGGGCGGCATCAAACTCGTCGCGCGCAGCCTTGCGCAGTTTTGGATCCTTGTAGAGTTCGATTGCGGCGAGCGTTAGCGTCTTGGCGGCGACCTGCGCACCCTTATAGCCGATTGATGTGCCGCTTGCGGCAACGGCTTGCCAGCTGTGGGCAGCGGTTCCGGGCACCCAGGTTGCGGCGCGCATGCCGACTGTCGGCACGGCGTAGGACACATCACCGACATCTGTGGAGCCATAGCCCAGCTTGACGGAATAGGGCTGAACTTCGCTTTGACTGCCGAGCGCCAGACCGGGCTTGTCGAAGCTTTTGTAAATCTCTTCGGCAAATTCCTGCTCTGCGGGCGTGTAAGTTATGCCGCCGACTTCACGCAGCTTTTCGTCCATCATCTTGGCCAATGTCTCATTGATGAGGAGCGGATTGTTGCCGTGAATGATCTCCCAGTCGACTTTGGTGCCAGTGCCCAGCGCTGCCCCACGTGCGGCATCCTCCATGCGCGTCCAGATTTCCTCAACGCCTTCTGCGTTCGGATAGCGGGCGTAGTAAAACACTTCGGCAAAGTCCGGCACGACGTTCGGGGCGATGCCGCCCTTGGTGATGACGTAGTGAATCCGCGCGTCCTGGGGCACGTGCTCGCGCATCATGTTGACCATGTAGTTGAACGATTCGACGCCATCGAGCGCCGAGCGACCACGTTCCGGTGCGCCAGCCGCATGCGCAGAGACGCCATGGAAACGGAACTTGGCGGAGCGGTTGGCGAGTGTCGTGCGCGCGGCGGCCGAGTTCTCATCATCGGCATGCCAGTGCAGGGCAATATCGACATCATCGAACAGGCCTTCGCGGACCATATAGACCTTGCCGCTGCCACCTTCTTCGGCGGGCGTGCCATAGAGGCGGATCGTGCCCGGCGTGCCAGTCTCTTCCAGCCAGTCGCGGATTGCCAGTGCGGCGCCGACCGAACCGGCCCCGAAGAGGTTGTGGCCGCAGGCATGACCCGCTGCCTTGCCTTCTACGGGTGAGCGGTCGGGGCTGGCATCCTGGTTGATGCCGGGCAGGGCGTCGAACTCGGCGAGGACGGCAATGATCGGCCCGCCAGAGCCATAACTGGCAACAAAAGCGGTCGGGATACCTGCGACCCCGGCCTCAACCGTGAAGCCTGCATCCTTCAGGGTCGATTGCAGCAGGCCTGAAGACTTGTCTTCCTGATACCCGACCTCGGCCCAATCCCATATCTGCTTGGCGATGGCGGCCGTTTGTTCGTAGCGCGCATCGACGCTGTCGATAACGGCCTGGTCGCCTTTGCTCTGCGCGTGGGCACAGGCGGTTAGCGCGAGGGCAGCAAGACTTGGGGCGAGAAGGCGCATACGGGAACTCCGGCAGGTTCAGGTTTCTGTCGGCCCCAGACTGTCGCATGGGGCCGATGAAAACAAGGTGTGCAGGAAGTTTGTCCGTGCGCCTTTGCCGGTTGTCTAATCGATAGGCGGGACAGGTTGTTGCGGTACGTCCTTGCTGAGTTCCGGAACTTCCAGAATTCCCCGTCCCAGATGGCTGTGGCTGCGGCTATAGAAGAAGTAGATCAGGAGGCCAATCGCCCCCCAGATCGGCAACACCATTTGTGCAACGAAGGGCAGGTTCAGGTAGAGGCCGAGACAGCCGAGCGCAGCGATTGGAGCGATGACCCAAATCAGCGGCGTGCGGAAAGGCCGGTGACGCTTGGGATCGGTGCGGCGCAGAATCATGACCGCTAGCGCCACCATGAAGAAGGCGAACAGCGTACCGGAGTTGGAGATATCGGCCAGCTGCCCGACCGGGAAGAAGGCGGCTGCGATCGCGACAACGATGCCGGTGAAAATGGTCATCTTCCAGGGGGTGCGATATTTGGGGTGCACGTCCGACAGGCTTTCCGGAAGCAGGCCGTCACGGGCCATGACAAAGAAAATGCGCGTCTGGCCGTAGATCATCATCAGGATAACCGAGGGCAGGGCGATTGACGCGGCAAGGCCCACGAGGTTGCCGATCAGCGGGAAATTGATCCGGCGCAGTGTCTCGGCCAGCGCTTCCTTGGAACAGACGATGGGGGCTGTGCCTTCGCGGGCCAGTTCTGCGCAGCGATTGGCGAAGCCGATACCATCCGGGCCAAGCACCATCCCGGCCGCATCGCGAACCGGCTGGGCGCCCACGGTGCCGACGACACCGGCCGCGACCAGAAGATAGAAAATCGTACAGATGGCGAGGGACCCGATCAGGCCGATCGGCACGTTTCGCTGCGGGTTCTTGGTCTCTTCTGCCGCCGTGGAGACGGCGTCAAAGCCGACATAGGCGAAGAAGATGGACGCAGCTGCGCCGACCACCCCCAATCCGTCATGACCCAATATCCCTGTCGGGAGAAGCGGCGAGAAATTCTCGCCCTTGAGCAGCGGCATGCTGAGAACGATGAAAGCCGTCAGCGCCACGATCTTGATCGCAACAAGTACGGCGTTGACCGAGGCGCTCTCGCTGGTGCCAAGCACGAGGAGCCATGTGACCGCGCCAGCGACCAGAATGGCTGGCAGGTTGACGATGCCATGGCTGAAATCGACAGTCGGAATGAAGCCGCTAAAGCCCCATGCCGGGCCGCTACTTAAAAACTCGGGTAACCCTAGCCCTGTCGTATGCTGGATGAGGCCCATGACATAGCCAGACCAGCCAACGCACACGGCCGAGGCGGCCACGGCATATTCGAGGATCAGCGCCCAGCCGACCATCCAGGCCAGCAGCTCGCCCATGACCGCGTAGGTATAAGTGTAGGCGGAGCCTGAAACCGGCACCATGGAGGCCAGCTCGGAGTAGCAGAGTGCGGCCACGGCGCAGACAAAGCCAGCGATGACGAATGAGAACATCATGCCCGGGCCGGCCTTTTGTGCGGCGGCGGCGGTCAGCACGAAAATACCCGTGCCGATAATGGCGCCGATGCCCAGCATGGTCAGCTGGAAGGCGCCAAGGGAGCGGTGAAGTGACTTGCTTTCGGCCGTTGCCAAAATGGCATCCAGCGATTTGATCCGGTCGAAAATCATGGGGGAAAATCTTTCAGGCGAGATGCCTATTGCGCAAGGATAGAGGCAAATTTCCCCCGCGCAAGGTGGATTTCGGAGGGTCTCGTTGGGCGGGGGGAGTGCTGCAATGTTTCATCGCATCTGCCCGAAAAAGTGCGCGACTTCATTGCATTGACGACGGATCGGCGGGCTTTGTGCGTCTTATCACTGTTAATACGGGACAAGACCTATTGGCCCCGCCCGGCTTCTCATGCAGTGCAGCCCGCATGGCCGCCGCCATTATTAAAAGACAAGGTATGCCCAGTGATCAACGCGCCGACTGCATCAGCCAAACCCGCCAGAAAACGCGAGGCTTTCCTGCCTTTCCTGCCGAAATTCATGAGCGGTACGAAAGCCCTGCGCTGGCTGAAGCGCGTGCATGCGTGGACGGGCCTCTGGGGCGCGCTGATCTTCCTGATGATGGGCATGAGCGGTTTCCTGCTGAACCACAGGTCGACGGCGAAGATAGACACGGGCGCACCGAAGGAGGTGTCATCGGTGGTTCTGGAAGTCTTTCCTGCCGCAATCGGATCGCAGGAAGATCTCGGGACGTGGGCTCAGGACACGTTCGGCACAAGCATAGTGCCGCGTGCCTCGAAGGCTGAACCGGCCCGGCAGGGCAAGGGAGAAAGCGCCGTGTTCATGAATACCGAAGTCACGCCCGTCGAGGTGTGGAAGCAATCGTTCAAAGGACCGAACGGTTCACTGCTCGTGGAATATGCCAAGGGATCAACCACGGTGACGGCCACGCGAACGGCGGAGAATATTCTCGGGCTTATCAAGAACCTGCACAAGGGCAGTGGCCTCGGCATTCTCTGGATCCTGTTCATCGACCTGACCGCAGGCGCACTTATCACGATGAGCCTGACGGGCGCATTGCTCTGGAGCCAGCTGCATGGGCCGCGTCTTGCTGCCATCGGGATCGCGTCCGGATGCCTGATGCTGGGCCTGTTCGCCTCGCTGCCGAATTTTATCTAGCTCAACTGTAACGCGCCTCGACCTTCGCTCCGGCCTTGCCGGCGGCGACGGCTTCAACGCTGGCTTTCAGGTCAGCCAGATAGGCGTCCACCACCTCGGCATGCTTCGGCGACAGCATCAGGTGCAGGCTCGGTGGCTCCTTGGTGACGGAGGTAAACCAGCCGCGCCGGTATATTTCGCCATAGATGGCGAAGGCGTGATGCTCCGGATGGCGAAAGGCGACCAAGCCAAGCATCGGATTGCCGAGGATTTCGAAGCCGAGTTGTTTGACGCCTTCTTCAATGCGCTCGCGTGTTTTGCAGACGAGGTCCTGCTTCTCGCGATAGCCCTCGACGCCAAGTGTGTTCATCACAGCCCATGCCGCCGAGATGGCACCGCCGGGGCGTGTGCCTGCCAGCGTCGGCGTTTTCATTGGCGCGCCGGACCAGCCCGCCATGTCGAACGGCATGTATTCATAGAGGGCTTCTGAGCGGAAGAGGACGGTCGAGGCGCCCTTGGCGCAATAGCCATATTTGTGCAGGTCGGCGCTCATCGAATGGACTTGCGGAACCTCGAAATCAAAAGGTGGCACAGGCACGCCGTTCATGCGCGCGAAGGGGGCGAAATAACCACCGACGCAGGCATCGACATGCAGCCAGACATTCTTCTTCGCAGCCACGTCGCCGAGCGCGGCAATCGGATCAATGATCCCGTGCGGGAAGCTTGGCGCCGAACCGACCATCATGATCGTCGCGTCATCGACCGCTTCGCCCATGGCGACAGGGTCTGCTTCATAGGAGCCGTCAGTCTTTAGCGGCACGCGGCGGATTTCGATATCCATCAGGTGGGCCGCCTTGTCGAAGGCGAGGTGGGCTGACTGGGCGAGCACGATATTTGCGCCTTCGCGCGGGCGGCCATTGGCGCGGGCATAGTCGCGCGCGGTCTTGATCGCCATCGTGATCGAGTCGGTACCGCCGGACGTCATCGCGCCGGTCGCGCCTTCCGGGCCATGCAGCAGCTCAAGGCCCATCGCGATGACCTCCTTCTCCATCTGCGCAAGGCTGGGGAAGGCGAGGGGACCGAGGCCATTCTCGGCCATATACATCCCGTAGGCTTCATGTTGCACGCTGGACACGTCCTCGCCGGCATTGAAGACATAGACGGCGGTGCGCCCGTCGCGCCAGGCTGCGTCGCCGCCGCCACGCGCCACCATGTCGGCTTTCACCTCGCTCCATTCGCGTCCGTGCTGTGGCATCTTCATGGCGTGGGCTTCCTCCGGCATCTCGCTGTTATTTTTGCAGTCAGCTTATACGCCCGTGGGCCGCATGGCCAGCGAACGCGGAACGCCCCCAGACCTGCTTGTATGACTGCAGCTGCGAAGATATTCACATCCCCCATGAGGCGACGAGGCGAGGTGAAAAATAATCCTCGCCTGCCGTGCGAAGCCCGTTGCCGGTTGAGGGTGCCGGGCATAGTGTACAGGAAAATAACCAACACCAGAATCGAGGGTCGATCAGCGAACATGACGGACTATATCGGATATGATGCGCTCACCCAGGCTGCCATGCGCGGTGTCGTACGCGAGGCGCTGAAGCGCGCACTGGCCAATGGGGGCCTGCCGGGCGAACATCATTTCTACATCACGTTCCGCACCAAGGCGCCCGGCGTCAAAGTGGCTGACTACCTGATGGAACGCTTTCCGGAAGACATGACGATTGTTGTCCAGCACCAGTTCTGGGACTTGGAAGTCAACGAAGGCCATTTCGAGATTATCCTGAAATTCTCCGGCGTGCCGCAGCACCTGTTCGTGCCCTATGCCGCAATCACACGCTTCGTCGATCCGTCGGTCAATTTCGGCCTGACCTTCGAGACAGCTGCGAAGGACGATTCAGTCATCGCGCCCGCCGCTGCCTTCCAGGCCGCTGAGCCCGAGGCCGCACCGGCAGCCGGTACGGTCGTCAATCTCGACGCCTTCCGGCGCAAATAGGTCGTCGGCGCATTGGCAGAGACTGAAAAGCCCCGCATCAGCGACGCTGACATGCTTGCCCGTTTCCAGGGCTCCAAGAAGCGGCCGCCCTGTTCTGACACACTTGGCATGACTCTGGTTGAAGTCGAGCAGGACAAGATGCGCATCCGCATGGATTTTGACGTGGCGCAAATGTTCGCCAACCCGACCGGCGCTGTGCAAGGCGGGTTCATTTCGGCCATGCTGGACGAGGCGATGAGCACATGCGTCATCATCGCGTCCAACGTGACGATGACCGCGCCAACCCTTGAAATGAAAACAAGTTTCCTGCGCCGCCTGATGCCCGGTGCCGCCAGTGTCGAGGCGCGCATCCTGAAGCTCGGCAAGTCTGCCGCCTTCATGGAGGCCGAGTGTTTCGGTCCTGACGGCGAGCTGGTCGCCAAGGCGACCGCGACGGCCATTCCTATGCCGTTCAAGCGCCTCGGCTGATGAGCTTTGATGCGCGGTCCTATTGGCAGGAGATTCTCGGGAATCCCGACAAACGACCGCCGGCGACCGCCTTCGTCAATTTTGAACTGATCGGCTTTGATCCGGAGACGGGGTGGTGCGAAGCGGCTTTCCTCGCGCCATCACAGGCCACCAATCCGGGCGGGAATGTGCAGGGTGGGTTCGTGACGGCGATGCTGGATGAGGTCATGTCGGTGGCTGGCTCAATCGTGCAGGGCGGTCCCGCCATGTCGCCGACGCTGCAGATGACGACCAGCTTCATCCGGCCTGTTCCGGTTGGCGTGCGTCTTATCGGCCGTGGTCAGGTTGTGCGCCGGGGCCGTGCGGCCATCTTCACTGAAGGCTGGCTGCGCAATGAAAGCGGCGATCTTCTGGCGCAGGCGACTGCCAGCTGCATTCAGCGCGCGATGCCTGACCTTCTTCAGAAACAGGAATAAGCGGGCAACGCGCCACGCCTTGTGCTATCCTCCCCACAAAGAAGACTACCGGGAGGAAAACATGGCCGATGATGAGGGCACGATTGGTGTGCCGCAATCCGTAATCGAGGTGACGGCTTTCATGCCGGATGCTCGCAACGATCCACACCCCAAGCTGAAGGCGCTGCGCGAAAATTGCCCCGTCATGCGCGACGAGATGGCCAAGACCTGGTTTCTCACCCGCTATGGCGATGTGCGCGCCACGGTGAATGACCGGTCATTTGTGCGCCACCCGCTTCAATCGGAGGAGGGCTCGATCTCGCGCCAGCTGATTGAGGACGAGAACGAGCCGGGCCGCACAAGCATCCTGTTCCTCGACGAACCGGATCACTCGCGGGTTCGCCCGCCGCTCGCGAAGGCGTTCTATACGCGCATAAACAACATGAAGGCCGAGATCGAAGCCATTGTGGACGAGACAATCGAGGCGGCGCCTGCCAGTGGCCGTTTTGATCTCATGGCTGAGATTGCCGTACCGATTCCCGTTCTGGTCATTGCGCGCATTCTGGGCGTGGACGAGGAGCGCCTGCCGGAATTCCGCCAATGGTCGGAAGACGTGATCCTCGGCCTCAATCCCGTGCGCACGCCGGAAGAGACGGCCCGTATGGAAACGGGCAGCATCGCGCTCGACACATATTTCCGGGAGCTGATGGAAGCCCGGCGCGCTGCGCCCGGCGGCGACCTCATCTCCGACATGGTGCAATTGCAGGCGAGCGGAGACGCGCCGCTCAGCGATGATGAACTGGTTATCAATCTCGGCGCGCTGCTGGTGGGCGGTAACCTCACGACCACCGACCTGATCGGCAATGGCGTCTGGCTGTTCCTGACCCATCCGGATCAGATGGCCGCCTTGAAAACCGAGCCGGGGCTGGGCGCGCAGGCCGTCGAGGAAGTGCTGCGCTTCGAGGCACCGGTGTCGGCCACGTCGCGCATACTGGAGGCAGACAAGTCTGTCGCCGGGTGCCCCATGAAGCACCGTCAGGTCGTGTTCTGTTCGCTTGCCTCGGCCAATCGCGATGCGGATACGTTCGACGCGCCCGATGCGTTCAACATCACGGTGAAGCGCCCGAGCCATGTGGCGTTCGGTGGCGGCCCGCACATCTGTATCGGCGCCCCGCTTGCGCGTATGGAGGCGCGGCGCGTCTACCAGAAACTGTTCGAGCGTTATCCTGACATGCGCTTGCCGAAGCAGGACATGGTGTGGAGGGCACTGCCATTCTTCAGAGGGCTGGAGCGGCTCGATGTGGAGGTCTAGGCCCTAGTCCATCGCCTCGGCGCTGAGCCAGATGCCTTCGCGCTCGCCCACGCGCCGCTCGACCAGCAGGCGGGCGACCTGATGGTCATCGTCGAACACATTGCCGGTGAGGCTGTCGAGCAGGGCCTTGGCGAGATTGTCCAAGTCCATCCACGGCGGCTCGCCGGTATATTCCATCACAATGTGGACGCTATAGTCGCCAAAGCCGGGGCGCAGGGGAGGGAAATCCTTGCGGAAGAATTCCTTCAATAGGGTCTTGTAATATTTTGCCTGCGTCGTCAGGCCATGGCAGCGCACTTCCAGCGCGCCCATCTCCGTGATGCGTGCACGGACTTTGCCTGATCTGATCCAGTCAGCGCTCAATAGCGGGTAATTCCTTGCGGTAAGTCAGGATTTATTGGGGGCAGCTTTCTATATCTCCTAAGGCGCAAGCTCGCTCTACATAAACGGAAGCGGCTGCTTTGTCTTCCGGCAGTCCGACCCCGACGCGCAACAAGTCGGACATATCGAGGCAAGCGTAAGCCTTTCCTAGCTCACAACCGCGTTCCAGGAACTCAGCGCCGCGGTGGATGTTTTGGGCAATCAGTTTCCCTTTGACAAAAAGTTTGCCAACTTCCCAACACAGTTCGGCGCTTCCGCGATCGCATGCCTTCTCAAGGATATCGATGCCTCTTTGTTCGTTCCTTGGAACGCCATCGCCTTTCAGATGCAGCGTTGCTGCCAGCTCGCAGACCACGGGATTTTGCTTTTGTTCACATTCCTTATCCAGATCATGCAGGCGCTTGACGGCCGCAGGCCGGATCTGTTCGGAGGGCTGCTTCCACATAAGATTTATGGTGCAAAAGCCACCTAAGTCGCAGGACTTTTGGAGCAGTTCCTCCGCCTTTTTTTCGTCTAGGCCAACGCCTTCGCCTTTAAGGTAATTTTGTGCCAGATTTTGGCACCCCACAGCGATGTCGTGATCACAAAGCTTTGTATAGACGTCAATGGCGCGGCGAAGTTCAGCCTCTGTCGGATTTTCGTATTTAGAAAGATAGACGGACACATTGTTGCAAGCCTCGATGAGGCCGAGCTCACAGGCGCGTTCATAGTAGGGAATACTGTCTTTCGCCTCCCCGACGATTCCATCGTATGATCGACCGAGTGCGAAGCAGGCTTCGGCGGAATCCATTTCGCAGCCTTTCGCGAAATGCCTTCTGGCGCCGTCAACGTCCATTTTCACGCCCCGGCCATCGAACAATCTTTGCCCACGGTCAATGCACTCTGCGGCAGTCTGGCAATTCGCCGGTTCCTTCGCATGCGCGGCGTTTAACGATGCAAACAAGATAACCATCAATGCGAGCAGCACTTTCATGAGCAGTCTTGAGAACAGAACGGTCGGGATGGGCAGCTTGTCGATCATGGCCATATTGTCAGGCAGACCGGCCGACTTTTCCAGTCATTTCAAGCGCGCCTATGCCTTTTGGCCACCTTGCCCAATGCCGCCTGCATGCTAAACCCCGCGCCAGACATATCCAGCGCATTCCAACGGAGCCCTTCTTCATGGTCAATACCCCAACCCGCACCGAAACCGACACAATGGGCCCCGTCGAGGTCGCCAATGACCGCTATTGGGGCGCGCAGGCCGAGCGCAGCCTCGGAAACTTCAAGATCGGTTGGGAAAAGCAGCCAGAGCCCATCGTCCGCGCGCTCGGCATTGTGAAAAAGGCCGCCGCGCAGGCCAACATGGATCTCGGCAAGATGGATCCGGAGCTGGGCAAGGTGATCGTGCAGGTCGCCGATGAAGTCATCGACGGCAAGCTGAACGACCATTTCCCGCTGGTTGTGTGGCAGACAGGCTCGGGCACGCAGTCGAACATGAACGCAAACGAGGTGATCTCGAACCGCGCCATCGAAATTCTTGGCGGCGAGATGGGCTCGAAAAAGCCGGTCCACCCGAACGACCATGTGAACATGAGCCAGTCGTCGAACGACACGTTCCCGACCGCCATGCACATTGCCTGCGCCGAGGAAGTGACGCACCGCCTCGTGCCAGCGCTTAAGCACCTGCACGCCGCGCTCGACGCCAAGGCCAAGGCCTGGGTGGACATCATCAAGATCGGCCGCACGCACACGCAGGACGCCACGCCGGTGACGCTCGGCCAGGAATTCTCCGGCTATGCCCAGCAAGTCGAGAATGGCATTGCGCGTATCGAATCCACGCTGCCAATGCTGATGCAACTTGCGCAGGGCGGCACGGCCGTCGGCACAGGCCTCGCCTCGCCGGTCGGTTTTGCCGAAAAAGTGGCTGAGAAGATTGCGGGCATCACGGGCCTTAAATTCACGTCCGCGCCAAACAAGTTCGAGGCGCTGGCCGCGCATGACGCGATGGTGTTTACGCATGGCGCGATCAACACGGTGGCGATGAGCTGCTTCAAGATTGCGAATGACATCCGTTTCCTCGGCTCGGGCCCGCGCTCCGGCCTTGGCGAGCTGGCGCTGCCGGAAAACGAGCCCGGTTCGTCCATCATGCCCGGCAAGGTGAACCCGACCCAGTGCGAGGCGCTGACGCAGGTCTGCGCGCACATTCATGGCAATAATGCCGCCATCGGCTTTGCCGGGTCGCAGGGCCATTTCGAACTGAACGTGTTCAACCCGATGATGGCCTACAACTTCCTCCAGTCGACACGCCTTCTGGCCGACGCCGCGATCAGCTTCACTGACAATTGCGTTGTCGGCATCGAGCCGCGCCTTGAGAATATTGCGACGGGCCTCAAGAACTCGCTGATGCTGGTGACGCCCCTCAAGGAAAAATACGGCTACGACCGCGCCGCGAAGATCGCCAAGACGGCCCACAAGAATGGCACAACCCTGCGCGAAGAAGCCATCAAGGACGGCATCCCGGGCGAGGATTTCGACAATATCGTTGATCCAAGCAAGATGATCTCGCCGGGCTGAAGAAGGCTTCCTGAAAACATTCGGTAGACTCCTGCCTGCAATCTCTGGTTTCGTGCCGGTTCCAAACAGATGGGAGTGGTGCGCATGGCAGGGCGCCGGGCAATCGATTTCGCCGGCTTCGTGATGGACGTTGTCCAGAAGCGCGACGCTGGGTGGGACCCCGAGTCCTATCCCTTCAACCTGCCTGCGGTAGCGAGTTGGCAAACTCTGGAATTGCACGAGAAGGTGACTTTCCTCGTCGGAGAAAACGGCTCCGGCAAGTCGACATTGATCGAAGCAATTGCGGTTGCAATGGGTCTGAATGCCGAAGGGGGCAGCCGGGACCACCGTTTCAAGGTCGAGGACACGCATTCGCGCCTGCATGCTCAGCTCAAGATGGTACGCGGCACGAAGCGGCCAAAAGATTCCTACTTTCTCAGGGCTGAAAGCCTTTATGGGCAGGCGACTTATCTGGACGCGACATCGACCCTGGCGCGGTATGGCGAGCGGAAACTGCACACACAGTCACATGGGGAAACCGTGATGGCGCTCTTTCAGAACCGGTTCGAGGGCAAGGGCTTTTACGTGCTGGACGAGCCAGAAGCCGCGCTGTCGCCGAGGCGCCAACTGGCATTCCTTCGTCGGCTTCATGAACTTGTCCAGAATGGCAGTCAGTTCGTCATCGCAACGCACTCGCCCATCATCCTCTCGTATCCTGACGCCTTTATCTATCATATGACGGCAGAGGGACCGCAGCAGACAAAATGGGATGACTTTGACCATGTGAGTCTTACGCGCGACTTCCTGATGTATCCGGAAGCCTATCTCTACGAGATCATGGAAGATCCCGGTGATTGAACCCAGGCAGGGGCATGACGTGGCCGCTATCGTTGTTTCGCCAGCGCTAAGCCCTTGCGCGCCCTTCGGCACTCCGTCAGAACGGCAGTCGTTCAAGGAGGAGAGAAGACATGAGCATGGATTTCAGCAATTTGTTTTCGGTGGCCGGCAAGACGGTCGTCATCACGGGCGGTTCGCGCGGCATCGGCGAGATGATCGCGGCAGGCTTCCTCAGCCAGGGCGCCAAGGTCATCATCTCGTCGCGCAAGGCGCAGGCCTGTGAAGAGACGGTCGAGCGGCTGAAAGCCGAGTATGGCGGCGAGATCTATGCCATCCCGTCAGACGTGGGCACGCTGCTTGGCATCAATCACCTCGCCGACGAGCTCGCCAAGCGCGAAGACAAGATCGATGTGCTGATCAACAATGCGGGCGTGGCATGGGGCGCGACACTGGAAGATTTCCCGGAAGCCGGCTGGGACAAGGTGATGGACGTCAACGTCAAGGGCGTCTTCTTCCTCACGCAGAAACTGATGCCGCTGCTGCGCAAGTCTGCCAGCGCTGATGAGCCTGCGCGCGTCATCAATATCGCCTCAATCGACGGCATGCACACGAGCCCGATGAGCGGCTTCGCCTATGGCACGTCAAAGGCTGCTGTGATCCACCTGACGCGCTTCATGGGCGCGCATCTGGCGGGCGAGCATATCCTCGTCAACGGTATCGCGCCGGGCCCTTTCCCGACCTACATGCTGTCCACCGGCGTTGGCTTCAAAGGCGAGACTGAGGGCGTGGATTGGGATTCCGTTTCCAGCCGCAACCCGTCAGGCCGTGTTGGCGCGCCAAGCGACGTGGCTGGCCTCTCGATCTTTCTCTCGTCCAAGGCGTCGGCCTATATCACCGGCCACACCATTCCGTGTGACGGAGGCATCGTCTCGTCGAGCTAGTCTAATGCCTGCCGTGCCGGGAGTGCGACATGAACATC
The DNA here is from genome assembly GCF_000685295.1 of Hyphomonas oceanitis SCH89. Lineage (GTDB taxonomy): Bacteria > Pseudomonadota > Alphaproteobacteria > Caulobacterales > Hyphomonadaceae > Hyphomonas > Hyphomonas oceanitis. The sequence goes on from NZ_ARYL01000038.1 coordinate 19,188, forward strand.
GCGCGCATTGTCGATCACCTGCCGTCCAGCTTTGGTGGGCTTTTCGCCGCCGCGGCGGAGGAGGGCGTGCGAAATATGGATTTGCTCGCGGATGGCTGGCGATCAGGCGAGCAGCGATTTGCCACAGATGGCGAGGCGCTTTTCGGGGCATTTGACGGAGCAGGGCTAGTCGGCGTCGGGGGCGTGACGTGGGACATAGGACTGACGGAGACGGCGATGCGCATGCGGCGCTTCTATGTCTTGCCACAGGCGCGGGAGTTTGGTGTGGGGCGCGCTCTGGCAGAGGTGGCAATGACTCACGGTTTTGCCCGGGCCCCGCTGCTGACTTGCAATGCGCGCGCTACGCCACTCGCCGCGCCGTTCTGGGAGACCATGGGTTTCTGGCGAGAGGACTTGCCAAACATCACCCATATCTGCCGAAAAGGCTGACTGCCCGTTCACGACACTCTATTGTCCGGGAAGAGAATCACTTCCGCCCAGAAAGGCAGATATCCATGTCCAAACCTCCCGTCGGCTCCAAGGATAACCCGTCCCAGTTTGACGTGATCGGCAAGCTCGCCGACGACGAGCCCTATTTCGTGATCCGTGCGCACGACCCGCTCTCGTCGGCGCTGGTCGAGCTGCACGCCTATATCGGGGCAGGCCAGTCAGGCGCGGCGCACAACAAGCTTGCCGAAATCATGGCGATGACGTCGGCCCGCGCGCCGCGCCCGGCCTCCAGCCCGAAATACCGCGAGACCTTTGCCATCTCTCTCGCCATGGAACAGTGGCGCGAGACCCACAAGGACTAGGCCGATGCAGCTGGCGCCGGTGATGCTGGCGGACGCGCATGTCCGCCTCGAGCCTTTCGATCCGGCGCTATATGGCGCGGCCTTGCGGGCATTGGCCGAAGGCGCGCCGGAGCAATTCGTTCTCTGGTCCCACCGTGGGCCGGGCGACTGGATTGGCCTGTGGCTCGAAACGATCGCTGCGCGCTCGACGGCGGGGACGATGATCCCGTTCAGCGTTTTGTCGCCGGATGGCGCCGATTTTCTTGGCGTAACCAGCTATCTCGACGCCAATGCGGTCAATCGCAGCGTCGAGATCGGGATGACGGTCTATGCGCCACATGCTGCGGGCACGGCGATCAATCCGGCGGCCAAGCGCCTGCTTCTGGCCCATGCGTTCGGGCAAGGGGCTGTGCGCGTGCAGTTTCAGGTGGATGATCGTAACAAGCGCTCGCAGGCGGCCGTCCTGAAGCTGGGCGCAAAACGCGATGGCATCCTGCGCAATCACCGCACCCTGCCGGATGGCTTTGTCCGCGACACGGCCTTCTTCTCCATCATCGACACCGAGTGGCCAGACGTGAAGGCGCGTCTCGACGCTCGACTGGCGGCCTTTGGCTGAGTAGTCTGGCGCCATGACGACCCCGATCAATCTCAACAAAGCCCGCAAGGCGAAGGCCCGGTCTGCCAAGGAACAGGCAGCGGCTGAAAATCGTGCCAAGTTCGGTCGCACAAAGGTCCAGAAGTCGCTGGAACAGGCCCGCGCCGAGAAACTCACCCGGCTGACAGAGGGCCACCGCCTCGACGGCGATCCCGAAAAACAGGGTTAACGAGGCCTTACAGCGCGGCCCCGGCTTTGCACTTTGCTTCTGTGAAGTGTTCCAAACCGGGAGTGGCCGTCAGATGAAAAGCATCCTCATGAAATGCGTGTTTTGCGCCGTTGCCTTTTCAGGCGGGATTGCCTGGGGCATCGCTGCGGAAGCAGCCGAAACCGGCGTCACACTGGCCACGATGTTCGGTCACTAGGCCTAGCTGCCGCTTTTGGGTGTGCTGGCGTCCAGCAGCTGTTCGTCATAGCGACGCCCCGAAACACGCTCCAGCGCATCGAAAATGGGCTTGGCGGACTTGTCCTTCATCAGCGGAATCTGGCTCGCCAGTTCGGCGGCGCGGGCATAGCGCAGCTGCGCCGTTTCCATGTCGCCGCGGGCCTCTGCGCAGGCGCCCTGATTGTGAAGCACAGCAGGCGCGCGCGGATATTCGCGGGCGAGTTCATCCCACTGCGCGCAGGCGCCGAGGAAATTGCCGTTCTTCGTGGCATCAACTGCCAGCGTGAAGCGCGTATCATTCTGCTCTTCCGGGATCAGGCCCTTCTGCATGATCTCGGCTCGCAGCGTCTTGTTGTAGGGCGCGATATCATAGCGAAAACGCCCGACAGCATCGACCACCGCGTCCCGCACGAGACCGATGGGGGCATCATAGGGATTATAGGTACTGCGATACGGGTCGCGATAGGTGCCGATCTCGACCGTGCCGTCTCGATATTCCGCCACGTCGATACAGGTGTCGCGCGCGGCAGAGCCCGGTTGCGCGGATGTGAACACAGGTCGGTTTGACCCAAGATCCACAAGCGTCGCCGAAACCGAGACGGTAACCGTTTCATTCGTGCATTCTGATTCCACAATGCCCTGGCGCTTGCAGTTAAACAGGCCCTCATGCTCCACGCAGCGGCGTTCGCGCTCATAGCGCACTTCCGACTCCCAGCCATCAATCGCCACGCCGCCTTCATAGAGACTGTCCGGCTCAGGGCCTGACCGCCTGAACCACGGCATGCCATCAAGACTGACTTGCGAGATCATTGCGGAGAATTCTGCCTCCGCGACATCTCCCGCCGGACCTCTAAAGCGCCCAACTTCAGGATCACGGAATTCAGCTGCCTGAGGATAATTCGGTGCGATCCGGGCTTCGTAGTCATATCCGGGCGTCTGGCAGGCCGCCAAAGAAACCGCCGCCAAGGCCAACAGGCTATACCGCATGGAAACATTCCCCCTTTTCATCATGACCGGCTTGCAGATTGGGCACACCGGCTGAACCCGCCATGAACCGGTGCCTCGGCGCCTTCCTAACGTCAATGGTTGACGTGGGTAGGGGGCGACGCCACTTGTCTTCTTCAGAATTCAATGGAGCCTGCCCCACATGACCAGTCCGCTTTTCAAACCGCTCAAAATCAAGTCGCTGAACCTGCCAAACCGCATCGTCATGGCCCCCATGACGCGCAGCAAGTCGCCAGGGGGCACACCGGGCGAGGATGTGGCGGACTATTACGCGCGCCGCGCCGCAGCCGATGTCGGCCTGATCGTCACCGAAGGCACCACAGTGAAGCGGGGCGGGGCCTCCAATGACCCGAACGTGCCGAACTTCCACCGCGCTGATTCGCTCGCCGGGTGGAAACGCGTCGTCGAGAAGGTCCACGCCAATAAGGGCCTTATCGCCCCGCAGCTCTGGCACCAGGGCATGATGCGCAAGCCCGGCACCGGCCCTGAGCCTGATGCGCCAACCGACAGCCCGTCCGGCGTCACGCATTCCGGCAAGGAAGTATTCGAACAGCCCACCAGCGCTGAAGTTGATGACATGGTGATGGCATTCGCCAATGCCGCTGGCGAAGCAGCCCGCATCGGCTTTGACGCCATCGAAATCCACGGCGCCCATGGCTATCTGATCGACGAGTTTTTCTGGGACGTGATGAACAAGCGCGACGACCGCTTCGGCGGCTCGCTGCCGGAACGTGCGACCTTTGCCGCTGACATCATCAAGGAAACCCGCAAGCAGGTGGGCCCGGACATGGCCATCATCCTGCGTTTCTCGCAATGGAAACAGCAGGATTACACAGTCAGGCTCGCGCATACGCCAGCCGAATACGAAGCCTTCCTCAAGGTCTTCGTCGATGCCGGTGTTGACGTGCTCCACGCCTCGCAGCGCCGCTATTGGGAACCTGAATTCCCCGAAGTCGATGGCGAGAACGGCCTCAATGCGGCTGGCTGGGCCAAGAAATTGACGGGCCTGCCGGTCATCACGGTCGGTTCTGTCGGCCTGACGGGCGACTTTGAAAAGGCCTTCCGCGGGGAAGGCGCCACCATCCGCAAGCTGGATGATCTGGAAGAGCGCCTTGAGCGCGGCGAGTTTGACATGGTCGCTGTCGGCCGGGCCCTGTTGCAGGATCCGGAATGGGCGAAGAAGGTCCGTGAAGGCCGCCTCGACGAGCTGTCGAACTATGATGCAAAGTCGCTCGCTACGCTCTACTGAGGCGCGAAAATTATTGAGCGCAGACGGAAAATGTGAGACTGTCCGTGTCATGAAAGTGTGCGTCCGGCACGCCAGAATGGCGATGCCGAAACGGCGGACGGCCTTTCCGTAGATTACACGGCCCCAGCGCTCCAACCACCATACCGGTTTGCCTCCCGGACATGTGTGGTTGTTAAGCAAGGCAAGGGTTTGCTGATTGCCCCGCCTGCCTTCCCGGAGTGATTCCGGGCCGGCAGGTGGGGTTATTTTCATCCGGTTGGCGTTTGCCTGCGTACAGACGGACAGCACATTCAATGCTGCCGGAGGAGATGTACGATATGCGCCTGAGCAAAGCCCTCACGCCCGCCCTGATTGCGGCCACCACATTGAGCACGGCCTGTGTCAGCCAGAATGTGGCGCAATTCGCCGACAGTCCGCGACAGCTGGTGCTTGAGGATTACTTCCTGGGTCAGACACAGGCCTATGGCGTATTCGAGGACCGTTTCGGCAAGGTGCGCCGCCAGTTCAAGGTCGACATCACGGGCACGCTCGACGGTGACCGGCTGACCCTGACCGAGAATTTCAAATATGATGATGGCGAGCGCGATACCCGGGTCTGGGAAATCGACGTACTCGGCAATGGCGCCTATCGCGGCACGGCGGGCGACGTGCCCGTGCCAGCGGAGGGCCGCGTCTCCGGTAATGCGTTCAACTGGAAATACAAGGTTGACCTGAAAGTGGGCGACTCGACGTGGAATGTCGGCTTTGACGACTGGATGTACCTGATGGAAGACGATGTCCTGCTCAACCGGGCCTATGTCACCCGCTACGGCATCGAGATCGGGCAGGTGACGATCGCTTTCCGGAAGCCCTGATCAGTCGGGCGAGTCTTCGCCGTCCCAATAATCCACCTCCGTCTCCATTCGGCCCATATATCGAAACCGGTTGGTGCGCGTACCCGGTTCCTTCGTATTGGCGAGAAACTTGCCGCTATCAGGGTATTCGCAAATCTCGGTATCGGCGCGCGTCGAGATGCTGATATATTTCAACGTCATGCGGCCTGTATTCGTCAGTTTGTGGGCATATTCAGGCCCACCCCGCGGCGCGGCCAGCACATCGCCGGCTTTGACCTGGTAGCGGTCGGGACCAAATCGGTACGTGCCTTCGCCCTCAAGGATGACGAACATTTCCTCCTCGACATGGTGGGCGTGGAACGGACAAGCGGACTTGCCCGGAGGGACTTCAGTATAGGACGCACCCAGTTGTGTGAGGCCGATGCCGTCACTGAAGCCTGCATCGCGGCAGACATAGGCGTCTCCCATCTCAAAAGGCTCAAGGGCGAGATCGGGGAGGCGTGCGATAGGGAAAAGTTTGTTCGTCATGCTTTCTCGTAAGCCTCCTTGAGCCAGGCCTTCACCTCCGCGTCGAAATCCGCAGCCGATTCAAGCCGCACCTTGTGCGTGCACATGGCGCCCGGTTTTTCCTCGGCCAGCCGGTTATTGCCGGGCATGCCTTTCAGGTTGATCCCGAGATCGATCCGCGTTTTTGACGCGGGAACGATGGCGGCGAATTTCTTGCTGCGGCGCAGGCTGGTGGCCGTCTTGCCGGGATCAATCCCGACATCCTTACCCAGTTTCCCGGCATAGGCTGCAATGGCGTCATGAAGCGGCCTGAGGCTTTCCTTGCCCTTGAACTGCATCTCCAGAAGCTCATCCACAGAGGCATTAAGGCGCCCGCTGGCGATCTGGCAGATCATCTGGGCATAGCCATGGGTGATGCCATGCTTCTCCTTCAGCATCGCCACTTGCTGGCCAACCTTTTCGATGCCGCTGGCTTTCACGACCTCCGCCCAATGCTCCACCGTCTTGCCGGTCTTTGCGAGCACGTTCTTTTTCGCGGTCTCCAGGTATTTCTCGGTAGCCTCATTGTTCATGGGCGCCTCCCTGCTTGGTGCGGCTTTAGCCTAACACATTGGCCAATCCCTGCTATATGTTCTCTATGAGTTCCAATCCGAATCGTCTCTCGATCAGCCAGATGGCTGCTGCGCGCCCCCCCGCTGCAGCAGGCGAGGCTACGTATCTGTCTGGCCTGAACCCGGAGCAGCGCGAAGCCGTGCTGCACACCGATGGGCCGCTGCTCGTGCTGGCAGGCGCCGGCACCGGCAAGACACGCGTGCTGACCACGCGCCTGGCGCATATCATCGCCACCAAGAAGGCTTGGCCCAGCCAGACGCTGACGGTGACGTTCACCAACAAGGCCGCCCGCGAAATGCGCGAGCGCGCGCTGAAACTGATCGGCCCGGACGGCGAGGGCCTGCGCTGGCTCGGCACGTTCCACTCGATCAGCGCGCAGATCCTGCGCCAGCATGCCGAGCTTGTCGGCCTCAAATCCAGTTTCACCATCCTTGATACCGACGATCAGGTTCGCCTCTGCAAGCAGATCATCCAGGCCGAGAATATCGATCCCAAGCGCTGGACGCCGCGCTTCCTCGCCAGCCTCATCGACGGCTGGAAGAACCGCGCTCTGACGCCGGACCGTGTGCCATCCGAAGACGCGCACATGTTCGCCGACGGCAAGGGGATCAAGTGCTACGAGATCTACCAGAACCGGCTGAAGGTTCTGAATGCCTGCGATTTCGGCGATCTTCTGGTCCACAATATTACGTTGTTCCGTGAGAACCCGGACGTGCTGAAGGACTATCACGCCCGCTTCAAGTACATCCTCGTCGACGAGTATCAGGATACGAACGTCGCCCAATATCTCTGGCTGCGCATGCTGGCCCAAGGCAACCATAACATCTGCTGCGTCGGCGATGACGACCAGTCGATCTATGGCTGGCGCGGCGCCGAAGTGGACAATATCCTGCGCTTCGAGAAGGATTTCGCTGGCGCAAAGGTCATCCGGCTCGAGCGGAACTATCGCTCCACGCGCCACATCCTCGCCGCCGCCTCCAGCGTGATCAGCCACAATCGCAGCCGCCTCGGCAAAACGCTCTTTGTCGGCGACGACAGTGACGCCGACCTCGTGGACGCCGAAAAGGTCAAAGTGCGCGGCCTGTGGGACGGCGAGGCGGAGAGCCGCCTTATCGCAGACGATATCGAAAGCTGGGTCCGCGCTGGCGGCAAGCATGATGATTGCGCCGTGCTGGCGCGTGCCTCCTGGCAGATGCGGGCTTTCGAGGAACGCTTCATCATGCTCGGCATCCCCTACCGCGTGATCGGCGGCCCGCGCTTCTTTGAACGCGCCGAGATCCGCGATGCCATGGCCTATCTGCGCCTCATCCGCTCGCCCGACGACGATCTGGCCTTCGAGCGCGTGGTCAATGAGCCCAAACGCGGCGTCGGCAACACGACACTGGCCAAGCTGCAGGCCTATGCACGTGCCGATGGCCGCAGCCTCTACACGCTGACGCCAATGGTGCTGCAGACCGACGAGATCAAAGGCGGTGCCAAGCGCGGCCTGACCGTGTTCATCGACCAGCTCAACATGTGGCGCGACAAGTATGCCAATGGCCTGCCGCACACCGAACTCGCCGAGGTCATCCTCGAAGAGTCCGGTTATACCGACATGCTCCAGAAGGACCGCAGCCCGCAGGCCCAGACACGGCTCGACAACCTGAAGGAACTCGTACGCTCCATGGGCGAGTTCGATACGCTCGCCGGCTTCCTCGAGCACGTCGAACTGGTCATGGATGCGTCCAGCGGCGGGGCAGGGGAGGACCAGGTCCAGATTCTCACACTACACGGCGCCAAGGGCCTCGAATGGCCCATGGTCTTCCTGCCCGGCTGGGAGGAGGAAGTCTTCCCCTCGCGCCGCAGTCTCGACGAGAGCGGCCTGAAAGGCCTCGAGGAAGAGCGTCGCCTCGCCTATGTCGGCATCACGCGCGCCCGCGCTCGCGCCTATATCTCCTTCGTGGCCAACCGCCAGATCTATGGCCGCTGGCAAAGCGTCATGCCCAGCCGTTTCGTAGATGAACTCCCGCACGAGCATGTCGATGCGATGAGCGAAACCGGCTTTTCCGGTCTTCCCGGCGGCGAAGAGGCGTTCAGCGGCACGATGGAAGACCTTGGCGCGCGTTCATCCTATGACAGCCCCGGGTGGAAACGGTTGCAGGAAAATGCCTCGCGTACGCCATCCCGCCCGCCCGGCGAAGCTGGACCACTTGCGGCCACATCAGGCGGAACCAGCGCGTTCAAGACGGGTTCCCGTGTGTTCCATGACAAGTTCGGCTACGGCAAGGTCGCCTTCTCGGAGGGCAACAAGCTGACGGTCGACTTCGACAAGACGGGCCGCAAGAAAGTCATCGCCACCTTCGTCACCGCCGCCTGAGCGCTTGCCAGCGGGAACCTTGCCCATCGCTGCCCATTGGTCAGCAGGCGACAAGGTTAATTCCCATGGCAAGCTATATCGACAAAAGGCTCTATGACGGCGAGCACGTGGTCTATCGCGGCCGGTTTCACGGGCTCAGCTGGGTTCCAGGGTGGCTGGCGCTGATCTTTCTCGGCGTGCTCGTCATCGGCATTGTCATGTTCATCTCCGAGCAGATTCGCCTGCGCACAACGGAATTTGTCATTACGGACCGGCGCGTGATCCTGAAATCGGGCTTCTTTCGCGCCGATGTGCAGGAAATTACGCTCGACGCCATCGAGGGCAGCGCCATCCACCAAGGGCCTCTCGGCCGGCTTTTCCATTATGGTCGCCTGACCATACGCGGCCGGGGCGACACCCATATCCATTTTCCGTCCATGGCCCGCCCGTCCAGGTTCCGCGCAGAGGCCGAACACGCCCGCCATGACAGCGAGCAGGAGCCGGCCGACCGCATCGTGCGGGAGCTGGACGAGATATCGGGACATGCTGCCTGAGGAAAAATGCAGCATCGGTCGGGGCTTGCCAGGGGTGTGTTCAAGCCGTGAGCGCTGATGGGTTTGGGAGCGCGTTTATGGGCCAGACCGATGCTGCAGTTCCTGTTTAGGAGCCCCCGCCCCAATACTCTCCGAACGACGTGTTCATCTTCCGCTCATCGCGGGCCCCGCCCGCCAGAAACGACTCAAATCGTACCAAGTGTACAAATCGCACCGTGACGCCGGGTGAGTGCAAAACCGCCAATTCGTTAACAAGCACCCGCTCGGCGTTTACCATTTCGGAACGATCCGTTCCGTTACCCCCCCAATCGCATCAGGCGATTCTACGGTAAACACCAATGGATACCATTGATTTTCAGGGGATGTACGTAGCGTACCGCTTATGTGCCCTCCGTCCCTTGCATTAAATGGGCGTTAACGGCACATGGGGTATGGGGCTGTGTATAGAATTGCACAATTGTAACGGACCGGGGGTTCGTTGCGCATCAGAAAGAGCTCGTAGACGTCATGATTGGTAGCCTTCTCGGCATGTTGTCCACGGACATGGCCATCGACCTCGGCACAGCGAATACGCTGGTCTATGTGAAAGGCCAGGGCGTAAAGCTCGATGAACCTTCGGTCGTTGCCTACATGACCCAAGGCGGCCGCAAGATCGTCTACGCGGTTGGCGAGCAAGCCAAGAACATGCTCGGCAAGACGCCGGTGAACATGGAAGCCATCCGCCCGATGCGGGATGGCGTGATCGCCGATTTCGAAGTCGCCGAGGAAATGATCAAGCACTTCATCCGGAAGGTTCATAACCGCCGGGCGTTCGTGTCTCCCCTCATCATCATCTGCGTGCCCAGCTCCGCGACCAGCGTCGAGCGACGCGCCATCCACCAGTCGGCCCTTGCCGCTGGTGCCCGTGAAGTCCAGCTTATCGAAGAGCCCATGGCCGCTGCAATCGGCGCTGGTCTTCCGATTGATGAGCCAGCCGGCTCGATGGTCGTTGATATCGGCGGCGGCACGTCTGAAGTGGCAGTCCTCTCCCTTGGCGGCATCGTCTATTCGCGCTCCGTGCGCGTCGGCGGCGACAAGATGGACCAGGCTATCGTCAACTATCTGCGCCGCGAGCAGAAAATCCTGATCGGCGAAATGTCCGCCGAACGGATCAAGAAAGAGATCGGCACAGCCATGGCGCCCGAGAACGGCACCGGCATGGCCCTGACGGTTCGTGGCCGCGGTACGCTGGACGGCGTGCCGAAGGAAACCGAGATCACCGAGGCCATGATTGCCGAAGCGCTCAGCGAGCCGGTGAACGACATTATCGACGCCGTGAAGATCGCGCTCGAAGCCATGCCGCCAGAACTGGCTGCTGACATCGTTGACCGTGGCATCGTGCTGACAGGCGGCGGTGCCCTCTTGCGCAACCTCGACACGGTCATCCGTGAACAGGCGCAATTGCCTGTGATGATTGCAGATGATCCGCTGAAATGCGTCGTGAATGGCTGCGGTTATGTGCTAGAAAACTACTCGAAAATGAAAACGGTCCTGTCTCCGGAAGTCTAGGGAAACGGGCAGAAAAAACGGCAAGGAAACAGGGCGAATGGCGCGCCTAAGCCGATCAGGACAAAAACCGAAGCAGCGCTCAGCCAAGCGACTGATTCTCTTTGTCTTGATTTTCGGCGCCGGCGCCCTCGTCGTGGCCCAGTCCGCCCCGCAAATCCGCCACATCTTCGATCCTGTCCGCACAGTGGCTGGCGACCAGCTTGGCGGCGGCGACAGTATCAGCCTCTGGGCCCGCATGACCGGTCAGGTCGCCCGCGAGCGGCGCATCAAGGATCTCGAAGCCGAAGTGCGCGAACTCTCGCGCTACAAGGCTGCGGCCATTTCCATGGCCGAGCGCCTCGAAGCCTATGAGCAAATTCTGAACCTGATGGGCGAGCCGCCCGTGCGTGGCGTCACGGCGCGTGTCACTGCTGAGAGCGATGGTCCCTTTGCCCAGACGCTGCTGGCCAATGCCGGCCGCGCGCAGGGCGTTGATCCCGGCGCCATAGCCCTCAATGAAGGCGGTCTTGTCGGCCGGGTCATCCAGCTTGGCGAGCATTCCTCGCGCATCCTCCTGATTACAGACTTCAACAGCCGCGTACCTGTCATGGGCGAAGTCAGCGGCGTGCGCGCCATCCTGTACGGTGGCCGCGACGGCCTCGGCAGCCTGACCGACATGCCGGAGCGTAGCGGCTTTATCGAAGGTGAACGCATTCTCACGTCTGCCGAAGGCGGGGCCTTTCCGCGCGGCCTGATCGTCGGTGAGGCCCGCATGCAGGGCGGCGACTGGCGCGTGAAATATGGCATGGCACGCCGCGCAGGCGGCTATGTCCAGATGATCCCGCCGCCGCTCATCGAGACGCCAATTGCGATCGAGGAAATCCCGGCCTCCGATGAAGCGGCGCCGGAACAGGCGAGCGCTGCCCAGGGGGTGCGCCAGTAATGGCTAACCGCAAATCCGGCCGGCCGCGCAAGAGCATATGGTCCAGTACGGGGCCAACCCCGCGCCTGCTTTTCGGCGCCTTTGCCATTGCCGCCATTGGCCTGCTCGGCCTCACCCCCAAGACACTGTTCGGTCTGTCCATTGCGTGGCCCTATGCGGCCCTTTGGGGGGCTGTTGGCTGGGGCCGTGTCGGCATGTCATTGCGCCCCATGGTCCTGCTCATCGCCTTCGGTCTGATCCAGGATATCAGCTTCAATGCGCCGCTCGGCTGCTTCGTCATCGTGAACCTCGTGGTGTACGGTTTCAGCGCCTGGATCGCTGGCATGTTCGATGTGATGAACGAACCGCTAGTCGCCGTTATCGCGCCAATCCTGCAGTTCATTTCCGGTTTTCTCGTCCTGTGGCTGATGGCCAGCGCGCTTGAGGATCATGCCGTGCGTGCGACACCTCTGTTCGCCGCCTTCCTCACCACAGGCGTCATCTATGCCGCCTGTCATCGCCTGTTCGACCTTGGCCGCGCGCCCGGGGAATCCGTGGGGCAGGCGACATGAGCCGTAATCGCAGCATTGAGGATGATTTCACGCGCCGCATGATTATCGCGGCAGGCGCAGGCGGCGTCGTCTGGGCCGGTCTCGTCGCACGTCTCTTCCAGCTTCAGGTGCTTGAGCGCGAGAAATACCAGGCCGCTGCCGAGGACAACCATATCAAGCTGGCGCTTGCGCCGCCGCAGCGGGGCCGCATCCTGGACCGGTTCGGCAAGCCGCTCGCCTCGCATCGCCGTGCAGGCCGCGTTTCCATTGTACCCGAACAGACACGCGATCCGGCTGGCACGCTCGCGCAGGTCGCTGCCCTCATCGACCTGTCGGACGAGCGCATCGAGCGGCTGGCTGGCGAGATCACCGCCGGGCGTCGCCGCAATGCAGGCTTCGTCCCGATCATTGTCGCCAACGAACTTACCTACGAAGACTTTGCGCGCATGAACGTGCATGCCGCCGAGATCCCCGGCGTACAGGTCGAGATGGCGCTGACGCGGTCCTATCCGCGCGGCCGCGACTTTGCCCACGTGCTTGGCTATGTCGCCCGCGCCAGCCAGGACGATCTGGAACGCCTGTCCGTCGGCATGGAAGCTGACGAGGCCAAGCGCCTCGAAAAACTGTTCCGCCACCCTGACATGCGCACCGGTCGGCAGGGCATGGAGCGGTTCGCCGAGGAATATCTGCGCGGCAAGCCGGGCTTCCGCAAACTGGTCACCAATGCCCACGGCCGCGTCATTGAGGAAATCCCGGACGAGCGGTTCGCGCCCGTTCCCGGCAAGGACCTCTACATCACCATCGATTCCGATCTCCAGCGCGCCGTTATCGAGCGCTTTGGCGAGGAGAGCGGCGCCGCGGTGATGATCCAGGTCGATACCGGCGACGTCCTCGCCATGGTCTCGACGCCCGCCTTCGACCCGAATGATTTCGTCAACGGCATTTCCGGCACGGCCTATGCCGAATTGCGCGACAATCCGCAATCGCCGCTCTATCCGCGCGCGCATGGCGGCGTCTATCCGCCGGGCTCCACATTCAAGATGGTCGTCGCCACGGCCGCGCTCGAATCCGGCGCCGTGAAGCCCACCGACCGCGTCAACTGCAATGGCTATTACCGTTTCGGCAACCGCACCTGGCACTGCTGGAAGAAAGGCGGCCACGGCTCGATGGACATGCATAATGGCATCAAGCACTCGTGCGACGTCTATTTCTACGACATTGCCCGCCGCACGGGCGTTGAAGCGATCGCAGCCGCAGCGCGCAAGTTCGGCTTCGGCGAGGCCTGGACGCTCGGCATGACCGGCGCGCGCGGCGGCCTCGTGCCCGACCCTGAATGGAAACAACGGGCCATGGGCGAACCCTGGTATGAAGGCGAGACACTGAACTTCGGTATCGGCCAGGGCCAGCTCGGCGTCACGCCCCTGCAACTTTCCCTGATGACGGCCCGTATCGCCGCCGAAGGGCGCAGCCTGAAACCCCATCTTGTCGGCCTCGGCCCGCAATCGGGCGATGATGGCGTCCTCGACCAGCCGCTCGACAAGGACATTATCGATATCATGCGCTCGGGCATGTATGGCGTGACCTCGGAAGGCGGCGGCACGGCCTATCGCTCGGGCGATCTTGGCCTTGGTGGTCCCCGCATGGCCGGCAAGTCCGGTACCGCGCAGGTCCGCCGCATCTCGAAGGCCGAGCGCGACAAGGGCATCCGCAAGGGCCTCAATATCGAGCGCGAGCTGCGCGACCACGCGCTCTTCGTCGCCTATGCGCCAGCCGACAATCCGAAATATGCCTGCGCTGTCGTGGTCGAACATGGTGAGAGCGGCTCAGGCGCCGCTGCGCCCATGGCGCGCGACATCCTTCGTTTTGCCATCGAGAATGATAGCGGCCGCAAGCCTGCCTATGGCCAGACGGCCTCCGTCACGCCAGCAGGGCAGGGGGAGCCGACATGAGCCGCGACGGCTATACCGGCTTCAGCCGGGGCGAGGCGCGCACCCGCACGGCCAAATCGCTGAACTTCGAGACAATGGGTCCGCTGCGCCGGCTTGCGAAATTGCCATGGGGCTTCATCCTGCTGATCATCGCCATGGCGCTCACCGGCGTCGCGATGCTCTATTCCTCCGCCTACACCAATCCGAACGAGCATAATCTCTGGTATCTCCAGCTCACGCGCTTCGGCATTTCCTTCGTCATGATGCTCGTGCTGGCCATGCTACCGCTCTCCTGGTGGCGCACGCTCGCGCTTCCGGCCTATGCCTTCACGATACTCCTGCTCGTCCTTGTGCTCGTGATGGGCTTCAGCGGCGGCGGTGCCCAGCGCTGGCTCCAGATCGGGCCGATCGGCGTCCAGCCGTCCGAGTTTGCCAAGCTCGCCACCACGATGGCGCTGGCCTGGTACTATGACCGCGTCATCACGCCCACATCGGGCCGCATCCTCATCCACATCGGCGCCCTCTGCATCATGCTCATCCCGGCGGCCCTGATCTTCAAGCAGCCGGATTTCGGCACCACGCTCGCCCTGATCGCATCCGGCGGGGTGGTCATCTTCCTCGCGGGCCTGTCGATGCGGGTCATCCTTGTCGGTATGCTCGCAGGTATTGCATCGGTGCCCGGCATCTATTTCGTCCTCGCCGACTACCAGCGCGAGCGTGTCGATACATTTCTCGCCCAGATGTCTGGCCACGCCACCAACGCGCTCGGTGAAAGCTACCAGATCGAGCAAGGCCTGATCGCCATTGGCGGCGGCGGCGTGAATGGCAAGGGCTGGCTTCAGGGCATCCAGTCCCAGCAGGATTATGTGCCCGAACAGCATACCGACTTCATCCTCACCGTGATCGGCGAGGAATTCGGCTTCATCGGCACGACCGCCCTGCTGCTCGGCTTTGCCGTCATCCTCGGCTGGTCCTTCTATTCCGCGTCGCAATCACACAGCTGGTTTGGTCGGCTCGCTTCGGCGGGCGCGGCCGCGACAGTCGCCTTCTATATTGTGTTCAATGTCGGCATGGTTATCGGCCTCCTGCCAGTGGTCGGCATGCCGCTCCCGCTCATTTCCTATGGCGGCACGGCCATGCTCACGACGATGGCCTGTTTCGGGCTCATCCTGTCAGCGCATATGCACAGGGACGAAAAGCTCTCCTCGACGGGCATCATTTGACCCGCTAACAGACCCTGCAATTGATTTTCATGCCGCGACCGCTAGGGTCGCGTGAAACAAATTACCCCGGGGAGAGGGCATATGGCAGGCATTGGCCGCAAGACAGACAAGTGGGGCTCGCGCTTCGGATTCATCATGGCGGCCGTTGGCTCGTCAGTCGGTCTCGGCAATTTCTGGCGCTTTCCCTATACGGCGGGCGAAGAGGGCGGCGGCGCCTTCATCCTGATCTACATGATGTGCGTCCTGCTCATCGGCCTGCCGCTCCTGATGGCGGAATACGCCATGGGCCGGAAATCCGGCATGTCGGCCGTCGAGGGCATCCAGTCGCTTGCCCGCGCTGAAAGCCGCAGCCAGAACTGGGGCATAGCGCCATGGATCGGCACGCTCACGGCCTTAATGGGATGGTCCGCCCCGTCTCCTCAC
>NZ_ARYL01000039.1 GCF_000685295.1 Hyphomonas oceanitis SCH89
AACGGACCACTTTTCGGGAGGCAGACCAAATATCCTTCGTGCCGTTATTGTTTTCCTGGAGGAAAACAGCCGTTGCCACAGGGCCATCATTGTCGAAGGTGATCTGGTCGAAAGGTGTCGCAAACCAGTTGGTCTGCTCAAACCGGTCTTCTTCCGATTTGTTCTGGGCGTAGGTGACGTCGCCTGTCAGGGTCAGGTTGTCCATCGGGCGGAATTGAAGGACCAATTGACCATTGATCCGCTCCCGCGAGATATCCGAGAAATCATACCGGCTGTCCTGAGGGATAGCATAGAGCTGGCCATCTTTTGGCGCGTTGGTGACGACTGTAGACCCGTCGCCACGCACATAGCTGCTGTCTCCGAACTCTCCGTCTACAGCGGGGTCGAACACGAGCCAGTCATTGACCTGCTGTGTAGGCGCGCCGGAATCGCGTTTCGAATAGGATCCGAAAACACCCACGCCAAAGCGTTCGCTATTATCGGTCCAGCTCGCGAGGCCTGTCAGTTCAGGCGTGTAATCGTCGCCGTTTTCGTTGCTTGTGTCATTCAGCACCTTGACGCCGGCGGATGCCTGGAAGCCTGGTGTGTCAAGCGGACGACGTGTCCGGATATTGATCGTTGCGCCGATACCGCCCGATGGCAGGATGGCCTGGCCGGTCTTGTAGACTTCCAGAGCGCTCACGCCTTCGGAGGCAAGATTGGAGAAGTCGAACGAGCGGTCGCCGCCGGCACCATAGTTGCCGCGCTCGCCGATCACGCCGATGTCGGCCGTGGGCAGCGTGCGACCATTCAGCGTTACGAGGTTGAAGTCCGGACCGAAGCCGCGGACCGTTATCTTGGAGCCCTCACCGTTCGAGCGGTCGATCGACACACCGGTGATACGCTGAAGCGATTCAGCGAGGTTGGTGTCAGGGAACTTGCCGATGTCTTCGGCCGAAATGGCGTCGAGAACGCCATTGGATTCACGCTTGAGATCCATCGCGCGCTCAAGAGAGCCGCGAATACCTTGAACCACCACAACTTCCTGGCGGGACTCTTCCTCTACTGCTTCCTGCGCCGATGCCGGCATGGCGCTGATGAGCGACACAGCGGAAACGCCGCAGAGCAGGGCGGTCCACTTGGGGGTGCGCTTATCGCGCACCACGACTTGTTCCTTGGTAAAGGTCATAGACTTCCTCCCTCTGAGCGTCGACGTCATCCCACGATGCGCCGAACTTGTTTAATTGGGTCATGGCCCGAAACGCCGGTCTTCATGCCTGAGTTGATGCGACCACGAAATGTTTGCGCTATCAATAGGCCGTAACGAAAATCTTAGCGAAGTCCAAAAAGTGTGTCGTATTGGCAACACCTCGCGCTAAGGGCGAAAACCAAGCGTTGCGGGATTTGCATTTTGTTGAAGCCGCTTTGGGTCTTGAAAAGACTTGGCGAACGCTATGTTAGCGTGCAACAAAGATGGCCAGACAAGTGGAGATGCGCACGATGCGACATCTCCCATATGCGGAGGAGTACACATGCGCACATCAGTCAGATCAAAGACTATTCGGTTTCGGGAAACGGTAGCAATCGCTGCTCTGATTGCAGGAGTCGCCGCATGCGCAGGCATATCTGAGCAAGCTGTAAATGCTGATGATGTAACGACAGAGCTCAGCGATAGCACGCCTACAGCACCCGTTTATGAGTATCCTTTTCAGGATCCGTCCCTAAGCGCCGAAGCACGTGCTGCCGACCTCGTGGGTCGACTGACTCTCAAGGAAAAATCTGAGCAAATGTATGACAAGGCAACGCCGATCGAGCGTCTTGGCATTCGCAAACACAATTGGTGGAACGAGGCGCTGCATGGAGTTGCGCGTGCAGGCGAAGCGACTGTTTTCCCGCAAGCGATAGGCCTTGCGGCGACATGGGATGAAGATCTCATGCTCAATGTTGCGACTGCGATCTCGGATGAAGGCCGCGCCAAGCATAATAATTTCGCCAGGCAAGGCGTATACGAGATGTATACGGACCTGACCTTCTGGTCGCCAAACATAAACATTTTCCGCGATCCGCGCTGGGGACGCGGGCAGGAGACTTATGGAGAGGATCCATTCCTCACCGGTAGGATGGCGACGAATTTCGTCAATGGCATTCAGGGTGACGACAAGAAATACCTGAAAGCCGTTGCAACCGTGAAACATTTCGCCGTCCACTCTGGTCCCGAAACGACCCGCCACTCTGACGACTATAATCCGACCGAAGCGGACCTCCACGAAACCTATCTCGGCGCGTTTAAGGCTGCATTCGATAACACCCAGGTTGCCTCTGTCATGTGCGCCTACAACGCCTTCCGCGGCGCACCAGCCTGCGGCAGCGAGGAGCTGATGGTCGACATCCTCCGCGGAGAACTGGGTTTCGATGGATATGTCGTGTCCGATTGTGGCGCGATCGGCGACTTCTATTATGATTACGCGCACAACTATGTCGCCACACGAGCTGAAGCCGCAGCGCTGTCAGTCAAAATGGGCACCGACCTGAATTGCGGCGACGGCGAAGGCAACAAGATGGATGCGCTTCCGGAAGCCGTCGCGCTTGGCCTGATTGATGAGGCAACAATCGACAAGGCCGTCACGCGGCTCTTCACAGCGCGATTCCGCCTCGGCGAGTTCGACAAGGAAGTTCCGTATTCCGAGATTCCCTTCAGCGTCGTTGCGAGCGAGAAGAACCTGTCCTTATCAGCGGAAGCGGCGCGTGATTCGCTCGTGCTCCTTAAAAATGATGGAATTCTTCCGCTCAAAGAGGGCACAAAGGTCGCCGTGATCGGCCCGAACGCCGATAATGAGCTGACATTGGTCGCGAACTATTTCGGTTATCCGACCGCACCTGTCACGGCCCTTGAGGGCGTGATCGCCAAGGCTGGCGCCGGGAATGTCGTCTATGCGCCCGGCTCCGCGCTGGCTGGCAACGTATTCGGCAACAGGAAGCCGGTCGAGGCGGGCGTTTTCAAGCACCTCGACGAGAACGGAGATCTGCAGCCCGGCCTGACGATGACGAGTTGGCACAACCGTACGGGTGAGGGCGATCCGGTGTCGGTGACAGTCGACGCGCAGATCGACCACCACTGGAAAACCTCGCCTATCAACGGCGAGGTGGCCGACGAATTTGTGATTGTCTGGACGGGCTTCATCGTTCCGGAAACCGATGGTGCCTACAGCTTTGGGGTCCCGAGAATGTCCGAGGCTACGGTTGACGGCAAGAATATCACGGATGGTCCAATCGAGATGAAGGCTGGCGAGGCCTACCCGGTCGAATATACGCTGAACGCGGTGCGGGACTGGCCGGTCAACACGATCGAACCCACAGCAAAGCTTTCATGGGTGAATACATCCCGTGACTGGGCCGGGGAGGCGCTAGAGGCTGCCAAGGACGCCGATGTAGTGTTGTTCTTCGGCGGGATTGATGCCGATCTTGAGGGCGAGGAGATGAGCGTCAAGATTGATGGTTTTCTCGGTGGAGACCGGACTGATCTCAAGTTGCCTCAGGTCCAGGAAGACCTGCTGAAAAAGCTCCACGCTACCAGCAAGCCAGTCGTTCTGGTCAACTTCTCCGGTAGCGCTATGGCACTCAACTGGGAAGACGAGAATCTGCCGGCGATTGTCCAGGCCTTCTATCCTGGCGAAAAGGCAGGCGTGGCGATCGCTGACCTTCTCTGGGGCGAATACAGTCCTTCTGGCCGCTTGCCTGTCACCTTCTACAAATCGCTCGAAGGTATGCCTGCCTTTGACGATTACTCGATGAAGAACCGGACCTATAAGTATTACGAGGGCGAACCGCTCTATCCGTTCGGTTACGGCTTGAGCTACACAACGTTCAAGTATTCCGACATCTCAGTGCCTGAAAATCCTGATGGCGGTGATGCAATGCCTGTCTCTGTCATGGTGACGAATACAGGAGACCGTGCAGGGCGCGAAGTTGTGCAGGCCTACATCCAGCTCAACAGTCGTCCTAACGCTTCCACGCCGCGTGTAGAACTCGTTGCTTTTGATGTGGTTGATCTGGCCCCAGGTGAGAGCCAGCGCGTTACATTTGACCTGTCGCCTGAGCGGCTTGGTTATTTTGACGATGCCGGAAAACTGATCGCACCGGCTGGTATGTCAGCAACACTTTCCGTTGGTGGCGGGCAGCCAGGCTATATGACTGAAGATGGCGCAGTCTCAACCGAGGTCAACTTCGCACGGGAATAATGCGGGGCATATGGGGCACTCCCGCTCCCCAATGGGGCGGGAGACACCATGCTCAATCCACCGCGAGGCTAAAGGGCGCGACTGGCACATCCTTAGCCGAGAACAGGTTGCATAGAGGCGCATCACCCCAGCAGTAGCGAACCTCCACAGGCTCCATGTTGGCAGGAATGTTGATCGTGATTGTCTTGCCATTCAGCTTTGCCTCGGCCCATTTGCAACTGCCGGATGTATCGCAAGTCTGAAATGCTATTGGCCTGTCAGATCCGATAATCTTGAAACCGTCTGTTGGCATCTCCATCGTGATCGTCCCTTGGCGCCGCGTCGCGATAGACGGCGCAATGCCGTCTGCAAATCCGTTTTCGCTTCCATCGAGCACATTGAATACATCGGTCACCCGCTCCGCCACGAGCTGCTTGTTCGGGGGGTGAATATCCGTCCTGTCGCCGGCATCAATCGTTACGGCCAAGCCGGTGAGGGAATCCTTGAGTGCGACCCTGCGCTCTGCTTCCCGCACATCAGACCAACCCGACGGTCCTGCCTTGTCAGGCAGTGCTCCATAGCCTGGCAACTGCACGACTACGACAGGCAGTTCCGCGCCAAAGTCTTGCCGCCAGCGGGCGATCAATTGCGTGAGTAGGGCCTGGTATTGTCCGCCCCGGTCCGTATTGCTTTCCCCTTGATACCAGATCGCTCCGCCCATCGGGTAGCCAGCGAGCGGCGCGGTCATGGCATTGTGGATCGTCGTGTGCCCGCTCACCGATTCCCACGGCGGCTGCGGTCCGCCGGCTTTATCCTCGCTGATGACTTTGTATGACCAGTCCGTGCCAAGCGGGAGGGTCTCTCCAGAGTCCAGTTGCAGGCTGACCACATCAGCCGGCCCCATCATTCCGCCTGGCCCGTAGGTGTTGCGCACATTGACGATGATGGTGTTCTTCCCGGCCTTCAGGAAAGAGGCGGGCACTTCATAGGTTCTGTTGTCCGTCCAGCTGGAGGTCGAACCGAGGAAGCGGCCATTGATCCAGGTCGCATCCGTATCGTCGAACAGGCCAAGGGACAAGGCACCGGCCTTGCGCGCCTGTGTTTTTGAAAGTGTGAAAGACTTGGAGAACCAGACGCGGCCAAGATGACCCTTCATGTCCCGGTCTTCATAGGTCTGCCAGTCGGCCATTTCGGCTGGCGCAGGTTTCCATCCCGCGCCTTCGCCGGAATCAGTCCATGTCGCGCCGTCCTCATAAGCGGCCCGCCACCAGCGTTCCCATTCTTCGCCATAAGCCATCATCGCTGCGTGCTTGTCGCGGGCGTAGAGAGACAGTTGGTGGAGTTGCGCAGAAAATCCGCCGATCTTTTCGAGATCGGCCGCCGAGAGCCAAGACTCAATCTGCGAGCCACCCCAGGAGGCATCAATCAGGCCGACCGGGACTCCGCGATGCTCCTGCAAATCCGCGCCTGAAAGATAGCAAACAGCCGAAAAATCCCTGACGGTCTCCGGCGTTGTATTCTCCCAAATCGCGCCTTCCGGCAGCATCTCGAGAGGTGTGATGCTCGTGACCTGCGGAATTGTCATCAGCCGTAGGTTTGGGTTGTTTGCTTCGGCAATCACGCGGTCTGGATTGAGCGTCCTGTAAACCGGGAATTCCATGTTCGACTGGCCCGAGCACAGGATGACGTCGCCAACGAGTATGTTTTCGTACGTGGAAGTGCCTGAAGAGTCCCGAATCGACAATTTATAGGGTCCACCGGCCGCCATCTCTGGCAACTCGGCCTGCCACGCGCCACTCTGATCTGCCCGGGTCGATAGGCTCACGCCCGCGATCTCGATAGAGACTTGCGAGCCTGCTGCCGCAGATCCATGCAGTGGAATGACCCTCTCACGCTGGACGACAGCCGAATTCATCACAGGCCCGCTGAGCACTGGTTCGGAAAATGCCGGTTGATGCAGCCAGGGCAAGATCGCCGCAGAGCCCAACAAAACGCCAATAATCCGGGATCTGACGGTCATATCGTGCTCTCTCCGTTCTTTCAGGCAGAGGGTGTCGATTTTTCTAGATCGTGATCCCGGCCGTTTTGGCGTCGGCCAGAAATGTTTCCAGACCTTTTGCCGTCAGCACATGATCGGCCAGCGCGCTGATGACATTCGGCGGCGCCGTCATCACATCCGCGCCAATCAAGGCGCATTCCTTTACATGGAGTGGACCACGGATCGACGCGGCAAGTATCTGCGTGTCGAACATGTAGTTGTCATAGATCGTGCGGATTTCCCGAATAAGGTCCAGTCCATCGACATGGATGTCGTCGAGCCGCCCGATGAAAGGAGAGATATAGGTTGCGCCAGCCTTGGCCGCGAGAAGAGCCTGGTTCGCTGAAAAGCAGAGCGTCACATTGGTTTGCGTGCCCTCATCGGACAGCGTCTTGCACACCTGCAATCCGGCCAGGGTCAATGGCAGTTTGACAACCACATTATGCGCGATCGCCGCGAGCTTGCGGCCCTGCTGCAACATTCCTTCCGCATCAACTGCAATAACCTCTGCGCTGACGGGCCCGGATACGATGCCACAAATCTCGGCAATCGTTTCCTTGAAGTCCCGGCCTGATTTCTTGATGAGGCTGGGATTGGTAGTTACGCCATCCACGAGACCAAGCGCGTTGAGTTCCGCGATGGCATCAAGGTCAGCTGTATCGACAAAAAATTGCATGGGTAGACCCTATTTGATGCTGCGGGCGACAAGGTTTTCAAGGTACTCTTGCCGACCCGAGCTATGCTTCCCGTTAAGGCTATCGGAGGCGGCCTGATCCGCAATGGAGGCCAGCGAAGCGCCTTCGGCGAGCATCTTCTTGCCGAGTGACCCATTCCAGCCGCTGTAGCGCTTCTCTTTCAGATCGTTGATTTCGCCACGCTCGATCAGGTCCGCTGCAGCCAGCAGCGCCCGGGCGAGGGCATCTGCGCCACCGATATGGCCGTGGAACAGATCGGCAAGATCGTTGCTTTGGCGTCGCACCTTGGCATCAAAGTTGAAGCCGCCTGTGTCGAGTCCGCCCGATGGGAGGAGCTCCACCAGCGCCAGTGTGATGTCACGAACGTCCAGGTTGAACTGGTCCGTATCCCATCCATTCTGGTAGTTGCCAGAGTTGATATCGATAGAGCCCATCATGTCGAGCGAAACAGCCGTGGCAACTTCATGCGCGAAGCTGTGGCCAGACAGCGTCGCGTGGTTCGGCTCGATGTTGACGTGTACTTCGCCGAGCAGGCCAAACCGCGAAAGGAAACCGTAAATCGTGGCCGTATCGAAGTCGTACTGATGGTACATCGGCTCGTGCGGCTTGGGTTCGATCAGGATTTTACCCTTGAAGCCGATCTTGTGCTTGTGCTCGACAACCATCGACAGGAAGCGACCGAAATTCTCAAGCTCGCGCGTCAGGTCTGTATTCAGAAGCGTGTCATAGCCTTCACGGCCACCCCAGAGGACATAATTCTCGCCGCCCAGACGATGCGTCGCCTCAAGGCAATCACGTATCTGGCGCACGGCGCAGGCCGCCACTTCCGGATCAGGATTGGTCAGGCCACCAGCGGCGTAGCGCGGGTGGCTGAAAAGGTTCGCGGTGCCCCAGAGCAGTTTGACGCCGGTCTCTTCCTGGTAAGTGCCAAGTCGGTCGCTTGCGCGCTTGAAATTGCTCGAGAGTTCGTCCGGCGTAGCGGAGGCTTCGGTCACGTCCACATCATGGAAGCAGTAATAGGGAAGCCCCAGTTTCGTGAAGAATTCAAAAGCCGCTGCCATCTTCGCGTCAGCAGCGCTCCGGTCATTGGCGGAGTTCTGCCATGGGCGATCAAACGTGCCTGCGCCGAAAATGTCGAAGCCATCCCAGCAGAAGGTGTGCCAATAGCACACTGCCATACGCAGGTGGTCTTCCATACGCTTCCCAAGCACCATCTGGTCTTTATTATAGTAGCGATAAGCGAGCGTGTTCTCGCTGTCGGGGCCCTCAAACTTGATTGGGGCGATGTCACCGAAGACCGGATCCTTAAGCGTCATTCTATCTGTGTCAGCCATTCGAAGCTCCTGTAAATTCATCTGAGAGCGCCCCATAAAGGCGCGTAAATTTTTTGCGCTTGGTTTCGAGCCGATCCATGTCGGCGTCGTGTGGTTCGATGACGTTGGTCGTCGCAGGGGCGCCGAACGCATCCTCGTAGGACATCGGGTTTTGGGAATACCGGGCCAGCCGGGCTGCGCCGAGTGCAGGCCCGCTGGACGCGCCGTCGCGGTAGAACAGAGGCCGCTTCAGGACCGCTGCGAGAATGCGTCCCCAATAGACCGATTGCGAGCCGCCGCCGATGACGGAGATGGACTTGATATCGATTCCACATGCCAGCAACGCGTCCAGGCCATCGGCCATCCCGAAAGCCACACCCTCGAGCACAGCCTGGGCGATCTGGGCTGCGCCAGTGTCATGCGTGAGACCGAACAGGACGCCGCTCGCATAAGGATTGTTATGCGGGGTACGTTCACCTGACAGGTAGGGGAGGAAAACCTCCTGTCCGGCGATCGTGCCGTCCTGTTCGGCCTTTTCGATGAGTATTTCAGCGTTCTTTGTGCCTGTGGCGCGGCATGCCCAATCGAGACAGCTGGCGGCGCTCAACATGACCGACATAAGATGCCAGCGATCGGGCAGGGCATGACAAAAGGCATGTGCCGCAGAGCCGGGGTTTGAACGAAACTTGTTGCCGGCGACGAAGATCACTCCCGACGTTCCGAGGGAGAGCAAGGCATCGCCTTCGTCCACTACGCCGACGCCGACTGCGCCCGCCGCATTGTCACCGCCCCCTGCCACGACAGGCACGCGGTCCATGCCCCAGGCTTCAGCGGCCTCCTGTCGAAGGATGCCGGTTTCTTCAGGGCCTTCATACAGCGTCGGCATCTGGTCTTCCGACAGTCCGCAGGCCGCGAGCAAGGGGGCATGCCAGCGACGTTTCGCGACATCCATCCACAGCGTACCGGCTGAGTCAGACATGTCGGATGCAATTTCACCCGTCATGCGCAGACGGACATAATCCTTGGGCAGCAGAACTTTATGTATTTTGGCAAAGACATCCGGTTCGTGTTGACGAACCCATTCGAGCTTCGGCGCCGTGAAGCCGGGCATGACGATGTTGCCGCCCTTGGTAACGAAGTCAGGCTCGCGCGATTGCAGTTCAGCACTCTCAAGAATGCTTCGGCCGTCATTCCACAAAATAGCCGGCCTGAGTGGCGTCAGCGACTTGTCGAGCAGCGTCGCGCCATGCATCTGACCGGAGAGGCCAACTGCACGCACCTTGTGTCGCTTGTTCACATCAAGTCCGGCGACGGCCATGTTGGTCGCCGTCCACCAGTCGGATGGCTTCTGCTCTGACCAAAGGGGACGGGGGCGCGATATCGGTATTTCGGCGCTGCTTGTGCCGACAACGTTTCCTGCATCGTCAAGCAGGAGCGCCTTCACGCTCGATGTGCCGATATCAATTCCCAAATACACGAATACCGTTCCCTCTGGCCGTCCGTCTGTGCGGACAGGTGTTTTTTATTATTATATGATACCGCTAACATCAGAGGTCGCGCCCGACAAGATGGGCCGGCATTTTTTCTTGAGTTCAGATGACAAAATGGCAGTTCGAGGGCACTCTACTCGTCGGGAGAGGGAAACTCCGATAGAGCTTTGGCGTGTTCATGCCGTCGCAAACACGACAGACCACGGCTTTTTTTAAATCGCTTTGCGGATTGCGCAGGCTGAGTTAGCGTTGATAATGGTAGCCCTAACATTATGGGGTTTTGATTCATCAAGACGATAAGACGGACTTGATTCCGCGGAATGCCAAGGGAGGCAAAATGACTGATACGACAATCACACCGGGAAAATTCGAAGGTGACTTCGCATTTGTACTGCTGATCAGTTGCGTGGCAACGATCGGGGGCTTCCTGTTCGGATTTGACAGCGGTGTCATCAACGGCACCGTCGATGGCCTACGCTCCGCCTTCAATTCAGAAGAGGTCGGCACGGGTTTCAATGTGGCCTCCATGCTGCTCGGCTGCGCTGCGGGCGCCGCCCTCGCGGGGCGCCTGTCTGACACGTTCGGGCGCCGTACCATGATGATCGTCGCATCGATCTTCTTCATCGTCAGCGCCTGGGGGTCAGGCTTTGCACACAGCTCGTTCGAATTCGTAATCTTCCGTATCATTGGCGGTCTTGCGGTGGGCGCCGCGAGTGTTATGTCGCCGGCCTATATTTCAGAGATCGCGCCGGCTCGGTTTCGCGGGCGTCTCTCATCCATCCAGCAGGTTGCCATCATCAGTGGCCTCTTCGTGGCGTTCCTCAGCAACTACCTGATCGCCGGTTCGGCCGGGTCGTCCCTCAACGAATGGCTTTTCGGTTTTGAAGCCTGGCGCTGGATGTTCTGGGTCGAACTCCTGCCGGCGACCTTCTTCCTTGTTGCGCTTCTGTTCATCCCGGAAAGCCCACGATTCCTCGTGGTCAAAGGTAGTTCGGAAAAGGCCGAGAGCGTACTCGCGCGTATCGGCGGTGCTCGCCGCGCGCCGCAGAAAGTCAGCGAGATCGAGCGGTCGCTCGCGGTTGATGATCACAAGCCGCGCATGTCTGACGTGCTGGCAAAGGGCACATTCCTGCGGCCCATCGTGTGGATCGGTATCGGTCTAGCCACCTTCCAGCAACTGGTCGGTATCAACGTCGTCTTCTATTATGGCGCTGTGCTCTGGCAGGCTGTCGGCTTCTCGGAAGGCGACGCGCTTCTGATCAACGTGATCTCCGGCGCCGTCTCTATTCTGGCCGTCATCGTAGCCCTCGCCCTGATCGACCGTATCGGGCGCAAGCCGTTGCTTTTCGTCGGCTCGATAGGCATGGCTGTTTCGCTTTCCGTGCTCGTCTTCTGCTTCTCGCAGGCGCGGCTGGTGGATGGCCAGGTCAGCTTGCCCGGCAGTATCGGCCTGATCGCGCTTCTGGCGGCAAATGCCTATGTGGCCTTCTTCAATGGCTCGTGGGGCCCCGTCATGTGGGTGTCGCTGGGTGAGATGTTCCCCAACCAGATCCGTGGTTCCGGCCTTGCGGTTGCGGGCTTCTTCCAGTGGGTGGCGAACTTCCTGATCACCTGGACCTTCCCGATGATGCTGGGAAGCGCGGCCATCGGCCTGACAGGCGCCTACGGTATCTACGCCATATTTGCGTTCATCTCGATCGGCTTCGTCGTCTGGGCCGTTCGCGAAACCAAGGGCAAGGAACTGGAAGACATGCAGAGCTAGGCAGCGCTGCAGCATTCATGAAAGGCAGGCGAGTTGAGGCTCGCCTGCCTTTTTCATGTCTGGGGAAAGTCAGGGCACCCGCTTGGGGCAAACGCTGCTATTTCGGCTCTGTCAGGCTTTCGCGCTCAACAATCTCAATTGCATCGATGGTCACGTGCAATTGCTCACCATTCCATGTCCGGCTGGTGATTTCCGAAATGATATCGACCGCATTCTGCGCCATTTCCGCGATGGGCTGGCGCACGGTGGTCAAGCGGGGCCAGATGGCAGCGGCAATCGCCGTGTCATCGAAGCCGACAATCGACAGTTCGGACGGGATTTTCAGTCCGCGACGTTGGGCGCCCGCGCTGATCCCTGCCGCCATATCGTCGTTGCTTGCGAACACGGCGGTCGGAGGCGAGGTGGTGTCCAGCATCTTGCTGGCCAGCTCAAGGCCCGACACGAACGTGAAGTCCCCCTGAAACATCAGGCTCTGATCCACGGGGATACCGTGCTTCTCCAATGCCTTCTCGAAACCGGCTTGACGCTGGAGGCTCGAAGGATGCTCAACAGGTCCACGAATGAATCCAATACGGCGGTGGCCCTTGGCGATCAGCAGTTCCGTCATCTCGAATGCTGCAGCGACGTCGTCGAAGGCGACACTGGAATGGACCGATTCCTCATCCCGAAAGCTGAGCGCTACGACAGGAATACCCATTTCCTTCAACAGGCCGAGGAGCGTCAGATTGTTGCTCAGCGGCGGCGCTAGGATCAGCCCATTGAGACGGATCGAGCTCAAGCGCTTCACAATGAGGGATGTGTCGAGATCACCCTCGATATCGGACAGGTCTTCAATGACAAGGTGGTGGCCCAGGTCGCGGCACCGTTTGAGGGCGCTGACCAGAAGGGCGCTGAGATAGCTGGGGCTCGGGTTGTAATAGGCGAGACCAATCAGCTTTGACTTACCGCCTGCCAGGCTCCGGGCCATCAAATTCGGGCGGTAGTTCAAGGCGGCGATGGCGGCCTCAACCTTCAAACGGGTCGATTCCTTGACCAGTTTTTGTTTGTTGAGAACGCGCGAAACCGTCATCTGCGAGACGCCGGCTTCCTCGGCAACTTCCTTGATCGTGATCGGCTGAGGCTTGTTCACTGCAATATTATCCATCCATTTCCCACTATGGGGGCCTCAGCCTCTAACTATCCGAAGACTGAGTTGGCAAGGTTATTCTCCTCGCAATTGATGAACTTTTGGATGCCAAACCTGCGAAAAATACAAGATTATACCTGTATTTTCAGTGCCGCGACCTATATCGGCTGCCTGTAAGGTGCAGCTGCGAAAGCAGAAGCCAAGGCGTTTCGAACGGCTTTTGGCTTGTAGTCCTTATCGTACAAGGTCGGGCGCTTGAGCACACCGTCGGAGCGCGGAAGGAAACCCTGAAGCCAGTTCTGGTCGTCCACCATCCCCCAGGCGAGCACCTCTTTGACCTGGGGATAGGACAGCATCAAGTCAAAATAGTCGCGTGTGTAGCTAGCGATCAACGCATCGCGATAGCCAATGTCGGGCTTCAGCTGCGTATCGTTCACGTCGAACTCCGTGATATACATTTCGAGCCCCATGCCTGCGACTTCGTCGCAAAAGGCAACCCATTCGCGCTGCTTCGCTGTCGTGTACTCATCCGGCATTTCGTAATTCGAATGGCTCTGAATCCCTAGGCCATCGAGCGGCACATCGCGAGACAGAAGGCGCTCAAGAAACCGCAGCACGCCCGCACGGTGGGCGGTGCTGGTCGTTTCCCAGCTCATGAAGTCATTATAGACGAGCCTCGCGTGAGGTGCGTGGGCCTTGGCAACGTGGAAGGCATGGTCGATCAGACCTTCGCCCATCTTGGCGCTCAGCGAGGTCTCCCGAAATACGCCCGTCTCGTCATCAATCGCCTCGTTTACGACGTCCCAGGCGTAGATGCCCTGACCGTAACGGTCGACGATGCGGGCGACCTTCTCTTCAACAAAGTCGGCTGTTTCCGATGCGCTCGAGAATTCCAGATCGTTGACCCATCGCGGTGAGTATTGCTCTCGGTGCCAGAGAAGGGTGTGGCCTCGCATTGTGAGCCCATTTTCGCCGGCAAAGGCAAAGAGGCGGTCGGCAGGTTCAAAATTCACAACATCCGGTGCTGGGTAGACAGAATACCATTTGAACTCATTCTCCGCGACCATCGTGGAGCACTCTCGCAACATGATTTCCCGGTAGCGGGCATCGTTCAACTGACCGGCGTTCATGGCAGATCCAAATCGCATGCCCTTTGCGGCGGCAAGCGTTTGAAGCGGTTGTGTTTCGGGGTGCGCGCTGGTCGTCGTCGCGCATCCACTCAATCCGACGGCGGATGAAGCCCCTGCCAATGCAAGCCACTCGCGGCGAGAGATTTTGGACATGCTGGTCCTCCCATGATTTTTCTTGAGACAGGCCGAGTTGACGCCGTGCCGGTCCACTTATTATGGTAACGCTATCATTCCCCGGATCGATACGTCCATAGGCGACCGGGACGAAAACAAAAAAAGATAGCGGAGGAAATCGGCGAATGGTTCGGGCAAAATCCATAGGGCATGCAGGGTGCGCTCTGGCGCTTGTGTTACTGGCCGGGTGCGACAGCGGACATAAAGACGCTGCGCAAGAAACGGCTCCGGCCTCCGAGGCGGCAATCTCGGCAGCGCGCTTCGAATGGTTCAAATATTCCGGGAATGACCCTGCCTTCGAAACATCGGGAGACCTGTCGACAGGCTATGTCAATCCAGTTCTCGCGGGCTTCTATCCGGACCCCAGCGTCACACGCGCGGGCGACGACTATTATCTCGTCACATCCACCTTCGGCTATTTTCCCGGTATACCGGTCATGCACAGTCGCGACTTGGTCAACTGGGAGCAGGTGGGCAATGTGATTGATCGCCCCGGCATGCTGGACTTTGACGGTCTCGGCCTGTCGCGCGGCGTGTTTGCCCCGACAATCGAATTTCATGACAGCACATTCTATGTCGGCAATACCTGCGTAGACTGCGGGGGCAATTTCATTGTCACAACTCAGGATCCAGCCGGACCCTGGTCGGATCCGATCTGGCTGCCCGAGGTCGGCGGCATCGATCCGTCCGTCTTCTTCGATGAGGACGGCAAGGTCTATGTCATCAACAATGACTCCCCTCCCGAAGAGGCTCTATACGAAGGCCACCGGGCAATCTGGATCCGCGAAGTCGATCCGAAAACATTCCAGTCCATTTCCGAACCCATTGTCCTGATCGATGGCGGCATACACCCGGAAGAAAAACCGATCTGGATTGAAGGCCCGCACATCTACCGGATTGGTGACTGGTATTACCTGAGCGCGGCCGAGGGCGGTACAGCGGTGGACCATTCCCAGGTCGTTCTCCGGTCGAAGACGGTGACTGGTCCGTATGTCGCGTATGAGGATAACCCGATCCTGACGCAGCGCGACCAGCCGGAGGACCGGAGCGATCCGATCACGTCAGTCGGTCATGCCGATCTCGTGCAGGATGGGGCAGGGCAATGGTGGGCCACATTCCTCGGCGTGCGGCCCTACGAAGACGACTATTACAATACCGGCCGCGAGACCTTCCTTCTGCCTGTAGACTGGTCCTCGGGTTGGCCGGTGATACTCCCAAAGGGCGAGCTTGTGCCTCACTTCGTGCCGCAGAGGCCGTCCGCACCGGCTGCAGAGGCGTCGTCCGTGCCGCTCACCGGAAACTTTGAATATGTCGAGGAATTCAATGCGGATCGCTTGCCCTTCAACTGGATGACTCTACGTGTTCCGACCTCGCAATGGTGGACGCTGCAGGATGGCGAACTGAGACTTGAGCCGCGTCCGGTCGATCTTGGTGCCGGCGCCCAACCATCCTTCTGGGGTAGGCGTCAGCAGCACCAAAACGCCAGCGCCGAAAGCTCCCTCATCTTCACGCCCGAAGCGGCCGGTGAGGAAGCTGGCCTCGCCGTGTTCCAGAACGATAACTATTTCTATGCCTTGGGCGTCACGCGAGACGAGGCAGGCAATGTCTTCATCAAACTACGCCGCAAGGCTGGGCCTGAAGCCGCCCTCGGCGGTGAGGAAGTCGCGGTGCAGGGGATTGAGCCATTACCCGGCACACCCATACAGCTGCGCATCACGGCGCGCGGCGATGTCTATGATTTCGCCTATCGCCTCGATGGAGACAGTGACTGGATCACGCTGGCCGACGGCCTTGATGGCAAGATCCTCAGCACGAATGTCGCAGGCGGTTTTGTCGGCGCCGTTTTTGGTCTCTATGCCCAGGCACCGGATGCCAATCCGTGAGCCTCTATTCGCCAGCCTGAACACTCGGCGGTGGTCCCAGATAGGAAGCGGGCAGGGGCCGCCGCGCGACAATGACATGCTGGAACACCACACCCGGATCAACCGCCCATAGCGTGATGCGCTGCAAACCCGGCGCTTCGATACTGTGCCGGGTTGCCTGAACATTGGCATAGTCAGCGACAGTCTTCTCCCACGCCGCCTGCGACGTGTCCGCATTGATGTTGACCACCTGCGGCGCCTCGTCATTCACGGAGACGGCATATCTCAGCCCCCCCTTGCCGCGAAAATCGAGGCTCGGCGCCAAGGTCGTGTAGACGCTGTAGTCGCCGGGTTCGGTGACATAGATATCGTAGGACAGGCTCGGCGAATTGACCGTTCCGGGCACCTGGCTATCCGCCGTCACCGGAAAGACAGTGATGCTGTCATCCGTCCGGCCAAGGTTCGGGATCACCTTCCAGCTCACGTCCTCGCCATTACGAACAGTCTGCGCCGCACTTGCTGCAAAGCTGACAATGCCGTCCGTCTCCACAAAAGCCTCTCTGCCGGTTGCCACGCCGAACTTGTGCGTCGGAACGCTCACTGGGATGCGCACGTCCCCACTCGTGATCCACACCGTCGCGTCGGCCCGTCCCTCAGGCGCAAGGCGCCAGTCGATCGACACGGTCACTTGGCTCTGTGTGGTCACCGCTTCACCAGATGCCGAAATCTCGACCCAATCGGCATCCGACGCGACCTCAAACATGAACGGCGTCTCTCCCCGATTGAACACGTCAAACGTCTGCACTGATCGCCCGTAAGGCTCGAACACGGGCATCGCCAATTTGGTATCGGACCCCGTTGAAATGGCCTCCGTACCCGCAACAGCGATACCCGGACCCCCCGCTTGCGGCACATCAATGCGCACAGTGTCCGGCTTGTTGTCCTGCTCCGGCTGTTGCCAGTAGGTGTAGCCGATATGGGTCTGGGCCATCATGTGGTTCCATTTCCCGTTAGCGATATCCTCGTGATAATGGCGCGTCAGCTCGTCATCCTTTTCGAACAGCGCATCGACCTTGTCTGCCATCGCGTTTGTCTCTGCCCGGCCCTGCTTCGCATAGAGCTGGTTCTTCGCCGCCGCTACATAGAGCGCATTCAGGTTTGCCGCCGCGTGGATGGGGAACCAGACCAATTGCTTGTAGGCGTCCTGATAGGCTTCCGGCAGCTGCTCGCCGATAGATGTCGCGCGTTCCGCCAGCGCTTCATAGTCGGCGACAAT
The DNA here is from genome assembly GCF_000685295.1 of Hyphomonas oceanitis SCH89. GTDB lineage: Bacteria > Pseudomonadota > Alphaproteobacteria > Caulobacterales > Hyphomonadaceae > Hyphomonas > Hyphomonas oceanitis. The sequence continues at coordinate 17,063 of NZ_ARYL01000039.1, forward strand.
CCTGTCGGCTTCATCGTAATTGACCAAGCTATATGTGCCCGGCTCCAGCAGCTCCGGCTTCCGGCGCGCATTGAAGCGCGTATAGGCCGTCAGCATCTCGCCGATCTCTGCCGCGTGTTCCGGTCCGAACTGTTCCGCCGCCCATGTCTCCGGATAGTCCGCCAGCCGTTCCAGCGGCCAATCAGACGGGTCCCACGCCATGTTCATGAAGAAGCTGATCGGGAATTCCATCGGCTTCAGGTCGCCGACATTCACAATCCATATCTGCTTCGCGCCATATTCATCGGCGAGATTCATCTGTTCCCACACGCGCTCGATCTGCGTCGTGTTGATCCATTTATAGTTACGCGGATCGCCCACATAATCGAAATGGTAGTAGACGCCATAGCCGCCCGGCCGCTCACTCCCCAGCTCCGGCAGGCGCCGGATATTACCCCAATTATCATCTGCAAACAGCAGGGTCACATCGCCGGGCGCGTCCATGCCCTTGTCGTAATAATCCTGCACTTCCTTATAGAGCGCCCAAAGCTGCGGCGTCTCTTCCGCTGGAGCGCCGGTCACGTCTTCGATGATCTTGCGCTGGTCGGAGACGATCTCTTCAAGCAGGTCAATCGCCGTGCCTTCCGCCATCGCCTCATCGCCATCGCCGCGCATCCCGATTGTCACGATCGCCTCATGCTCGCCAATCCGCTCGACGCCATAACGCCAGAAATCCTGCAGCCTGTTCTTGTTGGCGGCATAGTTCCAGTCGCCCTCGCCATAGCGCTCCCATTCGATATGCGCGCGCCCAAGCGGCTCGTGATGGGAGGTGCCGATAACGATGCCATACTCATCAGCCAGCACTGCGTTCATCGGGTCGTCATCATAGAACGCCTTGCCCCACATGGCAGGCCACAGGTAATTCGCCTTCTGGCGCAGCATCAGTTCGAAAACGCGCTCGTAGAACGCGTGATTGAAGCCGCCGAAGGTCTCGTTTACCCAGTCAAGCAGGGCAGGGTTTTCATCGTTCAGGAAGATGCCGCGATACTTGACCTCTGGCTTCTCAACGCGCCGACCGGGCGCAACATAAAGCGCCTCCACCTGTGCAATCGGCACATCCGCCCACCAGTTCCACGGCGACACGCCGGCCCGGTCGAGCAGGTCATAAACGCCAAAGATCGTGCCGCGCTTGTCCGAACCAGTTATTACCAGCGCCCGCTCAATGCCGTCGAAAGGTCGCTCCACCACTTCCTGCGCAAACGCCTCCCATTCTCCGCTCAGGCCGGTGTCTGTCACATGCCCGCTGGCCATCAGGTCCGCGATCCAGCGCGAATTGGCGAGTGAGCCGACAATGATCAGGTTGCTGGCATGCTTCGGAACGGCCGTATTGATTTCAGGGCGGACAGACCCGCGCGCTTCGAGATCGGATTGCAGGTTGTGCACGGCGCGTAGAATGCCGGGATCTTCATCCGGATCGACCAGAATGGTTGTCGCGACTCCATCCTCGAAAAGCGGGAAGCCCTGCGCGACTCGTTCAGCGGAAATCTGCCCCGCCGGCGCAATCGGGGCAATCAGAGCAGGGGCAGGGGTCTGCGCGCAGGCGGAGGGAATCACAAAGGAAAACAGGGCGATGAGCCGGAGGAAAACACCCGGTATGAACGATCTTCGCGCCTGTTGAATCATGATGTTTTCTCCCCTGAGTTCGTTTCCCGTTGAACCGGGGCACATTTTCATTTAGCTAAAATGTTAACGCCATCATTTTTCGGCGCAACCCTTCTTCGGAAGGCGCTGCAAAATGGCCGGCGACCCATAATGCCCGCAAAGGGCAAATCATCCCGGGAGGAACAGGAATGGCAATGGACTCGCAAAAAGGGGCGCTGCTCGGCTTTTCAGCCTTGCTGCTGGCGGCCTGCAATACAGCGGCGCCCGCAAATCTCGAAAGCGCTGAGGCACAACAACCCGCACCGGAAGCCCAAGTGGTCCCGGAAGGTGACGTCGAACTCTGGCCTGCTGTCGAAAGCAACCTGATCGATCCTGCCATTGAAGCGCGCATCGATGAGCTGATGGCCAAGATGACGCTGGAGCAGAAGGTCGGCCAGGTCATTCAAGCGGATAACGGATCGGTCACACCGGAAGAGGTCAAGGAATACCGGCTCGGCTCTGTGCTGAGCGGCGGCAATTCCGGTCCGAACGGCAAGCAATACGGCACAGTCGATGAATGGCTCGCGGCCGTCGACGCTTACTACATGGCGTCTGTCGATCCTGAAGGTGTTGAAGTTGCCATCCCGATCCTCTGGGGTATCGACGCCGTCCACGGTCATAACAATGTGATCGGCGGAACGCTCTTCCCACACAATATCGGCCTCGGTGCCATGCGTGATCCGGATCTCATGGGCGAGATTGCGCGGGTAACGGCAACAGAGTTGCGCGTGACCGGTCATGACTGGACCTTTGCGCCAACGGTCGCGGTGCCGCGCGATAGCCGCTGGGGACGGTCCTATGAGGGCTTCGGTGAAGACCCGGAAATTGTCGCGGCCTATTCACCCCGCATCGTTGAGGGCCTGCAGGGCGTATTCGGCTCCGATGACTTCCTGAGCGACGCGCATATCATCTCCACCGCCAAGCACTTCCTCGGCGATGGCGGAACGGATGGTGGCAAGGACCAGGGCGATGCCATCTTGCCGGAAGCTGATCTTGTGCGCCTGCATGCCGCCGGCTATCCGCCTGCCATTGAGGCCGGTGCCCTGTCGGTCATGGCCTCGTTCTCAAGCTGGAACGGTTCCAAGATCCATGGCGACCATTACCTGCTCACCGATGTCCTGAAGGGGCGTATGGGCTTCAACGGATTTGTTGTGGGCGACTGGAATGCCCACGGACAGCTGGACGGCTGCACGAATGAAGACTGCGCCGCAGCTCTGCTCGCGGGGCTCGACATGTATATGGCGCCTGACAGCTGGAAGGGCCTCTACAAGAACACGCTGGCCGAAGTGAAGTCCGGCGAGATTCCAATGGCGCGGCTTGATGATGCGGTCCGCCGCATCTTGCGCGCCAAGTTTTACTATAGAGTCTTCGACCAGGTCCGGCCCGCCGAGCGTCCGCTGTCCGGTCGGTCTGATCTTCTCGGTTCGCCTGAGCATCGCGCTATCGCCCGTCAGGCCGTCAGGGAGTCGCTCGTACTGCTCAAGAATGAAGGCTCTGTTCTTCCCATCCGCCCGGATGCAAAGATTCTTGTGGCTGGTAACGGTGCCGACAATATTTCCAAACAGGCCGGGGGTTGGACCCTGACGTGGCAGGGCGGCGGTCTGTCGAACAACCTGTTCCCGAATGCCGATTCCATACTGGATGGGCTCCAGGGCGCCGCCGCGAATGTCACGTATAGTTCTGATGGCAGCTACACGGCCAAGCCTGACGTCGCCATCATCGTCTTCGGTGAAGAGCCGTATGCGGAATTCCGCGGCGACGTCGACCATCTCGCCTATGACATTGACGGAACCAAAGAGCGCAACCTGCTGCAGAAGCTCAAAGCAGACGGCGTCCCGGTCGTAACGGTCTTCCTTTCCGGTCGCCCGATGTGGGTGAACCCGGAACTGAATGCCTCCGACGCCTTTGTCGCCGCATGGTGGCCGGGCAGCGAAGGTGCCGGTGTCGCTGACCTCCTGATTGCTGATGCAGATGGGCAGCCGCGAAATGACTTCACCGGTAAGCTTTCATTCTCCTGGCCGCGCGCCGCTGACCAGCAGCCACTGAACGTCGGCGATGCGGTCTACGATCCGCTCTTTGCCTATGGCTATGGCCTCTCCTATGCCGCGCCGGGCGCCGTTGCTTCTGATCTTGATGAAACGGTCAGTGCCGATCTCATGTCGGCACGCGCCAATAGCGTCTTCTTCGAGAATGGCAGCTTTGTCTCCGACTGGGCGGCCGAACTTGTCGGCGACGTCACGCAGTCGCGTGTCGATCACAATGCCCAGGAAAATGCGCTCCTGTTCACCTTTGGTGGGGCAGGGGGCAGCGTGGCCTTCAAGGACGGCAACGCCCGTAACTTTCTCCGGGAGTCCAATGGCGACATGGAACTGACGCTCATGCTCAAGTCCAGCGTCGCCGGCCAGGTCGAGATCGGCATGCAATGCGAAGCCGATGGCTGCGCCAGCTATGACACGCTCCCGGCCGAAGTCGCCAATGCGAATGAATGGACCGAAGTCCGCCTCTCGCTCAGCTGCCTGAAAGATCTGGACCTTGAGGCCGTGACATCACCCTTCACCCTGAAGGCCAACGGCGCTGGCACGGTGGCCGTCACCGACGTCCATTTCGCCGAAGACGAAGATGCGCAGGAAACCTGTCTGAGTGAGTAATACCGATCTTACGCGCACGACGGCTAGCACTCTGGCCGTCGTGCGCATTGCCGCACATGGATACGAAGTCGAGATCGACGCGGCCCGCGGCGGTCGCATCGTCTCAGCCTCGTTCGAAGACGTCGACGTCCTGCGGCGGGACGTGACATCAGGCGCCTCAAGTGCGCTTGAGTCCGCCTGCTTTCCGCTCGTGCCCTATTCAAACCGGATACGCCGGGGCCAATTTGTGTTCGAAGGTGAGATCCACCAGCTCGCGCTGAACTGGGATGGCGACGAACATGTCATCCATGGCGAAGGCTGGCAGCGCGCGTGGGACGTGGTGGAGCAAGACACTGCCCGCGCCGTGCTTCGCCTCACCGGCGCCGAGGGCTGGCCCTGGCCCTATGAATGCCTGCAGGAAATTACTGTCAGCAAGGCGGGCATAGGTCTCTCGCTCACACTCCGAAATACTGGCCAAATGCCGATGCCTGCAGGCCTCGGCTTCCATCCCTATTTCCCGCGCACAGCCTCCACGCGTCTCCAGTTCGACGCCAAACGCATCTGGCCGCCCCTCGGCGACACAGCTCCCACGCCGCAGGCTCCAGACAGCACCAACAGCTTCGCCACGCTCCGCCCCGTTTCGGATTGCGTGCTGGATCATTGCTTCGACGGCTGGTCCGGCACGGCTCGCATCACGCAAGCTGACACCGGCCTCGATCTCACTATCAAGGCAAATGGCGCTGCCACTCATTGCGTCGTCTACACACCCGCGAACGAGCCCTATTTCTGCTTCGAACCCGTCACCCACTGCACCGGGGCCTTCGAGGCCGACGACCAGCGCGAGGCAGGCCTGAAGGTCCTGCAGACCGGAGAAACGCTCCACCTCGCCATCACCATCGGCGCAAACCGCCTCTAACCCGCCCCATTCCCTTCCTCTGCGTCATAGCTTGTCAAATAATTAGAACGCGTTCTAATTATGGAAAATGACGGAGGAATACACATGCCGGTTGAACAGCTCTCACGCGTTCGCAAATCCATCCTGCCCCAAGTAGGGGACGACTGGAGCCATATCGCCAGTCGCGAACTGCCGGATCTTTCCGAAAAAGACGCCATTGCCAGCCTTCAAAGCTGGAACCTCCATGTCTACATGCGCGCCGCCGCTCGCATGGGCACGGGTAGCAACAACATCCTCCCAAGCGATGTGATCTTCGTTGAGCCGCCGCTCGCACACGGATGAGCGGCGCAGTCATCAGCCGGGTCGAGCTTGCAGCAGCCCATGACGGGGATGCCGAGCTCAACGTGACCCTGCAATACGAAAATGGCGGCCAGACCCTGGTCGCCCTTGATGAATACGCCGTGCGTGTCCTGATGGACAGCTGCGGCGCCAGCACGCCGGACGGTCTGATCGGGCAGGGCTGGCATCATGTGCGCGATGCCCTTGAGGCCGCGTCGAACAGATTTGTGAATTCGAATTCAACACAACAATAATAACGGAGGGACATCGACATGTATGATCTTGTCATCAGAAACGGAAAAGTGGTCGACGGCTCAGGCCTGCCGGCTTTCAAGGCCGACGTGGCCGTCATGGGCAATCGCATCGTCAAGATCGGGCAGGTGCCGGAAGCCGCGCGCGAAGAAATCAACGCAGAAGGCAAGATCGTCGCGCCGGGCTTCATTGATCCCCATACGCACTTCGATGCCCAGCTTCTCTGGGATGGCTGCGCCAAGCCTGCCCTCGCCCACGGCGTTACGACCATCGTGCCCGGCAACTGCTCGCTCTCCCTTGCGCCGCTCAAGGCCAAGCACCGCATGAAACTGGTTGGTATGTTCAACCAGATCGAAGAGATGCCGCTCAAGGCCTTCAAGGAAGGCGTCGTCTGGGACTGGGAAACCTTCTCCGAATACATCACGCGCATCCGCAAGGGCCTCGCCATCAATGTGGCGCCGCTCGTCGGCCATTCGGTCATCCGCCTCTGGGTCATGAATGAAGCGGCCACCGAGCGCACGGCAACCGATGCCGAGATCGCTGAGATGCAGAGCGTCCTGCGTGAATGCCTCGATGCCGGCGCTGCTGGTCTCTCGACCAGCTATGTCGACATGGACGAAAAACTGCTGCCCGTGCCAAGCCGCTACGCCGATGCCCGCGAAGTCGAAGCGCTCGCCAGCGTTCTCGGCGAATATGGCCGCGTTTTGCAGATCGTACCGGAATTCTACGATTCCGATCTCACCATCGCGCGTCTCGACCAGCTCGCCGAGCTGTCGCTGAAGTACAATATCCCGACCACGTTCTCGCCGCTCTTCATGAATGCCGACAATGTCGACGCAGTGAACCGCGTCATGGCCCGCGTCGACGAACAATTCGCCCGCGGCGCCCGTGTGTGGCCACAGGTCCAGACCCGTCCGATCGACATCAGCTTCAGCTTCTCGGTGCCGAGCCTCCTCTTCATGCGCTTCCCCACCTGGTACAAGATCATGCGCTTCGGCACGCCGGACGAGATCAGTGCGTTCTTCAGCGACAGCGAAAATCGCGTGAAGCTGATCGCGGAAGCGGCGCCCCTGCAAGGGCTGTGGCCCACGCTGGTCCTGCGTCATGTCGAGACCGATGCGAACCAGAAATACGTCGGCAAGACGCTCAAAGAGATCGCCGAGCTGCGCAATACAACGCCGGTTGAAGCCATGATGGACCTGTCGGTCGAAGAGGGGCTCGAAGCCCACTTCCTGTCGGCCGGCATGGGCCACAATGATGATGCAAAGGTCGCTGGCCTGCTCAACCATCCGCGCGTGCATATCGGCGCCAGCGATGGCGGCGCGCACATCCTCTCCTTCTCCACCTATGGCGATACGGGCTACCTCTTCTCGCACTTCGTGCGTGACCTGAACCTGATGACGGTCGAATCCGCCGTGAAGAAGATCACGTCAGACACAGCCGCCATCTGGGGCATCCCGGAACGTGGCATGCTGAAGGAAGGCATGATAGCCGACATTGCCGTCTTCGATCCCTCTACCATTGCGCGCGGCGAAGAGAAGTTCGTCAACGACGTTCCGGGCGACGGTCATCGCTATGTCCGTGACTCCCATGGCGTCGATACGGTTATCGTCGGTGGCGGCATCGCATGGTCTGAAGCCAAGGGCTATCAGGACGCGCGCGGCGAAGTGCTTCCGGGCGTGCGCGAAATGGTTGCGGCATGAGCTGGCCGGGTGTCACGCAGCGTCGCATTGCCACCAACGGAATTGAACTGAACATTGCCGAAGCCGGTGAGGGGCCATTGGTGCTCCTCGTTCATGGCTTCCCGGAATCCTGGTATTCCTGGCGACATCAGTTCAAGCCCTTGGCCGATGCTGGCTATCACGTCGTCGCGCCAGACATGCGCGGTTATGGCAAGAGCGACAAGCCGGAAGCCATTGAGGCCTATAACCAGGTCGAAGTGGTCAACGATATTGTCGACCTCATCCCGGCGCTCGGCTACGAAACAGCCGTCGTGATCGGGCATGACTGGGGCGCGCCAACAGCCTGGGCCACAGCGCTTCACCATCCGGACAAGGTTCGCGCGGTCGGGGCCATGTCGGTGCCTTTCCTGCCGCGTTCGCCGGTGCCCCCCATGGCGATGCTCCGGGAAATGTACAAAGGCCAGTTCTTCTACCAGCTCTATTTCTATGAGCCGGGCGTCGCAGAAGCCGAGTTCGAATCCGACATCCGCACCGCCTTGCGAAAGTTCCTTGTCATGGCCGGCGGAGAGACTGACCTGACCAAACTCGCCCCCAAGGCCGAAGACGATGACATGTTCTCCAGCCTGCCATATCCGGAAACCCTTCCGGACTGGATAAGCGAGCAAGATCTCGATTTCTATGAGGCCGAGTTCAAGCGCTCCGGCATGCGCGGCCCGCTCAACTATTATCGCAACCACGACCTTACATGGAAAATGACCGAAGGCGCGCCATCGACCATTTCCCAACCCGCCTTCTTCGTCGCGGGAACCAATGACGGCGTCATCATGATGGCGGAAGAAGCCCTCAAGATCATGCCCATGTTCGTGACCGACCTGCGCATCAACAAGCTGATCCCCGGTGCGGGTCACTGGACCCAGCAGGAAGCGCCCGAGGCCGTCAACGAAACCATTCTCGATTTCCTGAAGGAGCTGGATGGATGACCGAATCCGTTCTCATCATCGGCGCCGGCATTGGTGGGCTGTGCACAGCGCTGGCGCTCGCGCCAACGGGCAGGGAGATCACGCTCATCGAGCGCGATGCCCCGCCGCCCGGCGATGATCCGGACACCGTGTTCCATGAGTGGAAGCACACGGGCGTCGGCCACCTGCGCCAGAGCCACGCCTTCCTTGCGCGCCTCCGGTCCATCATCAAGCGGGACCATCCGCGACTGATGCAGGAATTGCTCGACCTGGGCGTGCGTGAACTCACCTTCGACGCCATGCTCAGTGACCTGCAGCGAGATGATTACAGTCCTGAGCCGAGTGATGCCGAACTCACCATCATTACCAGCCGCCGCACGACGCTTGAGCTGGCGATGCGCCGCTATGTCGGCAGCCTCGACAACGTTACCATCCGTTCGGGCTTCCTTGTGCGCCGCCTCATTACCGACAAGGGCGAAGATGGCGTCCTCAACGTGCGCGGCCTTATCGGCGACAGCGACGGTGAAGAGACCTCCGCGACCGCCGACATCATCGTCGACGCGTCGGGCAAGAATGGCTTCACCATCGACCAGCTGAAGGCCGACGGCGTCGACTTTCCGGAAGAGGCCGAATCCGCCGGCATCCTCTACTTCACGCGCCACTACCGCCTGAAGCCCGGCAAGGACGAGCCCTCCCGCATCGACAACCCGCCCCCCAGCGGCGATCTCGGCTTCCTCAAGTTCGGCGTCTTCCCGGGCGACAATGGCTGCTTCTCGATCACGATGGCCGTGCCTGAAGTCGAGATGGAATTGCGCAAGGCCATCCTGAACCCCGACGTGTTCCACGCAATGACCCTGCTGCTGCCCGGCCTTGCCCCATGGACGGAGTCCGAACGGTCCGACCCGGTCGGCCGCGTCCACGGCATGGGCGACCTGATCAGCCGCTGGCGCGATCTCGTCGTCGACGGCAAGCCGCTTACGCGCCATTACTTTGCCCTCGGCGACACGCTGATCCGCACGAATCCGCTCTATGGACGCGGCTGCTCCTTCGCTGCTGTCAGCGGTCAGGTCCTGCGCGAGATACTCGACGAGACGTCCGATCCCGACGCGCGCTCCGTTGCTTTCCACCAGCGCCTTCTCACCGAGCTGAAGCCCTATTACCTCAACCAGCGCGCCCAGGACCGCGCCGCCATCAAGCGTGCCCGCCAGGCCCTGACGCCGGACTACAAGCCCGGTCTGCGTGCCCGTCTCATGCAGGGCTTCTTCGACGACGGCGTCCGCATTGCCCTGCGCTATGACACGCGCCTCCTGCGCGATGCCATGCGCGGTTTCCACATGCTGGAGCATCCGAACAAGTGGCTCGGCAAGCCCGCCAATCTCGCCAAGGTCCTGTACTATTGGGCACGAGGCCCCAAGCGCAACGCGGCAGCCTATCCGCCCAAGGCCGGCCCGGAGCGCAACGAGATGATCAAGGCATTGTCCCTCGACTATCAGGCTGATATCGACCGCATCGCGCAAGGGGCCTGAGCCTGATGGGAGACGCAGTGATCGAAGAGACCGGCAAACGCGAACAGGCCAAAGCCGAACGGCGCTCGCGCATCGTGCAGGCCGCCCGCGATCTCATCCGCGAGACAGGCGACACCGACCTGTCCATGCGCATGATCGCCAAGCGCGCCGATGTCAGCCTCGCGACGCCCTACAACCTGTTCGGCTCCAAGCGCGCCGTCGTGCTCGCCGTGTTCGAGGACGAGCGCGACTTCGTCGTCCGCTTCGGCAGGATCAAGGCGGCCAATGCCATCGACCGCCTGTTCGCGGCGCAGGAACTCGCCTCCAGCTATTTCACCGACGATCCGGACTTCTACCAGACCATCTGGAAAGCCCTCCTCGACACGCGCGGCACCGATGAAACCGGTCTCGCCACCACAGAGCGCCTTGAGCGCAACAGTGCCGCCTGGCGCATGTTGATCGAGGCAGCGCAGGCCGAAGGTCTCATCAATGCCAGCTTCGCGTCCGAGGCGCTGGAGCGCACGCTCTCCTACCTCGCCAATGGCGTCATGCTCTCCTGGGTCATGGGCACGCTCGAGACGCGCCACCTGCGCGCCGCTGGCGCCCTCGGCTATGCCATTGCCCTGCGCGGTGTCGCCACCGGCAAGGGCATCGCCCTGCTGGATGAGCGCATCCGCACCTTTGAATCCCTCCTGCACGACAAAACCGCCCCCGAAGCCCCGATCAAACAGGCCGCCCGCGGCGCCTGAGCCCGCTTTCCGGTCGCCCCGCGCCTGCACAAGCCGAACACACGCATTTCGCTTCACGCCCGCCGCACCCATGCGCTAACGTCGCCCGAGGAAAACCGACCCGGGGGACGACCATGCCACACCGCTGCCGCAGCCTGCTGCTCCTGGCCTGCCTGCTGCTCGCCGCCTGCGTCACGCCCCTCCAGCGCGACCTCGATACCACGCTCAACCCGCCCGAGACCGCCGGCATCCGCTGGGGCCTCCTCGTCACGGATGCGCAGGGCCGCGAGATCGCCGCCATCAACCCCGACCAGCGCTTCCTCCCCGCCTCCAACACCAAGCTCTTCACCACAGCCGCCGCCTTCCGCTGGCAGGACGATCTCGCCGCCATGCTCCCGCGCCTCGCCACCTTCGTCGCCCTCGAGGATGTCGGCGAGACCGGCGCCCCCACGCTCGTCCTCCACGGCCGCGGCGACCCCCACCTCACCGACACGCCAGATTGCGAAACCCGCTGCCTCGCCACGCTGGCCGACGCCGTCGCCGCCATCGGCCTCACCAGCATCACCCATGTCGTCGGCGACGACACATGGTTCCCGGACGCGCGCTGGGGCCCCGGCTGGAGCTGGGATGACCTGCAAACCGCCTACGGCACCGCCACATCCGCCCTCACGATCAATAACAACACCGCCACGCTCACCGTCGCCCCCGCCAGCGAAGGCGCCCCGGCCACCGTCACATGGGCGCCCGGCGACGCGGCCTATACAATCATCAACGTCACCGTCACGGCACGGTGGCCGGGGCAGGGCGGTGAGGCGCCCGAAGACGATCTCATCGTCTCCCATCTGCCCGGTACCGCCATCGTGCACGTCGCCGGCCACGTCCCGCCCGGCAGCGCCCCGCGCGCTTTCCACCTCGGCCTCGACGATCCGGCCCTCGCCGCCGCCACGCGCCTCACCGCCCTGCTGCAGGCACGCGGCATCACAGTCGAAGGCCCGCCTATGGCCCGCCACCGTCCGCCCGGCACACCGCCCGAGGCCGCCTTCACCGGCCTTGACGATGGCGACCCGCCGCTCGCCGCGCTGGCCCCGCCCGCCTTTCCTGAGGCGCTGACCGACATCTCCAAGGACAGCCAGAATCTCTATGCCGAACTCATGCTGCGCCATCTCGGCCACATTGATGAAGACGGCGCCGCCGAGGCCGGCCTCGCCCGGGTCGACGCCCTGCTGGAAGAGGCCGGCGCCGCCCCGAACGGCCACGACCTCTTCGACGGCTCCGGCATGTCGGTCTACAACCGCGTCAGCCCACGGACCATCGTCACCCTGCTCACCTACGCCGCCGCGCAGGACTGGGGCAGGGCATGGAAAGACACATTCCCCATAGGCGGCGTCGACGGCTCACTGCAGCGACGCTTCCGCGGCACAATCCTGGAAGGGAAAATCTTCGCCAAGACCGGCACCCTCAAAGGCACCAACGCCCTCTCCGGCTACCTGACCGCCGCCAGCGGCCAGACCCTCACCTTCGCCATAATCGCCAACGAACGCCCGCTCGCCATCTCATCCGCCACGCCAATGATGGACGCCGCCCTCATCCGCATCGCCGAAACCAACTAGCGCCCCCGCACCGCAGTTCCGGCGAAAGCCGGGACCTCAGGCAATTGAAGAGGGGACCACCCGCATGAGACCCCGGCCTGCGCCGGGGATGCAGCCATGGCTGAACGCTCCGCTTCCAAAGCCACCGGGCCCCCGCAGACCCCTGCGAAGGCAGGGGTCCATGACCCGCCCCCTCCAAACAGCGCCTAGGCAGAGTTCCGTCCATGGATACCTGCCTCCGCAGGTATCCCCGGGAGGAAATCCAGATTCTCGGCAGGCCTCATCCCGAGCGCGCCTCACCCACCCCACATCCACAGTCCCGGCGAAAGCCGGGACCTCATGCAATAAAAGAAAGTCCCGTAGGGTGCATTAAGCGAAGCGCAATGCACCATCCGAACCCGGAATATTGGGAGCTCATGCTGAGCGAAGTCGAGGCGCGGGCGTGGGTGTTGTTGCGTTCATACTTCGACTTCGCTCAGGATGAGGACTGTTTGTGGGGCGAGGGCAAATGGTGGGTATCGCTCGGCGTGGACCCACCCTACGGTTTGCTGAAACGTCCATGCTACATGGGCTTTTTCCAGTACGGTCTGGAATATCTATACCGGCTTTCTTCTATGTCGAGCGCGGGAGTGCTGAATGTATCGTCTTTCCGAACCTCTGCGCGTAGCTGATGACGAACTCTACCTAGAGCTTGAAACGCGGCGATCTCGCTGGCGATACTTCGAAATGCCACGCGGAAGGCACGCCTACTGCTTGCACCCTGGCCAAAGTCAGGCAAGGAAAAGTCCTTCGATATGCTAACGCCGATACCCGCGGGGATGCTCGCAGAAGCTGATATCGAAAAGCGGCTGCCGGATGAGTCCCCAAACTTTGCCACAATACTTGCGCTTTCTTTTTGAAGTGCCGTTTTGAGTCGATTCACTTCTTTCTTTGCTTTGAGCGCGTCCCCTTCGGCGAACAGTGAGTGAATTTCATCGAACTTTTGGCGAATGGCGACAAAGTCGTTGTGTTGTCTACGTTCGTACAGAAGCTCCAATGCGCTCGACACTTTGCCCGTTTTCCCGACTGCCCATGCTGCGAAGGGAGGCAGTTCTAAGCCAATCTCTTGTGCGTCAATCTCGGAGTTAACTTCATTGACTACCTCTGCTAGCTTACCTGAGAAGTAGCGGCGCATCCCATTGGCCCATGTTTTAGATGGTTGAAATAATCCTTTTTGTCCCCCCCAAGCCGCCAAGAAATTGTGCCTGATTGGGTGAAGACAAAGCTGTGCATTCGCTTGACTTGCTACAAGCGCATAGAAGATTGCGCGCCGAGCTAGCCAGTTGATGGAGTTGGAGAACTCGAGAAGATCTTCGCTAACTGCTTCAATTTTACCGTTCCCCATATTCCGTGAGCTTGGGATCGGGTTTCCCTTCGAATCTATAAGAGTTGGGAGAGGCGCGTCTTGAGCATTTTCACGCCCTATGAGCTGTTGGAAGATTGCGGCTGTCAGGGGACTGTATTTATACTTTTCGTTTGAGGCGCCATCCTCTTCTCGTAGTATTTTCAATGTCAGAAAATAGTTGCTCGACTGCATATGCCATGCTGCGGTGAGCATGAGATTCATGTTTTCAAGAAACTCTTGGACAATGCCTTCGGGCATCTCTCCGCCACGAAGATCGAGAGCGAACTCTTTGGATAGTTCGATAGAGTCTACTTCAAGCGCATCATACTTACTGATTCCAATAAACCGTATTGGCGGAAAGGCTGCGGCTCGAGACGCTCTATATTCCGGTTTATAGTCGTCAAGAGCGTAAAATGCGTCGTTGAATAAGATGGTCTGTGCATAGCCTTCTAATGCACTGTAATCGCCTTCCATATCGTAAGAACGCGGCGCCGGCGCCTGTCCCGTCAATCTCTGCACCGATGTCAGAGTGGAATTATCTATTAGCGCAATCGGCATGGTCTTCTGCCCTCCGTGGAGCATTCCCGTTTAAATCGAATTTATCTTGATTGTGTAAACTTCCACAGCATGAGCACCCACCGCTCGCTGGCGGCCTCTCTCCCCCACCTTATCCAACCTGAATCCCGCCCGGCCTATACTGGCCGCCATGACCAATCCGTCCGCCTTCGTCACCCACGGCATCGCCCAGGCGCAACGCGCTTTGAGCGCCGTCGCCGCGATGACGAACGCGCACCTCAATCCCACCACACTGAAGCGAACCCTCGCCCAGCGCGCCCGCGCCGAACTCGCGCGCCTCGAAATCATTATCCGGCGGCTTCTCACTTTGATGGCCCTCGGACTCGTGCTGCCGCCGGTCCCTGTTCGGACATCGTCCGGGCATCATCCGGATACCGAGCGCGTCGAGACGAAAGCCTCGGGCCGCCTCACCGGCCTGTCGCCCCGCGTCTTGGGCCCGGACATGGACAGGGACGGGTTGGCGACGACGGCACGGCCTTCCGGCCCTGTTCAGGCCGCCCCAATCCTCGCCCGGCTCGCGGCGCTGCAAGAACTGCTAGCGGCCCCTGAAGCTCACGCCAAACGCCTCGCCCGCACGCTGGAACGCCAGCGCAAGGCCGGTGAAGCCGCACCCATCGCGCTTCCCATGCCACGCACCCACCGCATGCCGCCAGAGCTTGGCGCCATCGCGACCGCCCTGCCGGAACTCCTCCGCGACGCCTTCAAAAGCTGGGAAACATCCGGCTAAATCTCCACCACAATCAGACCCCCATGCCGGGCGCCCCAAAGGGCGTTTCCGGTCGCACGTGCAACAGGCTGTACAATCTCACCAGACTTTGACAGTCTGACCTTTCCTCCCGGGATTTGCCAGTCGCGACACATGCGACGCGCAGGAATCCAATTCGGCCGCTCGACCGGCCGGCAATCGCAAAGGGGCCTCGCGCCCTGATGCAGGCATAAGGACACGGCGCAGAGCGTCGTGCCAAAAGGGGGAAGAATGAGACAATCTGAGCGGCGCCAGCAGTCGTCGAACAAGCTGATCAATGCCTATCTCGAACTGGCCGCCGAAGAGGGCGTTTCGGCGCTGACCTTCGACAATATCGGCCAGTTCCCGCAGACCGACGAGGAATTGCTGGACTCGTTTGAATTCGGCGCCAAGCGCACGTTCGGCGACGAGCTTCAGCTGAACGCAACAGCCTATTATTATGCCTATGACGGTCTGCAAGTGCCGCTGGATTCCGTTGAAAATGGTCTGACCCTGACGCGCTTCTTCAACATTGAAGACTCACGGGCTATGGGTCTGGAACTGGAAGCCATGTGGACTCCTACGGACGACCTGCGCTTCATGTTCAGCTATGCCTATAATGACTCCGAAGTGCGTAGCGCTTGCTGCTTCGTAGATAATGTCGATCCAACGGCCAGCCAGCCGGGCGCTCAGCCGTCCGGTCCGGTCAATGCCAGCGGCAGCCAGCCCCAAAACCTCAAAGGCGAAATGCTTCCGCGCACCGTGCCTAACAAGGTTGGCCTCAATGTCAGCTATGATGTGCCCCTTGGCGAAAATGGCGACCTGACTCTTTCGGGTAACTATTCCTGGCAGGACGCGACCTATCACGGCATCTTCAACCGGCCATACACGCAGACGCCGACCTTCGATCAGGTTGACTTTATCGGCGTCTGGAGAAGCGCGGATGAGACCTATGTGGTGACGGCCTATGTCAAGAACGCATTTGACGAACAGGGCTATGATGGCGCCCGGGGCGGCTTGCTGTCATTCCCGCCGGGGATTGAGCAGACCTATTATCTGACACCGCCGCGCACAGTCGGCGTTCAGCTCGAACTACACTTCTAACCTGTGGAAAAGGCTGCCAAACTCCCTTGGTCCACGAAGGCCGTATACGGTCTCGGAACGGTCGCTTTCGGTATCAAGGATAACGGGTTCAACGCGCTGCTGATGATCTACTATAACCAGGTCATCGGCTTGCCGGCGGCCTGGGTCGGCGCCGCGATCATGATTGCCATGGTCGCGGATGCTGTACTCGATCCGGTCGTGGGGCAGTGGTCTGACAGTCTGCGGACGCGCTGGGGACGGAGGCATCCATTCATGTATGCTGCCGTGCTCCCGGTGGGTCTTTTCTATCTTCTGCTCTGGATGCCGCCGGCAGTGGAGTCGCATGCCCTGCTGTTCAGTTATCTATTGGTAATGACAAGCCTGACCCGCATAGCCATCGGCGTCTATGAGGTCCCGTCCACCGCTCTGCTTGCGGAGTTCACGCAGGACTATGACGAGCGGACGGAGCTTGTCGCCTATCGCTTTTTCTTTGGCGTGGTCGGCGGCATTCTTATGGGCATCTCTGTATTCGCGTTCATATTCGCGAACGACCCTGCTGCGCCGGGAGGGCTGCTCGATAAGGTTGGTTATATCAAGTACGCGTGGATTGCGGCGCCCTTAATGGCGCTGGCGATATTCATATCCAGCATAGGGACACATAGCCGTGTTTCGTCGCTGGTCCATTCCCCTCCGCCCCCACGGAGAGGTGCGCTGGCCGTGGCGAAGGAAATGTTCTCCACGCTGTTTCACAGGGTCAATGCACCCATCCTGTTCTCGAGCATGCTTGGCGCCATGTCGGGAGGTCTTTACGCGGCGCTGGGTGTTTATATCCAGACGTACTTCTGGGGCCTTTCCGCGAATAATATCGCCACGCTGACTGCGGGTAACCTTGTCGGCGTAATACTCTCCTTTGTCATTGTGCTGCCGCTATCCAAATCGTTTGGCAAGAAATGGACGACGCTCGTCCTCTACATGGTTACGTTGATCGCGATGGTTGCGCCGATACTTGTTCGTCGTCAGGTATTTTGAGACAGAAG